>NZ_CP097253.1:649166-1298333 GCF_023380025.1 Sphingomonas glaciei
CGACATGCGCCCATTCGGCGCCGGCCTCGGCGAAGCCGCGGAGGGCGTTGCGCGGCGCCGGGTCGTAGAAGGTGACCTCGTCGAAGCGACCCTGGCGCAGGCGCACAATGCGCCCACCGATGAGGTCCATGGCAGGGTAAAGGATCATGTCGAAAGCCAGGATGAAAGGAAACGGGTACCGACCGGGCCGGAGCGCTCGGGATGGAATTGTGCCCCGGTCCAGTTGCCTGATCGGACCACCGCCGGGATCCGGACGCCATGCTGGGCGATGGCGACGGTGGCAGAAACATCCGGCGCGGCGAAACTATGCGCGAAATAGACGTAATCGCCGGAGCTTAAGCCGACATTTTGCGCGGCGACCTCAAGCTTGCTCCACCCCATATGCGGGATGGTGATCCCCGGTGCGGGCTGGAGTTGGCGGACGGTGCCGGGCAGCAACCCGAGCGTTTCGACTTCGCCTTCCTCGCTGTGTTCGAACAGCAGGTGCATGCCAAGGCAGATGCCGAGGGCCGGGCGCTTGAAGTCGCGTAGTGCATCGCGGAGGCCGAGTTGCCCGATCCGCTCCATCGCGAAACGAGCGGCACCGACGCCGGGCAGAAGCAGCCGCTCGGCTTCGACAATGCCTTCCGGGTCACTGGCCCGCGTGACCTCCGCGCCTAAACGGCGCAGCGAGGTCTCGATCGAACCGAGGTTGCCATAGCCGAGATCGACCAGCGTGACGGCGGTCACAGCATGCCCTTGGTGCTCGGCAGCGTGTCACCTTTGCCTTCGATCGCAAGCGCTTGACGCAGGGCCCTGCCAAAGGCTTTGAAGCAGGCCTCCACCTTGTGATGGTCGTTCTCGCCATTGACCTTGACGTGGATGGCGGCGCCGAGGCTGTCGGCGAGGCTGCGGAAGACGTGCGGCGTCATCTCGGTCGGGTAATCACCGATATGGCTGGCCAGGAACGTCCCTTCGAACCGCGAGAAGGGCCGTCCGGACAGGTCTATCAGGACCTGCGCCTCGGTCTCGTCCATCGGCAGCGCAAAGCCGAAGCGGCCGATCCCGCGCTTGTCGCCTAGCGCCGACTTCAGCCCGCTGCCGAGCGCGATCGCGACATCCTCGATGCTGTGGTGTGGATCGATCTCGAGGTCGCCCTGGCAGCTCAGCACCAGGCTGAAGCCGCCATGCGCCGCGACCTGGTCAAGCATGTGGTCGTAGTAGGGTATACCGGTGTCGATCCGCCGCGGTTCGGCGCGGTCGAGATTGATCGCCAGCGCGATCCGCGTCTCCTTGGTGTCCCGCGCGATCTCGGCGGTGCGAGGAGCGGCTTGCGCCACCGCCACGCCGAACGCGGCGAGGGCGGCGTCATTCTCCTGCCGGGTGCCGATGGTCAGGCGAATACCCCCCGGCGCGGCCTGCGGGCGATAGCGCACCCGCACGCCGTCGGCGACGAGGCGGGCGGCCAGCTGCTCGGTCTCGCCGGTTTCGAGGAACAGGTAATTGCCGGCGCTGGGGTGAACGAGGCGGACGAATGGGGAGCTGGCGAGTAGCGGCGCCACGCGCTCGCGCTCGGCCAGCAGTTGCGCGATGCGCTCGCGGTGCACCGCCCGGCGGGCCGGCTGCAACGCTTCCAGCGCGGCGGCGATCGACAGGGTCGGCAGCGGATAGGGCGGCAACGCACGTGCGACGATCTCCAGCGTCTCGGCAGGACCGACCAGCCCGCCGACCCGCGCGCCGGCCAACGCGAAGGCCTTGGACAGGGTCTTGAGTACCAGCAGATTGGGGCGGGCGACCGCTTCGGCCGCCAGGCTCGGCGTGTCGCCGAACTCGAGATAGGCCTCGTCGGCGAGCACCATTACGTCCGGCAGCGCATCGACGATCTGCAGCACGGTTGCCGGGTCGACCGCCGTCCCGGTCGGATTGTTGGGCGTGCACAGGAACAGCAGCTTGCAGCAGGGATTAGCCTGCACCTCGCGGATCACCCGCGCAGCATCGAGGGTGAAGTCGGCGGCGTCGAGCGGGACGTCGAGAATGCTCGCGCCCTGCAGCCGTGCGAAATGGGCATAGGCGGAGAAGCTCGGGCTGGTCACCGCCACGCTATCTTCGGCCCCACGCAGGAAGGTGCGGCAGAGGAGATCGATGGCGTCGTCGCCGCCGCGGGTGACCAGGAACTGCTCGGGTCCGACCCCGTACAGTGACGCCATGACGGCGCGCAGGCGCTGGGGCTGGGGTTCGGGGTAGCGATTGACCCCGGCGGCGATGTTCCCGCCCGACAGCGGACCGAACGGGCTTTCGTTGGCGTCGAGCTTGATCGCGTCGGGATCCAGCTCGCGATTGCCGAGGTCGAACGGTTCGAGCGCCAGGATCTCGGGACGGGCGAGGCGGCGGGCGAGGGTCATGCCGCGGCCCTCGCTTCGGCGGCGCGGGCGTGGGCTTCGAGCGCTTCCAGGCGGGCGAGGGCGGCCGCCGGGGCAGCCAGCGCGCGGCCGGCTGCGGGAGAGACGCGCTGGATGCTGATCGCCTTCATGAAACTGTGCACGGTGATCCCGCTCCACGCCCGCGCCGCGCCGTCGGTGGGGAGGACGTGGCTGGAGCCAGCGAGATAGTCCCCGAAACTCTCGGCCGCGGCGTGCCCGGCGAAGATCGCCCCGGCATTGGAAATGACACGAACCAGAGGCTCGGTATCGTCAACGGCGAGGCAGAGGTGCTCGGGCGCATAAACGTTGGCGATGGCCGCGGCTGCCGCGAGGTCGGCAGTTACAATGACCCGGCCATGACCGAGCGAGGCGCGGGCAAGCTCGGCGCGGGGAAGGTCGGCGACCTGGCGTTCGAGCTCGTCGATCACGCGGCCAGCGAAAGCGGCACTGTCGGTCACCAGCAGGACCTGCGCCGAGGCATCGTGCTCGGCCTGGCTGAGCAGGTCGGCGGCGACCGTCGCGGGCGAGGCGCTGGCGTCGGCGATCACCATCAATTCCGAGGGACCCGCCGGCATGTCGATCGCGGGTCCGCCACTCATGGCTCCGACCTGTGCCTTGGCCTCGGCCACCCAGGCGTTGCCTGGTCCGCAGATCTTGGGGCAGGCGGGGATATCGCCCGCGCCAAACGCGAGCGCCGCAATTCCCTGCGCGCCGCCGACCGTCCACACGGTCTCGATGCCGCACAGCTCGGCGGCTAGCGCGATGGCGGGGTCGAGCACGGCAGCGGCTGGCGGGGTCACCACCACGATGTCCTTCACCCCAGCGGCGCGGGCCGGAAGCGCCTGCATCAGCAGCGAGGAGAATAGAGGCGTCGCGCCGCCGGGAACATACAGGCCGACCCGGTCGATCGGTCGCCAGGCCTTTTCGACGGTGAGGCCGGGCATGGTTTCGACCATGGTGTCGGTCGGGCGGCTCGCCTCGTGGAAGGCGCGGATATTGCGGGCAGCGAGCTCCATCGCCGCGACGCTGTCCGCCGGCAGGGCGGAGCGGGCGGCGGCGGCCAGCGGTGCGACCGTGACGGCCTGGGGGGCCTGGCGGTCGATCCGCTCGGCGATGCGGCACAGAGCGTCCCAGCCGCCGCTCCGCACATCTTCGAGGATCGCCGCCACGCCGGCGACCAGGTCGGGCGAGCGACGCGCGGGTGGGCGGGCGAGGGCGGCCGCCTGCTCGGCGGCGGACAGTTCGGACCAGATGAGCGGGGTCACAGCATCATCTTCTCGATCGGGAGCACGAGGATCGCAGAGGCACCGGCGCCCTTTAGTTGCTCGAGCGTCTCCCAGAACACTGATTCGCGAGCGACGGCGTGCACCGCAAAGTGGCCTGGGCGGCCGTGAAGGGGGATGATGGTCGGGGCCTCGGCACCGGGCAGGATGCGCGTAATTGCTGGCAGCGACTCAGAGGAAGCATTGAGCAGGATGTATTTGGCGTCCTTGGTTTCGAGCACGCCCTGGATGCGACTGAGCAAAGCTTCGCCCAGTTCCTGGCGCACCGCCGCCACGGACCGGGTCGTGCGGATCAGCACCGCTTCGCTGTCGAACACGTCAGCGACCGCACGCAGGCCGTTGGCTTCCAGCGTCGCCCCAGTCGAGACGAGGTCGCAGATGAAGGGCGCGATCTTGAGCCGCGGGGCAAGTTCCACCGCGCCGTTCATCTTAACCACGCTGGCGTCCACGCGCCGCTCGGCCAGCCAGCGCTCGACGATCCGGGGATAAGAGGTGGCGATGCGCTGGCCGGCGAGGCTCTGCGGGCCATCCCACGAAGTGGCGTCGGGCGCGGCGAGCTTGAGCGAACAGCGCGCGGTGCCGAGCTCGGCGACGATCTCTACTGCCGGTCCACGTGAGGACAGCCGAAACTCCTCCAGCACGTTGCCGCCGACGATGCCGAATTCGCACACGCCGTCGGCGACGAAGGTCGGGATGTCGTCGTCGCGCACGAACATGATGTCGGCGGCGAAATTCTCGACCCGGGCGGTCAGCGCATTGCGGCCGTTCTGCAGGCGCAGGCCGGCGCCCTTCAGCAGGTCGCGGCTGATGTCGCTCAGCCGGCCGTTCTTCTGAATGGCGATGTGCAGCCGGTCTTCGTCAATCAGCATCGGGGCGGCTTTCAAGAAGGGCGTCGATCGCGGCGCGGTAACCGCGGTGGGGTTCCTGACGGAGGAAGCGGGCGACGCGAACGATGGTGGTGGTGGAAACGCCGGTGGCGTCATGGATGTCGCGATAGGACAGGTCCGACCCGTCGAGCAGGCGGGCAACGTGCCAACGCTCGGCCAAGGTACGGATCTCCTGCGGGGTGCAGAGGTCGGTTAGCAGCCGCGCCATCTCCTCCGCCGAGCGAGGGGTGAGCAAGGCGCTGCAAAGCTCCTCGACAAGCGCGGCGCCATCACGGGTAGGAGCGGGAGGGGAACTGTTTTGTTTCATCGTGCTAATACGCTGAAACGTCCGCTACCGGCCGAATAGGACGGTGTCAACCGCTCGGGAGTATCCACTTGATGCGGCCGCGCACCTCGTCAGGAACGGCCCGCCCCGCCTCGTTGCGCGCCGGCTGGAAGCGGGCGCGGGAGCGGAGCAACCGGCACGTCGTGCCATCCAGCGCAGGCGATCCGCTGCTCTGGGCGATGCGGCAGCTGGTGACCCGGCCCTCAGGCGAAACGGCAAGGACGAAGGCGACTGCGCCCTGCTGTTCGTTGCGGATCGCGTCGACCGGATAGTCGTCGTCGGTGAAGTAGGAGGCGAGATTGGCCTGTGCCCGCTGTGCCGGAGGCTCGGCTGCCGAGAAGGGCGGCGGCTCCTCTACGGGCATTCGCTGCGGCGGCTCGATCCGGGGCTCGACCTGTTCCGCTGGCGTGTCTTCCGCCCAATCCTGCTTCCAGCCCCAGAAGATCAGGGCGAGCACAGCGGCGAGCAGGAATATCGGCAGCAACCCGCTCGACCCGCCTTCCTGGATCGGGGAACGAGGGTCTGAAGGAGGTCGCCTGGACATGAGGCCAGACAAGCAGAGCCGGTGACGGGTGTCGACCCACCCGCCCGCAACGCAAAACGCCCGGGCCACCTTGCGGCAACCCGGGCGCCTTCGCGTGACGATTGCTCGCCAGCCCCCTTGGACCTACCGCGGCAGCAGAGCCGCTGCGGCTTGGAACGAGGCGGTTGGTGCCTCCTTTTCCGCGCCTTGTCATCAGCTTACCGAAGCCCGTGGCTAATATTGCACAGCCCCTGTGGCGGACCGGCCACAAAGCCCCTGCGATTGCCTGTTCATCTTGGCCCCTCTAGGGAGCCAATCCATGCGCCTTTCCCAAGCTTTTCTGCCCGTCCTGAAAGAAAGTCCGGCCGACGCCCAGATCGTCAGCCACAAGCTGATGCTGCGTGCCGGACTGGTCCGCCAGACCGCCGCCGGCATCTATGCCTGGCTGCCGCTGGGGCACCGGGTGCTGAAGAAGATCGAGCAGATCGTCCGCGAGGAACAGGACCGCGCCGGCGCGATCGAATTGCTGATGCCGACGCTGCAGTCGGCCGACCTGTGGCGGCGGAGCGGGCGCTACGACGCCTACGGTCCCGAAATGCTGCGGATCCGCGATCGCCACGACCGCGAGATCCTCTACGGTCCCACCAACGAGGAGATGATCACCTCGTTGTTCGCGGCCGACACCAGCTCCTACCGCCAGCTGCCGCGCACGCTCTATCACATCCAGTGGAAGTTCCGCGACGAAGTGCGTCCCCGCTTCGGGGTGATGCGCGGGCGCGAGTTCCTGATGAAGGACGCGTACAGCTTCGACCTTGACGAGGCGGGGGCACGGCTGAGCTATTACAAGCAGATGCTGGCCTATCTGCGCACCTTCCAGCGCCTAGGCATCCAGGCGGTGCCGATGCGCGCGGCCAACGGCCCGATCGGCGGCGACCTCAGCCACGAGTTCATCGTGCTTGCCCCGACCGGCGAGAGCGAGGTCTTCTATGACGCCGCCTATGATAGCTTCGACTGGAGCCAGGCGGACCTCAATTATGCCGACGAGGCCGGGCTGAAAGGCCTGTTCGACCGCGTCAACACTACCTACGCGGCGACTGACGAGACCCACGACGAAGCCAAGTGGGCCGAGCTTCCCGAGGCCAGCCGCCGCACAGGACGCGGGATCGAAGTCGGCCACATCTTCTACTTCGGCACTAAGTACAGCGACGCGATGGGCCTCAAGGTATCGGGTCCCGACGGCGCGAACGTCGCGCCGCACATGGGCAGCTATGGCGTCGGGGTCAGCCGGCTGGTTGGCGCGATCATCGAGGCCAGCCATGACGACAATGGCATCATCTGGCCCGATGCAGTGGCGCCGTGGCAGGTCGGTATCGTCACCATGCGCGGTGACGATGCGGCTTCGCAGGCAGCTGCGAGCGACCTCTTCGACAAGCTCACCGCCGCCGGGGTCGAGACGCTCTACGACGACCGCGACGAGCGGGGCGGGGCCAAGCTTGCAGGCATGGACCTGATGGGGCTGCCTAGGCAGGTCATCATCGGCCCACGCGGGCTGGCGGCCGGAACGGTCGAACTCAAGGACCGCCGCACCGGCGAGAAGCAGGACATCTCCCTCGAGAGCGCGGTCGAGCGCTTAACGACGCCGAGGCTGACCGCATGATCCTCTCCCGCTACGAGCGGATCATTGCCAAGCGCTACCTCCTCCCCGGCAAGGGCGAGGGCGAGCGCTTCATCTTCCTCGTCTCGATGATCAGCCTGGCCGCGGTCGCCCTTGGCGTCGCCGCGCTGATCATCGTGATGAGCGTGATGAACGGCTTCCGCGCCGAACTGTTCGAGAAGACCGCGGGGCTGAACGGCCATGCGATCCTGCAAGGCTACGAAGGCCGGCTAGAGGGCTGGCAGGGCATCGCCGACAATGCCCGCAAGGTGCCCGGCGTCACCTCCGCCCTGCCGCTGATCGAGCAGCCGCTGATGGCCAGTTCCAACGGCCGTGTCGAAGGCGTGCTGGTGCGCGGCATGCGGGTCAGCGACATGCGCGCCAACCCGGTGCTGAGCGGCGGCATCAAGAGCGGCAGCCTCGCCAACCTCACCCCCGGCTGCAACTGCGTCGCGATCGGTAGCCGTCTCGCCGCCCAGCTCGGCACCTTTCCCGGCGGCGAGATCAGCCTAATCAGCCCTGAGGGCCGCTCGACCCCGGTCGGGACCGTCCCGCGGATCGTCAGCTATACCGTCGCCGCCACCTTCGAGGTCGGCGTCTACGATTATGACAATGCCTTCGTGATCATGCCGATGGAGGACGCTCAGACCCTGCTGATGCTGGGCGACGCGGTCGGCATGGTCGAGGTCAAGGTTGAGGAGCCCGACAAGATCGACGACCAGATGGGCCCGCTGACCCAGCTCGTGCAGGGCAGGGGCGCCGCGGTCGACTGGCGCAGCATGAACGCCGCCATTTTCGAGGCGCTGGAGGTCGAGCGGGTCGCGATGTTCGTGGTCTTGTCGCTGATCATCCTCGTCGCGGTGTTCAACATCTTGTCGAGCCTGATCATGCTGGTCCGCGCCAAGACCCGCGACATCGCCATCCTGCGCACCATGGGCGCCAGCCGCCGCGGCATGATGAAGGTGTTCGTCACCGTCGGCACCACCATCGGCTCGCTCGGCATCCTGCTCGGCCTGCTGCTGGGGGCGATCTTCCTGTTCTTCCGTCAGCCGATCGTCGACGCCATTCAGTGGCTGACCGGCCAGAATCTGTGGGACCCGAGCGTGCGCTTCCTCAGCGAACTGCCGAGCAAGACCGATCCGGTGGAGGTCACCGTGATCGTCGTCACCGCCTTCGTGCTGAGCTTCCTCGCCACGCTCTACCCGGCGTGGAAGGCGGCGAGCACGGACCCGGTACAGGTGCTTCGTTATGAGTGAGCCGGTCCTCGAAACCCGCGAGCTGCGGCGCAGCTTTACCCAGGGTGACGTCACCATTTCGGTCCTGCGCGGGGTCGACCTGGCGGTGCAGCCGGGCGAGATCGTCGCGCTGCTCGGGCCCTCGGGGTCGGGCAAGTCGACCCTGCTTCAGGCGGTCGGGCTGCTTGAGGGCGGGTTCGAAGGGTCGATCCGGATCAATGGCACGCAGGCCGAAGCGCTCGATACCGACGGGCGCACCGACCTTCGCCGTGAGGCACTGGGGTTCGTGTACCAGTTCCATCACCTGCTGCCCGATTTCACCGCGATCGAAAACGTCACCCTCCCTCAGCTGATCCGCGGCACCGATCCCGAGCCAGCCAAGGAGCGGGCGGTCGCGCTGCTGACCGCACTCGGTCTCGGGCATCGCCTCAGCCACCGCCCGGCCAAGCTCAGCGGCGGCGAGCAGCAGCGCGTTGCGGTTGCCCGTGCGCTAGCCAACCGCCCGCCGCTGATCCTCGCCGACGAGCCGACCGGCAACCTCGACGAGCATACCGCGAATGTCGTCCTGGCCGAATTCCTCAGCCTCGTCCGCGAGGAAGGCAGCGCCGCCTTGGTTGCCACGCACAACGAGCGGCTGGCGCTCAAAATGGACCGGGTGATCCGCCTTCACGAAGGGCGGCTCGAGCCGCTGGGACCAAAGCCCGCCTGAAGCGTTCGTCCGCCCATGGTCCAGCGTCCTCCCTTTGATCGCAACAACCCGCCGCCCGGCGGCTTCGACCCGCGTTTTGCCGATGACCGAGGCGGTGAGCGCCGCGGCCCGGACCCGCGCTACGATCAGCGCCAGGACCAGCGGCAGGAGCAGCGCTATGCCGAGCCCGACCCATTCGATCGCGGGCTCCAGCCACCAAGGCCGGGTAATGGCCGAGGTCCGGGGCCAAGCGGTCCTAACCGCTGGCTGCTGATCGTCGGCGGACTGTTGCTGCTCGGTGCGATCCTGTTCGGGCTGTCGCTGACCCGCTCGGGCCCGGGTTCCGACGCGCTCGGCAACAACAGCGAGGGCACGGACGAGGAAACCGCCGCCGCGGCCGACCCCGAAGCGCGCTGCGCCGCGCCCGCCACCTACGATCTCATCAAGCGCGAGTTGTTCCGCCAGGCCGCCGTGACCCGCGGTTCGAACCAGGCCGCGTTCGACCAACTGTCCGGCTATTCCGCGCTTCGGGTGACCAAGCCTGTCCTGCGCGAGCAGGATGCCGGTCTGGAACGGGTCAGTTGCACCGCCGACGTCGCGCTCGACCTGCCGCCCGGCGTGCAGGTGGTCGGCGGTCGCCGCACGCTCACCGCCAGTCTGGGCTACAACCTACAGCCCGCGGCCGACAGCAGCGGCGACGTCGTGACCCTGACCGGCGCGGAAGGCATCACCGTCCCGCTCGCGACGCTCGCCCGGATTGGCGCCGCTGCCCCCGCGACGACCGACAGCACTCAGCCAGCCATCGAGCCTGTTTCCCCCGGAGGCAACGTGCCTCCGGTCGGGCCGATCAACCCGGCGCCGCCGCCGGCCGAGGCACCGCGCCCCGTCGAGGCGGCGCCCGAACGCTCGCCTCCGCCACCCGCGGTGGTCCCGCCAACTGCTTCCGTGCGGCCAAGCTTCAATTGCGCCCGGGCGCGGACCCGCGGCGAGATCGCGGTCTGCAATAGCTCCGAACTGGCCGCGCTCGACCGGCAGATGGCGACCTTCTACGGGACGGCCTATCGCGGCGCGGATCGTGACGCCAAGGCGCTGCTGGAGCGGACCCGCAGCCGCTTCCTCACCTATCGCGATCGCTGCCGCAACGACGCCTGCGTGGCGGACGCCTATCGCGGCCGGATCAGCGAGATCAGGGACATCGCCGACGGTCGCTGGCGCGATCAGTAGCGCCTCGGGCGCGACGATGTTGGGGATAAGTCGCGCTCTTCCGCTTCCCATGGGCAGGCCCCATCTTTAGACCTCGGCCATGGCTTTCGTTCCCCTTCGCGTCCTGTCTTGTTTCTCGATGCTCGAAGGGGCGATCGAGCCCAAAGACCTGGCCAAGACCGCGGCCAAGCGGGGCTTTCCTGCGGTCGCGCTGACCGACCGCAATGGGCTGTATGCGGCCATGGCCTTCAGCGACGCGGCGATGGACGCGGGAGTGCAGCCGATCGTCGGCGCCACCCTCGGGATCGCACGCCCGGCGGAATGGGGCGGGGCCAAGGAGAGCGTCGACTGGCTGGTGCTGCTGGCCAAGGACGAGGCGGGCTATGCCAACCTGTGCCGGCTGGTGAGCAAGGCGCATATGGAGCGCCCCGACCATCTGACGCCGCATGTCACGCTCGATGACCTCGCCGGCCATTCCGACGGCCTGTTAGCGCTGACCGCGGGCGGGGAGGGGGCGGTCGTCCGCCTGCTCGCCGACGGCCAGGCGGCCAAGGCCCGCGATGCCCTCCAGACCCTCGCCCGCCTGTTCCCCGATCGCCTTTATGTCGAGGTCTGCCGCCGCGGCGACGCCGCCGAAGAGGCCGCGGAGGGCGCGCTGCTCGACCTCGCCTATGCGCAGGGCCTGCCACTGGTCGCGACCAATCCGGCGCTCTACGCCGAGCCACATTTCCACGCCGCGCATGACGCCATGCTGTGCATCGCCAACAGCGCGTACGTCGATGAGGCCGAACGCCCCCGTTCGAGCGAACACGCCTGGCTCAAGGGCGAGGCGGAGATGGCGGCGCTGTTCGACGACCTGCCCGAAGCGCTGTCGAACACCTTGGTCGTCGCCCGCCGCTGCGCCGTCGCCGCGCCCAAGCGGCGCCCGATCCTGCCGCGGATGGGGGAAAACGAGGACGAGGCGCTGCGCAAGGCCGCCCACGCCGGGCTCGAGTTGCGCATCGCCGACTATACGGAAGAGCAGAAGCCGACCTATCGCGAGCGGCTCGACTTCGAACTCGATGTCATCATCCGCATGGGGTTCGCCGGCTACTTCCTGATCGTCGCCGACTTCATCGGCTGGGCCAAGGCCAATGACATTCCGGTCGGTCCGGGCCGCGGTTCGGGCGCTGGATCGGCGGTCGCCTGGGCGCTGCTGATCACCGACCTCGACCCGCTTGAACTCGGCCTGCTGTTCGAACGCTTCCTCAACCCCGAACGCGTGTCGATGCCCGACTTCGACATCGACTTCTGCGAAACCCATCGCGACAAGGTCATCCGCTACGTCCAGACCAAGTACGGCCGGGACAAGGTGGCGCAGATCATCACCTTCGGACGATTGAAGGCCCGCGCGGTGCTGAAGGACACCGGGCGCGTCCTGCAGATGAGCTACGGCCATGTCGACCGGCTGGCAAAGCTCGTCCCCAACCACCCGACCGATCCGTGGACGCTGGAGCGATCCCTGAACGGCGTCAGTGAGTTGGCGGCGGAAGTGAAGAACGAGCCGCAGGTGAAGCGGCTATTCGACCTGGCGATGAAGCTGGAGGGTCTGCCGCGCCACAGCTCCACCCACGCCGCCGGCGTGGTGATCGGCGACCGCCCGCTGCAGGAGCTCGTCCCGCTCCACCGCGATCCGCGCTCGGACATGCCGGTCACCCAGTTCGACATGAAATATGTCGAGGGCGCGGGGCTGGTGAAGTTCGACTTCCTCGGCCTCAAGACGCTGTCGGTTCTGAAGGAAGGCCAGCGCTTGCTCGCCAAGCGCGGGATCGAAGTCGATTACGCCAAGCTCACGTGGGACGATCCCGCCATCTACGAGTTGCTGCAGCGGGGCGATACGGTGGGGGTGTTCCAGTTGGAATCCGACGGGATGCGGCGGACGCTGGCGGCGGTGCGGCCGACTAGCTTCGGCGACATCATCGCGCTGGTCTCGCTCTATCGGCCCGGCCCGATGGATAATATTCCGCTGTTCGGCGATCGCAAGAATGGCCGCCAACCGATTGAATATCCTCACCCCCTGCTCGAAGAGGTGCTAAAGGAAACCTACGGCATCTTCGTCTACCAGGAACAGGTGATGCAGGCCGCGCAGGTGCTGGCCGGTTACAGCCTTGGTGAAGCCGACCTGCTGCGCCGCGCGATGGGCAAGAAGATCAAGAGTGAGATGGACGCCCAGCGCGCCCGCTTCGTCGAGGGTTGCGGTCGGCAGGAGATCAAGCCGGGCAAGGCCAACGAGTTGTTCGACTTGATCGACAAGTTCGCCGGCTACGGCTTCAACAAGAGCCACGCCGCCGCCTACGCCCTCGTCGCCTATCACACCGCCTGGCTGAAGGCGCACCACCCGGCCGAATTCTACGCCGCTTCGATGAGCTACGACCTCCACCAGACGGACAAGCTCTGCCTGTTCGTCGACGACCTTCGCCGCATGGGTCAGACCCTGCTCCAGCCCGACGTCAATGCCAGCGAGGCAGCATTTGACGTGCAGGACGGCGGGGTCCGCTATGCCTTGGGCGCGCTCAAGGGCGTGGGCGAAAAGGCGATGGAGGAGCTGGTCACCGAGCGCACAAAGGCGCCCTTCACCAGCCTGGAGGATT
Source organism: Sphingomonas glaciei (assembly GCF_023380025.1). Lineage (NCBI taxonomy): Bacteria > Pseudomonadati > Pseudomonadota > Alphaproteobacteria > Sphingomonadales > Sphingomonadaceae > Sphingomonas > Sphingomonas glaciei. Next base: position 661,994 of record NZ_CP097253.1, read on the forward strand.
TTGCCGCCCGGATCGATCCCCGGATCCTCAATCGCCGCCAGCTCGAAAGCCTGGCCTCCGCCGGGGCGCTCGACAGCCTCAATCCCGACCGCGCTTCGGTGCATGCCGGGGCCGAGACGATCCTCGCCCATGCCGCCAGCGCGCATCAGGAGAAGACCAGCGGGCAGGGAGGCCTGTTCGGCGGCGGGGGCGACGATGGCTCTGCCGATGTCGTGCCGATCCGCCTGCCGCGCGACGCGCGCTGGACCCTGGCCGAGCGGATGGCGGGCGAGCGCGACGCCTTCGGCTTCTATTTCTCCGCCCATCCGGTCGACCAGCACAAACACCTGCTGGCCGCGCACAAGGTCCGGCAATCGACCGACCTCGGGCAGGTCAATATTCCCGCCGACGGACGCGGCGCCGCGAGCATGGCGGGCCTGGTCGAGGAAGCGCGCTGGCGCACTTCGCAGAAGGGGCGTCGCTTCATGATGGCCCGCTTCAGCGACGGCGGCGGGCAGTTCGACGCCACGGTGTTCGACGACGAAGCAGCCGCGATGGTCGAGGCGGCGGCCAAGGCCGGGCAGTGCGGTCTGCTTTCGGTCGAACTCGACCGCCGTCCGGGCGAGGAACAGCCGCGGGTGACCATCAAGCGCTTCCAGCCGCTCGACGAACTGGCCCGCCGTAGCCGGGTCGAGCTGACCATTCGCTGCCCGGACGAAGGCGCTCTGCCCGCCGTGGTGGCTGAGCTCAAATCCCTGCCGGTCGGCAGCGGGATCGTCCGGCTGGTGGTCGGGGTCAGCGAAGAGCGGACCGCGCAATTGCTGCTGCCCGGCCGCTTCGCCGTCGATGCCGAACTGGGGGCCCGGCTCGAGCGCTTCGTCGGTGAGGGCGGCGTAACCCTCGCGGCAGCAGAGCAACTACGGCTGGTTGGTTAGGCGCTGGAAACGAAAGAGCGCCGGCATCGCTGCCGGGGGCTCTCCGTGACGAACTGGTAGGCCAGCGGGCCTCAGTTCATCTTCATGCCTTCCTTGTTCATCAGGCTGGTGATCTTGGCGTTCTGCTCCTCGCTCAGCGAGTTCTTGAAGCGCGGATAGACCTGCTCTTCTTCCATCCGCGCATGCTGCTCGATCAGGTCACGGAATTCGCGCACGGTGGGAAGAAACTCGGGGCTGTCCTTTTCCATGTTTTCAAGGCGATACAGGTAGGTCTTCACATAGCCATGCTCATGTTCGAGGTGGTCGGCGTCGACCGTTTCGTTGGCCTGGCGGAGCGCCGGGTAAACGACTTGCTCTTCCTGGTGGGCATGCTTGTTCAGCGCATAGTGGATGGTCTTGACCAACGCGGCGCGCTTGCCGGTGTCACTGTCCTCGGTCGCCAGCAGCAGGTCGAACTTTGCCAGCGTCGCCTTGTGCTCGAGCGCCAGGATCGAGTCCCATTCGTTGCCCGCCATCATCGATTCGGACGTCTGCTGGAGAAACTTGCGGGCCCAATTGGCACCGATGCCGATCGCGGCGCCGGCCGCCAGCGCGCCTAGCAGCGGAAGCGCTCCGCTGTCGCTATCGCCGAAGCTGAACGCGCTGCGCTCGCCGTTGCGGTTGTTGGTGTTCTTCTTGGTTGTCGAGCGGTTGCGCTCACGGCTGTCGTTACGCGTTGCCATGCTGTGTCTCCCTTGTGGGTGATGAGTTGGCTGCGAAACGGGTGGGGGAGGGTGGCCGTTCCTGTTGCGAGTTGTTTGCAGAACGCGGCCACCCTTCGGATTATACGTCGGCGGGTTCTTCCGCCTTGGTGTGGCTGACGATCAGCGCCTCGATCTCGGGGATCGGACGGCCGCTCATCTCCTTGTTAATCGTGCACACGACGCGCTTCTCGACTTCCTTGTGGAGAGCCTTGCGGAGCACGCCGAGCGCCTTGGGCGGAGCAACGATGCACAGATGCTCGAAGTCGCCGCGAAGCGCGCGCAGCCTCAGCTTCTCGGCCACGTCCTTGACCCAGGCGTCTTCTTCCTGCTGCTTGAAGTCGGTTTCTTCCATGCTCGACCGGGCCGTCCCGACGCTGCTGTGCGACGTGCCGGGGGCATCGGTCTTCAGATCGCCGTCGTGATTGGCGTCGTCGCGCTCTTCATGCGCTTCGGTTCGCAGGTCGATCTGGTTCGTATCGCCATGGTTGCGGAAGAACAGCATCTTGCGGCCGTCGACCACCAACACGAGCGCACGATTGGGAATGGGCATGGGACCTCCTCTATTGTGTCGAGGAGTGAACGGATGGGGAGAGGGAGGGTTGCGCTCCGGCTCGTACCGGAGCGCCACCTTCACTCCTCGTTGACGCCCGGATCCACCGGTTTGTCGAGTTCCTGCTCAGCGGTGTTGGCGCCGTCGTCCGGCGCGACCTCGCCGTCGACGATCGCCTCGACCTCGACTTCGTCCTCCTCGTCGATCTTGGCGACGGAAACGACATGCTCGGACGATCCGACGCGGAAGATCATGACGCCCTGGGTGTTGCGCCCAGCAATCCGGATCGAACCCACCGTGGTGCGGATCATCTTGCCCTGGTCGGTCGCCAGCATGATCTGCTCGCCCGGCTTGACCGGGAAGCTCGCGACCACCCGGCCATTGCGTTCCGACGTATCGATGTTGGTGATACCCTGGCCGCCGCGGCCCGTGCGGCGATATTCGTAGGCGCTGGTGCGCTTGCCGAACCCGTTTTCGGTAACGGTCAGAATGAACTGCTCATTGTCGGCGATGAAGTTGTAGCGCTCCTCGTCGAGACCCTCGGCGGAGCTGTTGTCGCGCCACTTGGGACTGCGCAGATAGGCCTCGCGCTCCTCCGCCTCCGTGCCGACGCGGCGCAGGATCGACATCGACATGACCTCGTCGTCGCCGAGCAGCCGCACGCCGCGCACGCCGGTCGAACTGCGCGACTGGAACTCGCGGATTGCGGTCGACATGAAACGGATCGCCTTGCCGTTGCGGGTGGCAAGCAGGACGTCGTCGCCCTCGCTGCACAAGGCCACGCCGATCAGGCGGTCGGTGGCATCCTCTTCCTCGCCTTCATCGGCGATTCCGAACTTCATCGCGATCTTGCCGGCGGTGGGGATGTTCTTGAACGCGTCCATGCTGTTGCGCCGGACCGCGCCGTGGGCGGTGGCGAACATCAGGTGCAGCGCGCCCCAGCTTTCCTCGTCCTCGGGCAGCGGCAGCACGGTGGTGATGACTTCACCCGCCTGTAGAGGCAGGAGGTTGATCATCGGCCGGCCCTTGGCGGTCGGACCGCCTTCGGGCAGGCGCCACACCTTCATCCGGTAGACCCGGCCGAGGTTGGAGAAGAACAGCACCGGATTGTGGGTCGAGGTGACGAAGAGGTTGGTGACCGCATCCTCGTCCTTGGTGGCGATGCCCGAGCGGCCCTTGCCGCCGCGCTTCTGTTCGCGGAACACCGACAAAGCGGTGCGCTTGATGTAGCCGGTCATGGTCACCGTCACGACCATGTCCTCGCGCTCGATCAGGTCTTCATCGTCGATCCCGTCGAACGCCGCCGCAAGCTCGGTCTTGCGTGGGGTCGAGAATTCGCGGTCGACCTCGTCCAGCTCCTCGCGCATCACTTCGTACAGTCGAGCGCGGTTGCCGAGGATCTCGAGCAGGTCGGTGATGATGGTCGCAAGGCCCTCGAGCTCGTTGCCGATCTCGTCGCGCCCGAGCGCGGTAAGGCGGTGCAGCCGCAGGTCGAGGATCGCCTTCACCTGCGTCTCGCTGAGCCGGTAGTCGGCGCCGACGGCATGGGCCTCGACCGCTTCGACCAGCCGGATGTAGGGGCGGATCTCGTCGCCCGGCCACTCTCGCGACAGCAAGGCCTCGCGCGCCTCGGCAGGCGAAGCGGAGCCGCGGATGATTCGCACCACTTCGTCGAGATTAGTCACCGCAACAACCAGGCCGAGCAGGATGTGGGCCCGGTCGCGGGCCTTCATCAGCTCGAACTTGGAACGACGGGTGATGACCTCCTCGCGGAACTTGATGAAGCTCTCGATGATGTCGCGCAGCGCCAGCGTTTCGGGCCGGCCGCCGCGGATCGCCAGCATGTTGCAGGGGAAGGAGCCCTGCGCCGGGGTGTGCCGCCACAGTTGGTTCAGCACCACCTCGGGGGTGGCGTCGCGCTTCAGCTCGATGACGACCCGGACGCCTTCACGGTTCGATTCGTCGCGGATGTCGGACACGCCCTCGATCCGCTTTTCCTTGGCGGCCTCGGCGATCTTCTCAACCAGCGCATTCTTGCCCTGCTGGTAGGGGATTTCGGTGAGGACGATCGACTTGCGGTCGCCGCGGCCTTCCTCGATCTTGTAGCGCGAGCGCACCACGACCGAACCGCGCCCGGCGGTGTAGGCCGAGCGGATCCCGGCGGTGCCGAGAATGATGGCGCCGGTCGGGAAGTCCGGCCCTTTCACATGCTCCATCAACTGTTCGGACGTCACCGCCGGATCGTCGATGTAGGCGCGGCAGGCGTTGATCACTTCGCCGAGGTTATGCGGCGGAATGTTGGTCGCCATGCCGACCGCGATTCCGCCGGCGCCGTTGACCAGCAGGTTGGGGAAGCGCGCTGGAAGAACCTGCGGCTCGCGCTCGGACGCATCGTAATTGGGCTGGAAGTTGACCGTGTCCTTGTCGAGGTCGTCGAGCAGGAAGCCCGCGACCTTGGCCAGCCGCGCCTCGGTGTAACGCATGGCGGCGGGCGGGTCGGGATCCATCGAGCCGAAGTTGCCCTGGCCGTCGATCAGCGGCACCCGCATCGACCAGTCCTGAGTCATCCGCGCCAGCGCATCGTAGATCGCGGTGTCGCCGTGCGGGTGGTACTTACCGATCACGTCGCCGACGATGCGGGCCGACTTACGGTAGGGCCGGTTATAGACGAACCCGTTCTCGCTGGCCGAATAAAGGATGCGGCGGTGAACCGGCTTCAAACCGTCGCGCACATCGGGCAGCGCGCGGCTGACGATGACGCTCATCGCATAATCGAGGTAGCTGGTCTTCATCTCCTCGACGATGGAGATGGGCAGGATCGCGTCGCTCGAAGGCGGGATGCCCGCCGGGGCTTCAGTGGCCAAGAAACAGTCCTAAGCTTGTAATTATCGTTGAGCGCACAGGCCTAGCATCGCGCACGTGTACGCGCGAGAGATTCCTTGAGGGCAGACCCTAGTCGCGGACGAACAGCGGACGCGCCGCGGTGCCGCCGTCGGCATCATAGGTCCAACCATCGCGATCGAAGCCCTTCACCGCTTCGAGATCCGCGACCCGCTCCTCGCACAACCAGCGCGCCATGGTGCCGCGCGCGATCTTGGCGGTGAAGCTCTGAAACTGCAGACCTTTGGCCGTTCGAACTCGAAAGTCCGGACTGACCAGGGTCACGCCCTTCCTCGGCAAGAACGGCTGCACCACCGCGAAATATTCGTTGCTGGCAAGGTTCATCAGCAGGCCCGAGCCGTCGGATTTGAGATCGCTCAGCATCGCCCGAGCGACCTTGCGCCCCCAATGCTCGACCAGCTTGCCGCCGCTAGGGCTCCACCCGGTCCCCATTTCCAGCCGGTAGGGCCGCATCGCGTCGAGTGGGCGCAGTACGCCGTACAGCCCCGACAGGATCCGCAGGTGGTCCTGGGCGAAGCCGATCGTCTCCTCGTCCGCGCTGGCCGCATCGAAGCCGCGATAGACGTCCCCGGCGAAGGCCCGGATGGCGGGCCGCTGCTCGGCCTTGCGGAAACCGCGAAAGCGCGTCGCATTCAGGTCGGCTAATTTATCGGAGATGTGCATCAGTCCCGACAGGTCGGCTGGGCTGAGCTTCGCCGCCGCACGGGCGATGCTGGCGGCCTCACGCTCGAAGCGCGGCGGGGTCGCCTCTTCCGTGAAGGGAGTGGCGAAATCGAGGGTCTTGGCTGGGGAAAGAAGAATGATCACAGAGGAGGGCGGCTAGCAAAGCGCGGGCCCATCCGTCCATACCGGCTGCTAACCCCTTCAAAAGCCACGGTTCAATGAAGGTTCACGGAGAATCGGCTTGAGGCTGGCGAGTGAAGCACGGGCAGTCTAAAGGCCGCTCGTCAAATCAAGGAGGATCACTTCCCATGTCGATCAGGGCCAAAGCTTTGCTTGCCGCCTTCCTCGTCACCGCAGCTGCGCCGGTGCCTGCCCTTGCACAGGCAGCGCCTGCCTCAAGCATTCCAGCCCCGTCGAAGGAAGCCCGACCAGCGCTTGCCGCGCTGCAGAAGGCGGTAAACGAGAATAAGACCGCGGAGATTCCGGCCCTGTCGCAAGCCGCGCTTGCCGCCGCCAAGACGCCGGCGGACCGCTATTATGCCTACCAGCTCCAGCTGAAGCCCGCCGTGGCATCCAAGAACGATGACCAGTTGCTCGCCGTGCTCGAAGGCATGCTCGGCACCGGTCTCGCGCAGGGAGCCGACCTTGCAAACCTGTCGTTCAATGCCGCCAAGATCAATTACAACAAGGGTGCGGCCGACGCCGCGGCATCGGCCAAGGCGGCAACCCAGATCGAACAGGCGCTTGCGGCCGATCCGAACAAGAGCGACTATTACCTGGTCCTCGGCGAACTTCGTAACCGCCAGAAGCGTCCTGCCGAAGCGGTCGCGGCCCTGCAGAAGGCGATGGCCCTCGATCAGGCGGCGGGCAAGCCCGTCGACCAGAAGGTCTCCGATCGCGCCCTGGCCTTTGCGTACAATGCTCGTCTGCCGGTCGCCCGCGATCTTGCCGTGGCGAACCTCAAGGCAGCGCCCAACCCGAAGAACTGGCGCGCCGCGATAAAGATCACCGAGCAGGTCGGCAATCTGCCCGCGACCGACAAGGTCGACCTGTTCCGCCTCCAGCGCGCGACATCCAGCTTCGAGGGCGAGGCTGATTATTACCCCTATGTCGATGTGCTGATGACCCGCGGTCTTCCCGGCGAAGCCAAGGCCGTGCTCGACGAGGCGTTCGCGGCTGGCAAGCTGGACAAGAACAAGCCGATGTGGCGCGACCTTTACAGTAGCGCGGTGACGCGCAGCGCGGGTGACAAGAGCGCCCCCAACGGCGACGTCTACCTCGGTCGTGGCGACTATGCGAAGGCGGCTGCCGCATATCGTGCGGATGTGGCGAAGGGCGGCGCTGGAGCCGATCTCGCCAACCTCCGACTCGGCATCGCCCTGGCGCGCAGCGGGGACAAGGCCGGGGCCACCGCCGCCCTCAGCGCCGTCAAGGGCACCCGCAGCAACATCGCCCAGCTGTGGATGATGTACCTCGAGCGGTCGGCCTGAGCCGAGTGATCGGTCGTCCCGGTCTCGGCCGGGACGACCATCCCCCGCCACTCTGGTTAACTGAACGGTAAAGCCTCACGCCTACTCCGGTGCGGACATAGTCTCACGTTCGGAGAAAGCATGGCTACCGCCGGTCTTGAACAGGTTACCGAAGACGCGATCCGTACCGTGGCCCGCAGTTGCGGATCGCTGTCGATCGAATGTTCGGACGTCGCCGGTTACGTCAGCGACGTGTCCAAGAGCATCGGCGCGCACCTGAAGACGCTCGACGGGCTGGAGGAAGTCACTACCCGCCTGCTCGCCGACCAGGCCCGGGTGTCGGACTCGACCGACGAAGCACGGCTGCTGTCCGAGCAGGCCAAGGCCAAGCTGGAAGCCGGGCGCGAGGCGATCGAGCAGACCATCGCGGGCTTCAAGGGCCTGACCGAACTGGTGGTCGAGCTTGGCGACCGCATGGCGGGCTTCGCCTCGGCCATGCACCAGGTCCAGAGCGTTTCCTCGACCATCGAGGGGATTGCCCGCAAGACCAACATGCTGGCGCTCAACGCGACCATCGAGGCGGCGCGGGCAGGAGACGCCGGGCGTAGCTTCGCAGTGGTCGCGGCCGAGGTGAAGAAGCTTGCCCACGACACTCGCGCGGCGACCAGCCAGATCGGCCTCACCATCAGCGAACTGACCCGCGAGGCGGGCGCCGTCACCAGCGAGATCAAGACCGGCGTCGAACGCAGCCGCGCCGCGCAGAAGGGCTTCGGCCAGATCCACGAGACGGTCCGCGAAGTCAGCGAGATCGTCGGCATGGTCGATCGCCAGACCGAGGGCATCGCCCATTCGACCAGCCTGATCCAGAACAGCGTCGACCGGGTGAAGGCGAGCCTTACCGACTTCGCCGAGGATGCCCGCGAGAATGGCGGCGCGCTCGGCGTTGCCCAGCAGCGCCTTGCCAAGCTTGAGATGCTCTCGGCCACCATGCTTGACACACTCGCCAATTCGGGTGCCGAGATCGACGACACGCCGATGATCATCCTCGCCCAGGACGCGATGCGAGCGATCGCCGAAGCCGCCGAGCGCGGGGTGCGCGAAGGGGCGATCACCATGGAGCAGATCTTCGATCGCCAGTATGTGCCGATCCCCGGCCGCAACCCGGTCCAGTACGACAACCAGTTCTGTGACTTCGCCGACCAGCACATCCGCCCGCTGCTCGACCGCTACAAGCTGAAGGACGCGCGCATCCTGGGCTCGGCCATCACCAACGTCGACGGCTTCCTGCCCACTCACCTGTCCGAGCGGTGCAACGTGCCCGGTCCCGACCCGGTGTGGAATGACGCCAATTGCCGCAACCGCCGCATTTTCATGGATGAACAGACCCGCGCCGCGATCGAAAGCGACAAGCCGGCGATGCTGATGACCTACCGAATGGAGCTTGGCGACAAATCCTATCCGGTGAAGAACGTCTTCGTGCCCTTGTTCGTCAACGGCCGTCGGTGGGGCAATTTCGAACTCGCCTATCGCGAGGAGTGAGGCCTTAGCCCTTCCGTCGCGCCATGAAGGCGAGCCGTTCGAACAGCATCACATCCTGTTCGTTCTTAAGCAGGGCGCCGTGCAGCGGCGGGATGGCTTTAGTCGGGTCGCGGTTCTGCAGCACTTCGAGCGGCATGTCCTCGTGAAGCAGCAGCTTGAGCCAGTCGAGCAGTTCGCTGGTCGAGGGCTTCTTTTTGATCCCCGGCACCTCGCGAACGTCGAAGAACAGGTCGAGCGCCTGGCTCAGCAGGATTTTGCTGAGGCCCGGGAAGTGAACCTCGACGATCCGCTCCATCGTCGCCCGGTCAGGGAAGGCGATGTAATGGAAGAAGCACCGGCGGAGGAAGGCGTCGGGCAGCTCTTTCTCGTTGTTCGAGGTGATAACGACGATCGGCCGCTCGACCGCCTTCACCGTCTCGCCCGTTTCGTAGACGTGGAATTCCATCCGATCGAGCTCCTGAAGGAGGTCGTTGGGGAATTCGATGTCGGCCTTGTCGATCTCGTCGATCAGCAGGACGGGAAGCTGCGGGGCGGTGAACGCTTCCCACAATTTGCCGCGCTTGATGTAGTTGCGGATGTCGTGGACCCGCTCCTCGCCGAGCTGGCCGTCGCGCAGCCGCGCCACCGCGTCATATTCGTACAGCCCCTGGTGGGCGCGGGTGGTCGACTTGACGTGCCACTCGATCAGCGGGGCGCCGAGCGCCTTGGCGATCTCGTGGGCGAGGACGGTCTTGCCGGTGCCGGGCTCACCCTTGACCAGCAAGGGGCGGCGCAGGGTGACGGCGGCATTGACCGCGACACGAAGGTCGTCGGTCGCGACATAATCGGTGGTTCCGGTGAAGCGCATGGCCGATGGCAGTATGAGGCCGGCGCGGCGCACGCAAGCCGACTAAAGGGGTCGGCGTTTCCGCTTCGGCGGGTCGCATTACGTTAGTTAGAGGTCCTCGCGCGCCTCGCTGCGTGCTTCGAGCAAGTCGAACAGGGCGCGCTGCTGGAGCAGCAGTTGCTCCGCGCCGAAACGGATCGCGCGCTCCGCGGTGACCGTGGAAGCCCCGGCTTCCAGCGCAGCGACAATCAGTTCCTCCTTGGGCAGTGCGCAAGGCGGAACGTCGACCCCGACCCTGGCCGCGACCTTGTCGAGCAGGGGACGAAGCGCGGTCCAGTCGGCGACAAGCGCGGTCGCCGCACCCAGCGCGCAGCCGCTTCGTTCCGAACGGGCAAGCGTTTCCAAGGCATGCCGCTGGGCCAGCAGGGCGGCCTCGGTCTCGGCGGCGCCCGGCGTGCTCGGGATCGGGCCGACGGCGGAGGTCAGGCGCACCAGGTATAGCCGCTCCCGCTCGAACGCCGAGGAAGCGGTTTCCAGCCAGGCCCTGACCGACGCTTCCGGGGCGCTGCCGAGCGCGAGTTCGATCGCGGTCGGCTGGCGGCCGTAGACGGCGCACAGCAAGTGGACGAAATCGTCAAGGTCATGCGCCCGGTAGGGGGCGAGCGGTCCAGCAAGGTCCGCGACATGGGCGTGGGTGACACTCCCCGCTGCGCCGAGGCGGGCGGCATGAGCCTCGGCCACTGCCGAGCCCACCTGCCGAACCACTCCCGATTGCGCCATGCCCATTCCTTTCTTGCCCACTCCGGAAAACCGAGATCGCGTCATAGTGGCGCAAGCTATACCAAGCCGCGTAAAGACAGGGTTAGCGGCGGCTTAAGGAAGTTGGGAGGAGCCGCGGCAATGCCGCCGAGGCGACGACGTTCGTCCCCGGAGGTGCCATTGACTTAGCGCGGAATCGCTTCAACTATCTGAAACTTAGGTCATTTCGCGGCTGCCGCAGGGCAGTCCAGAAAAGGTTGCGCGGGAATGAGTCGAATGCGGTCCGCCCTGGCGCTCGGCGCCCTGTCCCTCACCCTCTCGGCCTGCGTCCAGACCCGGCAGATCGCCGACCTTCAGTTCACGCCGCCGCAGGGTGACTACAAGCTGCTGGTGATGCGCCCCGACGTAACGGTCGGTTCGGTCAAGGCCGGCGGCCTGACCGAGCCGCGCGCCGACTGGACCGAGGCGGCGCGCGCCAACTTGGTCACCGCGCTCAAGGCCCAGCAGGCGGGGCGGGGCGGCCAGACGATGATCATGGACCGCCGCGACTCGATTGCCGGGGTCTCGGCCGACACCGTGGCCGAGCTCGAGCGGCTGCATAATGCGGTGGGCAGCTCGATCGCGCTCCACAAGTTCGCCGGCTACGAGCTTCCGACCAAGCGCGGACGCGGGCTGGACTATACGCTCGGCTCCGACGCGGTCCGGCTCGGTCAGGCGACCGGGTATGACTATGCCCTTTTCATGCATGCCGAGGACAGCTTTGCCGACAGCGGGCGGGTCGCGATGCAGGTGCTCGGCATCGCCGGCTGCTTTATCGGTTTCTGCGCGCCCAACATCGGCGGCGGCGGGCAGAGCGCTTATGCCAGCCTGGTCGACCTGCGCACCGGCGAAGTGGTGTGGTTCAACGTGGTCCAGGCCGGCACGCAAGTCGCGGGCATCAAGATGGGCGACCTCCGCAAGCCCGAAGGCGCGGCGCAACTGGTCGATCGACTGCTGGGTCGGATGAAGCCCGGCCGTGACGTCCGCCGCGCTCAGGCTGCCGCGGCACGAAACGCCCCGGAGAAGAAGTGATGAGCGAGCTTTCCCGCCGCGCGATGCTGGCCGGAACCGGCGCCGCTCTTGTCGCAGCGCCCGCTTCGGCCAGGATCAGCCCCAACAGCCTCAAGCCGCTGATCGGCCCCGGCTATCGCCCGACCGAGACGGACGAGAAGGGCCTGTGGCAGCAGATGGAGCGGGTCGAGGAGGAGGTCGCCGGCTCCAACCTCCTGATCCGCGATCCCGCGCTCAACAGCTACCTGCAGGGGTTGATCGGCAAGGTCGGCGGTCCGGCGGCCAAGGACATGCGCATCTATCTCGCGCGGGTGCCCGAATTCAATGCGATGATGTTCCCGACCGGGTTCACCGTCTTCTTCTCCGGCCTCCTGCTGCGGATGCGCGACGAGGCGCAGCTGGCCGGGGTCATCGCTCACGAAAGCAGCCACTTCCTGCTTCGCCACCAGATCCGCAGCTGGCGCGACATGAAGCGCAAGACCAACATCTTCGCCGGGCTGGCGATGGCCGCGGGAATGGCAGGCGGTGTCACCGGCACCTACACCGGTGACCTCGTCCGGCTGGCCGAGCTTGGCACCATCCTTACCCTGTTCCGCTACAGCCGCCAGCTTGAGGCCGAATCCGACGCGCTGGGGGTCAAGCTGATCGCCGATGCCGGCTATGCCCCGCTGTCGATGTCCGAAACCTGGGACCAATTGATCACCGAGCTTGAATGGTCGGCTAAGGAGCGCCGCAAGCGGGTCGACCGCGGCTATTCGCTGTTCGCCACTCACCCGGCCCCGCGTGAGCGGCTGAAGGATCTTGCCGTCTCGGCCCAGGAATTGACCGTGCCGGGCCGCAGCTACGACCGTGGGCGCGAACGCTACCTCAAGGCGCTGGCGCCGATCCGCGCCAGCCTGTTCGACGACCAGGTGCGGCTCAACGATCCTGGCGCAAGCCAGTATATCGTCGAGACCCTCGCCCGCGACGGCTGGAACGGCACACTTTTGTTCTATCGCGGCGAGGTCCACCGGCTGCGCGAAGGCATTCAGAACCAGCAGGCGGCCGCGCTCAATTATGCGCAGGCGGTGACCTACCCCGATGCACCTGCCGACGCCTGGCGCTGGCATGGCGTCATGCTGATGAAGCAGGGCAGGGTGGCGGAAGGCCGGACCGCCCTGTCGCGTTACCTTACCATGGCGCCCAGCGCCCCCGACGCGCCGTTCGTGCGCCAGATGATCCAGGGCTGACCTCCATGCGCACGACCATCACGAAGCTGGCCCTCGGCGGCGCCCTCGCACTGGCCCTGTCGGCCTGCAGCTCGGTCGGCGGCGGCGGGGTCGGCCTCAGTCCCTACGGCCTGGTCCGTGCCGGCCAAACCTATAACGTCGGCTCCGGCGCGATGAGCGTGACCAGCCCGCGCGAATGGAACCGCCAGGGTGGCTTCTCCTTCAACGATGTGCGCTGGGTCGAGGACTGGACGCTCAACGGGCCCTATCTCGACGGCGTCACCTTTGTCACCGGCCTGCCCGATAACAAGCGCCTGATCTGGCAGGAGTATAAGGCCGACCGCCAGGTGCCGCGCTTCCGTTCGACCATGACTGCCCCCGAAGTCGCCAGCCTGCTCGAAACCCTGTTTCGGGTCGAAGGCGGCGCGGTCGAGTTCCGGACCCTGGGGCTTGCCCCGCGAACCTTCCTCGGCACCAATGGCTTCCAGCTCGACTTCGAGCATCTCGACGGCGACGAAGTATGGCGCAAGGGCCGCGCCGTGGGTGCGGTGATCGATGGCCGCCTGTACCTGATCCTGCTAGATGCCGCGCGGGCACATTACTACCCACAGGCGCTGCCCGACTATGAAGCCATGGTGCGCAGCGCGGTGCGCCGCCGCTAGGCCTTGCAACATTGTCACCTGCCGCGCCGTTGAGCGTGGCGTGACCCAATTGAAAAACTTGCCTGACATCGATCCGATCGTTCCTGCCGAGGATGTCGACACCGCCGTTGCCGACGCCCTCGTCCCTTATGCGGGGGATGCAGCCGTCAGGGCACTTGGCGCGGTGGCCGAGTTGTCGGACCAGGAGCCGCTCTATGCCGCGGCGGCGGGCGTGCTCGCGACCGCGGTCGTCATGCGCGACGGTTCGACCTGGCGCACCGGCACCCGCATCCTCGCCGCCCACCTGCTCGCGACCGCGCTTCGCGGCGTGGTCAAGTCGATGGTCGACCGGACCCGGCCGGAAGCCGCCGCTCGCCGCGGCGACTACGTCCTGCGGAAAGGCGAGCGTCACGAGAGCGACTTCAACAGCTTTCCCTCGGGCCACACCGCCGGCGCGGTCGCGGTGGCGATGGCGGTCGGCCGCGACCACCCCGGCGCGCGCTGGCCTGCCTTCGGTCTCGCCACGCTGACCGGCGCCGCGCAGATCGTTCGCTCGCGCCACTACGTTACCGATGTCGTCGCCGGTGCGGTGATCGGGGTTGCTGCCGAATTGCTGGTCGATGCCGTGATCGTCCGGGCGAGCAAGGTCTAGGGGGCGCCGTCGCCCCGGCACTGGCCAGGGCGACGGGGGCAATTCAGGCGATCGGCGAAATCGGCGTGGTCGGGGTCTCGGTTCCAGGTGTGCTCGGCGAGGGAACGTCGATCGGTGCTTGGGCCGGCGGCTCCTCCTGAGGGGCTGGGGTCGGCTGACCCGGCTCGCTCGGCTGGGCCGGCTGTCCGGGCTCGCTGGGTTCGGGGGCGCCCGGTTCGAAACCGGGGGCGTCGTCGGGGAAGGGGGGAAGCTGTTGCATGGGGGGAGAACGTTCGGAACCGGCGCTCGGGTCCCGACCCGGTCCTGCTTGCGCGCCAACGTCTTGCCCCAACCCCCAACGCTGCTATAGGGCCGCCCCTGAACGCTCGCGCGGGCGTGGCGGAATTGGTAGACGCGCTGGTTTTAGGTACCAGTATCGCAAGATGTGGGGGTTCGAGTCCCTTCGCCCGCACCAGTTTCCGCCCGGCCGAGGGCGAATGACCTTTCAACCGATAATCCGGGATTTCTTGTCACCATGCAGCATGTCGAGATCGAGAACGAGGGCCTGAAGCGGGCCTACCAGCTGACCTTCACGGCAGCCGAGATCGACGAGCGCATCGCTGGCGAGGTCAAGCGGATCGCCCCACAGATCAAGATGCCCGGCTTCCGCCCCGGCAAGGTCCCCGCCAACCTCATCCGCAAGATGCACGGCGATGCGCTCCACCAGGACGCGCTGCAGACCACCATCCAGCAAGGCGTCCAGCAGCTGATGAGCGAGCAGGGCATCCGTCCCGCGATGCAGCCATCGATCGAGCTCAAGGACGGCTATGAGGCCGGCAAGGACGCCGAAGTCACCGTCCGCCTTGAAACCCTGCCGCAGATCCCGACGCCGCAGATCGAGGGTCTCAAGCTCGAGCGCCTGAGCGCCGAGGCCGACGAGAGCGCCGTCGATGCGCAGGTTCAGCAGTTCGCTTCGAACGCCAAGCGCTTCGAGGATGCTCCCGAGGGCAAGGCGGCCGAGACCGGCGATCAGGTCGTGCTCGACTTCGTCGGCAAGACCTCGGACGGCGTTGCCTTTGAAGGCGGCACCGGCACTGACATGGCGGTCGAGATCGGCTCCGGTACCCTGATCCCCGGTTTCGAGGATCAGCTGATCGGCGCCAAGGTCGGTGAGGAGCGCACGCTCAACGTCACCTTCCCGGACGATTATCCGGCCGAGAATCTCAAGGGCCAACCCGCGACCTTCGACGTCAAGGTGACCGCGGTAAAGGTCGCCGGTGAAACCGCGATCGACGACGATTTCGCAAAGACCCTCGGCCTTGAGAGCCTTGACCAGCTCAAGGGCCTGCTGCGCGACCAGCAGACTCAGGAATTGAACGGCCTGACCCGCACCCACATGAAGCGCCGCCTGCTCGACCAGCTCGCCGCTTCGCATGACTTCGAAGTGCCGCCGTCGATGGTCGAGGCCGAATTCGCCAACATCATCGCCCAGCTCGAGCATGAGGCCGGCCACGAGTCCGATCCCGAAGCCGCCAAGGCCGAGATCGAGAACGACAAGGAAGAATATCGCAAGATCGCCGAGCGCCGCGTTCGCCTCGGTCTGCTGCTGTCCGAAATCGGCCAGGCCAATGGCGTCGAAGTCACCAACCAGGAAATGAATCGCCTGATCGCGCAGGCCGCGCAGCAGTATCAGCCGGCCGACCGTGAGCGCTTCATCCAGTACGTCCAGCAGGAGCCGATGGCGGCCGCCCAGCTGCGCGCGCCGTTGTACGAGGACAAGGTTGTCGACTTCCTCTTCACCAAGGCCGAGATCACCGATCGCGCCGCGACCCGCGCCGAGATCGAGGCCGATCTCGAGGCCGAGGAAGGCCATGTGCACGGTCCGGGCTGCGGCCACGACCATGCCCACGAAGCTGCTCCGGCCGCTCCTGCGCCCAAGGCCAAGAAGGGTAAGAAGGCTGCCGTGACCGAGGAAGCGCCTGCCGCCGAAGCCGTCGAAACCGCCGCCGAGGTCGCTCCGGCGCCCAAGAAGGCCAAGGCCGCCAAGCCGGCCAAGGGCGCGGTCGAGGCCGAACCTGAGGCTCCGGTCCCCGCCGAGCCTGTCAAGGACGGTGCGGGTGCCAAGGCTCCGGCCAAGAAGGGCAAGAAGGCGTCGGCCTAACAACAACGTCTCCCCGGGGCTTGACCCGGGGACGGCCTTCCTTCTCATTCAGCCGATCGTAGAAGAGGGCAGCTCCCGGCTCCATTGCCGGGATGACGCCGGGGGAGGGGCATGAACACGCACGACCAGCCTCGCATCGCCGTGCTGCTGCCCTGCTATAACGAGGAAGCCGCGATCGGGCCGACCGTGGCCGGCTTCCGCGCCGCGCTGCCGACCGCGACCATCTACGTCTACGACAATAACAGCCGCGACCGAACGGTCGAGGTGGCGCGGGCGGCCGGAGCGGTCGTTCGCACCGAGCGCCAGCAGGGCAAGGGTCATGTCGTCCGGCGGATGTTCGCCGACATCGAGGCCGACGTCTACGTCATGGCCGATGGCGACCTTACCTACGATCCAGCTGCTGCTCCGGCGATGGTGGACATGCTGTTCACCCAGCAACTCGATTTGGTGGTCGGCACCCGCCAGCATGACGCCAAGGACGCCTATCGCGGCGGCCACGTGCTGGGCAACCGCCTGTTCACCGGCCTCCTGAGCTTCCTCTTCGCGCGCAGCTTCACCGACGTCTTCTCGGGCTACCGGGTGTTTTCCCGCCGCTTCGTGAAGAGCTTCCCGGTGCTGTCCTCAGGCTTCGAGATCGAGACCGAGATGAGCATTCACGCGCTGGAGCTGCGGATGCCGGTCGGCGAAGTCGCGACCGCTTATGGCGCGCGCCCGGAAGGCTCGGCCTCCAAGCTAAGCACCTTCCGCGACGGATGGCGCATATTGAAGGTGATGCTCAACCTGTTCCGGACCGAGCGGCCGTGGCTGTTCTTCGGTGTCGCAGGAGCCGTCCTGCTGCTCGCGGCGCTTGCGCTGTCGATCCCGCTGGTCCTCACCTATCTCGACACCGGGCTGGTGCCGCGTTTCCCGACCGCGATCCTGATCACCGGCATGGTGATTATCGCCGTCCTCTCCTTCCTTGCCGGTCTGATCCTCGACACGGTGACGCACGGCCGGCGCGAGCTTCGCCGGCTCGCCTATCTCGCCCAGCCTGCGCCCGGTAAGCAGCGCTGATGACCGCGCCGCCCCCTCGGCGGCTGCCGCGACGCCTGGTCGTCAAGCTCGGCTCGGCATTGGTAACCGACGGGCAGGGGCCCCGCGCCGACTTCCTTGCCGACCTTGCCCGTGATGTCGCCCAGCTTCGCAACCAGGGTACCGAAGCGATCATCGTTAGCTCAGGCGCGGTGGCGCTGGGCCGCGGCCGTCTTGGCCTTCCGCGCTCCCCCCGGCTCGACCACAAGCAGGCCGCCGCCGCCACTGGGCAGCCGCTGCTGATGCAGGCTTGGGCCGACGCGTTCGCCCCGCTTGGGCTGGTCACCGCGCAATTGCTGCTGACTGCCTACGACACCGAGGATCGCCGCGCCTTTCTCAACGCCCGCGGCACCATCGCCGCCCTGCTCAAGGCCGGCGCAGTCCCGATCATCAACGAGAATGACAGCACCGCCACCGCCGAATTGCGCGTCGGCGACAATGACCGCTTGTCGGCCCGCGTTGCGCAGTTGGCGGCCGCCGAACTCCTCGTGCTGCTGAGCGACGTCGACGGCCTGTACACCGCCGATCCGCGCCTCGATCCCGCCGCTACGCACTTGTCGGAAGTGACGGCACTCACCCCTGTGATCATGGCCCTGGCGGGCGACAGTGATCGCTCCGGACCCGGCACCGGCGGGATGCGGACTAAGCTCGAAGCCGCGCGAATCGCCGCGGCGGCAGGCTGCGCAACGCTGATCGGCAGCGGCGCTGGCGAACGGCCGCTCGCCCGGCTCCTCGATGGCGAGGCCCGCGGCACCCACATCGCTGCCGAGGGCAATCCGGTCCGCGCTTACAAAAGCTGGATCGCCGGCACGTTGGCCCCGCTCGGTACGCTGCGCATCGATGCCGGGGCCGCCACCGCGCTGGGCAAGGGCGGCAGCCTGCTTCCCGCTGGGCTGCTGGCCGTGGAGGGCGCCTTCTCGCGCGGCGATTGCGTCGCGGTGCAGGATGGGGAAGGGCGGGAGCTTGCTCGCGGGCTCAGCCGCTACGATGCGGAGGAGGCCGCGCGCTTGGTCGGCGCGAAAGGAGCTGAGATCGCGGCCCTGCTCGGCTATTCTCGTGGTGATGCCCTGATCCATCGTGACGACCTAGTGCTGCAATGACGCTCGGAGAGACAATGCTTGCCCTCGGCCGTGACGCCCGGACCGGAGCCGAAGCCTTGCGCGCCGCCACCGCCGACCAGCGCACCTCCGCCATTCGCGGTATGGCAACGTCCCTGCGCGCTCGTGCTCACCTCGTCTTTGAAGCCAATGTGGCGGACCTGGCAGCTGCGACCCGCCACCAGGACCGGCTGATGCTCGATCCCGAGCGGATCGAGGCGGTTGCCGCAGGGCTCGATTCGGTCGCTGCCTTGCCCGATCCGGTCGGCGCGGAGATAGCGCGCTGGCAGCGTCCCAACGGCCTCGACATCGCCAGGGTGCGCACGCCGATCGGTGTGATCGGAATGATCTACGAGGCGCGTCCCAACGTCACCGCGGACGCCGCCGCGATCTGCGTGCGCTCGGGCAACGCCGTGATCCTGCGACCCGGCTCAGACTGCCTTGCGAGCAGCAGGGCGATCCATGCGGCGCTGGCCGAGGGGCTTGAGAAAGCAGGCCTGCCCGCTTCGGCGGTGCAGATCGTCCCGACCGGCGACCGTGCGGCGGTCGGCGCGTTGCTGTCCGGTCTGGGCGGCACGCTCGACCTGCTGATCCCGCGCGGAGGACGCAGCCTGGTCGAGCGGATCGAGTCAGAAGCGCGGGTCCCGGTGCTCGGCCATCTCGAAGGGGTCTGCCACACCTATGTCCACGCCGCGGCCGATCCGGCGATGGCCGCGGCGATTGTCCGCAACGCCAAGCTTCGGCGGGTGTCGGTATGTGGCTCGACCGAAACGCTGCTGATCGACCGCGGCGCCTTGTCGATGCTGCCGGCCATCGCGCAGGCGCTCGATGGCTGCGAGTTGCGCGGCGATGCGGAAGCGGCCGCAATCGTGCCGATGCTCCCTGCCCATGACGAGGATTGGAGCGCCGAATATCTCGCACCGATCCTCAGCATCCGCACCGTAAGCAACTGGCAGGAAGCCGCTTCCCACATCGCCCGCTACGGCACCGGCCATACCGAGGCGATCATCACCGATGACGCCGCGACCGCCGAAGCCTTCCTCGCCGCGGTCGACAGCGCGATCGTGCTGTGGAACGCCTCGACTCAGTTCGCCGACGGGGGCGAGTTCGGGTTCGGGGCGGAGATCGGCATCGCCACCGGCAAGCTCCATGCCCGCGGTCCGGTCGGGCCCGAGCAGCTGACCAGCTTCAAATATGTGGTTCGGGGCAACGGGCAGGTGCGGCCTTGAACTTGTCTCGCCACCCGCCGATGTAGTCACCACACCAAACGACAGGATAAGTCACTTGCCCGACCATCAGGACATCGTCTCCGGCCTCGTTCCCATCGTCATCGAGCAATCGAACCGGGGCGAGCGCAGCTTCGACATCTATTCGCGGCTGCTGCGCGAGCGAATCGTCTTCATCACCGGCCCGATCGAGGATCACATGTCCTCGCTAATCGTCGCCCAGCTGCTCTTCCTCGAGTCCGAGAACCCGAAGAAGGACATCTTCATGTACATCAACTCGCCGGGCGGCGTGGTCACCAGCGGCCTCGCGATCCACGACACGATGCAATATATCCGTCCCCGCGTCGGCACCGTCTGCATCGGGCAGGCGGCGTCGATGGGCAGCTTCCTGCTGGCCGCCGGTGAGCCGGGCATGCGCGTCGCGCTAACCAACAGCCGGATCATGGTCCACCAGCCGTCGGGCGGCGCACAGGGCATGGCATCGGACATCGAGATCCAGGCGCGCGAGATCCTGCGCATGCGCACCCGCCTTAACACGCTCTACGCCAAATATACCGGCAAGGAGCTGGAGGCGATCGAGAAGGCGATGGACCGCGACAGCTTCCTCGAAGCCGACGAGGCCAAGGCCTTCGGTCTGATCGACGCCGTGTTCGACAAGCGCCCTGACGCGGCTGACATGGAACAGCTCGGCATGGGCAGCGGCGGCGCTCCGGAATAATCCGGCGCCTCACGCAACATGAAAAGGGCGGCTCGCGGGCCGCCCTTTTTATTTGCCTAGAACGCGCTGAGGCCGGTGATCGCCCGGCCGAGGATCAGCGCGTGCACGTCATGCGTGCCCTCGTAGGTGTTGACCGTTTCCAGGTTGAGCGCGTGGCGGATGACCTGATAATCGGCGCTGATCCCGTTGCCGCCGTGCATGTCACGGGCGATCCGGGCGATATCGAGCGCCTTGCCGACATTGTTGCGCTTGATCAGACTGATCGTCTCGGGGATCAGCTCGCCGTCCTCCAGCCGCCGACCGACGCGCAGTGCGGCCTGCAGCCCGAGGGTGATCTCGGTCACCATGTTAGCGAGCTTCAGCTGCACCAGCTGGGTCGCCGCAAGCGGCCGACCGAATTGATGCCGGTCGAGCGTATACTGCCGGGCCGCGTGGAAGCAGGCCTCGGCCGCACCCATCGATCCCCAGCCAATCCCGTAGCGGGCTCGGTTAAGGCAGCCGAACGGACCCTTCAAACCCTCGACGTTGGGCAGCAGCGCATCCTCGCCGACTTCGACCGCGTCCATCACGATTTCGCCGGTAATCGACGCCCGCAGCGACAGCTTCTGCTTGACCTGCGGTGCGGAAAGGCCCGGCACGCCCTTTTCAAGCACGAAGCCGCGGATCTTGCCGTCATGTGCCTCGGACTTGGCCCACACCACGAACACGTCGGCGATGGGGCTGTTGGTGATCCACATCTTGGCGCCCGACAGCACGTAGCCGGTGTCGGTCTTCTTGGCGGTGGTGCGCATGCCCCCGGGGTCCGAGCCCGCGTCAGGCTCGGTCAGGCCGAAGCAGCCAACCAGCTCGCCCGAAGCCAGTCCCGGCAGATACTTGTGACGCTGTTCTTCAGACCCGTAGGCAAAGATCGGGTACATCACGAGCGAGCTTTGCACGCTCATCGCCGAGCGATATCCCGAATCGATCCGCTCCACTGCGCGGCTGATCAGTCCGTAACTGACGTAGCCAAGCCCGGCACCGCCATAGGCCTGCGGAATGGTCGCGCCGAGCAGGCCGAGCTGGCCCATCTCGCGCAGGATCTCGCGGTCGAAATTCTCGCTGAGATAGGCCTCGGTCACCCGGGGCTGCAATTTCTCCTGGGCATAGCCCTCGGCGGTGTCGCGGACGAGGCGTTCGTCCTCGGTCAGCTGCTCGTCGAGGCCGAACGGATCGGACCAGTCGAACGGCTTGAGCTTGGGCTCATGGGCGAGGGCGGGATCAGGGGTCTTGAGCATGGCCGCGCCTTAGCCGAGCTGGCCCTCGGCTTCCACCCCGACCTTGGCCTGCGGACGGCTGCGATAGAGGAGCGTCAGCAATATTCCCATAGCCAGCAAGGAGGATAGCCGCCCCAGCACCATCGCAACGCCGGCTCCAACCAGGCCATGGCCGGCGGCGAGGAAAGGCAGGGTGCCGACGAACACCACGGCGCCGATGATGTTCGCGACCAACGGTCCGCCGGGGCGCCCAAGGCTGTAGAACATCGCCGGCAGCGGAAAGGCAAGGGTAGCGATCACCGGCAGAAGCATCAGCACCGTCAGCAGCGGTGCGGCGGGGGTGAATTCGGGACCGAACAGCAGGGTCAGCAGCCGTTCGCCGAGCAGCCCGATCACTACCCACGCCACCAGTGCCACGATGGTACCGAGCGCCATGGTGCGAAGCATCAGCCGCCAGGGATGGTCGGAGGCCGGGTCGTGCCGCATCAATTCGGGGTGCACGGCCTTGGCCATCAGGTCGATCGGGCTCTGCACCGCGTCGATCAGGCTGCTTGCAACGCGGTACAGGCCGGTAGCGCCAGGGCTTAACAGGCCGCCGACCAGCAGCCGGGCGACCGGACCCCAGGCGCTGTTGACCGAGGCGGTCAGATTGACGGTGAAAGCGAAGCGCCAGCCGCCATCGAGGCCGTGCGCACCAAGACGCGGCCGAAGCCCTTTGAGCAGCCCGCGGCGGCGAAGCTCGCGAATGGCTGCGCTCCACAGGTAGAGATCGCCGAGCAAATCGGTCGCCGCCCAGATCATCAGGTAGACGATGAGGTCTGCTTTCAGCAGGTAGGCGCCGACCACCAATACCAGCCGGACATAGGCATCGATCGGCGACTGCCAGGCGATCAGGTCGAAGCGGTCGAGCGCGCGCAGCACGCCATTGGCGGCGCCCGACGCCATGGTCGGGATCAGCAGGCAATAAAGCAGGGCAGGGGTCCGCAGCTCGCTGGGGATCCCGAACCATCCCGCCAGGAACGGCAGCAACGCCATCGCCAGCAGCATTCCACCAATCCCGGTCAGCAGATCGAGCCCGAGGGCGAAGGACACCGCGCGGCGGAACGGCTCGGGATCGCCTTCTTCGAGCGGGCGGCTGCCATAGCGGACGATCACCTGCCACGATTGGAAATGCGTCAGGCTGCTCGCCGCCATCGCATAGCTGTGGACCAGCAGCAGGAAGCCGACGCCCGTCGGGCCCAGGTCGCGCGCCGCCAGCGCCAGCACGGCAAGACTGGCGACCGCCGCCGCGGCCTTGGACAGCCCGAGCAGCGAGGTATTGCGCAGGATCGACTGCATCGAACTATCGTCGAACCAGCGCCTCATCGCAGTTCACCAAGGCTGTCGAGGATCGCCGTTGCGGCGCGCTCCGCCGAACCCTCCAGCGTTCCGAAGGTCTCGGCCACTGCCGTTCGCTGGGCCTCCACAAAGCGGTCGGCCTGGTTCAGCGCAACCTCGATCGCCGGCACCACCCCATCCGGGGCGATCACCTCGCCAAGCTTCCAGAAGGCATAGTCGGGATCGCCCTGCCACTGTACGCCGTGCGCGTTGACGAACAGGCAGGGGCGGGGGTTCAGCAGCAGAAGTTCGTACACCTGGCTCGATACGTCGCCAAGGTAGAGATCGGCGGCCGCGACATGGCTCATGTCGATCATCCGCGGCGAGCCCGTATCGACCAGCACCTGCCCCGGCACGGCCAGCGACTGCCAGCGCTGCAGATTCTCGGCCGAGGCATTCTCGAAAGCGCGGATGTGCGGCGCGACGATCAGATTGACGTCACTCTTTCGGGCTATCGCTCTGACGATCTCGGGAGCCTGCGTTAGCGAAGACAGTTCGGCCCGGAAATGCGGGTTGTAGAGGACGATCGGACGATCATTTTCGAAGGGGCGAGGGCGGCTGCGCGCCTTGTCGGCAAGATATTCAGCCTTCGGATAGCCGACCTGCCGCACCCGATCGGCGCTGACACCATTCTCGACCATCCGCCGCGCGGACTTGGACCCGGCAACCAGCACCCGGTCGAAGCGACGAAAGCGCGGCTCGTATGAGATCGCCCGGTCGCCTGCCCCGTGTGGCTGGCAGATGTACAGGGGCCGGGTCACCCCCATATGCTTGAGCGCGATCGAGGTGCATTCGGCACTGACCAGCGCGTCGAAGTCGCGCAGGTCGCGGCGGCTGCGCCATAGCATCGGCAGCTTGGCGAGGCTCGGCCGGCCGATGCAATCGAGTAGGCCAGGCCGCCGCAGCCGCCGTACGTCGACCTTGGCCATCGGGAAATCGCCAAGCAGACTGCGCACTTCCGCCTCCACCGTCGCATCGGCGCAAAAGGCGCTGACCTTCATATTCTCGCGGTGGGAAAGGGCGGCCGCGACCGGCAGGGTGTGCGCGACATGATGAACCCCGCCGACGTACAGGAAGGCGATGCGGCAGGGTTCGTTCATGCCCTGAGCAACGGGCGCAGGCCCGCCGCGGAAGGCTGTCCACCGATCGGAAGCAGCGGCAGTGCCGCATCCTTGGCCAGCGCCAGCAGGCCGCGCGGATGGCGGGCGGCAAGCCGGGCCAGACGGCCGATCCTAGATGGATCCTTCATCACCCGGCGCAGCGCCGCCTTCATCACGATGAGGTCGAACACCGGCTTCAGCGCCGCTTCCTCGTAGCAGTGCCGTGCCCGGTTGGCAGCGCGGATTCGATCGAACCAGCCTTCCGACCAGTCGATCAGTTCGTCGCTGATCTGATTATCGAACGATCCGCCAAGGATGACGTGCTTGCGCAGTTCTGCCTCGTCATGGCTCATCCCCAGCCGCGCCAGCTTGCGCGCACTGATCGCCATCTGCCGATCGATGATCCGCTCGACATTGCTTCGGATGGTCTGGCCGGCGTGGATCCGGCGCGCGATCAGAAACCGCGGCAAATTCTCCGCTCGGTACTGGTCGGTGAAGCGCGCGAACATGTCGACGTCCTCGCACACCGGAAAGGCCGGGTCGTAGGGCACCGCCTTGATTGACTCGGACCGGCCGAAGATGCTGCTCTGCTGGAAGGCAGAGCGGAACAGCAGCAGGGCGCGGATCTCCTCGTGGCATCGGAATGGCACGCGTCCGGCCTTCATCAGGGTGCCGTCGGCGCGGATCTTGCGCGCCGCGCTGCCGATCATGTCGATTCTCGGGTGCCGCTCCAGAAAGTCATGCTGCACCCGCAGGCGCTCGGGATGGCACAGGTCGTCGCTGTCGAGCCAGGCGATATACTTGCCGGTCGCCTCGCCAAGTGCCCGGTTGCGGGCGAGGGGGATGCCCTGGTTGAGCGTGGTCGTGACCAGCCGCAGGCGCGGATCGTCGAAACCCGCGACTACCTCGGCGGTGCCGTCGGTTGATCCGTCGTCGACGACCACGAGTTCGAAATCGCGCAAGGTCTGCTGCAGCACGCTCCGCACCGCCGCACCGATCGTGTGGGCACGATTGTGGACGATGATCAGCACGGAAACGGCAGGCCCAGCCATGGCTGCCGTCTGGCCGAACCCCCGCCGAAGGGCAAGCGTGCCGGCGGCCAGGGGCTGGCGGATGGGGTGGGATTCGAACCCACGGTGAGCTTCCACCCACGGCGGTTTTCAAGACCGCTGCCTTAAACCACTCGGCCACCCATCCACGTACCAACCCGGGTTTGGTCGCGTTCAGCTTGCGCCGCCTAGACCGTTGGGACGGCTTGGCGCAAGGCGGTCTGAACGGCATCGGGCGATGCGCGTTGGTGGTTCATGCACGGGGAGGACAAGGGTAAAGTGGCGTTTCGGTGGAGCACTTCGCTTGTCTGTCTGGCCGCCCTGGCGCTGACCCCGGCGAGCGCAATGCAGGAACGCGATCCGCTCGCGCCGCTGCCGACGACCCCGCCGCAAGCCGCCCCGGTGCCGGTCGCTCCTCGGCCGGGGCCGACGCTACGGCCGGTCTCGACCACCCCCGTGATCCGGTCATCCGGGTTCGAAGCCTATAAGTCGCGGCTTACCACTGCCGCCCGTGCCGCCGGCGTGCGCGAGGCCACCATCGCCGCGGTCATCCCCTATCTGGTCCAGAATTCGCGGGTGATCGCGCTCGACCGCCAGCAGCCGGGCGGACCGCCCAACAGCAGCGTGATCCCGCCGTTCGCGCCCTATCGCGCGCAGCACGTCACGACCGACCTTATCACGCGCGGGTCGGCGCGCTTCCGTTCCTACGGCCCGCAGCTCGCCTGGCTCGAACAGCGCTTCGGGGTCGAGCCGCAGGTGGTGATGGCGATCTTCGGCCACGAGACCAGCTATGGCCGGATCACCGGCAATTTTGATCTGCTCGAAGTGCTTGCGACCCTAGCCTACGAAGGCCGCCGCCGCACCTTCTTCGAGGAGGAGTTCATCGCGGCGCTTCGCCTAGTCGATCGCGGGACGCCGCGCTCGCGCCTCAAGGGCAGCTGGGCCGGCGCCACCGGCTTTCCGCAGTTCATGCCCTCCAACGTCCTTCGCCTCGCCACCGACGGCGACGGCGACGGCAGCGCCAATATCTGGAACAGCGAGATGGACGGCCTCGCCTCGATCGCCGCCTATCTTCAGGACGCCGGCTGGAAGCCCGGGATTCACTGGGGCGTTCCAGTCAGAGTCCCCGCCGCCCTCAACCGAGCCGCTCTCCAAACCACGCTGGTTCCGCCGCGCTGCCCGCAGGTGTTCCGGCGCCACAGCCGCTGGCTGACGATGCGCGAATGGCGTCAGCTAGGCGTCCAGCCGACCGGACGCAGCCTGCCCGACGGGGAGATGGCGACCCTGATCGAGCCCGACGGGCAAGGCGCCACCGCCTACCTGCTAAGCGGCAATTACCGCGCGATCCTCGATTATAATTGCTCCAACTTTTACGCCCTGTCGGTCGGCCTTCTCGCCGATCGGATCGCGGCGGGGCGATAAGGCCTTCAAGCCTCCACCAGGGGCGGCTACGACGGGGCCATGAATCGCCCCCACATCCTTGCCGCCCTGTTCCTCGCCACCGCTGCCAGCGCCACCGTCGCCGCGGCGCCGCCGTTCGACACCCCGGCGCGGGTCGCCTATCTCGTCGACCTGTCGTCGGGCGCCGAACTGCTCGCCAAGGACGCGGACAAGCCGATGCCGCCCGCCTCCATGGCCAAGATGATGACCAGCGAGGTGGCCTTCGAGCTGATCAAGTCGGGCCAGCTGCCCCTGTCCAAGATGTGCACCGTGCGCCCCGAAACCTGGAAGCAGTGGCACAGCGCCGGCTCGACCATGTTCCTGTCGGTCAACGAGCAGGTCAGCGTCGAAAACCTTCTCCACGGCATCGTCACGTTGTCGGGCAATGACGCCAGCGTGGTGCTCGCCGAATGCATCGCCGGGACCGAGCAGGCCTTCGCCACCCAGATGAACGCGCTCGCCAAGCGTCTCGGCATGAAGAACAGCCGCTTCTGCAACGCCACGGGCTGGCCCGACGAAGGCTGCACCGTCACCACCGCGCGCGACCTTGCGATACTCGCCCGCGCCTCAATTGAGCGTCACCCCAAGCTCTACAAGCAATTCTACGGGCAGCCCAAGTTCACCTGGGGCAAGACCCTGGGCGCGGGCGCGGACATCACGCAGGCCAATCGTAATCCAATCCTTGGCGTCATCCCCGGCGCCGACGGGCTCAAGACCGGCCACACCGACGAAGCGGGTTACGGCTTCACCGGTTCGGCCGAGCAGAACGGACGGCGCCTCGTCATGGTGCTGGCCGGGCTCGACAGCTTCACTGGGCGCATTTCCGAATCCAACCGGCTGATGAGTTGGGGCTTCGGCGCCTGGCAGTCGCGCCCGCTATTCGCCGCCAATGCCGCGGTCGGCTCCGCCCGCGTCCAGCTTGGCGACGCCGCCGAGGTCTTGCTGGTCGCCCCGCGTGCGATCGCGGTCACCTATCCCGCCGGCACCGTCGGCGGCGAGCCCAGGTTGCGGATCGCCTACAACGGACCGCTCAAGGCCCCGATCGCCAAGGGCGCCGAAGTCGCGCAATTGATCGTCACTACTCCCGACGGCACCGTCCAGCGCATGCCGCTGGTCGCCGCGGAAGCGGTCGGCGAGGCCGGCTTCTTCGGCCGCCTGTGGCTCGGCTTGAAGCAACTCGTGGGCGCCGCCTGAACCCGGTGACCAGGGGCCGGTTCATCACGCTCGAAGGCGGGGAGGGGGTCGGTAAGACCACCCAGCTGCATGCGCTCGCCGAGGCGCTTCGGGCCCGCGGACTCGACGTGGTCACGACCCGCGAACCCGGCGGCAGTGAGGGCGCCGAGGCGATCCGACGCCTGCTGCTCGAAGGGGGCGAGGATCGCTGGAGCGCACCCGCCGAAGCCCTGCTGTTCGCGGCAGCCCGGACCGACCATCTCGACAAATTGATCCGGCCCGCTCTGCTGGCCGGACAGTGGGTCATCTCCGACCGCTTCCTCGACAGCTCGCTCGCCTACCAGGGCGGCGCCGGGGGGCTCGGCATCACCGAGGTTCGCTCGATCAACGCGTTCGGGATCGGCGACACCTTTCCCGACCGCACCCTACTCCTGCTCCACCCGGACGGGGCGGAGCGCGCGCTGGCCCGCGATGGCGACAAGGCCGACCGTATCGGCGGCCGTCCCGGCAGCTATCACCAGGCGGTCGAGGCATCGTTCCGCGCCATCGCCGCCGCCGAGCCCGAGCGGGTCCGCCTGATCGACGCCGCCGGAAACCCGCAAGAAGTTACCGCCCGCCTGCTCGCCGCTCTTGAGGACCTGCTGTGACCATCCTCGGCCAGGATCGCGCAGTCGCCGCCTTCCGTTCGGCGATGGACAGCGGCAGCCTGCATCATGCCTGGCTGCTGGCCGGCCCCCGCGGAGTGGGGAAGGGGAGCTTCGCCCGCGCTGCCGCCCGCCGGGTGATCGCCCAGGCCGGCGGTCCGCCGGTCGACCTGCCCGGCCTCGATACGCCGCCCGACCATCGCATGGTGCGGCTGCTCGACGCCGGTAGCCACCCCGACTTCCGCCTGATCAAGCGCGAGGCGCATGAGACCGGCACGAGGAAAGGCGAGCTCCGCCGCGGCATCGTCATCGACCAGGTCCGCAAGCTGCAGGAGCTGTTCGCGGTCGCCCCGAGCCTCGGTGATTGGCGGGTGGCGATCATCGATTGCATGGACGAGCTCGAGCCGCAGGCCGCGCAGGCGCTTCTGAAGACGCTCGAAGAACCCCCGGCCAAGAGCCTGTTTCTGCTGGTTTCCCATTCGCCCGGACGGCTGCTTCCCACCATCCGTTCGCGCTGCCGCCGTCTCGATTTCACCGCGCTCGACACCGCGTCGATGGACACCATCCTCGCGGCGCAACGGCCGCAACTATCAGCCGAGGAGCGCGCTCGCCTGATCCCACTTGCGGGTGGTTCGGCGGGGCGCGCGATCGACTATGCCGAACTCGACCTCGGCCCGCTGGCGCAGGAAGCGCTTGCCATCCTCCGCCAGGGCGACCCCGACAACGTCCGCCGCGCGCGCCTCGCCTCCAGCCTCGCACTCAAGGCGGCGGCCCCGCGCTACGCCGCCTTCCTCGACATGGTCCCGCCCTTGCTTGCCGCCGAAGCCCGCTCGGCCGACGGCTCCCGCCGTCTGCGCGCCGCTGAGGCCTATGAAAAGGCACGCGAGACGGCCACTCTGGCGCCGCGCCTGTCGCTCGACCCGGCCTCGACCGTGTTCGCGCTCGGCACCATCATGGCCGGCGTCGCGCACGGCTAGGCCCGCTCTTCCGCTCCGGGCCTCGCGCCCCTAAAGCGCTTTCGACATGTCCGAACCCTTCTACATCACCACCGCCATCGCCTATCCCAATGGCCGTCCCCACATCGGCCACGCCTATGAGGCAATCGCCGCCGACGTTATCGCCCGCTTCATGCGGGCCCAAGGCCGCGACGTGCGCCTGGTCACCGGCACCGACGAACATGGCCTGAAGATGGTCCAGACCGCCCGCGGGAAGAACCGCGATACGCTCGTGTTCGCCGACGAAATGTCGGGTCATTTCCGTGCGATGTGCGAAGCTCTTGCGATCAGCTATGACGCTTTCGTCCGCACCACCGAACAACGTCACCACTCCGCCAGCATCGCGTTGTGGAAGGCGATGGAGGCCAATGGCGACCTCTACCTCGACCGCTACGAAGGTTGGTATTCGGTCCGTGACGAAGCCTATTATGACGAAAAGGAACTGATCCCGGGCGAGGGTGGCGAGAAGCTGTCCCCGCAGGGCACGCCGGTCGAATGGACGGTGGAAGAAAGCTGGTTCTTCAAGCTGTCCGCCTACGCCGACCACCTGCTCGCCCACTACGAGGCCAACCCCGACTTCATCCGTCCTGAAAGCCGCCGCAACGAGATCGTCCGCTTCGTCGAAGGCGGTCTCAAGGACCTGAGCGTCAGCCGCACCAGCTTCGACTGGGGTGTCCCGGTCCCGGGCTCGCCCGGGCACGTCATGTATGTCTGGGTCGATGCGCTCACCACTTACATGACCGGCGTCGGTTTCCCCGACGACCGCGCAGAGTATGACCGCTTCTGGCCCGCTGACCTCCATCTCATCGGCAAGGACATCGTCCGCTTTCACGCGGTCTACTGGCCCGCCTTCCTGATGAGCGCCAAGTTGCCGCTGCCCAAGGCGCTGTTCGGCCACGGCTTCCTGCTCGCCCGCGGCGAGAAGATGTCGAAAAGTCTCGGCAACGTGGTCGACCCGATGGCGCTGGCCGACACTTACGGCGTCGACTCCCTGCGCTATTTCCTGATGCGCGAAGTCAGCTTCGGGCAGGACGGCAGCTATTCGGACGAAGCGATCGTCACCCGCTGCAATGCCGAACTCGCCAACAGCTTTGGCAACCTCGCGCAGCGCACCTTCTCGATGATCGTGAAGAACCTCGACGGCGCCGTGCCGCCCGCCGGTTCCGCTGCCGACGATGCCGCGCTCCTCGCCAAGGTCGCCGAAGCCGAGGACGGCGCCAAGGCCCGCTTCGCCGATTACGACTTCTCCGCCGGGCTCGAAGCCTGGATGACTGCGGTGTTCGCTGCCAACGCCTATGTCGACGCGCAGGCACCGTGGGCGCTGCGCAAGACCGACCCGGCGCGGATGGCCGAGGTCCTCGGCACCCTCGCGGTCGCTGTCGAGCGTCTCGGTGCGGTCGTCGCTCCGGTCGTCCCCGGCTCCATCGCCAAACTTGACGCCTATCTCGCTGAAGGCCGCGCCGCTGGCCGCCTGTCGTCGCCGAGCCCGATCTTCCCCCGCCTCGAACTGGTTCCTGCGGAGGAGGCCGAGTCGTGACCCTGATCGACAGCCACTGCCACCTCAACTACCCGGGCCTAGTCGAGCGCGAAGACGAAGTGCTGAACAGCGCCCGCGCCCGCGGCGTCTCAGGCTTCCTTAATATCTCGACCCGCCAGCGCGAATGGGCCGAGGTCGTCGCGGCGACCGAGCGTCACCCCGACGTCTGGGCCTCGATCGGCGTCCACCCTCACGAAGCCGACGCCCACCCCGACCTGGGCACCGCCGCGCTGGTCGAGGCTGCTGCGCATTCTCGGGTCGTCGCCATCGGCGAATGCGGGCTCGATTATTATTACGACAAGTCCGACCGTGACAGCCAAAAGGCCCGCTTCCGCGCCCAGATTGAGGCCGCTCGCCAGGCCGACCTCCCGCTCATCATCCACACCCGCGACGCCGAGGAGGACACCGCCGCGATCCTCACCGAGGAGGCCGCGAGGGGAGGGGTGAGGGGTGTCCTGCACTGCTTCACCGGTACCCAGTGGCTGGCCGACCGGGGGCTCGACATCGGCTTGTATGTCTCGCTGTCCGGCATCGTCACCTTCAAGAATGCCAAGGACTTGCAGGCCATCGCCAAGACCATCCCTGTAGACCGCCTGCTGGTCGAGACTGACTCGCCTTTCCTTGCCCCAGTGCCCAACCGCGGCAAACAGTGCGAGCCGGCGTTCGTCGCTGATACCGCCGCCTTTGTCGCCGGCCTGCGCGACGTTTCGCCCGATCAGCTGGCGGCGACCACCACCGCCAATTTCTTCCGCTTGTTCAACAAGGCGGCGCCAGCCCGGTGAAGCTGCGCATTCTCGGTTCGGGCACCAGCTCGGGCGTACCCCGGATCGGTAACGACTGGGGCAGCGTCGATCCTGCCGAACCGAAAAATCGCCGGCTGCGGGCCTCAGCGCTGGTTACTCTTGGCGCAGAGCGGATCCTGATCGACGCCGGTCCCGACCTGCGCGAACAGCTCAACGCCGCCGGGGTGGGGGAGGTCGACCGGGTCGTCATCACCCACGACCATGCTGACCACATCCACGGCCTCGACGACCTGCGCCAGGTCGCCCACAATCGCGGCGATCAGGTTCCGGTCCACGGCCGCGCCGACCTTTTCGATCGGCTGCACTCGCGCTTTCATTACCTATTCAATGGCAATGCGCTCTATCCGGCGGTCTGCCGCACCCACCACATCGACGGCGACTGGAACATCGATGGCACGCGCGTGCGTTTCGTAGATCAGCCGCACGGCCGCATTACCAGCCTCGGCCTGCGCTTTGACGAGGGGGAGAGGAGCCTCGTCTACGCCATCGACTATGTCGAGCTGACCGACGCCATGGCGTCACTTTACGAGAGCGCTGACATCTGGGTGTCGGACTGTCTGCGCCGCCGCCCGCATCCCACTCATGCCCATCTCGACGCCGTGCTCGGCTGGGCGCGCGACCTCAAGGTGGGTCACCTGGTCTTGTCGCACCTCGACAACAGCATGGACCATGCCCAACTAGTGTCCGAACTGCCTGACTGGGTCGAACCGGCCTTCGACGGGCTCGAGCTGGAGCTTTGATTTCAACGCGATGGACGACGGCCAGCTTCCCAACGCCCTGATCTTGCTGGTCATGCTGGTATTCATCGCCACCAGCCTGGTCGGACGCGGCCTCAGCGCCGGCAAGGCGGCCAGGATGGGCTTCGCGTGGATCGGCATCTTTGCGGTCGTCTTTGCCCTGTTCGCCTTTCGCGTCGAGTTCGGAGCGATCGGTGCGCGGCTGGAAAGCGAGGCGCTGGGCGATGCTCCGGCGGAGGTCAGCGGCGGCGCGGTGCGTATTGCCAAGCGCGACGATGGCCACTTCTGGGTCGACGGCAAGGTCAACGACCGTGAAGCCCGCTTCCTGGTCGACAGCGGCGCCACAACCACGACTATCTCGGCTGATCTCGCGACCGCCGCCGGTCTCGAGCCCGGGATGCGCGGCAATGTCGTCAGCACCGCCAACGGCTCCGTGTTCATGCCGCGCGTGACCGCCGGACTGGTCGAGATCGGCCCGATCCGTCGCGTCGACAAGTCGGTCAACATCAACCCCAATGACGGCGTCAACGTGCTCGGAATGGACTTTCTGTCCAGCCTCAGCAGCTGGGGCGTGCAGGGCAACACCCTGGTCCTGCAGCCTTGATGGTGACCAACGATCTCCAGCTTGGCGGGCTTTACCTGCTGATGGCCGTCATGCTGGTCGCGGGTGCGCTGATCGGCCGGCGCGCTCCGCTCGCCAAGGGCATTACGTCGGTGCTGGCGTTCCTGGTCATCTTCGGCGCAGGCTTCATTGTCTTCAGCTTCCGTGACGATCTCAATTATGTCGCGCAGCGGCTGGAGGCCGAGGCGACCGGCAAGCCGGTCCAGCTCGCCGGCGACGTCATTCGCGTGCCACTGGCGGTCGATGGCCATTTCTGGATCCAGGCCGAAGTGAACGGCGTGCCGGTGGACTTCCTGATCGACAGCGGCGCGACCATGACCACCGTCGGGCGCAAGACCGCGGCGCTGGCCGGACTGCCGATCAGCGACCAGCGCAATCAATTGGTCCGAACCGGCAACGGCCTGATCCGCGTCGCCAGCGGCCGCGCAGACACCGTCAGCGTGGGCGATATCGAACGCCGCAACGTCCGCATGTTCATTGCCGACGGAGACGAGCTCAATGTGTTGGGCATGAATTATCTCACCAGTCTGACCCGCTGGAGCGTGGAAGGGCGCTGGCTGGTGTTGGAAGGCTGACCCCTAGTTTCCAACCAGCGCTTTACATAATATATATTATCAGACTGACGGAGTGTTCTGATTGGTTTGTCCTCGGCCCTTGGCGACGAGTGCCGATTGCTTCCGCGGCGTGTTCCCCGCAAGAACTGCCCATGACGCACTCCACCGCGATCCAGCCCGATGCTTTAGATGCCCTAGCACGGCTTATGGCCGTCATGGTCCGGCTGCGTGATCCCGAGCACGGCTGCGAGTGGGACAGGGTCCAGACCTTCGCGACCATCGCGCCCTATACGATCGAGGAAGCTTACGAGGTCGCCGATGCGATCGCGCGCGACGATCTCCACGACCTCAAGGACGAACTCGGTGATCTCGCGCTGCAGATCGTCTTCCACGCCCAGATGGCTGCCGAGGACGGGCAGTTCACCTTGTCCGAAGTTCTCGACGGCATCAGCGACAAGATGGAGCGTCGCCATCCGCATATCTTCGGTGACGATCCGACCGGCGGTCATCATCGCTGGGAAGAGATCAAGGCGGCCGAGCGCGCCGCCAAGGCGGACGATCCGAGCGTGCTTGCCGGCGTCGCACTTGCGCTTCCGGCGCTCGAACGCGCCGCCAAGCTGCAGAAACGTGCCGCTCGAACCGGTTTCGATTGGCCCGACGTTGAAGGTCCGCGGGCCAAGATACTGGAAGAACTCGAAGAAGTCGCCGGAGCGACGAACGACGAGGAGCGCGAGGAGGAAATCGGCGACCTTCTGTTTGCCGTGGTCAACCTCGCTCGCTTCCACGGGATCAATCCCGAGGAAGCCCTACGCAAGGGCAATGCCAAATTCGAGCGCCGCTTTCGCGCAATCGAAGCCGCTCCCGGCTTCACCGGCATGACCCTCGACGAGCAGGAGCAACTCTGGATCGCGCAGAAGGCGCGCTGAGATGCGGGTCGCGCTGTTCGAGCCCGAGATCGCGGGCAATGTCGGTGCGGTGCTTCGGCTAGGCGCTTGCCTGGGCGTGCCGGTCGACCTGATCGAGCCGATGGGCTTCGCCTGGGACGATCGCCGGGTGCGGCGGACGGCGATGGACTATATCGACCAAGTCGAGATCACTCGACACCGCGACTTCGCCGCTTTCCGGGAGGCCAACCCCGCCGGGCGCCTCGTCCTCTTTTCGAGCAAGGCCACGCTGTCGCCCTATCACCAAGCCTTCAAAGCCGACGATATCCTGCTGTTCGGTAAGGAAAGTGCAGGCGTTCCGGCGAATATCGCCGAGCAGTGCGAGGTCCACCTCCGAATTCCGATGCGCCCGCAGGTTCGTTCGCTCAACCTCGCCACATCGGCTGCGCTGGCGGTAGGAGAAGCACTCCGCCAGACGGGAGGATTCCCTCCGTCCTGACGGACTTGGCACGCTACAGGCCCTGCCAGCGTTGCCAATTCTCGGGACTGAGCCGCACCACGACGAACATTTCGTCGCCCTCGTTGCGGCTGTCGAGCACCTCGCCGCGGCTGTGCAGCCAGGCGAGCTTGCCGCCCTCTCCCGCCGACAGCCGGAGGTGATGAACCGTGGCGCCTTCGCGCAGCAGATCGGCGACGCGTCCCGCCAGCCGGTCCTCCCCCTCACCGGTTAGTGCCGACAGGGTGATGACGTCATCGCGCCGGTCGGCCTCATTCTCGACCGCGGCGCGCTCGTCGCCCGTGATCAGGTCGACCTTGTTCCACACCTCCAGCCGCGGCGGGCTGTCCTCCCCTTCCCCCAGTCCGAGGTCGGCGAGCACCTGCTCGACGTCCGCCTTTTGCGCATCGCTGTCGGGATGGTGGATGTCGCGCACATGGAGGATGAGGTCGGCCGAGGCCACCTCTTCCAGCGTCGCTCGGAAAGCCGCGACCAGCTCGGTCGGCAGGTTAGACACGAAGCCCACCGTGTCCGACAGGATCGCCTTGTCGAACCCGGGCAGCTGGATCTCGCGCATGGTCGGATCGAGCGTCGCGAACAGCAGATCCTCGGCCAGCACGGTGGCGCGGGTCAGGCGATTGAACAGGGTCGACTTGCCGGCATTGGTGTAACCGACCAGCGCGATCACCGGCCACGGCGCCCTCTTGCGGCGATCGCGGTGCAGCGCGCGGGTACGCTTGACCTGTTCGAGCTCCTTGCGGATCCGGGCCATGCGGTCGCGGATCAGGCGGCGATCGGCCTCGATCTGGGTTTCGCCCGGTCCGCCGAGAAAGCCGAAGCCGCCGCGCTGGCGCTCGAGGTGGGTCCAGCTGCGCACCAGCCGCCCGGCCTGATAGTCGAGATGGGCAAGTTCGACCTGCAGCCGCCCTTCCGCCGTGGCGGCACGCTCGCCGAAGATCTCGAGGATCAGGCCGGTCCGGTCGATCACCTTCGCCTTGGTGCCGTCCTCGAGATTTTTCTGCTGCACCGGTGTCAGCGCCGCATCGACCACCAGCACCTTGGCCTCGGCCGCTTCGGCGAGCGACGCGATCTCCTCGACCTGGCCCTTGCCGAATAAGGTAGCGGGTCTCGGCTGGCGAATACGGAAGGACACGCGGTCGACGACGTCGAGGCTGATCGCCTCCGCCAATCCTGCTGCCTCGTCCAGACGTGCATCGGTGGTCCGGGCGTTGGTTTCACCCGAGCGATCGGGAAGCACCACCAGCGCCCGCTCGCCGCGGCGCAGGCCGTCCCCGCCGGCACGATCGAAGCCAGTGCTCATCGCCTCGGCTCCTCACCGTCGCCATCGGGATCGGCCGCGCCGAGCTGGAGCGAGGTCGCCGGCTGCATGGTCGACACCGCATGCTTGTACACCAGTTGCACCTGCTGGCCGCGCCCGAGCAGCATCGAGAAGCGATTGAACGCCACCACTTCGCCCTGCAGCATGACACCATTGACCAGGAACACCGTCATCGCCGATCGCTCACGGATGGCGGCGGCGAGGAACAGATCCTGCAAGGTCGCCCTCCCCTCCTCCAGCCCGTCGCCGCGGAAGCTGGCGAGGTCGATGTCGTCGGGCATTTCGGCCGGGAGAATGGTCGACATGGCATGCTTGTAGATGAGCTGCGCCACGCCTTCGCGACGGAGCAGCAGCGAGAAGGCGTCGAACCAGGTGATCACGCCACTAAGCTTGACGCCCTTGACCAGGAAGATGGTCACCGGGGTCTTGGAGCGGCGCAGACTGTTGAGAAAATGATCCTGCAGGCTGAGGGACTTGGACGGCATTGTTTGCTGTTCTTTTGATTATCGTTGCGAGTCTGAAGGTCTAACGCTCCTCCTCGCCATTCTGTCCCTTGTCACCGAGACCCAGCGCCTTAAGCTTCCGGTGCAGCGCCGAGCGCTCCATTCCGATGAAGCTCGCGGTGCGGCTGATGTTGCCCGAGAAGCGCCGGATCTGGACCCGCAGATATTCACGCTCGAAGCTCTCCCGAGCTTCGCGCAGCGGCGAACCCATGATCGACAGCGTGGCCGAGGACAGACCGCCCGACCCGCCACTGTCGAGCACCTCGGTCGGAAGCATGTCGACGTCGATCCGCGCCAGCCGGTCGGTCGGCGCCATGATCACGGTCCGCTCGATAATGTTCCGCAACTGGCGGACGTTGCCGGGCCAGTCATGCGCCTGGAGCGCCGCCAGCGCCTCGTCGGACAGGTTGGGCGGGGGCATCCGCCGTTCGGCCGCGAACCGAGCAAGATAATGGGCGCTCAGCTCCGGAATGTCCTCGCGCCGTTCGCGCAGCGGCGGGATGCGTACCGGTACGACGTTGAGGCGGTAATAGAGGTCTTCGCGGAAGCGTCCGGCGGCAATCTCTTCCGACAGGTTGCGCGAGGTGGCCGACAGCACCCGCACATCGACCTTGACCGGACGCTGCCCGCCGACCCGGGTGAAGCTCTGGTCGGTGAGCACCCGCAGAATCTTGCCCTGCGTGGTCGGCGGCATGTCGGCAATCTCGTCAAGGAACAGCGTCCCGCCGTGCGCCTGCTCGAGGAAGCCGGGCCGTGCGACACCGTCACTGTCGGAGCCGAACAGCTCCTCCTCGACCCGGTCCGGGTCCATTCGCGCCGCCGCCACCGTGACGAACGGGCCACCCGCGCGGGTGCTCCAGTTATGGATGGTGCGCGCGGCAATCTCCTTGCCGACGCCCGCCGGCCCGGTGATCAGCACCCGGCTGCCGGTCGGCGCGACCCGCTTGAGGGTCGCGCGGACGGTGTTGATGGCTATGGAGGAGCCATTGAGTTGATCATCGGTCCCAACCCGCAGCTTGAGGTCGGCGTTCTCGCGCCGCAGCCGGTCGGTCTCGGTCGCGCGCCCCACCAGGTGAAGCAGACGGCTGGCCTCGAACGGCTTTTCGATGAAGTCGATCGCGCCTTCGCGGATCGCGGCAACGGCGGTGTCGAGATTGCCGTGCCCGCTGATCATCAGCACCGGCAGCGAGGGATCGCGCCGCTTGACCTCTTCGAGCAACTGCAGCCCGTCCATCCGCGAGCCCTGAAGCCACACGTCGAGCAGGACCAGGCTCGGTCGGCGGCTCTCGATCGCGTCGAGCGCTTCGGTCGAATTGCCCGCCGAGCGGACAGCATAGCCCTCGTCCTCCAGAACTCCTGCTACCAGGTCACGGATGTCGGCCTCGTCGTCGACCACCAGCACTTCAAGTGCCATATCAGGCTGACTCCTCGTCTTGGGGTTGTTCGGCCGCCTCGGCGAGCAGCGCCAGGCGGGCTAGGTCGAAGGCGATGCGAACGTGCGTCCCGCCTCCGGCGCGATCGAGGAAGGCGATTTCACCGCCATGTTCCTCGACGATCTTCTTGACGATGGCGAGGCCGAGGCCAGTGCCCCGCACCCGCGTCGTCATATAGGGTTCGGTCAGCCGTTCACGATCCTGCGGCAGCCCGATGCCCGTATCATTCAGGTCCATGACAAGCTGCCGGCTGTCCTTGCTGAGACGCAAGGTCACACGGTCGCCTTCCAGGCTTTGCTCACCGCGATTCCGCCTGCTTTCAATGGCTTCCACGGCGTTCTTTACCACGTTCGTCAAGGCCTGGCCAAGCTGGCCGCGGTCGCAGATCATCCGGATGTCGCCCTGCGGAGGGACCAGGGCAAAGGTGATACCCGGGTGCGCCACCTCATGCAGGAACAGGCTGGTGCGGGCGATGTCGTGGACATTCTCCTCGCGGAACTTGGGCTTGGGCATCCGCGCGAAGTTGCTGAACTCGTCGACCATCCGGCGCAGGTTGTCGACCTGACGGACGATGGTCTCGGTCAGACGGCCGAAGGTCTCGGGGTCGCTCTGCACTTCCTTTCCAAAGCGCCGCTGGATGCGTTCGGCGGCAAGCTGGATCGGGGTCAGCGGGTTCTTGATCTCATGCGCAATGCGCCGCGCGATGTCGGACCAGGCGGCGCGGCGCTGGTCTGCCAATTGCTCGGTGATATCGTCGAAGGTCAGCACCCAGCCATCGGCATAGCGCACCCGCTTCACTGCCAGCGTCCGCTGCCCACCCTCGGCCCGCACCAGCACGTCTGCTTCACGCTGGTCGCCGCAGAGGAATTCTTCCAGTTCGTGGCTGACCTCGTGGAGCGTTCGCTGCTCGATCCCCTCCGCTCCATGCTGGAGTAATGCCTCGGCCGAGCGATTGGTGAGCAGGATGCGGCGATCGTCGTCGAGCGCGATGACGCCAGCGGTTACCGACCCCAGCACCGCCTCGATGAAGGCACGGCGGGTTTCGAGCTGGGTGTTCACCGCCTTCAGCGCCCCGGTCTGCTCCTCGAGCCGCCCGGTCATCCGATTAAAGGCCTCGGACAGGACGCCGATCTCGTCATCCTTGCGATTGACGGCGACGCGCGTCGAAAAGTCGCCCTCCTCGACCCGTCCAGCGGCGGTGACCAATCCGCCAAGCGGCCGCACCAATCGATCTGCAAGCCTGAGGGCAACAACGATCGCAAGCCCGACGATGATCAGCGAGCCGAGCAGCAGCGCCGCATTGAAGCGCAATTGATAAAGGCGAGCCCGTTCCTGTAGCGTGCGATAATCGATCAGGACGCTGTCGGCTCGGTCCAGTTGTTGCTTGAGGGCAGGCTCGAACACGCGCGCCGAATATAGGAAAAGTCCGCTCTCCTCTGGGATCCGGGTCAGGGTACCGACCCGATCCGATGAGTTGACCTCGACCCAATCGCGCCCCTCAAGCTCCTTTAGCTTTGCCGGAGTGATGAGGCTTTCGAGCGGACGGTCATACGGATTTACCAGCACCTGCGTACGGATCACCGCATCATCACCGGCAGTGAAGATGATCGCTTCGCTCAAGTTCCGCGGCAGCACCTGCGACCGCGCGAAAGCGTCAGCAAACCGGATATCGTCAAGCGAATAGCGCGGCAGGAGAATGCGAACGACGTCCGTCGCCATGGTGGTCGTCTCGGCCGCGACGCGATCAACCTCCTGCTGGTAGGCGCCTCGGGCAATCTGCACGCTGTTCTCCAGCATGCCGCGAGCCTTGTTCGAGAACCAGAATTCGAGCCCCGATTGCAGCAGGAACGAAGCGAAGATGGCGACCAGGACCGTCGGCACCGCCGCAATGATCGAGAACAGCGCGACCAGTCTGGTGTGAAGTAATCCCGTACCAAGTTCGCCTTGTGCCGCCCGCCTGACCGCCAGGCGCCGGGTCAACAGGACCATCAGCAAGATCGCCGGAACAAGATTGCCGACGAGGAGCAAGGCGATCAGCGGCGGAGACGCCATCTCGGTGGGATCGCCTCGGGCGAGCGTGGCGTAACTGGTGGCCAGCATCGCAAGCAAAACGCCCGCGGCGATCAATTCGAGAACCCGGTAGAAGCGACCGTTCGCGCGTTCCGACGCCAGCCAGCGCTTCAGGCTGGGTGGCTGATCAAGCGTGGAAGCGGCCGAGCGGGCATCCATGCGCGAGCCCTAGCATGGACTTGTGGCGCAAAGAACACACTTTGTGGCGATGGCCGTTAACTTATTTTCTCGTTCCCCTGCGCGGGGATAGCTCAGGCTGCCGCGCGGCTGAGCCAGGGCGCATAGAATTCCCGCAGCATCTGCACCACCTGCCGGGGATCGTCCTGCGTGTTGACCTTCTGACGGAATTCCGCCGATCCATGCAGTCCCTTGGTGTACCAGCCGATATGCTTGCGGGCGAGGTTGACCCCGGTCACCGTGCCATAGAGTGACTGCATGGCGTCATATTGCTCGAGAATGATCGCCAGTTGCTCGTCTAGGCTGGGATCGGGCCGCTCTCCGCCGGCGAGGTCCGCCAGCACCTGGCCGAGCAGCCACGGGCGGCCATAGGCGCCGCGGCCGATCATCACCCCGTCGGCGCCCGACTGGGCGAGCGCCTCGCGCGCATCGGCGCGGCTGTTGATGTCGCCGTTGACGATTACCGGCAGGGTCACCGCGTCCTTGACCTTGCGGACGAACGACCAGTCGGCCGACCCCTTGTACATCTGGTTGCGGGTGCGGCCGTGGACGGTAATCATCTGCGCGCCGAGGTCCTGCGCAATGCGAGCCAGTTCGGGGGCGTTGAGGCTTTCGTGACACCAGCCCATCCGCATCTTCACGGTCACCGGCACCGACACCGCCTTGACGGTGGCTTCGATGATCGCGGCGGCCAGCGGCAGGTCGCGCATCAGGGCGCTTCCGGCGTCCCCGTTCACCACCTTCTTGACCGGGCAGCCCATGTTGATGTCGATGATCGCCGCGCCGCGCTGCTCGTTCAGCCGCGCTGCGTCGGCCATTTCCTTTGGGCTGCAGCCGGCGAGCTGAAGGCTGACCGGCTCCTCGCTCGGGTCCCACAACGCCTTCTGCAGGCTCTGCCGGGTTTCGCGGATCGCGGCCTGGCTGGCGATCATCTCGCTGACCGTCAGCCCGGCGCCGAAGCGCTTCACGATCTTGCGGAACGGCAGGTCGCTGACGCCGGTCATCGGCGCCAGGATGACCGGCGCGTCGATGCGGACCGGACCGATCGAGATGGGCTTGAAACTGTCCATGGGAGCGGGCGCCTTTACAGGAGCGGCCACAAACGGGCAAGGCGCCGCTCGTGGACCAGGTCACCGCCCTCATCGTCGCCGCCGGCTTCGGCACCCGCATGGGCGGCGAACTTCCCAAGCAATATCGCCCCCTCGCCGGCAAGCCGCTGCTGCGGCATGCAGTGGAGGCGCTGATCGGCCACCCGCGGATCAGCGCGGTCCGCGTCGTCATCGGCAACGGTCAGGAGGATCAGGCACGCGCAGCTCTCGCTGGCCTCGATGTTGGCACACCGATCATCGGAGGCGCCGAACGCGCCGACAGCGTCCGCGCCGGGCTTGAGG
Source organism: Sphingomonas glaciei (assembly GCF_023380025.1). Lineage (NCBI taxonomy): Bacteria > Pseudomonadati > Pseudomonadota > Alphaproteobacteria > Sphingomonadales > Sphingomonadaceae > Sphingomonas > Sphingomonas glaciei. The sequence continues at coordinate 703,738 of NZ_CP097253.1, forward strand.
CGATCGGCGACGGCATTGTCCTGGTCCACGACGCCGCCCGCCCCTTCTGCCCGCCCGTGGTGATCGATCGCCTGCTCGATGCGCTCGGCAAGGCTGACGGCGCGGTCCCGGTGCTGCCCGTCGCCGACACCCTCGCCAAGGGCGACAGCGAGCTGCGCGGAACCGTCAACCGCATCCAGTTGCTCCGCGTCCAGACTCCGCAGGCCTTCCACCTCGAGGACCTGCGCTACGCCTATGACGAAGCCGCCAGCAGCGCGCCGACCGACGAGTCCACCGTCATGCAGCATGCCGGGCTCAAGGTTGCGACCGTCGCCGGCGATGAAAGCCTTCATAAACTTACCTCGCCAAGAGATTGGGAACGCGCCGAAATGATGCTCGCCGCTCGCATGATCAGCCGTTCCGGCACCGGCTTCGACGTTCACGCCTTCGAGGGCCCCGGCCCGCTGATCATGGGGGGGATCACGATCGATCATCCGCAGGGACTGGCAGGACACAGCGATGCTGACGTCGTGCTCCACGCCATCACCGACGCCCTGCTCGGCGCCGCGGCGCTGGGGGACATCGGGCAGCATTTCCCGCCCTCCGACCCGCAGTGGAAAGGCGCGGCGAGCGACCGTTTCCTGCGCCACGCCGCCGACCTGATCGGCGCGAAAGGTGGGATCATCGATCATGTCGACTGCACGGTAATCTGCGAGGCGCCCAAGGTCGGGCCGCACCGCGCCGCCATCCAGGCCCGCGTCGCCGAGATCCTCGATCTCCAGTCCGAGGCAGTCAGCATCAAAGCAACTACCACCGAACAGCTCGGTTTCATTGGCAGGCGCGAAGGCATAGCTGCATCGGCGATCGCCACCGTCCGCCTGCCCGCCTGAGGTTCGTGCCATGGACTCGCTGCTGCCGCCAGAACTCGTCGCCCTCGCCGCCGCAGTGATCGAGAAGAACAAGGCGATCGGCCGGCGGATCGCGGTGGCCGAAAGCTGCACTGGCGGCCTGGTCAGCGCCGCCCTGACCGAGGTCCCTGGCAGCAGTGCCGTGTTCGAGGCCGGCTACGTTACTTACGCCAACGAGGCCAAGATCAAGGCGCTCGGCGTGTCCGAGGACGTGCTCGACACATTTGGCGCGGTCAGCATCGCTACCGCCTGGGCGATGGCGAGAGGCGCCCTGCTCCGCTCGGGCGCCGACGTCGCGGTGGCGATCACCGGTATCGCCGGCCCCGACGGAGGAACCGCCGCCAAGCCGGTCGGCACCGTGGTTTTCGCGAGAGCCGAACGCGGTCAGGAGGATGAGGCGATCATCGCCGACACCAAATGCTTCGACCCTGCTTCGGGCCGCAGCAATATCCGCCTTCAGGCGGCGCTATGTGCGTTGGAGTTGCTCGAGCCGTAAAGCGCGTTGGCCCGCTCCTCGAAGGCGTTGGTCATCTTGCGCAGCGCGCGGTCGAACACTTGGCCCGCCACCGCTTCGAAGATCCGATTGCGGAACGCGAAATCGACGGTGAAGCCAAGATTGGTCCCACCCTCCGCCGGCTCGAACCGCCATTCGTTGTGGAGGAACTTGAGCGGCCCCTCGACATAATCGACCTCGATCCGGCTCGGCCGCTGCTTGGTGACGCGGCTGGTGAACCGCTCACGGAAGGCGCCGAAGCCGACGATGAGGTCGGCCACCAGCTCGGTCTCGCTCGACGAACGCACGCGGACCGCGGTTACCCACGGTAGGAATTCGTCATAGCGCTTCACGTCGGCGACCAAATCGAACAGCTGGTCGGGCGTATAGGGCAGGAACCGTTGCTCGCTGTGGCGGGGCATCGGGCCTAGCGGGCGAGCCGCTCCGCGCGGGCGGCCTGCATCGTCTTGAAGTCGTCGCCGGCGTGATAGCTCGAGCGGGTGAGCGGCGAGGCGGCGACCAGCAGGAAGCCCTTGGCGCGGGCGATTGCTGCGTAGGAATTGAATGCCTGGGGAGTGACGAACTCTTCCACTGTCGCGTGGCGCGGGGTCGGCTGGAGATACTGGCCCATGGTCAGGAAATCGATGTCGGCCGAACGCATGTCGTCCATCACCTGATGGACCTCGAGCCGCTGCTCTCCCAAGCCGACCATCACGCCGGACTTGGTGAACATCGCCGGATTGCGGCGCTTTACGCTCTCCAGCAACCGCAGCGAGGCGTAGTAACGCGCGCCCGGACGGATCGTCGGATACAGCCGCGGTACCGTCTCGAGGTTGTGGTTGTAAACGTCGGGCCCGGCATCGACGATCCGCGCTACCGCATCCTCGCTCTTGTTGCGGAAGTCGGGCGTCAGGATTTCGATAGTGGTCTTCGGCGTCTCGCGGCGAAGCGCCTCGATCACCTTGACGAACTGGCTGGCTCCGCCGTCGGGAAGGTCGTCGCGGTCCACGCTGGTGACCACGATATGCTCAAGCCCGAGTTGGGCGGCGGCGATCGCGGTGTTCTGCGGCTCGAACGGATCAACCGCGCGCGGCATGCCGGTCTTGACGTTGCAGAAGGCGCAGGCCCGGGTGCAGGTATCGCCCAGGATCATCACCGTGGCGTGCTTCTTGGTCCAGCACTCACCGATATTGGGGCAGGCCGCCTCTTCGCACACGGTGGCAAGCTTGAGGCTGCGCATCAGGCGCCGGGTTTCGGCATAGCCTTCGCTGGTCGGGGCCTTGACCCTGATCCAGTCCGGCTTGCGGACGCGCGGGGGGTTGGGAAGCGGCAGATCGGCGGGCGCGTTCATGGCCGCCATGTAGCGAGGAGGGGCGGCATCTGCCACCCCTCCCCTGCTCCGCTTAGCAGCGGGTCGTGTTGTCGTAGATCGGCTGGCCGTTGCGATCGACGTAATAGCAATAGCCGCGGGTATCGCGGTAATATTGGCGGCCGTTGACCACCGCGCCGATAACCGCGCCGGCAACGCCGCCGGCAACCGCGCCGCCGACCGTCGATACGCCCGGTACGACCGCACCGAGCACACCGCCGGCCACCGCGCCAACTGCTGCGCCCGTCGCGGCACGGCTAGCCGTGCTGCTGCGGCCGTCGTTGTAATATCCGTCGCCGGTCGTGGCGCAAGCGCCGAGCGAAAGGCTGCTGGCGAGAACCGCCGTCATCATTGCCTTGTTCATGGGTCCGTCTCCTGAGGTAACAGCGTAGATAGCGCCCTTGACCGCCTCGAAGTTCCATCGCCCCCCGATTGCCATCCCCCCGCGCCTGTTCTAGCCGCGGGAACGAACGTAGTTCAGTCGCTTTCTGCCGAGGTTTCTCGAACGAGCTTTCATGTCAGAATTCAAAGCCCTCCTTCGCGGTTATGGCCGCTTTCGCTCCTCCGGATATCGTGACCAGCATCGCCGCTGGGAAACCCTGGCGGAAGGCCAGGAGCCGCCGGTGATGATCATCGGCTGCTGCGACAGCCGGGTCGATCCGGCGACCATTTTCGACACCGTTCCGGGGCAGGCCTTCATCCTGCGCAACGTCGCCAATCTCGTCCCCCCGTTCGAACTGGGCGGCGGTCTCCACGGAGTGTCGGCAGCGCTTGAATTCGCGGTCACCAAGCTGGGGGTGAAGCATATCGTCATCATGGGTCACGGCGCCTGCGGCGGGATCAGCGCGGCGCTCGCCGGCCATGGCGAGCCCGACCGGATCTTCATCGACAAGTGGATTGGCCTGCTCGACGGTGCCCGCGACCGGGTGCTCGCCGCCGCGCCGCAGAATCCGCAGCACGCGCTCGAGCTCGAGGGGGTCAAGGTCAGCCTCGCGAATCTGCGAACCTTCCCCTTCGTTGCCGAGCGCGAAGCCACCGGGCAATTGCAGCTGCACGGCTGCTGGTTCGCCATCGCCGAGGGCACCCTGTACGAATTCGACGAGCAGGCCGGGCGGTTCGAACCCGTCCCCGAAGACGCCTGAGCGGATGGACCGCGACCGCAACATCGCCCTGCTCATCGATGCCGACAACGCGTCGCCCGATCACCTGGACGAAGTCCTGCTGGTTCTGGGCGAGCTCGGCGCGATCAACGTCCGCCGGGCCTACGGCAACTGGTCTAAGCCGGCGCTCAAGGGCTGGGGCCAGCTGACCACGCAGCATTCGATCCAGCCGATCCAGCAGTTCGACGTGGTCAAGGGCAAGTCCGCGACGGACATGCGGATGGTGATCGACGCGATGGACATGCTCTATCGCGGCGGGCTCGAGGGTCTCGGCATCATGTCGAGCGACAGCGACTTCCTCCCCCTCGCCCAGCGCATCCGCGAGGCCGGGATCCCGGTCTACGGCTTTGGAACTGCCAAAACCCCGATCAGCTTCCAGAACAGCTGCACCCGCTTCTTCGACGTCGCCGCACTCGCTCAGAACGGCGAGCAGACCGACGCCGCCGACAACAAGGCGCGGGCCGCCGATGATTCGCTGCTCGAGCTGCTCGGCGCCGCCTGGAAACAGAGCAAGCGCGACGGCGAGGGCTTCGCCTCCCTGTCCGAGGTTGGCCAGCGGGCCAAGGCAGTGCAGAGCTTCTCGGTCCGCAATTACGGTGCCCGCTCGCTCAAGGAGCTGGTTCGCGGCATGCCCGAGTTTCAGGTCAAGGAGACCGATGGCGGCGCGCTGCTCGTACGTCGGGTCCGCTAAGGCGCCCAAGGAACCCTCGCTCCGCTCCTCCGTTCCGCCAGTCGAACCATTATCTGGGAGACTGACACGTGGCCGATGCCGAGCGCGCCGAGGAGCTGAAGCAGCTGTTCTGGGAAGAGCTGAAAGACAGTCCGTTCGTGATGATCGGCCTGCAGGGGGTCGAGGACAGCCGCACCCGGCCGTGGACCGCGCAGGTCAACTGGCAGGACGACAAGGAACTCAATCAAGGCGGCGACATCTACTTCTTCGGCGCCAAGTCCGAAGCGATCGTCAAAGGCCTGAGCGAGAACAATCGGGTGGTCTGCACCTTCGTGTCGAAGGGGCATAAGGTCTTCGCGCACATCCACGGCACGCTGGAACTGGTCAACGACCGTGCGCTGGTCGACAAGTTCTGGAACCCGTTCATCGCCAGCTGGTACAAGGACGGCAAGGACGATCCCGAGCTGCAGCTGCTCCGCTTCGACACGTCGAAGGCCGAGATCTGGAAGGCCGAAGCCGGCGCCACATTGGTCGCGGCAGCGCTGAAGATGATAGGGCGCGATCCGGGCAAGGACCATCAGCAGGAAAATCAGGCGGAAGTGGCCCTGTAGATAGTTGCAAATCAGATACAGTTCTCCGCAGTTTCGCGCTGCGGAGAGCTTTTGTCTGGAACCGGACATACAACGCGCCGTTCATCCGCCACGCGCCGGGCAACCGGGCGTGCATCGTTCTGAATCGTCAACGGATCCTTGCCTTGGCTACCGACCCACATCGCGAAGCGAACCGCACCATCGGCGACTTTGAAGATCCCTGCCAAGATTCCGGCGTGCTGCAGGCGAAGGCTGCTCGCTGCCGCCGACTTGCTGCGGGGATCTCCGACCGGCAAGCGGCCGACGTCCTCAAAGGGATGGCGCAAAGCTACCAGGACGCGGCAGATCGCCTGACTTCCCTCGACCCGCGGGGCTGACCGGCAGGACTGGCGCCGGCACCTGTTCCTGGTCTAGCGCCGTTTCATGGCGCGTTCCTCCTCCCGCTCCCTTGGCAAGCGCAGGTCCCGGTCGTGGCCGGCGCGACTGGCGCTGGGCTTGCTCAAGCTGATCCTCGCCCTGCTGCTCCTGTCCGTCGGCTGGGTGCTGCTCTATCGCTTCGTCAATCCGCCGATCACCGCGACCATGATCGGTGACGTCGTCGCCGGACGCGGGGCCGAGCGCGAGTGGATGAGCCTCGACGAGATCGATCGCGACATGGTCCGTGCGGTGGTGGGCGGCGAGGACAGCAAGTTCTGCGCCCATTCGGGGTTCGATTGGGATGCGATCACCGACGCGGCCCGGCGTAATGCCAGCGGCGGCCGGATCCGCGGCGGTTCCACCATCAGCCAGCAGACCGCCAAGAACGCCTTCCTGTGGCAGGGTGGCGGCTACGTCCGCAAGGGGATGGAGGCCTGGTTCACTTTCCTGATCGAGCAGCTGTGGGGCAAGCGTCGGATCATGGAAGTCTATCTTAACGTCGCCGAGACCGGCATCGGCACCTACGGCGTCAACGCCGGCGCGCGGCGCTATTTCGGCCATGACGCCAGCGCGATGACCCGCACCGAGGCGGCACGGATGGCCGCCGTCCTGCCCTTGCCCAAGGGCCGCGACGCGATCGCGCCGCGCGGCTTCACCCGGCGCTACGGCAACAGCATCGCCGGACGGATCGGCACGGTCGCCCGAGATGGTCTCGACAATTGCGTCTACGCCGGCACCACCGCCCCGCGCGACCGCACGCCGCCGCCGAGCCGCGGCCCGGTCACCCTGCCGGGCTCGGACGTCGAGACGTCGACCCCGCCCCCTCCCCCGCCGCGCGAGGTCCTCGACCAATTGCCGCCGGCCGTCGAGCAGCCCGAAGCTGCGCCCGAGCCGCCTGTAAGCGACGAGCTTGCGCCGGTTGAACCTCCTACGGAACCAGAGCCCGAACCGGCGCCCGCGGGGACCGACAACGGTCTTTAGGGGAACAGGTGCTCGACCGTGACGTCGGGCAAGGTCTCGCGGATCAGCATGCTTCGGTGGCAGCCCTCGGGGTGCCGTTCAAAACACAGCAGTGCCGAGGGCTTTTCGCGCACCAATTCGCCAAGCTGCGCGGCGGCGGCCATCGCCTCGGGCAGTTCGAGCTGCCCGGCGTAGATGCGTTCCATCTCGGCGGTCCGGCCCTTGCGCGCGGCCTCGCGGCCGTCGGCCGGGGTGCCGAGCGCGCGCAGGTGGACATAGCCGATGCCCTCTTCCTCCAGCGCCAGCCGAAGCGGTGTCTTGGAGAAACCCGGACGCCGCGACAGCGGCAGTGCCCGGACGTCGATCACCTGGGCAACTCCGGCGGCCTTGAGCGCGGCGATGAATTCGCCCGTTGTGGTCGCCTCATAGCCGATGGTGAAGACCCGCGGGGTCGTCAGACCGGCCCCACCAGCGGAAAGCTCGGGATCGCCACGTCAAACCCGCGGCCGTCATCATCGACCATCGAGTAACTACCACTCATGCGCCCGGTCGGTGTCGGTAGCGGGCAGCCGGAAACATAGTCATACGATTGTCCCGCCGCGATCCGCGGCATTTCCCCGACGACGCCTTCGCCGCGCACTTCGTGAACCGCTCCGCGGCCGTCGGTAATGGTCCAGCTACGGGCGAGCAGCTGGACGCTCGCCTCGCCATGATTCTCGATGCGGATATGGTAGGACCAGAACCAGCGCCCGCTCGACGGGGCCGATTGCTCGGCCAGATAGCTCACCGCCACCCGCACCGTGACGTCACCGGTGACCGCTTGGTGCGGGAAGAGGATCGCCATTCCGAGTGACTTCATCGGGTCACGCTACCACCCCGGCAGCCCTGCGCAACCGAATGGTGAGGCGTTCACGCGCGTCCCACGTCCAATCGCCCGGCCGGTCCAGCAGATCGCGGCGGATCCGGCGGCCGGTCATCGCCAGCCCGGTCAGCCAGTCGGCCGTGGCACGGGTCACCACTTCCTGCTCCAACCCGAAGCCAAGCTCGGCCAGCAGCAGGATTTCATAGGACAACAACGCGGGCCCCCACCCGCTGGCCGAGGGTGCCGCCGCAATCGCCTCCAGCAGCCCGTCCAGCGCATCGTAGAGCGAAGGGTAGGATTGATGCTCGGGAAGCACCTGCGCTGTCAGTGCCGTCGCCCACAGGATGGCGGCGGCGGGAAGCGGCTCGGTCATCAGCGTCGCCCGGCTGCGGGTCAGCTCGACCTCTCCTTGCGGCAATTGCGCTTCGGTGCGGGCGGAGAGCCTCGCTTCCACCGCATTGCCGGCCAGCAGAACGGGCCGCATCCGCCGCCCGCGCGCGCCGCGAACATAGGTCGCGACCAGCCCCTGCCCCGGGGTCAACAGGCGAACCACCGCGCCCTGTTCGCCGTGGACCCGCAGCGACAGGATGATCGCCGGCGTGGTCAGGCGCACGGGGTGACCCTGTGCGGATCAGCCGCCGGCATGAAAGAAGTCGTAGATCTGGCGCGCGGTGGCCTTGCTGATTCCCGGGGCTTTCTCGAGATCCTCCAGCGCGGCGCCCTTGACCGAGCGCGCGGTTCCGAAATGCATCAGCAGCGCGCGTTTCCGGGTCGGGCCGATGCCGGGCACTTCGTCGAGCGAGGAGGTCGTCAGGCTCTTGGCGCGCTTGGCCCGGTGGGTCCCGATGGCGAAACGGTGCGCCTCGTCGCGCATCCGCTGGAGGTAGAACAGCAAGGGAGCGTTGACCGGAAAGGTCAGTTCGCGCCCGTTGGGCAGGTGGAACACCTCGCGCCCTTCACGGCCATGGTGCGGTCCCTTGGCGACTCCGACCACCGGAACGTCATGGACCCCGGCATCCTCCATGATCTCCAGCACGGCGTTGAGCTGTCCCCGGCCCCCGTCGATCAGGATAAGGTCGGGCCATTCGCCGCTGGAGCGGTCGGGATCGTCCTTTTCGAGCCGCTGGAAGCGCCGCTCGAGTACCTCCTTCATCATCGCGAAATCGTCGTCGGTCGACGCCTTCTTGATGTTGAACTTGCGATAATGGTTTTTGAGGAAGCCCTGCGGCCCGGCGACGATCATCGCCCCGGTTGCGGCCGTACCCATGATGTGGCTGTTGTCGTAGACCTCGATCCGCTTGGGAACGTCGGGCAATTCGAACGCGTCGGCAAGCTCGCGCAACAGCCGGGTCTGCGTCGTGCTTTCGGCGTGGCGGCGGTCGAGTGCTTCGATCGCGTTGCGGCTGGCCTGCTCGACCAGCTTCTTGCGGTCCCCGCGTTGGGGCCGCTCGATCAGTACCTTGCGGCCCGCCTTTTCTCCCAGCGCGTCGGCCACCAGTTCCGCTTCCGCGACCTCGCGATCGACCAGGATCCGCTTGGGCGGCGGCATATCCTCATAGAACTGGATCAGGAAGCTGGCGAACACCTCGGCTTCCGGCACTTCCGCGGTATGCGCCGGGAAGAAGGCGCGGTGTCCCCAATTCTGCCCGCCGCGGATGAAGAACGCCTGGATGCACATGGAGCCGCCCTTGGCCGCCAGCGCAAAAATGTCGGCGTCGCCCAGCCCCTCGGCATGAACCGTCTGGGTCCCCTGGATATAGGTCAGCGCCCGCAGGCGGTCGCGGAACACCGCGGCGAGTTCGAAATCCTGCTTCTCGGCCGCTTCCGCCATCTGCTTGGACAGCCGCGCCTGCACCCCGGTCGACTTGCCGGTAAGGAAGTTTTTTGCATCGCCGACCAGCTCGGCATAGGCGTCGGGCTCGATCCGACCCACGCACGGACCCGAACAGCGGCGAATCTGATAGAGCAGGCAGGGCCGTGAGCGATTTTTGAAAAAGCCATCGCTGCAGGACCTTAGCAGGAACAGCTTCTGAAGGGCGTTAAGTGTGCGGGTGACCGATCCAGCACTTGCGAACGGTCCGAAATACTGCCCTTTGACTCGTCTGGCGCCGCGGTGCTTCTGCACCCTCGGATAGGCATGGTCTTCGCGCAGCAGAATGAACGGGAAGCTTTTGTCGTCACGCAACAGGACGTTGTAGGGCGGGCGGAAACGCTTGATCAGCTGCGCTTCGAGCAGCAGGGCTTCGGCTTCGGTATTGGTGGTGACAATGGTCAGCGAACGGGTCTGTGAGACCATCCGCTGCAGCCGCTTCGACAGCCGCGAGACCTGGGTATAATTGGTGACGCGGTTCTTCAGGGCCCGCGCCTTGCCAACGTACAGCACCTCGCCCCGCGCGTCCTGCATGCGATAGACGCCCGGTCGCACCGGCAAGGTCTTCACGACATTGCGGATGGCGGCGACCCCGGTCTCGAGGTCAGGCGCCTCCCCCGCCCCGGAGACGGTGTAGGTGGCGGCATCCTCGTTGAAGCGCTCGTTCGCGCGGGGGTGGTCCGGTCGGTCAGCCGGTGTGCGGTTCATGCCCCGCATGTAAGCGCTCGGGACTTTCTGCGGAAGCACCAGCATCGGGGAAATCCGAGCTGTTGAGAAAACTGGCGAGCGACAAGGCAGGAAGGAACTGCCCGATCCAATAAGACACGTGGCGTCTGTCGGTATGACGCTCGGTGGGCCAGCGCGCAGCCGCCTCGGCCAGGCGGTCGAGATCAATCATCTCGCGGCATTGGGCTGACGCACGATACCGCTCCACGGCCGTTTGAAGGTCCAAACAATCGAATGCAGCATGGAAATCGACATTCTGCTGACCCCGCCTTTGCGGCCTCAAGATTTCTTCGGGCACCAGATCGCCGAACGCCTCTTCGAACAGGAGCCGCCGATCGGGGGCGCTGGCCAGCATCGAGCTTGGGGCCGACAGCACCAGTTCGAACAATTTTCGGTCGTTCCAGGGCGCAAGCAACTCGACGCCAAAGTCAAACCGTCCCAGCGGCATCGGATTACAGCGATTGGCAGCTATCTCCTGGATTATGGCGCGGGCGGAAGCGGGCGGCCGGGGATCCTGATTCTGAGGGGAGATCGCCAGGACTTTGCCGCGCAAGACTCCCTTGAAGAACGGGAAGTCGTTGGCGAGGATTACAGGCTGCCCGCGCTTGCGGCCCGCACTGTACAACGGCAGCGGAAGCGAACCGCCGAAACTCTCGCGCACGAGATCCCGCAACGTGACCCCGCCCGAGCGGACTACTTTGGCGCTGGTGCGGAACCAAGGAGCCAGACCCTCCTCGCGCCAGACATCGGACAGATTGAGGAGACCGCCGGTGCTGACCGTGAAGTTTCCGCTATCCCCTGTCAGCAGCGTTGAAAGACCCAGGCCCGAGCAACGCGAAAGCTGAGGCCAGATCCACCCAAGCGACACCGGCTGATGGATTGGCTCACCAATCCGGCGATGAAGGTCGTCGAGGATTCTCGTAAGCGGCATCGGCGCTGGGCGGCAAAGGTGATGCTCGACGTTGCGATAGCGAGCGGCGGTAGCAGCGGCGGCTGACCCTTCATCGAACTGATAGCGTTTGTCACCATCGGGAAGGTTTGCGCACGGCAAGGCGGTGAACGCGTGAACAGTCCGGCCTTCATCCGCTAGCTGGCTGGCGGCAAGGGCGCACAGGACGCTGCTGTCGCGCCCTCCGCTGAGATGCACGGCGACTGGGCCGTGGACCGGAAGATTACGTTGAACGACCTCGTGTGCGATCCGGCGAAGCTCCGCCCCTGCCCGCTTCAAGGTCAGATCCCTGTGTACTGTCAGCTTGCGCGGTTCCCACCAACGGCTGATCGAGAGCCGTTCAGCGATGACTCGAACCTCATGCCCGCCGATGATACGCCTAATGCCCCGAGCCACGGTATCGGCGCTGTCTACGGTGAGGGCTCCGACGAACCGGTCGGCGAGAGCGTCGACATCTAAGTTTGCGTGTGGAAGGCCTTGTTGCAGGAGACCTGCGACCGTGCCTGAGAGCAGGAGACTTCCGTCCTCATCCAACGCCGCAAACAGGTCGAGAGACGATGTCGGCGCGAGCGAGACTTGCCACTCGTCTCCTTTGCCAAAGACGACAAAACCGTCTCCAATGCTATCGGGCCAGCGCCGTAGCGCCCTTGCCAGATCTCCATCAGTGATTGAGCTTAGATCGGTCCCGACCTCGCGTCGCCTGACGAACAGGGCTTGCGTCCGATCTGGCAGGCGCAGAACGCGCCAATCCAACATCGCGGGTCCCGCGACATCGATGGTGAAGGATGATCCTGCCGGCACATCCATAGCGCCGGCGCGGATCAAGAAATCTAAAGAGAAATCAGGTCGCGGGCCCGCCCCGAGCGTCAACCTAAATAGGTCATCAGCTGAAGTTTAGGCCGCCATTCCCGTTCGGCGTGGAATCAGTCACTCCACTCTTGAGTCGCGCTTCCGCTGCGCCGGCGACGAGGCGTCGCAGTTCGGGCTTGTTCCAGACCTTCTTCATAAACCACCTCTTACGCGCATCATCAAAGACATGCTTGGACCGAGGCCTAACCCAGCAATTCCCGATGCGCAATCGCCCTGTATGCGATCTCAGGCCGCTGCGGCGATCTTGCCATCCTGGTGGTCGGCGAGGATCCACTCCACCGCCTTGCGGGCGTGAAGCGCGGTGGTGTCGTAGACCGGAAGGACGTTGGCTCGCGGATCGACCGCAAGCACCAGCTCGGTGCAGCCGAGCACGACCGCTCCCACGCGCTTCTTGCCGAGTTCGGTGATCAGGGTCTTAAGCTTGCGCTGGCTTTCCCGGACCACGCGCCCGGCGGCGAGTTCTTCATAGATGATCCGGTCGACTTCAGTCATCCAACCTTCCTCGATCGCGGCGAGCTCGATCCCGCGCGCTTCGAAGCGGCTGCGGACGTGCGGCTCGGTCATGGTGACCCGGGTGCCGAGCAGCGCGACCGAGCGACGACCATCCGCGGCGATCTTCTCCGCCGCGGCTTCCCCGATGTGGAGGACGGGCAGCGCCACCGCAGCAACCACCGCATCATAATGCTTGTGCATTGTGTTGGAGGTGAGGATCAGCGCCTCGGCCCCTGCCGCAGCCAGGCGGCCACAGGCGGCAACCACGACCTGCTCGCCCCCGGCCCAGTCGCCACGGCGGTGGAAGGCGGCGTAATCATCCTCGCAGTCGAGGCTTTCGATGACCATCCGCGCGCTGTGCAAGCCGCCGAGGCGGGCTGCGACGCCCTTGTTGATATGCTCGTAATAAAGCGCCGTGCTGTTCCAGCTCGCCCCACCGACGACCCCGAGCTTCCTCACGTCCGATCCCCCTCGCCCGCTGCCAAGACCTTGCAGCGCAAATAGTTAACAAGGTTCTTGTCTCGCATGCGGGCCCGCCCGGCAAGCGGGTTAGCCCAGATTCTGGAGGAGTTTAACGCAGCAAAGACGGACTGTTGCGGGGCGGCGACAGATGGTTGCGCGGGGTTGCCTCACGGCGTCAGGCCAGCGCCTTGACGATCTCCTCGACCATCTTCTTGGCATCGGCCAGCAGCATCATCGTGTTGTCGCGGTAGAACAGCTCATTGTCGACGCCGGCATATCCCGCGCCCCCCATCGAGCGCTTGATGAACAGCACGGTCCGGGCCTTTTCGACGTCGAGCACCGGCATGCCGAAGATCGGCGAGCTCTTGTCGGTCTTGGCCGCGGGGTTGGTGACGTCGTTGGCGCCGATCACGAACGCGACATCGGTCTGCGCGAACTCGCTGTTGATGTCCTCCAGCTCGAACACCTCGTCGTAAGGCACGTTGGCCTCGGCCAGCAGGACGTTCATGTGCCCGGGCATGCGGCCGGCGACAGGGTGGATCGCATATTTGACCTTCACCCCTTCCTTCTTCAGTTGGTCGGCCATTTCGCGCAGCACGTGCTGGGCCTGCGCCACCGCCATGCCGTAACCGGGCACGATGATGACCTGATCGGCCTGCTTCATCAGGAAGGCGGCGTCCTCGGCCGAGCCGCGCTTGTAGGGGCGGTCGATGACCTCACCTGCCGGACCTGACGCCACCGCCCCGAACCCGCCGGCGATCACCGAGATGAAGCTGCGGTTCATCGCGCGGCACATGATGTAGCTGAGGATCGCGCCCGAGCTGCCGACAAGGGCTCCGGTGATGATCATCGCGCTGTTGTGCAGCGTGAAGCCCATCGCCGCCGCGGCCCAGCCCGAATAGCTGTTGAGCATCGACACCACGACCGGCATGTCCGCCCCGCCGATCGGGATGATCAGCAGGAATCCGATCGCGAAGCTCAGCCCCAGGATGGTCCAGAAGATCCACGGCGCCTGCTCCTGGGTGAAGTAGGCGACCAGTCCGAGGATCGCGACGAGCGTGCCGAGATTGAGCACATGCCGCCCCGGCAGCAGGATCGGCGAGCCACCCATGTTGCCGTTCAGTTTGAGGAAGGCGATCACCGACCCGGAAAAGGTGATGGCACCGATTGCGACGCCGAGGCCGAGTTCGATCCGGCTGACCGGATTGATCATCAGGAACGACGGTTCGGCGATCGGCGTGATGCGGGTTGCGATGCCAAACGCTTCGGGGTTGAGGAAGGCGGCGGCACCGACCAGCACCGCGGCAAGGCCGACCAGGCTGTGGAAGGCGGCCACCAGCTGCGGCATGGCCGTCATCTGGATCCTGCGTGCACCGACAATACCGATGACCGCGCCGATAGCGATGGCGGCAGCGATCTCGGGGAGGCCCGCAATGTCATGCGTCGCCAGCGTCGTCACTACCGCGATGGCCATACCGATCATGCCGAGGCGATTGCCGCGCTGGCTGGTGGCCGGGCTCGACAGGCCGCGCAGGGCCAGGATGAAGCAGGCGCCGGCAATCAGATAGGCAAGCATCACCCAGGCAGGCGTGTCGTGCAGGGCGGCGGCGTCGGGAACGGCGGGGAAGTTCACTCGGGCCGATCCTTCTTCTTGTACATGGCAAGCATCCGGCTGGTCACCGCAAAACCGCCGAAGATGTTGATCGAGGCCAGGACCACGCCGAGCAGGCCAAGCCACTTGGCGACCGGATTGCCCGAGGCTGCGGCGGCGATCAGCGCGCCGACGATGATGACCGAGGAAATCGCATTGGTGACCGCCATCAGCGGCGTGTGGAGTGCCGGGGTCACCGACCAGACGACGAAATAGCCGACAAAGCAGCTCAGAACGAAGATCGACAGGATGGAAATGAAGTCCATGGCCCTCCCCTCAGGTGCGCCGCGACTGTGTGGCACAGCGGACGCCCGCTGCTAAGAGTAAAAACGCGGGGCTTTTCTGTCGTTCACCGGACACGAGTTTCCGAATTAATAACCTTTCTGCGCGACAGGGAAGCATGGGCTCGGATCCCGCCACCACGAAGAAACCACAGGCTCGTCCTTGGCGGCTGTTGCTGTGGGCATTCGGCGCAGCCCTGCTTTGCTGGGCGGCGGAGCTTGGTGCACCACTCGAAGTCTATCTCAGGGTCCTGCGCATCACGACCCATCAAAGCAATGCCAGCGGCGACATCGTTTTCGTCGGGATCGACGACAAGAGCCTGTCGGCGGTCGGGGTCTGGCCTTGGCCACGGCGTGTCCAGGCGCGTTTGATCGATCAAGCGACCAAGGCCGGTGCCAGCAGCATCCACCTCGATATCATCTACGACAGCCCTTCGACCCCCGCTGACGACAAGATCTTCACCGACACATTGAAGCGCTCTGGACGAGTGGTTCTGGCCGATCGCCATATGCTCGGCACTTGGGGCAATTTTAAGGAGCCCGAAACGCGCCCCCTGATGAGGTTCCGCGAGCACGCGCGGACCGCCAGCATTTCGTCGGTGTATGACTTCGGTGGCATTATGTGGAACAACAGCCTGACCGGCGTTATCGACGGGCGCGCGACCCCGACCTTCGCCGCCAGCCTCGCGCAGCGGTTCGGCGAGCCCAACCGGCAGTTCTGGATTGACTATTCGATCAGTCCCGAAACAATTCCTTACCTGTCGGCTGCCGATCTCATCGCAGGCAAATTCAAGCCGGGCTCGCTCGCCGGAAAGCAGTTGATCATCGGGCTCAATGCCGATCAGCTAGGTGATCAGTTCTGGATTCCAGGATCGGGCCGGATGGCCGGCGCCAATGTCCAAATTCTCGGGGCCGAGACCCTCAAGCGTGGAACGCCGATCTCGCTCGGTACTGCTCCCGGCATGATCCTCGCTCTTCTCGCATCGCTCGCAGCGCTGTTCGCCAAGCGTCCCCGCGGTGTCGCTCCCTTGGCACTTACCTCGGCGTGGCTTGTCCTCATTTTTGGGCCGCTCGCACTGGAGCGTTTCTACGTTTCGACTGACATCGTGCCTGGCCTTTTGATGCTGGCCATCGTCAGCGGCCGCCTGGCCTTCCTGCGTTGGAGACGGCGCGGCCGGGTTCACGAACAGACCGGCCTGCCCAACTTCGCGGCGCTGCGCCTGTCGGGCAAGATCGATCGCGCGCTGGTTCTCGCCAAGATCCACAATCATGCGGAGATCACCAGCGCGCTAACCGAAGCCGAGCAGCAGGATGCCTATCGCCAGGTGGTGGCTCGGCTGTCGGCGGGCGCTCGCAACGACCTCCACCAGGGCGACGACGGCACCTTCGCCTGGACGCTCCCCAATGGCGCCCCGATCGGCAACCACCTCGAAGCGCTCCACTCGATCTTCCGCTCGCCCGTGCAGGTCGCCGGGCGGCAGATTGATATCGCCGTCACCTTCGGGGTCGAGCTCGGCGTGTCGCGTACCCTTCCTAATCGGATCGGCAGCGCCGTGCTGGCGGCCGACGAGGCGTGGACCGAGGGACTGCGGTGGAAGCTCCACGATCCTGCCCGGCAGGAAGAAGTCAATTGGCGCGTGTCGCTGCTTGGCGAACTCGACCAGGCGATCGACCAAGGCGAGGTTTGGCTGGCCTACCAGCCGCAGTTCGACATCAAGCAAGGCAAGATCGTCGGCGCGGAAGCCCTCGCCCGCTGGACCCACCCAACCAAGGGACCGATCAGCCCGACCGAATTCGTCGCCGCCGCCGAGGCCAATGGCCGGATCGGCAAGCTCACCGACTTCGTGCTCGACCGGGCGATCAGTTCGGGCGCTGCGATCAACCGGCGCGGTATCGACTTCCAAATCGCGGTAAATCTGTCTGCCCGTCTGCTAACTGATCGGGACCTGCTGACCCGGGTCGAAGCCATGCTCGCGACCCACGGTCTGCCGGCAGCGCGCCTCACTCTCGAACTCACCGAGACCGCTACCCTGCAGGATGCCGAAAGCGGGCTCGCCACGCTGTGCGCCATGCGCGATCTCGGCATCCGGATCGCCATCGACGATTACGGGACGGGCCTTTCGACGCTGGAGTATCTCAAGAAGATTCCGGCAGGCGAGATCAAGATCGATCAGAGCTTCGTCAAGTCGATGCGGGTCAACCGCTCCGACCTGATCATGGTCCAGTCGACCATCGCCCTCGCCCATTCGCTCGATCGTTCAGTCGTTGCCGAAGGTGTCGAGGACCAGCAGTGCCTCGACGATCTTCGCAAAATGGGCTGCGACGTCGCCCAAGGCTTCGCCATCGGTCGCCCGATGGGAGTCCGCGAACTTGTCCAGCGGCTGCAGATCCGCTCGACCCGCCAGGCCGCTTAACCTTTAACCTTTGACTATTTTCAGTGTTATTATGGGCGATGCTTTTCGCCCGCCCCAAAAACGTGCCTAACCGACGTACTTAATTGTTTGCTAACCGTATCGATTAAGGTTAATACTGCTTCCAGAGCGGCGCTTATCGCCGTACAACAGGGAGCAGAAAGATGTGGAGTTTCTGGAACTGGGTGTGGGGTGCTGGCGCTGCGAGCACCGGCGGCCGCGGCTAATCAAGCCTCGGTTTTAGCTAGCTAAAACTTGCAACTTGAAGCGCGTCGCGACCCCGGTCGCGGCGCGCTTCTGCGTTTCGGCAGCTACTCGTTGCCGACGAGGCCGTGACATGGGACCCGATTCGTTTGAACCGGTAGTCGGCGGTGGCGGCGCACGATTCGGCACCGCCGTCACCACGGGAGCAATCACCCCTTCTTCAGCGCAACGGCCTTGTGCGCCGCCTGCTTGCCACCGTTCGTTTCAACCAGATATTCCGGATTGTCCTTACTCGCGGCCACGTGGTGACCCTTGATGTCCGTCGGGCTGGTGATTTTCTTGACCACCTTACCATGAGCGCTGCCGCCATGGCTCGACCAGCTTACCTTGTCGCCGACTTTGAAGCTCTTCTCGGTCATCATCTCTCTCCTTCCATTGCTTTTATCGCCAACGACGGCGGCGGTGGCTTGGCTCCCCTCCCCAGCTACGGCACAAGGCCCGCATGGCGGGGGAATTGGGTGGACAGGGACTACATGACGCGCTGGTGATCCTTGGCGCGGCGGGGGTCGTCATTCCCGCCTTTGCGCGGTTCCGCATCTCGCCCGTGATCGGCTTCATCCTGGTCGGCGCCGCGGTCGGCCCGGCGGGGCTCGGGTCGCTGGCCGGCGACTATCCGTGGCTCGGGGCGATCACCATCGCCAATCGCGAAAGCATCGAGCCGTTCGCCGAGATCGGCATCCTCATGTTGTTGTTCGGTATCGGCCTCGAACTGAGCTTCCGCCGGCTCTGGGCCTTGCGGGGCCGGGTGTTCGGGCTCGGCGGGCTGCAGATGCTGCTGACCGGGCTGCTGTTCAGCACGGTGCTGATGTCGATCGGCTCGCTTGAACCGCTGTCCGCCGCGGTGCTGGGGCTTGCCCTGGCGATGAGCTCAACGGCACTGGTCATGCCGCTCGCCGGGACCGCGACCACAACTGGCCAGACCGCGCTCGCCATCCTCCTCCTGCAGGACCTCAGCCTGGTCCCCCTGCTGCTTCTGCTCGATGCCAAGAGCAGCCCCGATGCGCTGGTCGGAGTGCTGGTCGGCGGCGTGGCGGTGATCGCCGTCCTGCTACTGATCGGTCGCTACCTCCTCTCACGCCTGTTCGCCCAGGCCGCTCGCACCAAGAGCCCCGAACTGTTCCTGGCGATCAGCCTGCTGACGGTGATGCTGGCCAGCCTCGCCACCGGCTCCGTCGGGCTCGGCGCGGTGGCTGGAGCGCTGATCGCCGGGCTGCTGATCGCTGAAACCGATTACCATGCCGAGGTCGAGGTGATCACCGCGCCTTTGCGTGGACTGGCGCTCGGCATCTTTTTGATCACGGTCGGGATGCGGCTGGACCTGGCTGAGCTTGCCGCCGCCTGGCCGCAACTGCTCGGCGCCACGGTCGCGGTATTGCTGGTCAAGGCCATGGTGATCTTCGCCCTGCTGCGCTGGCGGCGCAGCCGCGCAGGAACGGCGGTCGAAACCGGCCTGCTGATGGCCAGCCCGTCCGAGCTGACCCTGATCGTCCTCGCCAGCGCGCTTGCCGCCGGTGTGCTGGGGCCTGGTACCGCCGCGTTCTGGACCCTGGTGACGGCCATCGGCCTGACCCTCACCCCGCTGCTCGCCGCGGCGGGGCGGAGGATGGCACGGCGGATTGATCCGCAGGCGCTCGCCAGCGCGTCATCGGACACCGCGGGGGTCACCCTGATCTTCGGCTTCGGCCGGGTCGGGCGGATCGTCGCCGAAATGCTGATCGAGCATGGCCGCCCTTATTTCGCGGTCGACGGGGACATCGACTGCGTCGCGGCGGCGCGCGAGGGGGGCTACAAGGTCATCTTCGGCGACGTTGCGCGCGGTGACGTCGTGCAGCGCTTCCACCTGCCCGACGCCGCCGCTCTGGTTCTGACGATGGATGATCCCGTCCTGACCGTGCGCCTGTCACGCGAGATCAGGGCGAGCTGCCCTGAACTTTCGATCGTCGCCCGCGCCCGCGACGGCGCGCACGCCGCACAGCTCTACCGGGCCGGCGCCACCGACGCAGTGCCCGAGACACTGGAGGGCTCGCTGCAGATGAGCGAAGCGGTGCTGGTCGACATCGGCGTCGCGATGGGTCCGGTCATCGCCTCGATCCACGAAAAGCGCAGCCAGCTCCGCGCCCAGATTCGTGAAGCCGGGGAGCTCACCGAAGAACCGGCACTAGGTCGCAGGCGCTAGGCCGAGACCTTCGCCAGCGCCTCGCGGATGGCGACCAAGGCCTCGTTCGCCTTGCTCCCATCGGGCCCACCACCCTGCGCCATGTCGGGACGGCCACCCCCGCCCTGCCCGCCAAGCGCGGCAACCGCGGCCTTGACCAGGTCCACGGCGCTGACCTGTCCAGCGAGGTCGGCACTGACGCCAGCCGCGACCGAGGCACGACCATCGTTGACCGCGATCAGCGCCGCCGCTCCGCTGCCGAGCTGCTGCTTCATCGCGTCGATCTCGCCGCGCAAATTCTTGGGGTCGAGGCCTTCAACCACCCGGCCAAGGAATTGCACGCCGGCGATCTCCTCGGGGCCGCTCGCCGGACCAGCCGATCCGCCGCCAAGCGCAATTTGGCGCTTCGCATCGGCAAGCTCCCGCTCGAGGCGGCGGACCTGCTCGGCCATGGCGGCCACGCGCTGCGGCGCTTCCTCGGGCGAGGCCTTCAGGCTGGAAGCGATGGCGCGGAGCCGAGCATCACGGTCGATCAGCCATTGGCGCGCGCCCTCGCCGGTCAACGCCTCAATCCGCCTAACGCCGCTGGAGACAGCGCTTTCCGAAACGATCTTAAACAGGCCAATATCGCCCAGGGCGGTGACATGAGTGCCGCCGCACAACTCGGTCGAATAGGTCGCCTCGTCGCTGATGCCCATCGACAGGACACGGACCTCGTCGCCATACTTTTCACCGAACAGCGCCATTGCCCCCTCGGCGATGGCTTCGTCCGGACTCATCAAGCGCGTGGTGACGGGCTGGTTGTGACGGATATGCGCGTTCACCTCGGCTTCGATCGCGGCGATGTCGTCGGCGCTGAGAGCGCTGTTGTGCGCGAAATCGAAGCGCAGGCGGTCGGGTGCGACCAGGCTTCCCTTCTGGGTGACGTGTGCGCCCAGCCGGTGGCGCAGCGCGGCATGAAGAAGATGGGTCGCGCTGTGATTGGCGCGGATCGCCCGGCGGCGTCCCTCGTCGACCCTCTGGGTCACCGTGTCGCCGACCTTGAGCGTCCCGCCGACGATGCGGGTGCGAAGCAGATGGAGCTTGCCCAACTGCTTGGAGGTATCCTGAACGATCCCCTCGAAGCCGTTCAGACTGCTGAGCTTTCCGGCATCGCCGACCTGCCCGCCGCTTTCCGCGTAGAAAGGGGTCTGGTTGAGCAGGATCTGCACTTCCTCACCCTCCCTCGCCTCCTCGACCGGTGAGCCGTCCCGGACGATGGCCAGCACCACGCCTTCGCCGTCATGCCCGGAGTAACCGGTGAATTCCGTCGCGCCATGCTCCTCGACAAGATCGAACCAGACCTCTTCCGACGCGGCCTGGCCTGAGCCTTTCCAGGCGGCCCGAGCGCGGGCCTTCTGCTCGGCCATGGCAGCATCGAAGCCGGCACGGTCGACCGCCAGCCCCTGCGCGCGCAACGCATCCTCGGTGAGATCGTAAGGGAAGCCGAAGGTGTCGTAGAGCTTGAATGCGGTTTCGCCCGGCAGCGTCCCGCCCTCGCCCATGCCTGCGGTCGCCTCGTCGAGCAGTCGAAGGCCGTTCGAAAGCGTCTGGCGGAACCGGGTCTCCTCTTGGCGAAGGGTCGCCTCGATCAGTGGCTGGGCACGAATCAGCTCGGGGTACGCTGCACCCATCTCGGCCGCCAGCGCTGGCACGAGGCGGTGCATCAGCGGCTCGGAAGCGCCGAGCAAGTGGGCATGGCGCATCGCGCGGCGCATGATCCGGCGCAGGACGTACCCACGGCCTTCATTGGCCGGCAGCACGCCGTCGGCGATCAGGAACGAGCTGGCGCGGAGATGATCGGCGATGACCCGGTGGCTCGCCTTGCTGTCGCCCTCGGCGCGGGTCCGAGTCAGCTCTTCCGACGCGTGAATCAGCGCCTTGAACGTGTCCGTGTCGTAATTGTCGTGGACGCCCTGCATGACCGCGGCGATCCGCTCCAGCCCCATGCCTGTGTCGATCGACGGCCGCGGAAGGTTTGAAACGATCACGTCGTTTTCCTGCAGATGCTGCATGAAGACGAGGTTCCAGATCTCGACGAACCGGTCGCCGTCCTCGTCCGGGCTGCCGGGAGGGCCGCCGGGGATGTGGTCGCCATGATCGAAGAAGATCTCGCTGCACGGGCCCGACGGACCATCGGGGCCCATCGCCCAGAAATTGTCCTTGGTCGCAATGCGGATGATCCGCCCTTCGGGCAGGCCGGCGATGCGCTTCCACAGGGAGGCGGCTTCGTCATCGGTATGGTAGACGGTGACGGTCAGCCGATCTTTGGCGAGGCCCCACTCCTTCGTCAGCAGGTCCCAGGCAAGCGTGATCGCCTGCTCCTTGAAGTAGTCGCCGAACGAGAAGTTGCCGAGCATTTCGAAGAAGGTGTGATGGCGCGCGGTATAGCCGACATTATCGAGGTCGTTGTGCTTGCCCCCGGCGCGCACGCACTTCTGCGACGAGACGGCGGTGCTGTACGGCCGCGTCTCAAGCCCGGTGAAGACATTCTTGAACGGCACCATCCCGGCGTTGACGAACATCAGCGTCGGATCGTTCTGCGGCACCAGCGGCGCGGACTGCTGGCGGCTGTGTCCGGCGCTCTCGAAATAGTCGAGGAAGGAACGGCGAATATCGTTGGTCGAGGTCATGCGCGCGCCTCTACCACGGCCCTGCTGCACTGCAAAAGGGGCCCAGGGGCCAGTCGCTGTCCTGCCGCTCAGGCCGGGACGGGAATGGTCTCGGGACTGCTGTGAACCTCGGCGAAGCCGCGGAATTGCGCCCGCAGGTAAGGATCAGAAACGCGCTCGGTCATTTCGCCGACCACGCAGGCGAGCGAGGAACCATAACCCTGCTAGAACCCCATGTCCCAGCCGGCGAAGCTGCGCTCGACGATGGTGCGGCGGCCGAGCTGCACCAGGGCGAAATGGCGGTCGTCGGCGCGGATGCGGGCATAAGCCGCCTCGCATTCGGCCGCCGGTCCTTCGAGGACCTGCAGGAAGCGGCGACCGCCGACCACCAGCAGGCCGGTCAGGCCGTCGCGCGCATTGTTGCGGCGCGAGCTTCCAAGAATGGAGTCGAGCATGGTCTCACTCGGCATCACCCGAGCCGTACTGATGTAGACTATCTGTTCCAAGGCATCCTCGCTACGCGATACGCCCCCGCCCGCACGGAATGTTACCGCGCGGGCGTAAACAAGATGTGAAGGCTCCTCTGCGCTGACGGGCGATCCGCTCTCCCGAAGCGATCGCCCCGCCCGGTCTTAGCGCGCCAGCTTCTTATAGCTGGTCCGCGTCGGCCGATCGGCTTCGGGACCAAGGCGGCGCTTCTTGTCTTCCTCGTAGGCTTCGAAATTGCCTTCGAACCATTCGACGTGGCTGTCGCCCTCGAAGGCGAGGATGTGCGTCGCCAGGCGATCGAGGAAGAAGCGATCGTGGCTGATGACCACGGCGCAGCCCGCGAAATTCTCGATCGCATCCTCGAGCGCGCCGAGGGTCTCGACGTCGAGATCGTTGGTCGGTTCGTCGAGCAACAGCACGTTGCCGCCCTGTTTCAGCATCTTGGCCATGTGGACGCGGTTGCGCTCACCGCCTGACAGCTTGCCGACGTTCTTCTGCTGGTCCGGGCCCTTGAAGTTGAAGGCACCGACATACGCGCGGGTCGAGGCGTCCTGGCCGTTGACCTTCATGTAGTCGAGGCCGTCAGAAATCTCCTCCCAGACGTTCTTCTTGGGATCGAGATGATCGCGGCTCTGGTCGACGAAGCCGAGACGGACGGTCTCGCCGACCTCGACTGTGCCGGAGTCGGGCTGTTCCTTCCCGGTCAGCATCTTGAACAGGGTCGACTTACCCGCGCCGTTGGGACCGATGACCCCGACGATCCCGCCCGGCGGGAGGGTGAAGCTCAAATTCTCGAACAGCAGTTTGTCGCCATAGGCCTTGGTCAGGTTCTCGACCTCGATGACCTTGCCGCCAAGGCGTTCGGGCACCTGGATGACGATCTGCGCCTTGCCGATCCGGCGGTCGTCCTGCGCGTCCTGGAGCTGCTCGAACTTGCGGATGCGCGCCTTGGACTTGCTCTGGCGGGCCGCCGGGGTCTGGCGAATCCATTCGAGTTCGCGCTGCAGCGCCTTCTGCTTGCCGCTTTCCTCGCGCGATTCCTGCTCGAGGCGTTTCGCCTTCTTTTCCAGGTAGGTGGAGTAGTTTCCTTCGTACGGATAATAGGATCCGCGATCGAGTTCGAGGATCCATTCCACCACATTGTCGAGGAAGTAGCGGTCGTGGGTGATCATCAGCACCGCGCCGGCATATTCCTTGAGGTGGGTTTCCAGCCACTGGACGCTTTCGGCGTCGAGGTGGTTGGTCGGCTCGTCGAGCAGCAGGATCGACGGCTTCTGGATCAACAGGCGGGTCAGCGCCACGCGGCGCTTTTCACCGCCCGACAGGTCGTTCACCGGGCTGTCAGAAGGCGGGCAGCGAAGGGCCTCCATCGCGATCTCGAGCTGATTGTCGAGCGTCCAGCCGTCGACCGCGTCGATCTTCTCCTGAAGCTCGCCCATCTCGGTCATCAGCGCGTCGAAATCGGTGTCGTCCTTGGGATCGCCCATCTCGGCCGAGATGGCATTGAAGCGATCGACCATGTCGGCGACTTCGCGCGCACCGTCCTTGACATTCTCAAGCACGGTCTTGGACGTGTCGAGTTCGGGCTCCTGCTCAAGGTAACCGATGGTGATGTTCTCGCCGGGCCAGGCCTCGCCCGTATAATCGGTATCGAGACCCGCCATGATTTTGATCAGTGTCGACTTACCCGCGCCGTTCGGACCCACGATGCCGATCTTGGCGCCCTGGTAGAACTGCAGGTTGATGTTGCTGAGGGTCGGCTTGTTCGCGCCGGGGAAGGTCTTCGTGAGACTCTTCATCACGAAGGCATATTGAGCGGCCATGGGGTCGCGTGTCCTTATTCTTCAAGCTGGTTTGGGATTGCGAGCCAGATAGTCCCTTCGCGCGGCTTTGCCTAGCGTCAGGGCTCGCCCTGCGGTCGCGGGAGCAGAAGCGCGAGCAGCTTGGCCCGGCACTCGCCATCAATGACGCCGTCGATGCAATCGGGCCGGAACCGGCGCTGGAAGGCGATCACGGCTTTCCAGCTATCGCTGACGTCATAGCCGAACCGCTCCAGCGCTAGGAGGAACGCGGCGTCGGACCAGTGCGGATCGATGAGGTTGCGGGTCGGGCTGGGCAGCGCCAGGCGGCGCTTGGCCAGCGCCTCCCAGGGGAATAGCTCACCCGGATCCTCCTTGCGGGTCGGAGCGATATCGGAGTGGCCGACGACATTGCCGCGGCCGATGCCGTGCCGCTCCTTGATCCGGGCAACCAGCGGAATGAGGGCGGCGACCTGTTCGTCGGGAAAAGGGCGATAACCGAATTCATGCCCGGGATTGACGATCTCGATCCCGACGCTGGCACTGTTGATGTCGCGGGCTCCGCGCCAATAGCTCTTGCCGGCATGCCAAGCGCGGCGCTCTTCAGGCACCAGGTTGTAGAGAGTGCCGTCTTCGTCCAGGCAATAATGGGCGGAGACCTTGGCGTCCGGCGAGCAAAGCCGATCGAGCGCTCCCTCGCAGGTCGGCATGCCGGTATAATGAAGCACGATCATGGACACGGGCGCGGCGCGCTCGTCATGGTTCGGCGATGGGCGATAGATGGCGTCCACGATCGCCAAGGGACAGGTCGAAGCGCCTTAGGTCAAGCGCCTAGTTGAGCAGTGGGGTCAGGCGGCCTTCACCGCCTGCTCGCGGTGGCGGTACAGGCCACGCATCTCGCGGTCGGCTTCCAACGATGGCGCCTGCCCGATCACCGTCTCCCCGGCGCCGAGCATCAGCCAGCCATCGGTCGCGAGCGCCGACGACAGGCGGTCGAACGCCTTCTTCCGTGTATTGTCATTGAGATAGAGCAGAACATTGCGGCAAAGGATGAGGTCGAACTTGCCCGGATGCGGCGCGGGTTCGAGGATGTTGTGGACCTGGAAACGGAGCGATCTGCGCAACGTTTCCACCGCGCGCCAGCCGCCCGGCCCTTCTTCGAACCAGCGGATCATCTGCTGAATGCCGAGCCCACGCTGCACCTCGAACTGGGTGTAGCTGCCCTCCCGGGCGCGGCCGACCATGCTTTCGCTGACATCGGTGCCGAGGATGTCGATCTTCCACCCCTCCCAGCGGGCCCGGTCCTCCGCGAACAGCATGGCGAGGCTGTAGACCTCCTGCCCCGCCGAACAGCCGGCCGACCAGATGCGAAGCGTACGCGTGGCCTCACGGCGACGGATGAGCTCGGTCAAGGCTGCCGTGCGGACAAGATCGAATGGCGTGCGGTCGCGGAAGAAGTAGGTCTCGTTGTTCAACAGGGCCTCCACCACGCGGGTCGAGAGACTGGGTTCGCGGCCCATGACGAGGATGGTGATCAGCTCATCGATGCTGGTGATGCCCCGCTCGCGGAGCAACTGGGACAAGGCCGTCTCGAGCCGCCAGCGCCGGCTCATGGTGAGTTGCTGGCCCGTCCTCGCTTCCAGCAAGCCGGCAAGAATGCGCGAGCTTGAATCACTTATCTGCATGGAAGGGGCCAATCCGGGACGCAACACGGCGAGCAAGCTTTTCGGGAGGCAAGATGGCCGATGCAAAGCCGGCCTCGGCCACGGCGCGCGGCATGCCCCAGACCGCGCTGGTTGCCTCGTCTTGGACCAACACCGATCCGCCCGCCCGGACCATGCTCGCCGCGCCTTCGACCCCGTCCCGGCCCATGCCAGACAGAATCACTGCCACGGTGCCAGTGAGGCCGGTACCAGCGATCGACGACAGCATGGGATCGACGCTCGGCAGGCACCCGCTCGCCGCACGGCCGCGGACCAGGTGCACCCGAAGCGCTCCCGACGAGCTGCTCTCGACCGTCAGATGCGCGTCGCCGGGCGCAATAACAATCTCGTCAGGAACGAGCATCGCACCCTCCACCGCGATATGCGCAGGGCGGCGAGCGGCGGTGCTGAGCTGGCGTGCGAACACATCCATGAACGGAACCGGCAGATGCTGGGTCACGAGGATGGGAACGCCGAGCTTGGCCGGAAGCTCTCCGAAAAAGCGGCCAAGCGCATGGATCCCGCCGGTCGAAGCGCCGACCGCAAGAAGCGACAAGGGCTCGACGCCCATTGCCTGCAGCTGGGTAATCCGAGCTGGCCGGACGGAAGCGGGCGCTTCCGCCGCGACCGGCCCGAGCGCCCGAATCTTCTCGATCAGGATGTCGGCAAAGCGGCCCTGAATCCGTCCCGTGCCGGGCTTCAACAGCGTATCGGCCGCACCCTGCGCCAGGGCCCTCACAGTCGCCGCGGCACCGTCCTCGGCCAGGCTGGAAACGACCAGCACGCGCGCGCCCCGGGCGGCGGCGATGATGTCGGGAAGTTTGCTCAGGCCCCCTGCCCCGGGCATCTCCAGGTCGAGCAGGATGACGTCAACGGACACGTGGGCCAATGCCTCGACCGCATCTTCGGCGGTTCCGGCGACGGCCGAAATCTCGATCCCGCCGCCAAACTCGACCATCCGGCTAAGCACGGCGCGGGCGACGATCGAATCGTCGACGATCATCAGCCGCAGGTTACGCCGGTCCGACGGCGACGCCGCAATTGTTCGGGCCAGCGCCGGAGCCACGGGTCAGGGTCCTCAGGCGACGCCGACGAGCTGTAGCTTGATGTGCAGCGTTTCGCGGTCGAACGGCTTCATCACATATTCGTCGGCCCCCGCCTCAAGCGCGGCACGGATATGCGCCATGTCGTTCTCGGTGGTGCAGAACACCACCTTAGGCTGGTCGGCGTGGCCGCGCTGGCGAAGCAGCTTGAGGAACTCCATTCCGCTCATCACCGGCATGTTCCAGTCGAGCAGGACCACGTCGGGCATCGACGCCTCGCAGCGCTCCAGCGCCTCGCGTCCGTCCCCGGCCTCTTCGACGCTGAACTCCAGCGTCTCGAGGATATGGCGGGCAACCTTCCGGATGACCTTGGAATCGTCAACGATGAGGCAGGTCTTCATGGGGCTTGGCACCGTGCTTTAGGTCCTGACTTGAACTGGTTGAGCTTGGGATACGCCGCCAAGCGTTAAGAAAGGGCTGTCACGCCGCCTGCCGAACGGCGTCGGGGCCTGCCACCAGGCTTTCGACGTCAATAACCAGCAGCGCGCCCTCCTCGGTCTCGACCATGCCCGAGGATACCCGCTCCCATCCTGGGCCCATGGCCGCACGGACGGGCGCCGGATCGCTGGTCGCGATCAGCACGTCTTCCACGCCGTCCACGATCAAAGCGTAATGATGGCCGTCGACCTCGGTGACCGCAGCTTCGAGGATGCCGCCGGAAAGATCCGCCATCGGCAATCCGAGCGAGCGGCGGCAGCAGATGACGGTGAGGACGCGGCTGCGCAGCGCTGAGAGACCGGCGATATGCTCGGCCGCGCGCGGCACCGGGATCAGCGTGTCGAGCTCGACCACGCTTTCGACCTTCGCCGCCGGAAAGGCGATGCGCTGCCCGGCGATGCGGACGACGAGAAGAAGTTCGTTCATTTCAGCGAGCCCTTCCGGAAGCCGCATCGCGCAGTGCCAGGAGCAGGCCGGCGCGATCGTAGCGATAGACGTGGTTCTCGTTTGCGGCGCCCTCTGCATCGGGGCTGAGGAACAGGGTCCGCCGTGCCGGCTGGGCACTCGCCGATCCGGCCCAGGCGATGGCGAGGTCCGCCTCCGCCTCGGCATCGGCCGGCACCACCCGGTAGCCCGCGGCCTCGACGATCGGGCGCAGCATGTTGCGCACCCACGGGTCCTTGAGCTCGAGCCGGCATACCGGCAAGGCGGCCGGGTCCCCGCCGGTAGCATTGGAGGCACCAGCGAACAGCCAGTGGGCATCGACCAATTCGGCCGGCTCACCCGCTACCAGGGTCACGCCTTCGACCATTCCCGGAGCCTCCGAAGAAATGATGTGATCGGCGATGGCTTCGAGGTCGATTACCTCGCTGAAGGCGAGACCAAGCTGAGACACGCCGTCACTGAGGCGGAACAGGCGCACCTTGGCGTCCGGTGCCGGTAGGGCGTCGAGCCCTTCCAGCGGAAGGATGTCGTCACCCAGTTGCACCCTCACCCGTCCGGCGGAGAGCGAGACGTTCGAGCCGCGGACTTCCTCGATCCGGTCGACCACGCCCAGACGGATGGCGCGGCGCGATCCGGCGCAGTCGCGGAACAGCAGCACCGGAGTGGCTTCCTCGGTGGCGACTGCCGACGCAGCATCGTCGAGCAGGCGAACGCTCCGCTCCTGCGCCTCGAAACGGACGCCGCCGACGCGGGCCAGACCGGCGGGATCGAACAGCAGGATGGGCGAGCCATCGTCGGCCAGCGTGGTGCCGGCATAGAGGCCGGTCGCCATCACCGCGGGCGCGGCTGGCTTCACCACCAGTTCCTCATGGTCGTGCACCCGGTCGACGCTAAGGGCATAGACGTCGCCGCCGGCGGGCTTGAGCACGATCAGCGTCCGCTCATGGCCAGGCAGGGGGCTGTCGAGGCCAAGCAGGTCCGCCAGCACCAGTTGGGGTACGCGGCGGCCGCGGATGGTGACGATCCCGGCGCCGCCGACTTCGGACAGCTGCACGCTGTCTCCGCGCGCGCGCACGATCTCCTCGATCGCCACGCGGGGAATGGCGAAATGCTGCGAACCGATCGACACGGTGAGGGCCGGAATAATGGTCAGGGTCAGCGGGACGCGCAGCGTCATCCG
Organism: Sphingomonas glaciei; assembly: GCF_023380025.1. Taxonomy (NCBI): domain Bacteria; kingdom Pseudomonadati; phylum Pseudomonadota; class Alphaproteobacteria; order Sphingomonadales; family Sphingomonadaceae; genus Sphingomonas; species Sphingomonas glaciei. The sequence goes on from NZ_CP097253.1 coordinate 733,084, forward strand.
GGTGCCCTGTCCGGGGGTCGAATCGACCTCGACCACGCCGCCGATCCGCTCGACGTTGGATCGAACCACGTCCATCCCGACCCCGCGCCCGGAAATGCTGGTGACGGAGACGGCGGTCGACAGGCCGGCTTCGAAGATCAGGTGCAACTGCTCCTTCGGACTGAGCCGGGCGGCTTCTCCACGGTCGATGATGCCCGCCGAAATGGCCTTGTCGACCAGCCGCGCGCCGTCGATCCCGCGGCCATCATCGACGATGTCGATCAGGATCTGGTTGCCCGACTGGCGAGCCGACACGCTGAGCAGGCCGATTTCGCGCTTGCCGGCCTTGAGCCGCTCGGCCGGCGCCTCGATCCCGTGATCGACGGCGTTGCGGACGATATGGGTCAATGGGTCACGGATCATCTCGATCATCTCGCGGTCGAGTTCGACGTCGCCCCCATCGATGTCGATCAGCACCTGTCGCCCAAGCTCCGCCGACAGGTCGCGAACCATGCGGGGCAGGCCCACGAACAGGCTTTCGATCCGCTGCATGCGGGTGCGGGTGATGGCGTCGCGCATCTCGGCGATGATGCCGCTCATCCGCTCGAAGGCGCTGTCGACGGTGACGTCGGTGCTGCTGTCACGAAGCCGGCGGGCGAGTTCGTTGCGGGCAAGCACGAGGTCCGAGACGCCGCTCATCATGCGGTCGAGGAGGTCGACCGAGAGGCGGATAGTGCGAGGTGCGGCCTGGCCCTGCGGCGCGGCGCTGGCAGCGCTGGCCACCGGGGCCGCGGCGGGGGCCTGCTCGGCGCCTGGCTTCAGCGCTTCTATCAGGTCGTCGTCATGTCCGTCAGGTAGGGGCGACCCGCTGGCGATGACTTCCACCATTTCGCCGATGCGGTCGATGACGGCGAGAACCGCGCTGACCAGGGTGGCATCGGGCTGGCGACGGCCGGCGCGCACGTCGGCCAGCGCGTCCTCGGCCGCGTGGCTAAGCGCCTCCAGGCGCGGGAATTCGAAGAAGCCGCAATTGCCCTTTACCGTGTGGACAAAGCGGAAGATGCAGTCGAGCCTTGCGCGGTCCTGCGGAGCGGCCTCCCAGGCGACGATCTCCCCGCCGAGGCTTTCCAGCATGTCCCGGCATTCGGAGACGAAATCGGCAATCAGGTCGTCCATGGCCCCACTTCGCGTCAGGTGACGGGAGTGTGGGTTAGACGGCGAGGGTTAAGGGTGCGTTAGTGGGCTTGGCGCTCAGGCAAGGAAGGCAGGATCGAGGACGATGCGGCCGTCTTGCAAGTCGGCGATGCCGGGCTTGAACGGGATCAGCGATTTCCTGCCGCCTTCCAGTTCGATCTCAAGCAGGTCCCCTGCCCCGAAATTCTCGACCGCAGATACCGAGCCGACAGCACCGCCGTCCTGGTCGAAGCATGGCAAACCGAGCAGGTCGGAGTGATAATATTCGCCCTCTTCGAGTGGCGGCAAGGCGTCACGCTCGACCTCGATGAGGGTGCCGCGAAGGCTCTCGGCCGCCAAACGGTCGGCGACGCCCTCGAGCCGTGCCGTCGGGCTCTTGGCGGTCCCACCGACGTGCAGAAGACGGCGCGGGGCGCCATCGACCAGCACGACGTCGTGGGCCGACAGCGCCTCGGCACCATCGGCGAATAGCTTCAGGCGCACTTCGCCGCGGACGCCGTGGGCGCCGGCGATCGCGGCAAGGGTGATGCGGGTCATCTTGGGTAAGTCTCGACTTCGCCCGACACGAACGGCTTCAAACGCCGCTTGTCCCGAGCGAAGTCGAGGGACCTGTCTTAGCCTTCGGCCTTTTCGGCGCCCTCGGCCGGAGCGGCGTCATCGCTGCCCTCGGCCGGCTCAGGCTGGGTCGGAGCGCTGACTTCTTCGGTCGGAGCCTCGGCGGCCGGAGCTTCCTCGGCGGCCGGAGCCTCTTCGGCTGCGGGAGCTTCGGCGGCAGGCTCTTCAGCGGCGGGCTCTTCGGCCGGCGCGGCAGCGGCAGCGGCAGCAGCCTCGGCCGCTTCAGCGGCCTTGGTCGCACGCTCTTCGGCGCGCTCGGTGGCCTTCTCGCCCGGCTTGCCCTTGTTTGGGTTGCTGCGCGCGGCGCGCTCCTTGAGGCCGGCGGCGTCGAGGAAGCGGGCAACGCGGTCGGTCGGCTGAGCGCCAACGCTCAGCCAATGCGTGATGCGGTCGGCGTCGAGCTTCACGCGCTCGGGCGAATCCTTCGCCAGCAGCGGGTTGTAGGTGCCGACCTTCTCGATGAAGCGCCCATCGCGCGAGTTGCGGCTGTCCGTCACGACGACGCGGTAATAAGGGCGCTTCTTGGAGCCGCCACGAGCCAGGCGAATTGCTACTGCCATCTGTTCAATCCTTCTCTTAGGTTTCTGTTATTTCTTGCCAAATTTGTGACCGCCGGGGGGCAGTCCGAAGGGGGTAGAGCCACCGGGCAGACCCGGCAGCCCGGGTGCGCCGGCACCGGGCAGGAGGCCGCCCATCGCGCCCTCCATGCCGCCCTTGCCGAACAGCGCCGCGAGCTTGCCAAGCCCGCCCATCTTCTTGAGGCGCTTCATCGCGCCTTCCATTTCCTGGTGCATCTTCAGGAGCTTGTTGACGTCCTGGACGGTCCGGCCCGAACCCTTGGCGATGCGGATCTTGCGCTTGGCATTGATCAACGCCGGCTTGGCCCGCTCCTTGGCGGTCATCGACGACAGCATGGCTTCGAGGTGGACCAGCGCCTTGCCGTCCTGCGCCTTTTCCATCGCGCCCTTCATGCCCTTCATGCCGGGCATCATGCCGGCGAGCGCGCCAAGGCCGCCCATGCGCTGCATCTGCTGAAGCTGCATGCGCAGGTCGTCGAGATCGAACTTGCCCTTGGCCATCTTGGCCGCGAGCGCTTCGGCTTCCTCGACCTTGATGGTCTCGGCAGCGCGCTCGACCAGGCTGACGACGTCGCCCATGCCGAGGATGCGGCCGGCAACCCGGCTCGGATGGAACGGCTCGATCGCGTCGAGGCCCTCGCCCGTGCCGGCGAACTTGATCGGCTTGCCGGTGACCGCGCGCATCGACAACGCCGCACCGCCGCGGGCGTCGCCGTCCATGCGGGTGAGGATGACGCCGGTCAGGTCGATCTGATCGGAGAAGCCCTTAGCGACGTTAACCGCGTCCTGACCGGTCAGGCTGTCGACCACGAGCAGCGTCTCGGCCGGTCGGCTGACCTCGGCCACCGCCTTCATCTCGCCCATCAACGCGTCGTCGACGTGGAGACGGCCGGCGGTGTCGAGCAGCAGGACGTCATAGCCCTGCAATTTCGCCGACTGCAGCGCGCGGCGGGCGATATCGACCGGCGACTGCCCGGGCACGATCGGAAGCGTGTCGACACCCGCCTGACGGCCGAGCACCGCCAACTGCTCCTGCGCCGCCGGACGGGCGACGTCGAGGCTGGCCATCAGGACCTTCTTGCGGTCCTTGGTCGCAAGGCGCTTGGCCAACTTGGCGGTCGAGGTCGTCTTGCCCGAGCCCTGCAGGCCGACCATCATCACAATCGCCGGCGGCGAAACGTTGAGTTCGAGCTCGCTGCTGTCGGCGCCGAGCATCTCGACCAGCGCGTCGTTGACGATCTTGACGACCTGCTGGCCCGGGGTGACCGAGCGCAGCACTTCCTGCCCGACCGCGCGGCTGGTGACGGTGTCGACGAAATCGCGGGCGACTGGCAGCGCCACGTCGGCTTCGAGCAGCGCGACGCGGACTTCGCGCATGGCGGCGCGGACGTCGTCCTCATTGAGGGCGCCGCGGCCGCGAAGCTTATCGAATACGCCGCCAAGGCGGTCGCTCAGGGTCTCGAACATGCACTCAACTCCGGTATCGACGGACGCAAAACAAAAACGCGCCGGCGGGCGAAACCTCGCCGGCCAGCGTGCCCCGAAAGGCGCTCATCGATGTGTGTCACTTGAGGACGGGGCGGCCGATAGCGCAGGACCCGCCAAAGTGCAACCGCAGGCGCCCCGACTCCCGCCGAGGCGCCTGGCGATCAGGCGGCCGCGTCGTCCTTCTGCTCGCGGTTAGCGTAGACGCGGACCGGCTCCTTGGTGCCGGCAACCACGTCCTTGTCGACGTGGACCTTCTCGACCCCGTCCATGCCCGGCAAGTCGAACATGGTGTCGAGCAGGATCGCCTCGAGGATCGAACGCAGCCCGCGGGCTCCCGTCCGGCGCTCGATAGCCTTGCGCGCGACCGCATTCAGCGCGTCGTCGGAGAAGGCCAGTTCGACCTCCTCCATGTCGAACAGCTTGGCATATTGCTTCACCAGCGCGTTCTTCGGCTCGATCAGGATCTTCACCAGCGCCGCTTCGTCGAGATCCTCGAGCGTCGCGATCACCGGCAGACGGCCGATGAATTCGGGGATGAGCCCGAACTTCAGCAAATCCTCGGGCTCGCAATTCTTGAGCACCTGCCCGGTCTTCCGCTCGTCCGGCCCGGCGACATGTGCGCCGAAGCCGATCGACTTGCCCTGAAGGCGGTCGCCGATGATCTTTTCGAGACCCGCGAAGGCGCCGCCGCAGATGAACAGGATGTTGGTGGTGTCGACCTGCAGGAATTCCTGCTGCGGATGCTTGCGGCCTCCCTGCGGGGGAACGGAGGCGGTGGTGCCTTCCATCAGCTTCAGCAGCGCCTGCTGAACGCCCTCGCCCGAAACGTCGCGGGTGATCGAGGGATTGTCCGACTTGCGGCTGATCTTGTCGATCTCGTCGATGTAGACGATCCCGCGCTGAGCCTTTTCGACATTATAGTCGGAGGCCTGGAGCAGCTTGAGGATGATGTTCTCGACGTCTTCGCCGACATAGCCCGCTTCGGTCAGCGTGGTAGCGTCGGCCATGGTGAAGGGCACGTCGAGGATCCGCGCAAGCGTCTGCGCGAGCAGGGTCTTGCCGCAGCCCGTCGGCCCGATCAGCAGGATGTTCGACTTGGCAAGCTCGACCTCGGCGCCGCTCTTGGAGCCGTGGTTGAGCCGCTTGTAATGATTGTGCACGGCGACCGACAGCACGCGCTTGGCGCGGTTCTGGCCGATCACATAGTCGTCGAGCACCTTGCAGATCTCCGCCGGCGTCGGAACGCCGTCACGGGTCTTCACCAGCGCGGATTTGCTCTCCTCGCGGATGATGTCGTTGCACAGCTCGACGCACTCGTCGCAGATGAAGACGGTCGGCCCGGCGATGAGCTTGCGCACTTCATGCTGCGACTTGCCGCAGAAGCTGCAGTAGAGGGTGCTCTTGCCGTCGCCACCGGAAAGCTTGGTCATAATCGTCCTTGTGTCGCCAGGCACCGCAGCGCCCGGATGGGCAACCTAGCCCGCTTGTCTGCCCGATACAAACTCTCCGAAGGCTTAACGCGTTGCGTTGCCCAAGCGAGGATGTGGACCAGATATGGCTTCCGGGTCACGGTCCGGCAAGGGCCTGCGGTCAGGAACGGCATGGATGACAGCAACTTGGCCGGGATTCTGGGCGGCTGGCTGGGGCGGCAGGATTCGAACCTGCGAATGCCGGTACCAAAAACCGGTGCCTTACCACTTGGCGACGCCCCAATGCGCGGGCGGCTTATAGCGAAGTAAATCGGCGCGGGAAGCCTTTGCAGCGCACCGCTGCCCTCCTCAATCGAGTTGCTTGCGGTGCGTCTCGGGGAGCCAGATCGCACTGACGATGAAGGCCATGATCACCACCGCGATCGTGTACCACAGGCCGGCATAGGCATCGCCGGTCCGCACTACGATGTACTGGCTGATTAACGGCAGGAATCCGCCGAAGTAGCCGGAGCCGATGTGATACGGCACGCTCATCGAGGTATAGCGGATGCGGGCCGGGAACATCTCCACCAGGATCGCGGCGACCTGGCCGTAGGTCATCGCCGACAGCGCGACCATCACCGCTACCGCCAGGATGATCTTCCACGGTTGCTTCTCGGCTGGGTCGGCCTTGTCGGGATAACCGGCGGCGGCCAGCGTCGCGGTGTAGGTCGCCTGGTCGAAGCCTTCGACCCGCTGGTTCCCGACGCGCAAGGCAACCGTCCCGGAATTTGCCTTGGCGTAGCTGACGCCGCGCTTGGACAGGTAGTTGAGCGCCTGCGCGCAGGGTGTGCGATGCTTGGAGGCGAAGACGTTGAAGTCGCAATCGGCGGGAAGCTCCAGCGTTACCGGATTGGTCTGCGTCGCACGGGCAAGCGCGGGATTGGCGCCGTCGGCCATCAGGTGGAACAGGGGGAACAGCAGCACCAGTGTCAGGGCATAGCCGGTTAGCAGAATCTTCTTGCGTCCCACCCGGTCCGACAAGGCGCCGAAGCCGACATAGAGCGGTGCGGCGAGCGAGGCGCCGGCGGCCATGTACAGCAGCGCCTCGGTCTCGCCGACACGGGCAGTCCCCTGAAGGAAGTAGAGGGTGCCGAACTGGCTGGTGTAGTAAATGACGGTCAGGCCCGCCGCGACGCCGAACAGGGCGACCAGGACCCGCTTGATGTTGCCGGGATAGGTTAGGCTGTCCTTGAACGGGTTGCGACTGGTGGTGCCGGCTTCCTTCATCGCCTTGAACACCGGGCTCTCGTTCAGCTTCATCCGGATGTAGAGCGAGATCGCGAGCATGATGATGCTGGCGAGGAACGGGATGCGCCAGCCCCAGGCGTCGAACTCATCCGGCGTCAGCGCGCCGCGGCAGGCCAAGACCATGATCAGGCTAAGGAGGAAGCCCCCGACCACGCTGACCTGGATCCAACTGGTATATTGGCCGCGCTTGTTCGGCGGGGCGTGTTCGGCGACGTAGATGGCAGCGCCGCCATATTCGCCGCCTAGCGCCAGACCCTGGAGCAGGCGGAGGCTGACCAGCAGGATCGGCGCGAGCAGGCCGGCCTTTTCGTAAGTCGGGAGAAAGCCGATCGCCGCGGTGGCGCCGCCCATCAGGGAGATGGTGACGAGGAAGGTGTATTTGCGGCCGATCCGGTCGCCGAACCAGCCAAATAGCAAGGCGCCGAGCGGCCGGACCCCGAAGCCGGCACCGAAGGCGGCCAAGCTGGCGAGTGTCGCGGCAGTGGGGTTGTCGGCGGGGAAGAACAGGCGGCCGAGCAGCGCTGCGAGGATGCCGTAGACGAAGAAATCGTACCATTCGAAGACGGTGCCGAGCGCGCTGGCGGTGATCACCAGCCGATCGCGCTTGGGGTCTACGACGTAATTGTCCGTTGGTGCTGCCGTGGTCGCCAAATCGAGTTCCCCCTCACCCCGACATTAGCTTTGCCGGAGAGAGGGGCAAGCGTCAGGCGAGGCGGCCGTTCACCAGGTCGTCATAGTCCTTGGCCAGTTGCTGCTGCAGCGAGGTAATCTCGAACCGCCACGGACCCGCCGACTGGACAAAGGTGACTTCGGCGGCCGAGCCGGTGAGGAAGAAGCCTTCGAAGCTTTCGAGCTCCTCCGGCCAGATCGCCCGCTCCTGGACCTCGACCCCGCGGCGGCGCGCCAGGTCGATCAGGGTCTGGCGAGTGATCCCGTTCAAGAAGCAGTCGGGCGTCGGGGTGTGGATCACGCCGTCGCGAAGGAAGAAGGCGTTGGCGCCGGTCGCCTCCGCCACCTGGCCGCGCCAGTCCATCATCAGCGCGTCGTCGAACCCGCCGGCGTCGGCCTTGGCCTTGGACATGCTGGCGATCATGTAGAGGCCCGCAGCCTTGCTCTGCGTCGGTGCGGTGTAGGGCGCGGGACGGCGCCATTCGGCGAGGTCGAGGCGGATGCCCTTGGCGGCCTTTTCGGGCGGATAATATTTGCCCCAGTTCCACGCGGCGATGGCGAGGTGCGGCTTGGTCCCGATCGGGTTCACCCCCATGCTCTCCGACCCGCGCCAGGCGACCGGGCGCATGTAGGCGTCGACGAGGTCGTTGGCGCGAAGCACTTCCTCGCAGGCCGCGTCGATTTCGGTGACGCTCCACGGCAGTTCGAAACCGATCAACTCGGCCGAGCGGCGCAGGCGGGCGCTGTGGTCGGACAGGCGGAAGATCTTGCCGCCATAGGCGCGCTGGCCCTCGAACACGCTGGAAGCGTAATGGAGGGCATGGGTGAGGACGTGGACGTTGGCTTCGCGCCACGGCACCAGCTTGCCGTCGAACCAGATCCAGCCGTCGCGGTCGTCGTAGCTCACTATATCTTCCCTCGAATTGCCTCCGTCGCGCTTAGGAGCCGCGGGTCTCCGCCGCAAGTTCGGCCGATCGCGCGGTGGCGGCGGCGAGCGTGCGGTCGATCAGGCCGGGAAGTTCGGCGTCGAGCACCTTCAATCCGGCTTCGGTGGTGCCGTTGGGGCTGGTCACACGGCGGGCGAGGTCGGTCATCGGCTCCCCGCTGCTTGCCGCCAGCCAGGCCGAGCCGAGCACCGCCTCACGCGCGGCGGTGAGCGCGATACCGGCGTCGAGGCCCCTGCCCTCGCCCGCCGCGGCGAACGCGGCGATGAAGCGGGCGACATAGGCGGGGGTCGAACCGGCGACGAAGCCGATCGCGCCGAATTCTTCCTCCGAGGCGCACCAGGGCGCGAAGCCGAGCATGGAGAACCATGGCTGGAGTTCGGACTGAAGCGCCGGGTCCGAACACAGCAAGGGCAGCACGCCGCGGCGAACGGCGACCGGAAGGTTGGGCATGACCCGGACGATTGCGCGGGCGCGGGGGAAATAGCCTTTCAGGGTCGCCATGTCGGCGCCGGCGAGGATCGAGATGATTGTCGTACGCGAGGTCACCCAGCGGGCCACGTCAGGGGCGAGGTCGCGCAATTGCTGGGGCTTGAAGCCGAGGACGATGCGGTCGGGCATGAGGTCGGCTTCACCCACCGAGCGGACGGTGCGGATCCCGGGAACGGGGGTGCCGCTGGGGCGGACCGCGGTGAAGCTGGCGGGATCCTCTCCGGCGACCAGCCACCCGGCGACCATCGCCGAACCCATGTTCCCGCAGCCGATGAAGAGGTTTTGCGTCATGGGTCGGCTCGCTTCGTTAGATGAACAAGGTCACAAAAGTCACAGGTGACGGCATGTCAGAATTGACGGTTTTTCGCCGTTTTCGATTCGCCACTCAGTCCGGTCGGTTCGGAAGACGGAGCAGGGGAAATCCTACTTTGCAAGCTTCAGCTGTCTTTTCGTCCGCCCTGAGCGAAGTCGATGGGCATCGGCGCAGGCGTGCTTCGATGGCCCCCAGCATCAACGACCCTGGGACCTAGGCCTCGCCGGCGGTCTCGATCAGCGCGGCCTGAATCGCCTCGGTTGGGGTCTTGCCGCCCCACAGGACGAACTGGAAGACGGGATAGAAGCGCTCGCACTCCTCGAGCGCGGCTTCGCTGAGCGATTCGGCCTGTTCGAAGCTGAGGCCTTCGTCGCCGCCATCGACCAGCGCGGCGTAGCGGAACACGATCAGCCCGCTCGATGACCAGAGTTCGAAATGGCCGAGCCACAATTGCTCGTTCACCAAGCCGAGCGTCTCGTACATGGCGGCGCGCTTGTCGGCGGAAACCTTGACGTCGGGGAAGGCGAGGAACTGGAGGACCTGGTCCTCGGGTCGCCACACGCCGCGTAGCTCGTACTGCGCCCAACTGCCCGGAGCCGAGGCAACGATCTCGCCGTCGCCGGTCCGCTCGCACGGCCAGCCGCGCGCTTCGAAATAAGCTTCGAGCACCTCGATCGGAGCGCCGTCGTCGCGCTCCTCGGTCGCATTGTCCTCGTCGCGGGCGGGCAAGCTCACTCCTCCGGGGTCTCGATACCGGTGGTGCCGACCGGGGGTGCCTTGGCATCCCCGCCATACGAGACGGGTGCCTTGGCATCCCCGGCGGTCGAGGCCGGGGCCTTGGCGTCGCCTTCGGGCGCCTTGCGGCCGAACTTGCCGCCCTTGAGCGCGGCGACCTCGGCCTTGAGCGCCTCGACCTCCTCACGCGCGGTGGCGGCCATCTGCTTCACCGCTTCGAACTCGTCGCGCGAGACGAAGTCCATTCCGGCGACCCATTCCTTGGCCCGCTCGCGCATGCCGTCCTGCGCCTCGCGGGTCATGCCGGCCACGGTCCCCGCGGCACCGTTCATGATCTTGACCAAATCCTCGAAGAAGCGGTTCTGAGACTGCATCCTTAACCCCCTGTAATCCCCAGCGGCGCCCGGTCGGCGCCCGGATTGAGGCGTCCGATCTCGAAGTTGAGAGCGGTCGCCAGGCACAGCCATGCCAGATAGGGCAGAAGCAGCAGCGCCGCTACCTTTTCCACTCGCCAGAACAGCGAGATGGTGAGGCACAGGGCGACTGCCATAGCGATGATGATGAGGAAGCCGACATCGATCGCGGCGGCGCCGAAGAAGACCGGCGACCACAGATAGTTGAGGACCAGCTGGACGGTGAAGAAGATCAGCCCGCGCCGGCGCCAGGCCGAGTTGGGGGCGGAAATGACCATCGCCACCGACAGGCCCATCAGCGTGTAGAGAATTGTCCAGGCGACCCCGAACACCCAGCCAGGCGGCATGAAGCCCGGCTTCCTGACCGCGTCGAACCAGGGGTTGCTGTAGCCCGAATTGGACAACAGGCCCGACAGGTTGCCGAGCACCACGATGACCGGGACGGTGACCAGCGCCACCTTCCACCAGGCTTTGCGTTCAGTGGCTTGGGCGATCAACTTCAGGTCCCTTCCGAGCTGCGAGGAGGAATTCGACATTGCCTTCTGGCCCGGTGATCGGGCTTTGGGTCACGCCCATTATGCGCCACCCCCGGCCCGTGATCCATCGCGCCGCTTCGTCGCAGACACGGGCGTGGACGAGGGAGTCGCGGACGACGCCGCCCTTCCCCACCTCGCTGCGGCCGGCCTCGAACTGGGGTTTGACGAGGAGCAGCGCCTGGCCATCGGTGCGGACGAAGTCGATCGCCTTGTCGAGGACCTTGTGCAGCGCGATGAAGCTGGCGTCGCAGACCAGCAGGTCGATGGGCTCGGGGATCTGTTCAGCTGTGAGGTGACGGGCGTTGGTCTGCTCAAGCACGACGACTCGCGGGTCTTGGCGCAGCTTCCAGGCGAGCTGGTTGGTGCCGACATCGACGGCGAAGACTTTGCTTGCTCCGCGAGCGAGCAGGACGTCGGTGAAGCCGCCGGTCGAGGAGCCGACGTCGAGGCAGGTGGCGCCAGCCGGGTCGAGGGCGAAATGGTCGAGCCCGCCGACCAGCTTCAGCCCGCCGCGGCTGACCCACGGGTGATCCTTGCCGCGCACGTCGAGCGGGGCATCGGCGGGGATGGTGTCGCCGGCCTTGGCAATCTTGCGCTCCCCGGCGAACACGAGGCCGGCCATGATGAGGGCCTGGGCGCGCGACCGGGACTCGGCGAGGCCGCGGTCGACGAGGGCCTGATCGACGCGTTGTTTCATGGTCGAAGCAAGAAGGCAGTTTGAACGCGAAGGCGCGAAGGAGAAGGAAAGGCGCGAAGGGTCATGCGGTGCCGGCCATCCCGTTGACGACCCGGCGGAGCCCTTGCCGGAAGGTTTCTCCGCCAAAGTTCATAAGCAGCCCTACGGGCTGTTTTGAGAGGCGAAGATAAGTAAGTAATTGGGCCGAATGAAGAGAAGCAAGGCGCTCCAGCGCCTTGATCTCAATGATCAATCTTCCTCCAACCAACAGATCAACGCGGTATGCGGCATCAAGTTTGAGATCGGGTAGGTCGATCGGAAGCACCTTCTGGCGCTCGACAAGCAGGCCGTGCTTTTCCAATTTGGCGGCAAGCAGCGTTTCGTAAACATTCTCTAGTAGCCCGGGGCCAAGCTCCCGATGGACCTGAAGGCCGCAGTCGACGGCGATCCGCGCGACTGCCTCAATATCCCCGACGTCCTTCGCGCCTTCCTTCACTTCTTCGCGCCTTCGCGTTCAAACTGCCTTCTGTTCTTACGCCCGCGCTCCGTTCTCCACGCCGACGCTGTTGCGGCGGAGGGCTTTCAGGACGGTGTCGACGATGTGCGGGGCGTTGAGGCCGGCGTCGTCATATTGCTTGGTCAGATTGTCCTGGTCCTGGAAGGCGTCGGGCAGGCGCATGGTGCGCAGTTTGAGGCCGGCATCGATCAGGCCTTCGTCGCTGGCGAGAGTCAGGACGTGGGCGCCGAAGCCGCCGACGGCCGCTTCCTCGATCGTCACCGCGACTTCGTGGGTGGTGAGGAGCTTGCGGATCAGCGCTTCGTCGAGGGGTTTGGCGAAGCGCATGTCGGCGACGGTGGTGCTGAGGCCCATGCTTTCAAGCTGGTCGGCGGCCTTCTGGGCTTCCTCGAGGCGGGTGCCGAGCGAGAGGATGGCGACGGTCTTGCCTTCGCGGACCACCCTGCCCTTGCCGATCTCGAGCTGCTGGGGCTCGGCCGGGAGCGGGAGGCCGACGCCGTTGCCGCGCGGGTAGCGGACCGCGATCGGGCCGCTGTCGTGGAGCGCCATGGTGTGGACCATGTGGGTGAGCTCGACCTCGTCGGCCGCGGCCATCACCACGAAGTTCGGCAGCGTGCAGAGGTAGGCGAGGTCGAACGAGCCGGCGTGGGTCGCGCCGTCGGCCCCGACCAGCCCGGCGCGGTCCATCGCGAAGCGGACCGGCAAATTCTGGATCGCGACGTCGTGGACCACCTGGTCGTAGGCGCGCTGGAGGAAGGTCGAGTAGATGGCGCAGAACGGGCGGAAGCCTTCGGCGGCGAGGCCGGCGGCGAAGGTCACCGCATGCTGCTCGGCGATGCCGACGTCAAACATCCGGGTCGGGTGCGCGGCGCCGAACACGTCGAGGCCGGTGCCGCCGGGCATGGCGGCGGTGATGGCGACGATCTTCTCGTCGCGATTGGCCTCGGCGACCAAGGCGTCGGCGAATACGCGGGTGTAGGCGGGCGGGCCGCCGCCGGGGCCCTTTTCCTGCTTGCCGGTGACGACGTCGAACTTGACCACGCCATGATATTTGTCGGCGCTGCTTTCGGCCGGGGCATAGCCCTTGCCCTTCTGGGTGACGGCGTGGATCAGCATCGGGCCGTGGTCGCTGTCGCGGACGTTCTCGAGGATCTCGACCAGGCTGAGGATATCGTGGCCGTCGACCGGGCCGACGTAATAGAAGCCCAGTTCCTCGAACAGGGTGCCGCCGGTGACCATCCCGCGGGCGAATTCCTCCAGCCGCTCGGCGGCGTTGCGCATCGGCTTGGGGAGGTGGCCGGCGAGGCGCGCGGCGAGCTTGCGCGGGCTGAGATACTTGTTGCTCGACACGAGTCGGGCGAGCGCGTTGCGAAGGTTGCCGACCGGCGGGGCGATCGACATGTCGTTGTCGTTAAGGATGACGATCAGCCGGCTGCCGCCCGCCTCGGCATTGTTCATCGCCTCGAACGCCATGCCGGCGGTGGCGGCGCCGTCGCCGATCACCGCAATCGAGCGGCGGTTGGCGCCCTCGAGCCGGGAGGCGACTGCAAAGCCAAGCGCGGCCGAGATGCTGGTCGAGCTGTGGGCCGCGCCGAACGGGTCATATTCGCTCTCTGAGCGCTTGGTGAAGCCCGACAGGCCACCGCCCATGCGCAGGGTACGGATGCGGTCGCGGCGGCCGGTGACGACCTTGTGCGGATAACATTGGTGGCCGACGTCCCAGACCAATTTGTCGCTGGGTGTGTCGAACACATAGTGGATGGCGACGGTCAGTTCGACCACGCCGAGGCCGGCGCCGAGGTGGCCGCCGGTGACCGAGACCGCGGAGATCACTTCCTGGCGAAGCTCGTCGCAGAGCTGGGGCAGCTGGCTCTTGTCGAGGGCCCGGATGTCGGCCGGGGTGTTGACCGTGTCGAGGAGCGGAGTGTCGGGTCGCGAATTCATAGGGTTGAGTTCCTAGACCTTCATGAAGGCCAAGTCGAATAGGTCCTTAGGCCGCGGGTGCGACTGGCGAGCGGCGGCTGGCGACAAGGTCGTCGATCGCCGCCTTGGCGGCTTCGAAGCGGGCGTCGTAATCGCCTTCGATGGCCACGGTGGGGACCCGGGTCAGCTTGAGCACGTCGCGGGCGACGACGTCGAAGCGGTTGCGCTTGGCGGGGTCGCCGAACACCCGGGTCCCGTCGTCGACGAAAGGTGCGTCGGCCCCCAGCATCAGGTAGAGGTCGGACTTGCGGTGGCAGACGAGATGATCGGGGACGAAGCCGATCATCATCTGCGACCAGGCGGCGGTCATCAGGGCGTCGGTGTCGGCGATGAGCAGGCGGTTGCACCACGGGCGGGCGGCCTCGATCTCGGCCTGCTGGGTGAGGCCGATGAGGGTGAGGTCCTCCTCCCGGCAGTCGGTGCCGTGCGCCTCGCAATGGGCGCGGCCATATTCGGCGACCATGACCGTGTCGTAATGGTCGGCGAGGCGCTGCGCGAGCGTGGACTTGCCGACGCTCTCGACGCCGTGAAGCACGACGGAGAGCGAATAATAGTCGCGGACCGGCTCGGGCAGCCATTTCCAGTGGCTCCACCAGTCGGCCCGGATCGCGCTTCCCGACAGGCCGCCGATGCCGTTCGCGTCGGCACCGAGCACGCGCCCGCCGAGCGGCACGAAGAAGGCCGCCAGACGGCGGGCGAGTTCGGCGCCGTAGTCCTCGCCGGCGAACAGGCGGTTGATCGGTTCGGGATGATGGTGGCGGACGATCCGGGTCCATTCCTGCCAGAAATGCGGGCTGTCTGCGGGCTGCTGCGGGCAAGCGGGATCGCTGTGATAGGCGATCCGGCAGCCGGGAAAGGTGTCGCGCATCCACTGCAGCCGGATCTCGCCGGGGATGGGATCGTCGGGCAGCGCGCAGACGAGGATCGTCAGTTCCTCGACCAGCGCGGCGGCAGAGCGGATCAGGGAGAGATGACCCGCGTGGAGCGGCATGAACTTGCCGAGAACGAAACCGCGCTTCACGCCTGCACGACCTTTCGCTGCCATTCGCGCAGACCGAGCAAGGCGAGCACGAGGAAAATGCCATAAAGCGCGGCGGTGACGGCCAGACCGCGCGAGAGGAAGAGCGGGATAGCGGCGAGGTCGACCGCGATCCACAGCCACCAGCATTCGACCTTGCGGCGCGACTGGAGGATCTGCGCGGCGACGCTGGCGACCGCGATGCCGCCGTCGACATGCGGCGCGGCGGCATCGGTGAGGCTGGCCATCGCCGTGCCCCAGGCGGCGGCGGCGAGCAGGATGCCTCCGGCCCACCACGCACGTTCGCGGCCAGCCAGCCGCTCGACGAGGATATGCCGGTCATCGGCGCGGTCGGCCCGCGCCCAGGCCCACCAGCCGTAGAGCTGCACCGCGAAGAAGAAGATCTGCAGCAGCGCGTCGGAATAGAGCCGCGCGTCGAAGAAGACGAAGAAATAGAGGGCGACCATCGCCAGCCCGAACGGGTAGTTCCACAGGCTGCGGCGCACCACCAGCAGCACGTTGACGACGCCCAGCGCCGCCGCAATGGCTTCGATCCCGTTCAACGTGTCCGCTCGTGACTGGCCCCCCGGCGGAGGGCCTAGCCGCAATCCTCGCAAAGGCCGCGCACTTCGATCACTGGGCGGCTGGGGGAAAAGCCGCTTTTCTCCGCGGCCTTGCGGACGTTGTCCGCGATGCTGTCATCGTCGATGTGCTTGGCCTGGCCGCAATTGTCGCAGATCAGGAAAATGCAATCGTGCAGGCAGCCCGGGTGGTTGTTCGCAACATAGGCGTTTTCACTTTCGACCCGGCGGGCAAGGTTGGCGCCGACGAACAGGTCGAGGATGCGGTACACACTGTTGGCGGCGACCCGGCGGTCCTGCGCCTTGCTGACGGCTTCGGCGATGTCATAGGCGCTGGCGGGACGGTCGAAGCCGGCAAGCGCGTCGAACACCGCTTCGCGCATCCCGGTCCACTGCTCGCCGCTCTCGGTCAGCCGGTCCCGCGCGGCGCTCTTAAGGTCCGCGCCGCCGCCGTCGTGATGATCATGCCTGGCCATGGGCGTATATAGGCGCGCGGGCGGCGGTTCCACAAGTGAACCAGCAGGCGCCGTGGCCCGTTGCGGCCCCATGGCAGAACCCGATCCCCAGGCCCCCGTTCGGCGCGACGACCACGAGGGCGAGGGCGCGACGCGCGGCACCGCGCGGATGGAGGCATTCGCCGACGGGGTGTTCGCCATCGCCTTCACCCTGCCGATCTTCAACGTCGCCCTGCCCTCGCTGCAGGGATCGGGCGCGGGGTTCGGCGGGCGGCTGGTGGAGGGGTGGCCGGAAAACCTCAACTACCTGCTCGCGAGCATGGTGATCGGCCTCTACTGGGTGCACCATCATTTCTCGGGCGCGATCTACCGCACGACCGGCCATTATTTCCTGCTGGCGACGGTGCTCTTCCTGACCATGATCGGCTATATCGCCTTTCCGGTCCGGGCCTTCACCGAAAGCCTGCTGCATGCCGAGGCGGTGCCGGATTCGGCGGCGTTCCTGGCCTGCAGCCTGGCGCTGACGTCACTGACCTGGCTGCTCAAATGGACGGTCGGCAATGCCCACGGCCATGTCGATGCGCGGCTGGACCCGGCCTATCTGGCGCGGCTGACGCGGCGTTACCGGGCGATCACCGCCTGGAACGTGACCGCGGCGGTGCTGGTCTGGTTCTGGTGGCCGGTGGGCATCACGATGGCGTGGATGGGGGTGCTGGCGAAGCTGCTGCCGCCCGAGACGCCGCGTTACCTGACGCAGGCACCGGCGATCGAGGGCGAAGGCTAGGCCCGGCGGCCGAACGGATGCGCGGTGCCGCGGCGGTTGAGGTCGTGGCCGAGCGCGAGGATCATCACGCCGAGCATGGTGGCAACCGCCTCGGTCCCGTCGTGCGGAAGGGTCAGCGAGCCGGCCATCACGCCCAGGCCCATGCCGCCGACCGCGCTGGGCATGACAAAGCCATGCTCCAGTATACCGCGGCCAAGGGCGAAGGCGCCGAGGCACATGGCGAGGGTGAGGCCGATCTCGTGAATCCAGTGCGACCCGAGCAGCCCGCCGAACGCCGACACGAAGGCTAGCAGGACGGTGGTGGCGAGGCAGTGGACGAGGCACAGCCCGGACAGGCCAATGGCCAGCCGGTCCCAGAGAGGGTTCGAGGCGTGCGTTTCACTCATCGTCGCGTGTCGATGTTATAGTGCAACATTGCGAAGGTTACAACGTCTCGTAAGCGGTTTGTTGCACCAAAGGGGTGGACAATTGGTCCGCTTGCCCGATTTTCGCGACGCGACCATATGGCCGCCTGATGACCGATGCCGCCCTGCCCCGCCCGACTGCGCGACCGCTCGCCGTTTCGAACTGGCTGCTGACGCTGTGCGGGTTGATAATCGTGATGGTGGTGGTCGGCGGAATCACCCGGCTGACCGAGAGCGGACTGTCGATCACCGAGTGGAAGCCGATTAGCGGCGCCATTCCGCCTGTCACCGAGGCCCAGTGGCTTCGTGAATTCGAGCTCTACAAGCGCATTCCCGAATATCAGCAGATCAACCGCGGCATGAGCCTGGCGGACTTCAAGAACATCTTCTTCTGGGAGTGGGTGCACCGCCAGCTGGGGCGGGTGATCGGGTTGGCCGCGCTTCTGCCGCTGGTCTGGTTCGCGGCCAAGAAGGCGATCCCTGCCGGCTATGGCTGGCGGACGGGAAGCATTTTCCTGCTGGTTTGCGTGCAGGGCGCGATCGGGTGGTGGATGGTGGCGAGCGGGCTGACCGAGCGGACCGACGTCAGCCATGTGCGCCTGGCCGTGCATCTGCTGACCGCGCTGTTCATCTTCGGCTGGGCACTGTGGACCGCGCTCGACCTGCGTTCGGCGGGGGCGAGGCCGCGCCGGGTGCCGACGCTGGGCCTGTGGGCGTTCGCGGCGCTGCTGCTGCAATTGCTGTTCGGCGCTTATGTCGCCGGGCTGGACGCGGGCTATGCCTTCAACAGCTGGCCGCTGATGGGGGATGAACTCTATCCCAGCGCCGCGCCGTGGCTTGAGCCCTTCCTGCGCAATTTTGTCGACAATCCGATCACCGTCCAGTTCATCCACCGCTGGTGGGCGTTCGTGGTGCTGGTGTTCGCGGTAGTGCTGGCGCGCAGGCTGCGCGGGGTGAGCCGGCGCCATTCGATCTTCCTGCACTCCGCAATCGGGCTACAGATCCTGCTCGGCATCTGGACCCTGCTGTCTGGCGTCAGCCTGCACGTCGCGGCGGCGCACCAGGCGACCGCGGTGCTGGTAGTGGCGAGCTTCGTGGCGGGGGTGCATAGGCTGGCGAGGGTTGGGGCGAGCGCCTCGACTTCGCTCGGCACGAGCGGAACTGAAGAGCGCGACTACACCCCGCTGGTCCCGAGCGAAGCAGAGGGACGCTGAGCGATGAGCATCGTCACGGTCTATTGCGTATTCGCCGACGAGGCCGAAGCCCGGCGGATCGGCCGGCTGGTGGTCGAGGAGAGTCTTGCCGCCTGCGTCAACATCATGGGCCCGTGCCGCTCCTTCTACCGGTGGGACGGCCAGGTCGAGGAAGCGCGCGAGGTCCCTGCCCTGTTCAAGACCACCGCCGACGTGGCCGAGCGGCTGGTCCAGCGCCTGTCCCTGCTTCACAGCTATGACGTGCCGGCGATCACCGTCTGGCCGATCGATCGCACGCTCGACGACTATGAGAAGTGGGTCGCGCGCAGCGTCCTGCAACCTTAGGGTAACATTTTACCCGCCCTGAAAGCCGCTGTTTTGCTTGACTTTCGGGACCCCCGACGCGATTAGGCCCGCACAAGCGCTGCCCACCTGGGCGGCGTTTTCCTGTTTGAAAGAGGGTTTTCAGCCATGAAGGCGCTGATGAAGACCACCAAGTCGGCCAAGCCGGCTGAGGTCGAGAAGAAGTGGCATCTGATCGATGCCGACGGACTGGTCGTGGGGCGCGTCGCCACCTTGATCGCCAACATCCTGCGCGGCAAGCACAAGCCGAGCTTTACTCCGCACGTCGACTGCGGCGATCACGTGATCGTGATCAACGCCGACAAGGTGCGCTTCACGGGCCGCAAGGCGCAGCAGAAGATCTACTACAAGCACACCGGTTATGCCGGCGGCCTGAAGGAAGTCACTGCCGCCAAGATCCTCGAGGGTCGTTTCCCCGAGCGCGTGCTGGAAAAGGCCGTCGAGCGGATGATCCCGCGCGGGCCGCTCGGCCGTGACCAGATGCGTGCCCTGCACCTCTATAACGGGACCGAGCACCCGCATAACGGCCAGGACCCGCAGACGCTCGACGTCGCGTCGATGAACCGCAAGAACAAGGTGGGCGCATAACATGGCCGACAAGAAGTCCCTCGCCGATCTCGCTGCGCTGACCAGCCAGCCGGCCCCGGAAGCCGAGACCGCTGCTCCGGCCGAGAATGCCGCTGCCGACGGCGCCGAAGGCGCTGCTCCGGAAGCTGCCGACGAAGCCCCTGCCCCGTTCGTGCCGGCCGTGTCGGACGCTCCGCTGCGCGAGCAGCAGCTCGACAAGTATGGCCGCGCTTATGCGACCGGCCGCCGCAAGGACGCCGTTGCGCGCGTCTGGCTGAAGCCGGGGTCGGGCAAGATCGTGGTCAACGGCCGCGACCAGGAAGTCTATTTCGCGCGTCCGACTCTGCGCCTGGTCATCAACCAGCCGTTCGGGATCACCGATCGCGCCGGCCAGTATGACATCATCGCCACCGTCAAGGGCGGCGGTCTGTCGGGCCAGGCCGGCGCGGTGCTTCACGGCATCGCCCAGGCGTTGTCGCGCTACGAGCCGATCCTGCGCACCACGGTGAAGCGGGCCGGGTTCCTGACCCGCGATCCGCGCGTCGTCGAGCGCAAGAAGTACGGCCGGGCGAAGGCTCGCCGTAGCTTCCAGTTCTCGAAGCGCTAAGCTTCTTCCATCCTTCAGCCGAAAAGGGCGTCCCGTTCGCGCGGGGCGCCTTTTTCTTGTGCCGGGATCAGCCCTCGGCTTTGGCCCAGCGCTCCTGCAACGCCGGATATTCGTCGCTGCGGGTTTCGGGCAGGCCCTCGGTGTTGAGCCAGGCGCGATGAATGCTCTCTGCGCCGAACTGGTAATGCGGCGTGAAGAAGCCCGGATCGTCGAACGAGGCGACGGTCAGGTCCATCTTCTCGGGTGAGTCGATATAACGGAAGCCGAGGCTGGTCCCGCAGGTCGCACAGAACGGGCGCTCGGCGATGGCGCTGCTGCGATACCAGTTGGGCTCGCCCTCCCAGCGGATGGTCGCGGTCGGCAGCACCACCATCGCTAGGCTGACGTTGCCGCACGCTCGCTGGCACATCCGGCAGTGGCAGAGATAGGCCTTCTCCTCGCCCACCTCGGCCGTGAAGCGCTTGGCGCCGCACAGGCAGCCGCCGGTCATCGTCTGGGTCATCGCTTGCTCCTTCCGAACAGCCCAAGCGCGGCCAGCGCCAGGAGGTTGCCGGCCAAGGCCAGCGCCATATCCTTTTGCGCGTCGAAGCCGTCGCCCTGCTGGCCGTTATACGCCTCGGCCGATTCTGGTGCCATGAAGAGCGCCAGGCTCCACTCGAAGATCTCGTAGAACGCGCTGACCGCCTGCACGGCCAGAAAGGCGAACAGCAGCGCCTTACCTGCCGAATAGCCGGCATGGCGCCGCGCTCCCTCGACCAGCGGCAGCGTCCACAGCAGGCCGAACAGGAAGTGGATCAAGCGGTCGAAGTGGTTGCGCCCCTCCCCCACCAGCCCGAGCCATTCGCGATAGGGCACGAAGCTGTAGCTCCACCGCGCCGCCAGCAGGTGGAGGCCGACGAACAGGGCCAGGCAGGCCACCGAGCCCGTCGACAGATGCCAGCGCCGCAACCCAGCCCAGGCGACCGGCAGGAACAAGGCGACCGGCCCGACCTGCAGCCAGGTGTTCTGAGGGTAAACCGCACCCCAGGCGCTTAGCGGGACGCCGAGCGCGAGGAGAGCCAGCAGCGCTTGTTGCGAGCGTGGAAGCGGCAGGCGCCTCAGCCCTTCTGGAGGTGCTTGCGGCCCAGCAGCTCGGCGATCTGCACCGCGTTCAGCGCCGCGCCCTTGCGCAGGTTGTCGCTGACGCACCACAGGTTGAGGCCATTTTCGACCGTCGGATCTTCGCGGACGCGGGAGACGAAGGTAGCATAATCGCCGACGCACTCGACCGGGGTGATGTAGCCGCCGGGCTCGCGCTTATCGATCAGCATGACGCCGGGCGATTCGCGCAGGATGTCCTGCGCTTCCTGGGCGCTGATCTCGCGCTCGAACTCGATGTTGATGCTTTCGGAGTGTCCGACGAACACCGGCACCCGGACGCAGGTCGCGGTGACCTTGATCTTCGGGTCGAGGATCTTCTTGGTCTCCACCACCATCTTCCACTCTTCCTTGGTCGAACCGTCGTCGAGGAAGTCGTCGATGTGGGGAATGACGTTGAAGGCGATCTGCTTGGGGTAGAAGACCGGGTCGGTGGAATCGCCGACGAAAATGTTGCGCGACTGGGTGAACAGCTCGTCCATGCCCTTCTTGCCGCTGCCCGAGACCGACTGGTAGGTTGAAACGACCACGCGCTTGATGCCGGCGGCGTCGTGCAGGGGCTTCAGCGCCACCACCATCTGCGCAGTGGAGCAATTGGGATTGGCGATGATGTTGCGGGCCTTGTAGCCGGCCAGCGCCTCGGGGTTCACCTCGGGCACGATCAGCGGCACGTCGGGGTCCATGCGGTAGAGCGAGCTGTTGTCGATCACCGTGCAGCCCGCCGCCGCGGCGCGAGGCGCGTGGGCCTTGCTGGCGGCCGAGCCCGCCGCGAACAGGGCGATGTCCCAGCCGGTAAAGTCGAAATGGTCGATGTTGACGACCTTCAGCTCCTCGCCGCTGTCGCCGAAGTCGATGATGTCGCCCTGGCTGCGGCTGGAGGCGACGGCCGCCACCTCGTCCAGCGGGAATTGCCGCTCGGACAAGATCTGCAGCATCTCGCGCCCGACATTGCCCGTCGCGCCGACCACGACGACCCGATAACCCATGCTTGTTCTCCCTGGCCCGCGCCTTATCCTGAGGGCTCGCATGTGGCGAGGGGGACGAATGCGCAAGACGTTGCTGTTGGCGCTGATCGTCGCCGGATTGCTGGCCGGCATGGCGGCGACCCGCTGGCTGAGCCTGCCGCCCCCGCTCCGTGCCAACAACGCCGCCGGCCAGTTCGACGCGGTGCGGGCCAAGGCGCGGTTGGCGCGGGTGCTCGGGAATGAGGCGCCCCACCCCGCCGATAGCGCCGCCATCGATGGCGTCCGCGAGCGGCTGATCGCCGAGATTCGCGCATTGGGGCTGCAACCGCGGGTCACCGATCGCTTCGCCTGCAACAAGCTGCAGAAGTCGAGCGGCGTGTCTTGCGCCCGTGTCCGCAACGTCCTGGTGACGGTCGGCACCCCGGCAAGCGCGCCGAACCTGCTGATCAACTCGCATTATGACAGCGTGCCGGTGGGTCCGGGCGCGTCCGACGCCGGGCTGGGCGTCGCGGCGATGCTGGAGACGTTGGCGCTGCTGAAAGATCGCCAGCTGCCGCGGCAGCTCACGTTCCTGTTCAACGAGGGCGAGGAAATCGGCTTGATCGGGGCGCGGGCGTTCCTCGATGCCGATCCCCTGAGCCGCCGCATCGACGCGCTGATCAACCTAGAGGCGCGGGGCACGACCGGGCCGGTCAACATGTTTGAGACCTCGGTCCCGAACGGGGCGGCGGTGAGGCTGTTCAAGGAGAATGTCCGCAATCCCGTCGCCAACAGCATGGCGGTCAGCGCCTACCGGTTGCTTCCCAATTCGACCGACGTCAACACCTTCGTCGAGGAGCGCGACTGGCTGTTCCTCAACTTCGCGCCGATCGGCAACGAAACGCGCTATCATTCGCCGGGGGACGATCTCGCCGCGATCGACCTCGCCACGTTGCAGCACATGGGCGACCAGCTGCTGGAGGTCGGCGGCGCGCTGGCCAGTGGCGCCACGCCGGAGAAGAGGGACAGCGACAAACTGTTCATGAGCATCGGCACGCGCTGGCTGCTGACCATGAGTGCGATCTCCCCGGCCTTTCTCGCCGTGCTGCTGGTCGTGGGGCTGTGCATCGACTTCGTGCGGCGCGAGCGGCGAACGGAGGCACTGCCGGTCGCGACGGCCATGCCGCTTTTGCTGCTCGTCCTGCTGGTGCCGGTGGCACTGGCCTGGGCGGGGCTGAGCCTGGTCGGCACTCTGCGCGAAGGCCAGTTCTGGCGCGCGCACCAGACGACCAGCGAACTGGCGATCTACGCCGGGGTGATCGCCGCCGGGGTGGCGCTGCTGGCGGGGATGAAACGCTGGACCCTGCCCCAGCTGCGCCGTGCCTGGTGGCTGCTATTCGTGCTGATCGGCGTTCTGTTCAGCGTCTTTGCGCCCGGGGCGATGGTCTATTTCCTCCTGCCGCCGCTCATTTTCGTGATCGGGACCGCGTCCCGCACCCGCAAGCCTGCCGCGGAGACCGCAGGTTCGTTACTGGCGGCAATGTTGCTGTTCGTCACGCTGGGTGCGGCGCTGGGGCTTGTGCAGGACCTGATCAACAGTGGACCGTTGTGGCTGCTGGCGTTGCTCGGCGGACTGGTGCTGATGCCGTGGCTGATCGAGGCGCGGCCGCTGGTCGAGGGCTGGCGCTGGTCGCGCGTGGCGGCGGTCGCCCTCGCCTTTGCGGTGCTGGCTTGGGTCCCGGCGGCGGTTGCCCCCGCCTACAGCGCTGACCGGCAGCAGCAGTGGACGCTGCAATATGTCGTCGGCGCCGGGCCGGACCAGCCGTTGTGGTCGGTGGTCAATGATCGCAAGCCTCTACCGAGCGAGTGGGCCGGGTTCGGGCCGTGGCGGCAAGGCACGCTGCCATTCAGCACGCGGCCCCGCTGGCTGGCCCCGGCGCGACCGGTGGCGGGACTGGTTCCGGCCCGCGCCTTGCCGGTCGAGGCCAGGGCGACGCCGGGAGGACGACGGGTGCGCCTGAGGCTGCAGTCGAATGGTGCCGACAGCATCGCTCTGATCGCGCCGCCGGCAGCCGTGATTGCCGGGCTTGGCATTCCGGGGCAGCTACGAGCGGTCGATCGGGGGGCGAAGGGCCCGTATAGCCTCACCTGCACTGGCCGGTCGTGCGACGGGCAGGTGGTCGAGTTGTCGGTCGGGCCGCGGCCCGTGGTGCTGCAGGTCGTCGGCACCCGCTGGGCCCTTCCGGCAATCGCCGCGCCGCTGGTGGCCGCCCGCCCGGCCAATGCCCGCCCGCAATATCTGCCCGACGCCTCGATCACGATCGAGCGGGTGCAGATCTAAGGGGCCGGGCAGCCCCAACGAAAAAAGGGCCCGGCCTTGCGGCCGGACCCCTTTTCGTCCCGATCGGGAGAAGTCGCTTACTCGGCGGCCGGAGCAGCCTTGGCCGGGCGCGGATCGCGGCGCTCGGCGATACGGGCCGACTTACCGGTGCGGCCACGCAGATAGTAGAGCTTGGCGCGGCGGACGACACCGCGGCGGACGACGGCGATCTCTTCGATCGACGGCGAGTAGAGCGGGAACACGCGCTCGACACCTTCGCCGAAGCTGATCTTCCGAACGGTGAAGTTGGAGCCGATGCCCTTGTTCGAGCGGGCGATGCAGACGCCCTCGTAATTCTGGACGCGGGTGCGCTCGCCTTCGACGACGCGGACGCCGACGCGGAGCGTGTCGCCCGGACGGAATTCGGGAATGGCGCGCTTAGCGGTGAGCTCGTCGATCTGCTCACGCTCGAGGGTCTGAATCAGGTTCACTTCGATCTACCTTCGTCTCGTTGCCGCGCACCAGAGGGCGACGCCTGCGAGACGCCCCCGTGGCGCTCGTACAGGTCCGGCCGCCGTAGCCGTGTATCTTCGATTGCCTTGGCTTTACGCCATGCGGCAATCTTCGCATGATCCCCCGATCGCAGCACTTCGGGGATCGTGCGCCCTTCCCAGTCAACTGGTCGGGTGTAATGCGGATGTTCGAGCAGCCCCGTTTCGAAGCTCTCGTCCACACCGCTATCCGGCGCGCCCATTACGCCGGGAAGCAGCCGAACGCAAGCATCGAGCAGGACCATCGCGCCGAGTTCGCCGCCCGACAGGATGTAGTCGCCGATCGACACGGGTTCGACCGGCCGGGCGTCGAAGATCCGCTCGTCGAAGCCTTCGAACCGACCGCACAGGATGATCGCGCCTTCGCCCGCCACGAGGTCGCGGACGCGGCCTTGCGTCAGTGGGGCGCCGCGCGGGCTCATGGCGAGGATCGGGCGGCCGTCGGCGACGCTGTCGATCGCGGCTGCAAGGACGTCGCAGCGCAGCACCATCCCCGCCCCGCCGCCGGCCGGCGTGTCGTCGACGGTGCGGTGCTTGTCGATCGCGAAGTCGCGGATGTTGGTGGTGTCGAGGCTCCACGTCCCCGCTTCCAGCGCTCGGCCGGCGAGGCTGGTGCCGAGCGGGCCCGGGAACATGTCGGGATAGAGGGTCAGGACGGAGGCGCGGAAGGTCATCGCTCGCCCGCGCCCGCCCGGCGATACCAGGCCCCGAACATGCCGCCGGTCAGGGCGAGCAGGCTCATGATCACACCCAACACGACCACCGAAGCCGCCGCAAGCCCGGCGAAACCGTCTCCGCTGTCCGCCGTGAGCAGGATATAGCCGACCATAACCGCGGTCAGGGCAAGCAGGACCAGTGGGAGCAGGCCAGCCGCCTTCAGCAGGCTCACCGCTTTGTTGCCGGCCCGCCAGGCGCCAAGGCCGAACCCGGCGCCGAACACAGCGATGAAAAGGATCCACTTCACCCGGTCGCTTTAGCAGGGCGGCGGGAACCGCCAAGCCGCGCCGCTCATTGCGGCCCCATGTCCGACAGCGAACCTCATGACGTCCTGATCATCGGCGGCGGCCCGGCCGGGCTGACCGCCGCCATTTACCTCGCCCGTTTCCACCTCGACATCGTGGTGGTCGACGAGGGCAAGAGCCGGGCGAGCTGGATCCCGTGCAGCCACAACCATGCCGGCTATCCCGACGGGATCAACGGCAAGGAGCTGCTCGAGCTGATGCGGACCCAGGCGCAGAAATACGGGACCAGGATCGAGACCGGGCGCGTGCACCGACTCGACAAGGACGAGGACGGGCTGTTCAGTGTCGATTGCGGCGGCGGGGCGCAAAGGGCGCGGGCGGTGCTGCTGGCGACCGGCCTCACCAACCGCAAGCCGCCGATGGACCCCGAGCTTCACGACGAGGCGATGGCCCGCGGGCTGATCCGCTATTGCCCGATCTGCGACGGGTTCGAGGTGACCGACAAGCGCGTCGGAGTGATCGGATCGGGCAAGGGCGGGGTCGGCGAGGCGATCTTCCTGCGCTCCTACACCGCCGACGTGACCCTGATCGCGCCGGACAAGAAGCTCGAGATCAGCGCCGAGGATCGCGAGAAGCTCGAACAGGCCGGAGTCAGCCTGGTCGACGGCCCGGCCGAAGCGATCGGATGCATCGAGGAATGCATCACGGTCGACACCGCCGAAGGACTGCTGAGCTTCGACAGCATCTACCCGGCGCTTGGCTCCGATACCCATACCGGGCTGGCCGAAATGGTCGGGGCGAAGATCAATCCCGAGGATTGCTGTCTGGTGTGCGACGACAAGATGCGGACCAGCGTCGAGGGGTTGTATGCCGCCGGTGACGTGGTCCACGGGCTCGACCAGATCAGCCACGCGATGGGCGAAGGCGGGCAAGCCGCCACCACTATCCGCAACGACCTTGCCGCCAAGCGCCCGATGCTGCGCCAGCCGGTGGTCCCGGCGGAAAGCGACACGAAGCGGGAAATGGCCGAAACCGGCGAGGGCTAGCTGCCCTAGAAAGAAGCGCCGATCATCAGGACCGGGCTGTCGATCGGCGAGATCTGCAGCTTGCCGCCGGCTTCGGTGATCAGGGCGTGGGCGAGCCAGGCGCCGGCCGCGCGGGGTTCGACGGTGCCGGCAGCGCCGCGTTCGAGGGTAGCGCGCAAATTGGGGTCGAGCAGCAGGCGCGGCCCCTCGGCGCGGATCACGATCTCGGTCCCGGTGTCGCTCTTCTCGGCGCCGATGTCAAGCTGGCCGCCTCGGACCAAAGCGTCGCCGGCGACCAGCGCGAGGTTGAGCAGCACCTTGACCGCCTCCTTGGGCAGCTTGTCGGCGGCGACCATCCAGCCGAGTGTGATCTTCTTTTCGGCCCCGAACAGCCCTTCGAGCGCAGCGCGCGCCTCGCGGGTGTCGATCTCCTCACCGAAGCCGCCCGCCGCACCGAAGGCGAGGCGGAAGAACTTGAGCTTCGACGCGCTGGCCTTGGCGCTTTCGGCGAGCAGTTCGAGGCAGCGTTCCCGCATCTCGGGATCCTGCTCGTCGGCCATCAGCTCCAGGCCGTTGTTCAGCGCCCCGACCGGGCTGAGAAGGTCGTGGCACAGCCGGGAGCAAAGCAGACTGGCGAGTTCGATCGCATTCATGGGCCGGGTGGTGGCGCAAAGGGGTCGTTTGTTCAAGCCAATGCGTGATCTTGAAATCGCACTTTCGCGTCCCAAATTGCATCGTCCAATGACCGGGGGGTCCGACATCATCGACGTGGCGCTGGACGCCGGGCACGCGGGCTGGCGGCTCGACCGCGCGCTTGCCGACGCGCTTCCGACGATGAGCCGCGAGCGGCTGAAGAGCCTGGTCAAGTCGGGTGCGCTCGACCGCGCGGGGACGCCGGTGCGCGATCCATCGGCCAAGGTCGACGGCTCCGAACAATTCCGCCTGACCGTACCGCTTCCAACCGAGGCGAGCGCTGCAGCGCAGGACATCCCGCTGGTGATCGTTCACGAGGACGAGCATCTGCTGGTGGTCGACAAGCCGGCCGGGCTGGTGGTCCATCCCGCCGCCGGCAACCTCGACGGGACCTTGGTGAACGCGCTGCTCCATCACTGCGCCGGGCGCCTCAGCGGTATCGGCGGCGTGGCGCGGCCGGGGATCGTCCACCGGATCGACAAGGATACGTCGGGCCTACTGGTGGTCGCCAAGACCGACGTCGCCCACGAGGGCCTCGCCCGCCAGTTCCAGGCCCACACCATCGACCGGCGCTACCTGGCGGCGGTCGGCGGACGCCCGGCCAAATTGGAGGGCAGCATCGATGCCGCCCTCGCCCGCTCGACCCACGACCGCAAGAAGATGGCGATCGTCGAGGCCGATCGCGGCAAGCGGGCGGTGACCCACTATAAAGTACTGGCGGTAAGCAACGCCGCGGCGAGGATCGAATGCCGGCTGGAGACCGGGCGGACCCACCAGGTCCGGGTGCACATGTCCAGCATCGGCCACCCGCTGCTCGGCGATCCGGTCTACGGCCGGGCCCCGGCGCAGAAGCTGCGTGAATTATTGAACCGGCTCGAGTTCAGGCGCCAGGCGTTGCATGCGGCAAGGATCGGCTTCGTTCACCCGGTGACGAAGGACCGTCTATCGTTCGAAAGCGCCGTTCCGCAGGATATGCAGGAACTGTTCAGAGCGCTTGGGGTATAGGATTTCACATGTCAGGGTGGTGGGGAAAGCCGCTCCGACAGGCAAGGACGTGATACCGAGATGGCACAAACGAAGGCATTATCGATCCCAGCGGGCGCCGGCGAAGTCGGCCTCAACCGCTATCTGTCTGAGATCAAGAAGTTTCCGATCCTTGCCCCAGAAGAAGAATATATGCTCGCCAAGCGCTGGCGGGAGCATGAAGACACCGAGGCCGCGGCCAAGTTGGTCAATAGCCACCTGCGACTCGTGGCCAAGATCGCCATGGGTTATCGCGGCTACGGCCTGCCGGTCAGCGAGCTGATCAGCGAGGGCAACATCGGCCTGATGCAGGGCGTCAAGAAGTTCGAGCCCGACCGGGGCTTTCGCCTGGCGACCTATGCCATGTGGTGGATCCGCGCGAGCATCCAGGAATTCATCCTGCGCTCGTGGAGCCTGGTGAAGATGGGCACCACCGCCGCGCAGAAGAAACTGTTCTTCAACCTGCGTCGGATGAAGAACCAGATCGATGCGTTCGAAGAAGGCGACCTCAAGCCTGCCGACGTGACCAAGATCGCGACCGACCTCGGGGTCACCGAGGACGAGGTCATCTCGATGAACCGCCGCATGTCGATGGGCGGCGACACCAGCCTCAACGCGCCGCTCAAGGGCGACGAGGGCGCGGAAGCCCAGTGGCAGGACTTCCTGGTCGACAATGGCCCGCTCCAGGACGAGCTGGTCGCCGACGAGGAGGAG
Organism: Sphingomonas glaciei; assembly: GCF_023380025.1. NCBI lineage: Bacteria > Pseudomonadati > Pseudomonadota > Alphaproteobacteria > Sphingomonadales > Sphingomonadaceae > Sphingomonas > Sphingomonas glaciei. The sequence continues at coordinate 762,277 of NZ_CP097253.1, forward strand.
AAGCAGGTTCGCCACATGCTTCTGACCAATGCGATGGAGTCGCTCAACGAGCGCGAGAAGTTCATCCTGACCGAGCGGCGGCTGGCCGACGATCCCAAGACGCTGGAGGAACTGAGCCAGGTCTATGGCGTCAGCCGCGAGCGGATCCGCCAGATCGAGGTCCGGGCATTCGAGAAGCTGCAGGCCGCGCTGATGAAGAGCGCAACCGAGCAGCGGCTGCTTCCCGCTTAATAGTTACCACTAGCTAATCATGATGGGGTAGTGGAGCCGCTCATGGGCATCCACACCCCGTTTTGTCGTTTCCTCTACACGCTGGAAGTCCCACGCCTTGGCGGCAAGCCGGCGCAGGCGGGGGCGCTGTGCTGGCGTCGCCACGAGGGGCGGCTCGAAGTGTTGCTGGTCAAGGCCCGCTCGTCGGGGCGCTGGGTGCTCCCGGCCGGCTGGGCTCTGCGCGGCCGCCCGCTGGCCGCAACGGCGGAGCGCGAGGCGTGGGAGGAAGGCGGGGTGAGTGGCACGGTCGCCAACAGCGTCCTAACCGTCGTTCCCAAGCGCAAGCGCTATCGCCTGGCGGGCGAGATCGAGTGGCAGATGGCGGTGTTCCCGTTGCGCGTCGACAGCGTCGCCGACGATTATCCCGAAGCGGGCGAACGGCAGCGCGGCTGGTTCTCGCCCGAGGAAGCGGCCAAGTTGGTCCACCCCTCCTCGCTTGGTCCCGTCCTGCGCGACGTCGCCGCGGGCCGCTAGCGCCGTTTCAGCAGCGCCAGGCCGGCGGCGGTCACTAGCAATACCGCACCGGTCTTCTCCCGGCCGCGCGTCCCCAGGAAACCGAGGGCAAGGGTCGCGATCCCCGAACTGAGCATCGAGATCCTGCGGGCGCCGGCAAGCGGCCCAGTGCGCGAGGCGATGCGGCTGGCAAGATAGGGATGGCCCTCCCCATCCTGCGCCGGAGGGTAAGGCGCTACGGAGCGGGTCGGCGCAGGGGGTTCGCCGCCGAGCCCTTGGCTGCCGTCGTCGGTCTCGTCCTTGCCCGCGGCGACATGATCGGCGCTCCACGCCCCTCGCGCCCCGAGCGGCTGTTCGTCCTCACCTGTCGTCGTGTCCCTGGCGGTCTGGTGCTCGACCTCGCTGTTGAGTTCGGCACCGAAGATCAGGACATAGCTCGACAGGTAGAGCCAGGTCAGCAGCACCACCACGCTCGACAGGGCGCCGTAGGTCGCGCCGTAGCTGCCGAAGTTGCGGACGTAGAAACCGAACGCCAGCGTCAGCAGCAGCCACACCACTGCGAAGAAGATCGACCCCGGCGTCAGCCAGGTCCAGCGTGCGTTCTCGCGGCTCGGCCCGTAGCGGTAGAGCGTCGCCGCGGCGGAGGCTGCAACGCCGCCCAGCATCACAAAGGTGATTGCCGAGGTCAGGAACCGGCCAATCGGGCCCACATCGGGAAGAAGCTTTCCGATTGCGGCCAGGATCGCCACCGCCGCGCCGACCAGGCCCGCCAGCACCACCGCGCCCAGCGTCATTGCCAGCGCCAGCAAGGTTGTCGCGACGATCCCGCGCTTCTCCTCCTCCTGGTAGGCGATGTTGAGCGAGGTGACGATCGCGCCGGCCGCATTGCGCGCGCCCCAGAAGGCGACCGCGATGGCGGCGACCAGGCCGAAGCCCTTCTTGCCGCCCGAGGTCTCGACCACATTCAGCAACTGCTCGCCGACCAGCTTCGCGGCTTCCTCCGGCAGGAAGGCTGTCAGGCCCTGCGCCTGCCGGACCACCATGTCGGGTTCGGCGAACAGCCCGTAGGTGAGGACGGTGGCGCCGAGCAGCGGGACCAGCGCAAGGAAGAAGTAGAAGGCGACACCCGCCGCGACGATCCCGACATTGTCCTTGCCGACCTCCTTCCAGGTCCGCTTGGCTATCTCGAGCCAGCCGCTCGAGGGGATGTCGGTGGGCTTGTCGGCCGAGCGACCCTTGTCGGCCTTGTCGATACTGGCGGCGGCAGTGGCCATGAAACGCGTTACTCCCCCTCGCACCATGCGATCACGCGCCCAACCGACGGTCCGCCGCGACCGTTCCTCTTGCCAAGCAATGGCGACAGGCAGACCTTCGCACTCCCCCAGGCGCGTGAGGCGCCCGAAGCGACTCGACGCGCCCCAACCCGGGCGAAAGGAGAGCTGCAACCATGCATGAGGCCATCACAGGCACCAGAGCCATTGCGCTGGTCGGTCCGGCGGGCGCAGGCAAGACCTGCCTTGCCGAGGCGATGCTGTACGCCAGCGGCACGATCGATCGGCAAGGCGACACTGCCGCCAGGAACAGCGTCGGCGACTGGAGCCCGGAAGCGCGAGCGCGCGGCGGGTCGACCGAACTCAATCTCATGGGCTTCGATTGGCTGGGCGAGCATTTCGCGCTGATCGACGTTCCGGGCGGGACCGGCTTCCAGGCCGACGGCGCCCGGGCGCTCGCGCTGGCCGACCTGGCGATCGTGGTGGTCGATCCCGACCCCGCCCGCGCAGCCCTAGCCGCGCCGATGCTGCGGCTGCTGGACGAGCTTGGCCTGCCGCACCTGATCTTCGTCAACCGGATCGACGGCGCCCGCGCCTCGATCGGCGAGCTGCTGGAAGCGCTTCAGCCGCTGAGCGTGTCGCCTCTAATTGCGCGCCAGGTCCCGATCACCACCGGCGACAAAGTCACCGGTTTCATCGACGTCGCGCTGGAGCGTGCCTTCCACTACCGGCCGGGCAAGCCGTCCGAGCCTATCCCGATGCCGGCCGAGCTGGACGCGGTCGAGGCCCAGGCCCGCACCCGATTGCTCGAGCAGCTCGCCGATCATGACGATGCCCTGCTCGAACAATTGCTGATGGACGAGGTGCCCGAGCCCGGGCGCGTGCTGAGCGACCTTGCGCGCGAGACCAGCGAGAATCTAGGCGTGTCGGTGCTGTTCGGGTCCGCCTCGAGCAGCTGCGGGGTACGCCGATTGATGAAGGCGCTGCGCCACGAAACGCCCGCCCCCTCCGCTACCGCCGACCGGCTGGGCGTCGACCAGCCGGCGTTTCACGCGGTCAAGGTCAGCCATGCGCATCAGCTGGGCCGGCTGGTGATCGGGCGATTGCTCGGCGGCTCGCTGAAGGAGGGCCAGGAGTTGGCCACCGCCGATGGCCGCACCGTCAAGGCGAGCGCGATATTTACCCTGCAGGGTGAGCGCAACCAGCGGCTGGGCGAGGCGCCGGAGGGCGCGGTGCTGGCGCTGGCCAAGGCCGATGCGCTGAACGCCGGCGACTGGGCGGGAGGCGGGCGCCTGCCCCCTGCCCTCGACGTGCCGCTGCCCTCGCGCAACATGCGGGCCGCGATCCAGCCGGCCGATCGCAAGGACGACGTCAAGCTGTCGGGCGCGCTGCACAAGCTGGCAGAGGAGGACCCTACCCTCCATGTCGAGCATGACGAGGAGGATCACTCGCTGGTCCTGTCCGGGGTTAACGACGAGCAGCTTGGCGTGGTCCTCGCCAGGCTGAAGCGACGCCACGGGGTCGAGGTTACCCAGCGCCCGACCAAGGTGCGCTATCGCGAATCGATCCGCCGGCCGGTGACCCAGCGCGGCCGGCACAAGAAGCAGTCAGGCGGCCACGGCCAATTCGGCGACGTGGTGATCGAGCTGGCGCCACAGGATCGCGGCGCGGGCTTCGCCTTTGCCGAGCAGATCCATGGCGGCGCGATCCCGCGGCAATATGTCCCCGCGATCGAGCAGGGCATTCGCGATGCCTGCCAGAAGGGACCGCTCGGCTTTCCGGTGGTGGACGTGGCGGTCACGCTGACCGACGGCAGCTACCATAGCGTTGATTCGAGCGAGCTCGCGTTTCGCACCGCCGGCCGGATCGCGATGCAGGAAGCGCTCGGCGGCGGCCAGCCGCACCTGCTCGAACCGGTCCACAAGGTGTTGGTGACGACCCCCTCCACCGCCACCAGCAAGGTCGGCAGCGCGCTGGCGGCGCGGCGCGGGCAGTTGCTCGGGATGGTCCCGCGCGACGGCTGGACCGGCTGGGACCGGATCGAGGCGCTGGTGCCCGAGGCCGAGTTGCAGGGGCTGGAAGGCGAACTGCGAAGCCTCAGCCAGGGCCTGGCGACTTACGAGGCAAGCTTCGACCATCTGGCGGAGCTGAACGGCGCGCTGGCCGAAAAAGTGGTCAAGGGCGCGGAGATGGAAGCGGCCTGAGGCCTCACCCGGGCTTGTCATTGGCCACGAAGCGAAGCAATCCAGCACTCCAATGGATTGTGTCGGCGCTCACGCGCCTCGCAACGACGCGTGAGGAGATTGTTTCGTGGCCAAACGCCTGACCTGGTACATCCTGGCAGCGCTCATCCTTGGGCTGATCACCGGCTGGGTGATCAATGCGCAAGTTGGCGACACCACGCCCGAGGGCAAGGCTCAGCTGGAGACGATCGCCGGATATTTCGGCATCGTCACCACCCTGTTCCTGCGGCTGATCAAGATGATCATCGCCCCGCTGGTGTTCGCGACGCTGGTCGCGGGCGTGGCGCACATGGGCGACACCGCGGCACTGGGCCGGGTTGGCGCGCGGACCATGGCCTGGTTCATCACCGCCAGCCTGATCTCGCTGACGCTTGGCCTGATCCTGGTCAACACGCTGCAGCCGGGCGTCGGGCTCAACCTGCCGCTGCCTCCGGTCAATGCCGCGAGCGGGGTCGACACTTCAACCTTCGACCTCGCCAAGTTCGTCACCCACGTGGTTCCGGCTTCGGGCATCGAGGCAATGGCTTCCAACGAGATCCTGCAGATTGTGGTGTTCTCGTTGTTCATCGGCGTCGCGATCACCGCAGTGGGCGAAAAGGCCAAGCCGCTGGTCCGCGCGGTCGAGGGGCTGGTCGAGGTCATGCTCGTCGTCACCGGCTATGTCATGCGCCTGGCGCCCCTCGCGGTGTTCGCCGCCGTGGCCGCCTCCATCGCCGAGAACGGCCCCGGCGTGATCCTCACCTTCGGTCAGTTCATCGGCAGCTTCTACCTCGGCCTGTTCATCCTCTGGTGCCTGCTGTTCGGGGTCGCGTTCCTCGCCGTGGGCAACCGCATCACCCACCTCGCCCGCTACATCCGCGATCCCTTGGTGCTGGCGTTCTCGACCGCCTCGTCGGAAGCGGCCTATCCGCGCACGCTGGAGGCGCTCGACAAGTTCGGCGTTCCCCCGCGTATCGCCAGCTTCGTCCTGCCGCTGGGCTATTCGTTCAATCTCGACGGCTCGATGATGTACATGACCTTCGCGACGATCTTCATCGCGCAGGCCTATGGCATCGACCTCAGCCTCGGGCAGGAGATCCTGCTGCTGCTCACGCTGATGATCACCAGCAAGGGTATCGCCGGTGTGCCGCGCGCCAGCCTGGTGGTGATCGCCGGCAGCCTGGCGATGTTCAATATCCCCGAGGCCGGGCTGCTGCTGATCCTCGCGGTCGACCACTTCCTCGACATGGGCCGGTCGGCCACCAACGTCGTCGGCAATGCGGTGGCGAGCGTGCTGGTCGCCAAATGGGAAGGCCCGCTCGACGTCGAGGAATCGCCGATCATCGAGCATCCGGCGGCGCCCAGCCACATGCCGCCGCCGCCGCCGGAAACCTGAGGCCGGTGAAGCTGCTCGACCTGCCGGAGCGCTACCGGCTGATCTTCTGCGACCTGTGGGGCTGCGTTCATGACGGCTTCGCCATCTTCCCCGGAGTGGCGGAGACGCTGGCGGCGTGGAAGCAACAGGGGCGGCAAACCTTGTTCGTCACCAATGCCCCGCGCAGCGCCGACGCGATCCGTGCGCAGTTGCTTCGCCTCGGGCTCGACCCGGCCCTGGACAGCGGGATCGTCACCGCGGGCGAGGCCGGTCTCGCCGCTGTGCGCGGCCGGCCGGTGGGATTTTGCGGGACGGCGGCCGACCGGGCCGACCTGACCGCGCGCGGGCTGGTGGTCGCTGCGGGCGGCTTCGACGAGTTGGCCTGCGCGGGCCTCGACACCGGCGAGACCGTTGCCGACTATGCCGGACGCCTGGCCGAGTGGCGCGCGGCCGACGTGCTAATGCACTGCCTCAACCCCGACCGCATCGTCCATCACATGGGCGAGGTGATGGTCTGCGCCGGGGCGCTTGCCGACGCCTATGAGGCAATGGGCGGGCGGGTGATCTGGTACGGTAAGCCCTATCCCGCCATCTACGAACACGCCCTCCGGCTCGGCGGAAATCCGGACCGGAGCGCGGTTCTGGCGATCGGCGACGGGCTCCAGACCGACATGGCGGGCGCCGCGGCGTTCGGGATCGACGCGGTGTTTGTCGCGGGCGGCATCCACGCCGGCGAGGACCCCCGCTTCGCCGATGGCTGGCGGCCGATCGCGACCGTGCCAACGCTGGGAACCAGCGGCGCGGGCGGCGCGTAGAGCAGCCTTCCCCATGGTTTCCCTCCATCACCCCTCCCCGCTCGGCACCGGGCCCCGTCCCGGCGCGCGTGAAACGATCGCGCTGCTGGCCGCGCTGATGGCGCTGAATGCCGTCGCGATCGATTCGATGATCCCGGCGCTGGAGGATATCGCCAGTCACCTCGGCGTGACCGACGAGAACCGCCGCCAGCTGGTGCTGATCGTCTACACCCTCGGGTTCGGCGTCGGGCAATTGTTCTGGGGTCCGCTGGCCGACCGCTTCGGGCGCAAGCCGATGCTGACCATCGGTATCTCCATCTACGTCGTGTTCGCCTTCCTCTGCTCGGCCGCGCCGACGTTCGAGATCCTGATCCTCGCCCGCGTGTTCCAGGGCGCCGCCGCCGCCGCGACCCGGGTGATCGTGCTGGCGATGGTGCGCGACCTGTTCGAGGGCGAGGCAATGGCCCGGGTGATGAGCCTCGTGGCGATGGTGTTCATGGTCATTCCCGTGATGGCGCCGAGCATCGGCCAACTGATCCTGACCGTCGGCCCGTGGCAGGCGATCTTCTGGGCGCTGGGGCTGTTCGGCATCGTGGTCGGCCTGTGGGCCTTTCTGCGCATCCCCGAGACGCTGAAGGACGAGCACCGCCGGACGCTTGGCCTCGGCGACCTGCTGGAGGGCGCCCGCGCGGTGGTTACCGATCGCCAGTCGCTCGGCTACACGCTGGCCCAGACCGCGCTCTTCTCCGGCCTCATCGCCTATATCGCCTCGATCCAGCAGATCGTGTTCGACGTCTTCCGCCGGCCCGAGCTGATCGGCCTCGTGTTCGGCGCGGTGGCGGCCCCGATGGCGCTGGCAAGCTTCACCAACAGCAAGCTGGTCGGACGCTACGGGCTGCGGCGGGTGGCGCATACCGGCACGGTGGCGTTCGCCTTGTTCGCGCTCGGCCACGCCGCCGTGGCCACCTTCGGCGGCGAGGACCTGATCGGCTTCGTGATCGGGCAGGCGCTGGTGCTCGCCAGCTTCTCCTTCTGCGCGGCCAACATGAACACGCTGGCGATGGAGCGCATGGCGCCCCAGGCGGGCATGGCCTCGTCGATCCAAGGCGTGGTCAGCACCGTGCTCGCCGCGCTGGCCGGCTTTGCCATCGGGCAGGCATTCAACGGGACCCAGATCCCCTATCTGTGGGGCCTCGCGATCTGCGGCGTGACCGGCATCACGCTCGTACTGCTTACCGACCCGCGCCGCCTGTTCGAGCGGTTGCAGCCCGCGCGTGATCCAGCAGAGCGCGGCCCAGCGCATCAAGCTGGCTGAGGTCGCGCGGGCGTTCGAGGCTGAAGACCGGGACCGACGCGGCAATCCGCGCCACTGCCTGCCAGTGTCCGGCCGCGCCGCCGACCTGCTCGACATAACCGCCGCGATAAGTGTGGTCGAACAGCGCTTCGGCAGCCGCCGCGCCGCCCAGCCGGCGGATGCCGATGCCCGGCCCGTCGCCCAGCACATAGACGCAGCCCAGCGGCAGTTCTTCGATTTCATGGCCGCTGAGCGCGACCGGCACGTCCCATTTGTCGAAGTCGGGATCGACGTAGCTGGGTTCGAGGCCGTCGCTGCCCAGCCCGAAGGTATCGAGCGACTGACGCCACAACCGCACGCGCGGCGGTCCGGGAAGTGCGACCATGCCCTCGTCGGTCGGCTTGAGGGCGATCACATCGTCCCCGACCAGCCCAAGGCCCAGCCGCGAGAACCAGGCGGCGAGCGTCGATTTGCCCGCTCCCGTCGCACCGGCGACCGCGATCGCCATGCCGTCCAGCGCGACGGCGTTGGCGTGGAGCGGGAACAGCCCGCATTGATGGAGCAGCAGACCCATTGCGCTGCCGAGCAGGAACAGCCGCACATTGCGCTCGGGAATGCCGGGAAGCGCGTCGACGACGATCTCCCGCCCGTCGCGCACCGCGAAAGAGCCTGCCTTGGGTATGACGAGGTCGGCCTCCGGCCCCACCGTCCCGCGGCGGATGGTGACGTCGATCGGCGATCCGTCCGGTGCATCGACCAATCCCGGCAGGGGCAATTCGCTGGCGATGGTGAGGCCGAACAGCCGGACCAGGCTCACCATGCCCGGCTCCGGTGGCTTTCGCCCGCGCCGCCGCTAAGGACAATGGGATGGAGCCGATGCTCGTCCTTCTTGCCGATTGCTGCCGCCCGGGGCTGAGCGACGGCGATCTTGCCGTGCTCGGCCCCCGGCTGGCCGCCGCGGACGGTTCCCGGTTGGCCTTGCTGGCGAGGCGCCACCGCGTCGAAGGGTTGGTATGGAAGACGTTGACCCGGGCCGGGATCGTGCCGCTTGGCGCCCAGCCGATTGGCGCCGCAGCGCGGCGGATCGCGGCGGACGGGCTCGCGATGGTGATCGAGAGCGGGCGCGTTCATCATGCCTTCGCCCAGGCGTCGCTGCCGCACCTGTTCGTCAAGGGCCAGACGCTGGGCGCGCTGGCGTGGGGCGATCCCCTGGTCAAGCAGCAACTCGACATCGACCTGCTGGTGCCGCCGACCGCGATCGGCAAGGCGGGGCGGCTGCTCGACGCGCTGGGCTATGTGCAGCAGGTACCCGATCCATCGGTCGATCCGGTCGACTGGCACCGCGCGCGCAAGGAAAGCCAGTGGCGCAGCGACGACGGCATCCTGCTCGACCTGCACAGCCGCCTCGGCGATCACCCGTCGCTGCTGCCGAGCGCGGTCGCGACGGTCAGCCCGCTGATGGTGGAGGTGCGCGGCGGGCTCAAGCTGCCGACGCTGCCCGAGCGGTTGCTGCTGCCCTATCTGGCAGTGCACGGCGCCTCGAGCGCCTGGTTTCGGCTCAAGTGGCTGGCCGACTTTGCCGCGCTCGTGGCGCGCACCCCGCCCGAACAATTGGCGGCGATCGCCGACGGGGCGCCGCGGCTGGGCGCCGGACGCACGATGGCGGCCGGGTTGATCCTCGCCAACCGGTTGCTCGGCACCAGGCTGCCCGAAGAGCTCGAGGGCGACGGCGCGACGATGCGGCTGGTCAGCATCGCGCTGGGGGCGATCGGCGATCCGGGCGAGCCCACCGCGCGGCGCTTCGGGACGATCCCGATCCACCGGTCGCAACTGCTGATGGTGCCGGGATCGCATTATTTCCTCAGCGAGCTGACGCGAAAGTTCGGGATGCTGCTTACCCGTTGAGCGGACCATCGTCGTCCAAAGTCACGTGGCGCGGTGCCCGGTCCTGCCCGCGCGAGGAAGAGCGGCTTCCACCCGAATGGCTGCGCGGTTCGGCCATGAAGGCGAGCGACAGCGCGAACACCGCCTGGATCGCGGCATCGCGGAGCGGATAGTCGACCAGGCTGTGCGCCAGGATGGCACCCGAGGCGACGGTTGCCGCCAGCGCGATGAGGTCGGGCGTGGGGGCACGCCACAGGCGGACCGCCCGTGTGGCCCACCACAACAGCAAGGCCCCGAGCAGCAGCGCGCCGGGCAGCCCGGTCTCGAGGATCCATTCCAGCGGGTCGCTGTGCGCATGGTTGATGAAGTAGGAATCGACCAGTGCGGGGTTTTCGTACAGCCGGTAATAGGCCTGGAAGCTGCCCAGCCCGGTTCCCGCCGGGAAGGTGTCGCCGATCGCGGCAAGGGTGATGCGGTAGATATCGGAGCGGGTGGCGAGCGAGGTGGCGTTGCTCCCGGCCTCGGTCAGCACACCGACCCCGACCATAGCCGCCAGCATCAGCAGGACCGCCAGCCCGGCCAGCCGCCGCGGCACCTTGCCGGTTCCGGGCAAGGCCACCGCAAAACTGGCGAGCCCGACCGGCAGCAGCAGGCCGAGCCCCGCCATCGATCCGTTGAGGACGATTCCGAGCAGGATCACCGCCATCGCGCCCAGCGCGATCACAATCCGTCCCAGCGCCGCCGACTGCCGCTTGCGGCCTTCCCCCTGCTGCTGGCCGATCAGCGCGGCGAGGAACGGCAGGGTGGCGAGCAGCAGGGTCGCCTGGTGGTTGCTGTTGGCGAATAGTCCCGTCGCCCGATTGGTGTTGTAATTGGCGAACAGGTAAGGCCCGCCCTGGCTGAGCTGGACCGCGCCGAGCAGGACCGACAGGCAGGTTCCGACGACCAGCGCCGCCACCGCCCAGCGCGAACGATAGGCGCCGAGCACCACCACGGCCGCGATCAGTCCCAACGGTACCGCGAGCAGCGGAAGGATCGACAGGGTTTGCGCCGGAGCAAGCGACAGGGGCAGCCACGGCAGCGGCTCGCCACGCAGGACGAAGCCTTCCACCGCCGGCGCGCGGCCAGGCAGAAGGCTCCACCATTGCGGGGGTAGCGGGATCAGCTGGAGCAGCACCAGCGCGAACCACAGCCCGCCCAGCCACAGCAGCAGGCGACCGGCGCTGGTCGGATGGCTGCGGCGGCTCGACAGCAGGGCCCAGGCGATCAGCGCCAGTCCGCCCAATTGCAGGATGAAGTTGCGCCAGATGCCCTGAGGACTGCCGCCGAGCAGCAGGCAGGCGAGCAGGAATAGCGGGACGGCGAGGTGGCGAAGGGAAGTGCTGCTCATCGCGCGGCCACCATCGGAGCGAGGACGACCCGCGTCAGCTCGGCCGAGGTGGTCTTCGGGAACTCGCCCAGGCGCCCCCATAATGCCACGCGCTGCGCCGGACAGTCGGCGGGAACGTCGAGCATTTGCGTGCTCGCCGGGGCGCCGACCGGCCAGGTAGCGAGCGCTCGCCCGCCCTGAAGGCAGGTTACGCGCCATTCGAACGTTTCAGGCGGAGGCGAGCCGGCGAACTGCGCCTGAAAGCGGTAGCGGCCCGCCGGCAACAGCAGCAGATGGTCGGCCAGCGAAGCGTCGGCACGGCCGTAGAAGACCAGCCGCAACGGGCCGCCAGTGACCGGTTCGACCACCCCGTCCGACCCGGCGGGAAAGCGCCACGACAAGGGCCCGGCATCGTCGCCTGCGGCCCACGGCGTCAATGCCGTCCCGCCGCCGCTGATCCGAGCGGCGGCGAGCAAGGCGCGGGCCCCGCCGACATCGCCGCCGGCAAGTTGCCGCTCGAAGGCGTTGCGGAACCACTCCTCGCCGCTGTCCCCGCGGCCGGTCAGCAGGCGCAGCGACGTCGCGGCCGACGGGTCCTGCGCCAGCCTCGTCATCACCGACTGGCGAAGCGCCCGATCGGTCTGCAGCATCGGGCGCACGTCGGCGATCCTGGCGGGATCGCGTAGATAGACGGCGAGCGCGGCCGCGAAGGGTTCGGCACCGCCGCCGCGGATCCGCCGACCGAGCACCGCGACGTGGCTCAAGGCATCCCCTACCCGCTGCTCGCGAACGTAGAGGTCGGCCAGCAGGAAGTGCGCGGCGGACGAACGCGGTTCGCGGCGGAGGGCCGCCTTCAGCAATTTCTCGCCCCCCTGGCGATCGCCGGCGGCGAGGCGCGCGGTCGCGGCGACCAGCAGGGGATCGACCGCAAGCGGATCGGCACGGCCGACGCTGCGGATGCGCTCGAGCGCCTCCTGGTCCGGCGCCTTGCCTTCGCGGGCTGCGGTACCGATGCTGGCGAGGGCGAGGGTCGCCTGCGGGACGGGATGCGAGGGCCACAGGGTGTGGGCGGCCGCCGGGCGGCGCTCACCTTCGGCGGCAATGAACGCCGAGCGGCCGGCCTGGACCGCCAGCAGCAGCACGGCCGCGACGCCCAGCCACGCCAGCGGTGATCGCCGTGCCGGTCCGGCCGCCTCCCCTCCCCGCATCAACCTTCCTGGTGATGGGGGATAAGGGCGATCCGCTCGCGCTTGTCGGCAAGTTCGCCGTAGCGGTAGTTGTAATAGCTGTAGTTGCCGTTGGTCTCGCTGGCCTTGGTCAGCAGACCGCCGATCAGGTGGGCACCCGACGCTTCAAGGTTGTTTAGCGCTTCGGCCGCCTGACGGGTCCGGGTGCGGCCGCTTTCGACCACGAACAGCACGTTGCGGCAGGTGTGCGCGATGAGCGGCGCATCGGCGAGACCCATCACCGGCGGCGAATCGACCAGCACCATCTGGAAGTGCAGTAACGCCTCCTCGATGATCATTCCGAAGCGCGCGGTGGCGAGCAGATCGGCGGGGTTGGGCGGCAACGTCCCGCACGGCAGCAGCGACAGATTGTCGAACTGGGTTGGGGCGACATGGCCCAGCAATTCCTCCTCGTTGGTGAGGAGCTTGGTCAGCCCGATCTCGTCATTGGCGGCGCGGAACGCCGGCTTGCGAAGGTCGGCATCGATCAGCAGCACGTTGACGCCGCGGCGGGCGAAGTTTTGCGCCAGCGCCAGAACCGACGACGACTTGCCCTCGGCCGGCGAGGTCGAGGTCACCATCATCACCCGCGGCGCGCCATGTTCAGTGGTGAAGCGAAGCGCGGCGGAAGTGGCGCTATAGGCCTCGGACACCAGCGACCCCGGATCCTTGAGATCTTCGACGAAATCGCCCTTGGTCTGCCGCCGGGGGATCTGGCCGATGCAGGCGAGACCGAGCTTGGAGCGCATGTCGTCGCGGGTACGGATGGTGTCGCGCAGCAGGTCGAGCCCGACCGCGGCGCCCAGCCCCCCAATCAGGCCAAGCGCGAGGCCGGCCAGCAGGTTGCGGGGAAGGTTCGGCTTGAACGGCGCGCCCGCGGGCTCGGCCCGGTCGACGATCGAGATCGGCGACGTGCCGATGCCCCCGGCGACTCCGATCTCCTTGTAGCGGCCGAGCAGGGCGTCGTAGAGGCTGCGATTGGTGTCGACCTCGCGCTGCAGGATGCCATAACGGACGCTTCGGCCACGCAGGTCGAGCACCTGGCCCTTCAGGGAATTGACCCGCGCCTGGAGCGCCCGTTCAGCCGCGGCCGCACCGCGATATTCGGCGGCCAGCGTGTTGTTGACACCGGCGCTGGCCTGCGCCCCTTCGCGCGCGATCTGCTGGTTGAGCTCGGCGATGCGTTCGCGCAGGCTGATCATCTCGGGATGGTCAGGCTGAAGCGAGGCGCGCTTTTCGCTATATTCGGCTTCGACCTGGGCGCGGCTGGCGCGCAGGGCCTGGGTCGAGGTCGTGACCGCGCTGCCCGGACCCGACGCCGCGGAGGCACGATAGGCGCCCTCGGCCGCGACCCGCCGTGCTGTCGCCTGGGCCAAAGCGGCGTTGATCGCGGAGAGGCTGTCGCCCTGCAGCGAATTGCCCGCCTCGGGCGAGCCCGAACTGCCTTGCCCGGCGCCGCCGAGCGTGATGATTCCTTCGGCCTGGGCATAGCGGGCCAGCGACTGCTCGCTGCGCTCGAGGTCGCCGCGGGTCTTGGAGATTTGCCGCTCGAGGAACTGGCGGGCGTAGGCCGAGCTTTCGAAGCGGCGCTGCAGGCCGGCATTGATGAAGCTGTCCGCCACGCCGTTGGCGATGGTCGCGGCGAGCTGCGGGTCGGGCGAGGTATAGGAGTAGCGGATCAGCGTGCCTTCTTCGGGCATGGTGACGCTGAGCCCGCCGGCGACGGCGCTCGTGGCACGCGCCAGCCGGTCCTGCAGCGAGCCTTCGGTGCCGGCGACGGCCGGATTGGCGGCAAGGTTCAGGTCCTGCGCGGTGCGCTCGGCAACGGCGCGGCTTTGCAGCAGGCCGACCTGCGTCGCGATGAAGTCCCAGCTTTGAAGGGACTGGCTTTGCGAATCGTCCTTTGCGAGCACCTGCACCTGCGGCGGGTTGACCTCCAGGGTCGCCACCGCCCGATAGAGCGGAGTCGTCAGCATCGTGATGACGATCGCGCCCGCCACCCCCAGCACCATTGCGGCAAGGATCAGCCAGCGCCATTCGCGGACGATGCGAAGCAGGCTCGCGAAGTCGAGCTGGTTGTGCCCCACGGCACTGCGGGCGCGGCTGCCCGGGGCCGCGGGGCCAGGCGGAAATTGGCCAGGGGCGGCCGGGAGGCGCCCATTGGAACTGAAGGCAAGATCACGATTCAAGATTGCGGCTCCTTCGCGGCAGCACGACCCCGTTGGGTCAGAACGGCCGGAAAATGGAGAGGATCGGGATGTTGCTGAGGATCCGCTTCTGCGTTTCCTTCACGCCCGACCCGTCGACCACGACGATGTCGCCCGCATAGATGGCCGGATCGGCGGCTTGCCCGCGGCGGATCTGCTGGAGGTCGAAGGCCGCCGCCTGGCGCTGGCCCGATACGGTACGGAACACCGCCACCCGGCGCAGATTGGCGTCCTCCGACGCGCCACCCGACAGCGCGATCGCCTGCAGCAGCGTCAGTGGGCCGTTGATCGGATAGGACCCGCTCGACTTGACCGCGCCATCGACGGTGACCGCGCGGCGGGTCGACGACTTGACTCCGACCGCGACGTCCGGATTGACGAGGTACTTCTTGCCATAGGCGGCAGTAATCTTCTGATCGAGCTGGGCGGTCGTCAGGTCCACCGCCTCGACCGATCCGATCAGCGGCATGCTGATCCGGCCGGTCAGGTCGACCTCGTAATCGCCCGACAGGTCCTTCTGACGGAATACGCTCACCGACACCGTGTCGAGCGGCGCGATCTTGTAATTTTCCTCGAGACTGAGGGCGCGCGGCTGGTCGGGCGGCGCAAGCGTTACGTTGTACGGGATCGGCCCACCCGGCTTGTCGGCGCAGGCGCTGAGCGCCAGGGCAAGAGAGCCGGCCGCAAACACGGGCAATTTCAACGTCAAACGCATGTTCGGACCTTTGTTACTCCAAACTCGCCATGACCTTAAAGCATCGCCCCGGCAAGCAACAGGCTCAATCCCGCGTGCCCGCCGCCTGTGCAAGGTACCAGGGTAACGCCTCGGCGAGCCCGGCGGCGATGTCGTGGGTGGGAGCGTAGCCGATCATCCGCGCCGTCTTGCCGATATCGGCCTCGCTGTGGCGGACATCCCCGTTGCGGAACGGCCCGTAGCTGGCCTCGCCGGGCGCATTGCGACCGTGACGCTGCAATCCGTCCCGCAACAGGTCGAACAACTGGTTGAGCGTGGTCCGCTCGCCGACGGCGACGTTGAACACCTCGCCCTGCACTTCGTCGGGTGCAAGCGCCGCCAGCAGATTGGCCTGGACGGCATTGGCGACGAAGCAGAAATCGCGGCTGGTCTCGCCGTCGCCATTGATCACGATTGTCTCGCCCACCAGCAACGAATCGACCCAGCGCGGGATCACCGCGGCATAGGGGCCGTGCGGGTCCTGGCGCGGGCCGAAGACGTTGAAATAGCGCAGGCCGGTCGCCTTGAAACCGTAGCTGCGGGCGTAGACGGCTGCGTACAGCTCGTTGACTAGCTTGGTCACCGCGTAGGGCGACAGCGGGTTGCCGATCCGCTCTTCGCGCTTGGGCAGGTTGGGCTCGTCGCCATAGGTGCTCGACGAGGCGGCATAGACGAACCGCCCTACCCCGGCCTGACGGGCGGCATCGAGCATCTGGACGAAGCCGGTGACGTTCACGTCGTGGCTGGTCAGCGGATCGGCGATCGATCGCGGGACCGAGCCCAATGCTGCCTGGTGAAGGACGACATCGGCCCCGGCGCAGGCCTCGGCGCAGGTGCGCGGATCGCGGATGTCGCCGGCGATCAGGCGAAAGCGTGCCGCCTGCGCCGTCGTGACGGCGCCCAGCAGCTCGTCGAGATTGCGCTGGTGACCGGTCGCGAAATTGTCGAGCCCGACCACTTCCTGGTCAACCCGCAGCAGCGCTTCGACCAGGTTCGAACCGATGAACCCCGCCGCTCCGGTCACCAGCCAGCGGCGCGGCCGGGCGCGCAGTTCGGGAAGGTGATCGGCGAGGCCCGGGGCGGAAAACAGCGCGTCAAACAAGGCTGTTCTCCGTTTCGTGCAATCCGTCCACCGTATCGATCAGCCAGCGCCGGTCACCCTCGATGCCGAGCGCGGTCAGCCGGCCGGTGGCATAGGCACCAGTGTCGATCCCGATCCGCGATCCCACCGCCTCCACCCGCTCGCTGATGGTGTGGCCATGGACCACCACCATGCCGTGATCGCGGGTGTCTGTAAGGAACGGCTCACGGATCCAGCGCAGGTCGCGCAGGCTCTGCTGCTCGAGAGGCACGCCGGGACGGATGCCCGCGTGGACCAGCAGGAAGTCGCCGAACCGCATCGAATCCGCCAGCTGCTCGAGGAAATGGCGGTCCTCGCGCGGAACGGCCTCGGCGATCCGCCGCTGCGCCGCCGCGGGGCTCAGGCCTTCCAGCGTCTTCGGGTCGAGCCCATAGCTGAGAACGGTCTCCGCTCCGCCGAAATAGAGCCAGCCGGCCACCTCGGTCGGATCGCCGGCGAGGATCTTGAGCAGCACTTCCTCGTGATTGCCGGCAAGGTTGATCAGCTTGAAGTCGCTCAGGTCGAATTCCCGCAACCGCTTCAGCACACCGGCAGAGTCGGGTCCGCGATCGATCAGGTCGCCCAGCAGGACGATCAGCCCCCGCGAGGGCCCGCGCATCGCATGGTCTTCGGCGATCTGATCCAGCAGCCCGTCGAGCAGGTCGAGGCAGCCGTGCACGTCGCCGATCACGTAAGCCCGCCAGCCGGGCTGGCCGCGTGCCGCCGCGCGGGGCGATTTGAAGAAACGGCGGAACATCGCCGCGCCCCCTAGCGGCCTTTTGCTGTCAAGGCGATGACTGCACTGCGATAAGCCGCGATCACCAGCCGCTCGTCATATTCCCCCTCGGCGATTTCGCGCGAACGAAGGGCCCAGGCGCGGCGCTGGTCGGGGCCGGCAGTGACGAAGCGCTCGATCGCCGCCGCCAGCGCGTCTTCAGAGCGGACTTCGAACAGCAGGCCATTGTCGCCGTCGCGGACGATCTCGCGGCAGCCTGGGACATCGGAAGCAAGCAACGGCCGGGACATCGCCGCCGCTTCGAGCAGGGCGCGGGGCATGCCTTCGCGATAGGAGGGCAGGATCACGGCGTCGGCGGCGGCGATGAACGGACGCACGTCGTCGGTGCGCCCGGCGTGGATCAAAAGCCCATCGCCTACCCAGCCGTCGACTTCTTCGCGGGAAATGGCGGTCCGGTTGGCCGCGCCAAGCTCGCCGACCAGGGTCAGCGACAGGCCGGGATGGTGCGGCTTCAATTGCCGCATTGCCCCGGCCAGTTCCCGCACCCCCTTGTCGCCGAGCAAGCGCCCGACGAACACGAGCCTGAGCTTGCCGTCGGTCCGTGGTTTGGGCGGCGGGGCGGCAAAGGCCCGGCAATCGATCCCCGAGCCGGGGATCAGCCGGACCTGGCCGCGCAGGATCAGCCCCATCGTCTCGAACAGGGCGGCGTCGTCGCGGTTCTGGAAGAACACGATGGGCGATCCGCGGAATGCTTCACGGTACAGGGCGGCCTGGATCTTGAGCAGCAGGCCGCCGCGGATGAAGCCGGTGCCGAGGCCCGAGACATTGGGCAGGAACGGCCGCCGGGTCGCCCGCGCCGCCAGCCCGGCATAGATGTTGCCCTTGGGGGTGAAGCCCAGCACGACCTGCGGACGGACCTGCCGGAACAGGGCGATCAGCGCGACGAGGCTTTTCAGTTCGGCGCGCGGGGCGGTGCCGTCGGCGATCAGTGGGACCTGGTAGGTTGGAAGCGAGCCGACCGGCGGGTCGCCGATCGGTACGACCGCCGCGAGCGGCCAGCGGCCGTCGGTCTCAAATGCACGGATCAGCCCGCCGCGCTGGTGCGACAGGTTCCAGCTGCTGTTGGCGACAAGGAGGATGGGCGGGGTGTCGGACACGGTCGCCGAGCGGCTTAGAGGAGCGGCCGTGACATTCAAGCCAGGCTTTTCGACCGACTTCTTCATCTCGCCGATGCACGGCGACCGATGCAACCGTCGGGTACGACCGGCGTTTTCAAAACCGTCTGCTCCCGGTAGCTTTGGTGGGGCCGCGCGTGCGTCGAGGGGATACTCGAATGATTTCCAGCCGTTCCAAGTTCGTTGCAGCCTTTTGCAGCCTCAGCCTGCTCGCGGCAGCGCCCGCTTCCGCGGCTGCGAAGGCGGCTCCGGCAGTCGATTACAGCCCGTGGGCCGCGCTGAGCGCGTTTGCCGCGCCCTCGTCCAGCCATGCGCTGTGCGGCGCGGCTGCGGCCGCTGCGGCTGGCGCTGCCGTGCAGGGCACTCCGGGCTGCGTCTTCCCGATGCTCGACGCGCCAGTTGCGCCGCCGGTCGCCGAAGCCGCTCCGATCGCCACGCCTGCCGCGGTGGCGGCTGGCGGCCGGGTCGGCATCCTGCCGCTGCTGGTCGGTCTCGCCGCGCTGGGTGGCCTCGCCGCCCTGCTGCTCGCGAACGGCGACGACACGCCCGACCAGATTTCCGTCAGCCCCTAAACGGACGGAATCGTCCCGAGAAAAAGGCCGGCCGTCTCGCGACGGGCCGGCCTTTGTCTTGTCGCCGCTCAGTTGTAGTCGGCGATGAAACGTTCGACCACCGGAGCGATCTTCTCGCGCCACTTGCGGCCGTTGAAGATGCCGTAATGGCCCGCACCCTTTGCGAGGTGATATTTCTTGTCCGCCGCCGGAAGTCTGGTGGCGAGCTTGAGCGCGGCCTTGGTCTGTCCGACGCCCGAGATATCGTCGCGCTCGCCTTCGATCGCCAGCAGCGCCGTCTTGGTGATAGCGGCCGGATCGACCAGCCGTCCGCGGTGCATCATCTCGCCTTTGGGCAGGAGGTGGCGCTGGAACACCACGTCGACCGTCTGGAGGTAGAATTCAGCGGTCATGTCGCAGACCGAGCGATATTCGTCGTAGAAGTCGCGGGTCGCGTCCGCGCTCTCCTCGTCGCCGTCGACTAGGTGCTTGAACATCTCCCAATGGCTGACGAGGTGGCTGCCAAGGTTCATGGTCATGAACCCCGCAAGTTGGAGGAAGCCCGGATACACCTTGCGCCCACCGCCCGGATACATGCTGGGCACCGTGCACACAACGTTCTGCTGGAACCAGGAATGCGGCCGCTCGGTCGCGAGGGTGTTGACCGCGGTCGGCGCTTCGCGGGTGTCGACCGGGCCACCCATCATGGTCAGGGTGCGCGGCGTCGCCGGGTGGTTGTCGGCGTTCATCAGCGCGGTTGCGGCATAAGCCGGGACGCTTGGCTGGCACACAGCCAGCATATGCGCGCCGGGACCGATCTTGCCAAGCCAGCCGATCAGCGTGTCGACGTAATCGTCGAGATCGAACTTGCCGTCGCTGAGTGGCACCATCCGCGCGTCGCGCCAGTCGGTGATATAAACCTCATGGCCGGGCAACAGCCGCTCCACCGTGCCGCGAAGCAGCGTCGCATAATGGCCCGACATCGGCGCCACGATCAGCAGCCGCGGCTGGCCCTCGGGTGCGCCTTCACGAACGAAGTGCTTGAGCTGGCCGAACGGCATCCGGTCGACGATCTCTTCCCGGACCGGGAGCGACTTGCCGTCGATCGTGACCGTGTCGAGGCCGAAGGCCGGCTTGCCGCGGGTCGCGGCAGCATGGGCGAAGACGTCGAGACTGGCCGAGACGATCCCGCTCATCCCGTGATAGCTCAACGGATTGGCGCTGTTGCTCAGCCAGTTGGAGGAGAGGTTTGCAAGCTGGCTTGCACCGGCCAGCCAGCTGCGCTGCACTTCATAGGCGTCGTATAGCATCCACTCTCACTTAATAGTTCTCTTGCCCAACAACCGGTGTGGAACCGAAAGGGTCCGCTGGCAAGATGGCCGGTTGCGCCGCGCGGAGGGGGTTTGTGTCCGCGCTCGCCCCTGCTAACCGCTGCCGCATGGCGAGCGCGTCCGACGACAAGGAAAACAGCAAGGCCGGGCGCAGCATCGGCAACCTCAAGCTCGTGTTCCAGGCGGCCGGCAAATATCCGGCACGGATCCTCGCGGCATTGTTCTTCCTCGGCGTTAGTTCGGCCGCGACCCTCGCCATCCCCTATGGGTTCAAGCAGGTCATCGACCGCGGATTTGCCGGGGGCGAGGTCAGCGGCGTCGCGGTCAGCCAGGCTTTCCAATACCTGCTGATGATCGTGATCGTGCTGGCGCTGGCGACCGGCTTCCGCTTCTACTTCGTGTCGTGGCTAGGCGAGCGCACGGTCGCCGACCTCCGCCGCCAGGTGCAGCGCAACCTCCTCACCCTTCCGCCGCGCTTCTTCGAGGAGAACCGCCCGAGCGAGATTGCCTCGCGCCTGACGGCCGACACCGCGGTGCTCGAGCAGGTGGTCGGAACCTCGGTCTCGTTTGCGCTGCGCAATCTCGTCACCGGGATCGGCGGGATCATCTACCTGTTCGCGCTTAGTCCCAAGCTCGCCGGGCTGTTGCTGATCGCCATTCCCCTGCTATTCGGCCCGATCATCCTGTTCGGCCGCAAGGTGCGCGCTCTGTCGCGCGCGAGCCAGGACCGGATTGCCGACGTCGGCGCCAATGTCAGCGAAGTGCTGGGCGCGATGAAGATCGTTCAGGCGTTCGGGCAGGAGCGGCGCGAGGAGGCCCGCTTCGCCGAAGTTGTCGAAAGCGCTTTCACCACCGCTCGCACCCGCATGCGGCTTCGCGCCATCATGACGGTGGTGCTGATCGCGCTGATGTTCGGTGCGATCGTGATGGTCATCTGGGAGGGCGCGATCGACGTCGCCGCTGGCCGCATGACCGGGGGCGAGATCGCCGCCTTCGTCTTCACCGGCGTGCTGGTCGGGGGCGCCTTTGCCGCGCTGAGCGAAGTCTATGGCGACCTGCTGCGCGGATCGGGCGCGGCCGGACGGCTGGCCGAACTGATCGCCGCCAGGGCCGAGATCGGTGCGCCCGCGGTACCCAAGGCGCTGCCTGCGCCCGCCACCGGCGCGCTGGCCTTCGACGGCGTCGATTTCCGCTATCCGACCCGTCCCGACACCAAGGCGCTGCACGGGCTGACCATCCACGTCGCGCCGGGCGAGACCGTCGCGGTGGTAGGGCCCTCGGGCGCGGGCAAGTCGACCCTGTTCCAGCTCGCCCTGCGTTTCTATGACCCGCAGGCAGGAGCGGTGTCGTTCGACGGCGTCGATGTGCGCGAACTCGATCCCGCCGACCTGCGCCGCCAGATTGCGCTCGTGCCCCAGGAAACGGTGATCTTCGCCGCCAGCGCGCGCGATAATCTGCGCTACGGCCGATGGGATGCAGGCGAGGCCGAGATCGAGGCCGCTGCGCGCGCCGCGAATGCGCACCAGTTCCTGTCCGCGCTGCCGGACGGCTATGACACCTTCCTCGGTGAAAGCGGCGCGCGGCTGTCAGGCGGCCAGCGCCAGCGCATCGCCATCGCCCGCGCCCTCCTCCGCGATGCGCCCCTGCTGCTGCTCGACGAGGCGACCAGCGCGCTCGACGCCGAAAGCGAAGCCGCGGTGCAGGACGCTCTGGAACGGTTGATGGAAAGCCGCACCACCGTGGTCATCGCCCACCGCCTGGCGACCGTCCGTGCCGCCGACAGGATCATCGTCATGGACGAAGGCCGGATCGTCGAGGAAGGCACCCACGCCACCCTCACCGCGCGCGGTGGCCTCTATGCGCGGCTGGCGCGACTGCAGTTCGACGTCGCTGCATGAGCGAAGCGATGAACGTGGAGAGCCAACTCTGCACGTCGTGCGGCCTGTGCTGCACCGGCGCCCTGCACGACGGGGTGAAACTCCAAGCGAACGAGATCGAACCGGCCCGGTCCATCGGGCTCCCGGTAAAGGTCGACGCATCTTCGACCATCTTCGCGCTGCCCTGCCCCAAGCTCGAAGGCACCGCCTGCACCATCTATGCCGTGCGCCCAAGTGCGTGCGCTGCTTATGCCTGCCGCCTGCTCGAGGAGGTGCGCGGCGGTCGGTCGCTCGATACCGCACTGCCCGTCGTCGCGGAGGCGCGCCGCCTGGCCGGGGTGTTACGAGCAGCGCTCACTCCGGAGACCAGCTTTTCCGCTTCTCGCACCCGGCGCCGGGCCGGGACCGGATCGGCCGAGGTGCTGGTGCGGTCCTTCGCCCTCGACCATTATCTCGACCGTCATTTCCGCAACCGGAGTGAAGGTCCCATTCTCAGTTCGGAGATTGCGTCATGAGCGCCACTTATCGCCGTTCCGCCGCCACCATGTCGGCCGATGTCGGTGACGACGTGGTCGCTCTTCATGCCGATAACGGCTTCGCCTACGGGATGGAGGAAGTGACCGCGACCGTCTGGCGCATGCTGGATGAACCGCGCGACCTCGACACCCTCGTGACCCGGCTCACCAATGAGTATGACGTCGAGGAAGCCGAGTGCCGCGCCGAGGTGACCGCCCTCCTCGAGCAGATGACGAGCGAAGGGCTGGTGGAGCAGGTCCGATGAGCGATCCCACCATCCTCTACGCCGAGAGCGACCGCGTCGCCCGGATCACGCTCAACCGGCCCGACCGCCTCAACAGTTTTACCGCCGCGATGCACGCGGAGTTGCGGGACGCGCTTGACCGCGCCACGGAGAGCGCCCGGGTGATCGTCCTGACCGGCGCGGGCCGCGGCTTCTGCGCGGGCCAGGACCTCAACGACCGCGCGGTCGCGCCCGGTCAGGTGGTCGACCTCGGCGAGACGGTCGAGGGGTGCTGGAACCCGCTGGTCCGCCGCTTCGCCAGCCTCAGTCAGCCGGTGATCGCCCGGGTCAACGGCGTCGCGGCCGGCGCCGGCGCGAACATCGCGCTGGCCTGCGATCTGGTGGTGGCGGGCCGCTCGGCCAAGTTCATCCAGAGCTTCGCCAACCTCGGCCTCATTCCCGACAGCGGCGGAAGCTGGCACCTGCCCCGCCTGGTCGGCCAGGCCCGCGCGCTCGGCCTCGCGCTGACCGCCGAACCGCTGCCGGCGGAGAAGGCGGCGGAATGGGGCCTGATATGGAGGTGCGTCGACGACGAGGCGCTGGACACCGAAGTCGATGCGCTGGCGACCAGGCTGGCGGGCCTCCCGCCGCTCGGCCTTGCCGCCATCAAGAAATTGATCCGCAGCAGCGGCGAACGGACCCTCGACCAGGAGCTCGACCTCCAGCGCGAGGAGATGCGGCGGCTCGGCTTCACCGAGGATTATCGCGAAGGCGTCGCGGCGTTCCTCGAGAAGCGCCCGGCAACCTACCGCGGGCGGTGACGTCCGATCTTCCTTTTATGCTTGGGTAAATTCCGATGAAGACGCAGCAACTCCTCAACTATGCCCGCGGTGAGTGGACTCCCGGCGACCCCGCCAGCCTGACCGAATTGCCGAGCGCGCTCGACGGATCGCCGGTGGCGCTGACCGGATCGGGCGGGATCGACTTCGGCGGCATGGCCCGCTTCGCCCGCGAGGTCGGCGGCCCGGCGCTGCGCGCCCTTACCTTCCACCAGCGCGCCCGGATGCTGAAGGCGCTCGGCCTTGCCATCCTCGCCCGCAAGGAGGAGCTCTACGAGCTCAACTATGCCACCGGCGCGACCCGCAAGGACGGCTGGATCGACATCGAAGGCGGCGCCGGCACATTGCTGTCCTTTTCCAGCAAGGGGCGGCGCGAGCTGCCCGATGCGCATGTCCTGCTCGACGGCCAGCTCGAGCCGCTGAGCAAGAGCCCGCTGTTCCAGGGCCAGCACGTCTACACCTCGCTGCAGGGCGTCGCGGTCCACATCAACGCCTTCAATTTCCCGGTGTGGGGCATGCTGGAGAAGCTCGCCCCCGCGCTGCTCGCCGGGGTGCCGGCGATCGTGAAGCCGGCCAGCGCCACCGCCTGGCTGGCCGAAGCCGCGTTCCGGGTGATGATAGAGGCCGGCGTGCTGCCGGAGGGCGCCGTGCAGCTGGTGGTCGGAGGGGTCGGTGACCTGTTCGATCACTTATCGGGCCAGGACGTGGTGAGCTTCACCGGCTCGGCCCAGACCGCGCTCAAGCTTCGCACCCACCCGGTGATCCAGCGCGAAAGCGTTAAGTTCATCGCCGAGCAGGACAGCCTCAATGCCTCGGTGCTTGGCCCCGACGCCGCGCCCGGCACGCCCGAGTTCGACCTGTTCGTGGCCGAGGTCGTCAACGAGATGACGGTCAAGGCAGGGCAGAAGTGCACGGCCATCCGCCGTGCGATGGTACCGACCGCTTTCTTCGCGGCGGCCGAAGAGGCGATCGCTACCCGGCTTTCGGCGCTGACGGTCGGCAATCCTCGGGAGGAGGCGACCGGCATGGGCGCTCTCGTCAGCAAGGCGCAGCGCGACAACGTGCACGAGGCGGTGGCGGCGATCCTGGCCGGAGGGGCGCGAGTCGCGTCGGGCGATCCCGAAAGCCGCACCGGGCCCGGCGGCGGCGCCTTCATGGCCCCGGTGCTGCTCTGCGCCGACGATCCCTGGGCCTGCGGGGCCGCGCATGACATCGAGCCGTTCGGGCCTGTCGCGACCCTGATGCCCTACACCGACGCGCAGGATGCGGTCCAGCTCGCCAATCGCGGCAAGGGCAGCCTTGCGCTGTCACTGTTCA
This sequence comes from Sphingomonas glaciei, assembly GCF_023380025.1. Lineage (NCBI taxonomy): Bacteria > Pseudomonadati > Pseudomonadota > Alphaproteobacteria > Sphingomonadales > Sphingomonadaceae > Sphingomonas > Sphingomonas glaciei. Next base: position 787,060 of record NZ_CP097253.1, read on the forward strand.
CCCATTCGGGTGAGGTCGCGCGCGACTTTGTGCTGGGCGCCGGCGCCTTCCACGGGCGGATGCTGGTGATCGACCGCACCAACGCCGCCTTCTCGACCGGGCATGGCAGCCCCCTGCCCGTCCTGGTCCACGGTGGGCCGGGCCGAGCCGGCGGCGGCGAGGAAATGGGCGGCATCCGCGGCGTCACCCATTATATGCAGCGTACCGCGCTCCAGGGTTCGCCCGGAATGATCGCCGCGATCACCGCGCAATATATCCCGGGCGGACCCAAGCACGTGCTGGACGCCCATCCCTTCCGCAAGCGGATGAGCGAACTCCATATCGGCGACACCCTGCGCACCGCCAGCCGCACGGTCACGGTCGAGGATATCGAACATTTCGCCCACTTCACCGGCGACACCTTTTACGCCCACATGGACGAGGAAGCGGCCAAGGCCTCGCCCATCTTCGAGGGCCGGGTCGCCCACGGCTACCTGATCCTGAGCTTCGCCGCCGGCCTGTTTGTCGACCCCGCGCCCGGCCCCGTGTTGGCCAACACTGGCCTCGAGAACCTGCGATTTCTGACGCCGCTGTATCCGGGCGATTCGATGCGGGTGGAACTGACCGTCCGCTCCAAGTCGCTGAAGAGCGAGGAGACCGGCGTGGTGCGCTGGGCGGTGGAGATCTTCAACCAGAAGGATGAACTGGTGGCGACCTACGACCTGCTCACTGAGAACGTGCCCTGATGCAGCAGGTGTCGGTCATCACGCTCGGCACCGAGGAACTGGCCCGCTCGCAGGAATTTTATCGGGACGGCTTTGGCTGGACGCCGGTGTTCGCCAACGAGGAGATCGCCTTCTACCAGATGAACGGCTTCGTTCTCGGTACCTGGCTGACCAGCGAGCTGGCCAAAGACAGCCAGCGAGCCGACCTGCATCGCCCCGGTGCCTTCGCCCTCGCCCACAATGTCGGCAGCGAAGCCGAGGTCGAGCAGCTCATCGCGAAGCTAGTCGAGGCAGGCGGGCGGATCCTCCGCCCAGCCGATGCGCCGCCGCACGGCGGTTATCGCGGTTATGTCGCCGATCCCGACGACCATGCGTGGGAGATCGCCTTCAATCCTGCGTGGTCGATCGATGACGAAGGTCGGGTGACCTTCAGCGTTTAGCGGATTCCCGCGATCGCCTGATCGATTAGCGCCTTGTCGCTGGCGCCGTCATGGCGCTCGGCGATGATCTTGGCAGCGGCCTTGCTGGCAGCATCGGCGGCGCTGGCGCGAAGCTGCTGGAGGGCGCTGCGCTCTTCGGCGGCGATCTTGTCCTCGGCCATACGGGTGCGGCGCTCGACCAGCGCGGCGGCGTCGGCCTCGGCCTTGGCGCGGATCGCTTCGGCTTCGTGCTGGGCACGTTCGAGCATCGCCCTGGCGTCACCCTCGGAGGCTGCGGCCTTGGCTTCGTAATCGGCCTTGATCTGCTCGGCCTCGGCACGCAGCGCTGCCGCTTCGTCGAGCTGGGCGCGGATCCCGGCGATCTTGCCGTCCAGCGCCTTGTTGATCGCGGCCGGGACCTTTTTCCACAGCATGATCGCGATCACGACCAGCATCGCCAGGCCGACCAGCATGGTCGCGTCGAAGCCTAGGGCCTTGGGATCGACCACATGCTCGACACCGGCTTCGACTTCGGTCGCCGCAAGGGCGTTGGCGGCATTAGCCACGGACAAGCTCCTGCTGCACGGCGGCGCGCGCCGTGCCTTCATCAATGGTCAGGGCGGACACGCGTGCGACCATCGCCGCAGTGGCTTCCGCAGCAACCGACTCGATCTCGGCCTGTGCCGAAGAGCGCGCTTCGGCGATCCGCCGCGAGGCTTCCTCGATCCGGGTCTGGGCAGCAGCGTCGGCTGCCTTGACCCGGGCTTCGGTCGCCTGCGCCGCAGCGGCCTTGGCTTCCGCGGCGACCCGCGCCGCGTCGGCCCGGCTGCGGTCGAGCGCAGCACGATTCTCCGCTTCCAGACGATCCGCGGTTTCGCGGGCGCTGGCGGCGGTGGCGAGGTCGGCCGCGATCTGCGCATCGCGCTTATCGACGGTGCCCTGGATCTTCGGGACCATCCCGAGACCCACGATCAGGAAGAGCGCGCCAAAGGTAATCGCCAGCCAGAACAGCTGCGATGCGTAGATTTCGGCGATCTGATCGAATTGAGGCATCTGGCCGTCCTTGCCCTTGGTTTCCTGCTTACGCCTTGAGGTAAAGCAGGATGGCGATGAGGAACGACAGCAGACCGAGAAGTTCGGCGGCGGCGAAGCCGATGAAGAGGCGGCCCTGCTGGCTGTCGGCAGCCGCCGGGTTGCGCAGCGCGCTCTCAAGGAACGAGCCGAAGACGTTGCCCACGCCGAGGGCAGCCATGCCGGCGCCGATGGCAGCGAGACCAGCACCGATCAGGGCTGCAGATTGAGCGTCCATGTTCTAAACTCCCTCTTATATTTTCTAGTGAAGATTGACTGCGTCGTTGAGATACAGTGACGTCAGAAGCGCGAAGACATAGGCCTGGATCGCGGCGACCAGCAGCTCGAGGCCGCTGATGCCGATCATCAGGGCGAAGCTCGGGATGGCGACCAGCGGGGTCAGTAGCGGGCTCGACAGGTTGACGCCCTGGATCACGAAGCCGGCGAGCACCTTCAAGAGCACGTGGCCGGCGGTCATCGCGACGAACAGTCGCAGCGCCAGGCTGAACGGGCGGACCATGAAGGACACGAACTCGACCGGAACCAGGATCGGAAGCATCCACCACGGCGCACCGTGCGGCACGAACAGGCTGAAGAAGTGGAAGCCATGCTTGGCGAAGCCGACCACCAGCACGATGGCGAACGACACGATCGCCAGCACCGCGGTGACGGTCAGGTGGCTGGTGACGGTAAAAGGGTGGACGCCGGGGACCAGGCCGAACGGCAGCAGACCCAGCATGTTGGCGAACAAGATGAAGATGAAAATGGTGAACACGTAGGGCACGAACTTGCGGCCCGCGGGGCCGATGTTCTGGTCCATCATGCTGGTGATGAAACCGGTGACGCCCTCGACCGCGGCCTGCCAGCGGCCCGGAACCAGCGCCCGCTTCATTCCGCCCAGCATGAACAGCCACACGGCGGCCAGCGTGAACAGCATCCACAGCGAACTGTTCGTGAAGGCGATCGAATGGCCCGCAACGGTCCAGTCCTGGCCGAACAAGGGTTCGACCTGGAACTGATGCATCGGATCGATCTTGCCCGATTCGGCGGCCACTAAAGGTCCCTCTTCGTCTTCGTGTTCGTGTTCGAAATCTTGATGATGCTCCAGAACCCGCTGGCGGTGCCGAGCACCATCAGCGTGATGAAGAGCGTCGGCCACGTTCCCAGCAGCTCGTCGAGGAGCCAGCCGATCAGTGTCCCGCCAAGCAGTCCGCCGATCAGGAGACTAAGCACCTTCTGCCCCATCTGCTCACTAGCATCCGAGGCCGGTGCCTTGCCGGTCCTGACCGCTTCCTTCCGCTGTGCCTCGGCCAGCCTTTCTTCAAGGCGATCGAGACGTGCATCGGCGGGAAGCCTGTCGTCCTGCCCCGGGCCGTCTTCCACCATGCTCAACTCCATCATGTGCGTCGCGAAGCTCCAGGAAAGAGCGGCGCTGCGCGGTTCAGGCAAGGAACATGGCGGCGTCAGAGCCCGCCAAGGCGCGGCCCCTTTAGCAGGGCGTGTGGCAAGGTCAACCGCAAGCCGTGGAGCGCGGCGCGAAACCGGGTTAGATGGGGCCATGCTCAGCCTCCTCCTGCTCGCCGCCGCAGCGCCCGTCACCGTTGCCGAAAAGTCAGTCCTGCTCGATTTTCGCTATGGCTGGTCGGCCGAGGCCGACGCCGTTCCCGCGCTTCGCAGGCGGTTCCGGGCCGATGCCTCCAGCCAGCGACTGCGAGGACTGGCCACCGCGCGGGAGGATCGCAAGGTCCGGCTCGAGATGGGCAATCCGGCGCGCGACTGGTCGCCGCACAGTTTCGAGCGCGAATGGCGGACCCTCGGGCAGACCCCTCGGCTTCTGTCGCTGGAGGGGTCGACCGCCCTCTACAGCGGGGGTGCGCACGGCAATTCGCATACCCAGCGGCTGATCTGGGACCGCAGGCTTGGCCGCGAACTGTCGATCCAGGCCCTGCTCAAGCCAGGGACGAGCTGGCAGGCGGCGATCCACCAGCCCTTTTGCACCTTGCTGTCGCGGGAGCGCCGAAAGCGGCTCGGTCCCGACCAACCAGGCTATGATCCCGGCTGCCCGGCCTACAACGACCTGCCGGTCTCCCTGGTCGATACCGACAGGGACCGGCTGTTCGATCACGTCCGGCTGACCGCCGACCCCTATGTCGCGGGCTCCTATGCCGAAGGCGAATATATGATCGAGCTGCCGATCACGGCGACCATGATCAGCCGCCTCCGGCCCGACTATCGGGCCAGTTTCGAGGCTCAGCCGCCGGTACAGTAATCGGGCACCGGCACGGCCTGTCCCGCAGCGCGCCGCCGCCATTGGCCGTCCGCCAGCATGTAGCTTTCGCCCACCGCGACCCGCGCCAGAAGCGTACAGCCGGCGGTGATCCCGACTTCCTGCGGGCTGACCCCGCGACGCTGCGCCAGGTCGGAATAGAGCGCACGGCGGCGGATGTTGATCGCCTCGGTCTGGGTCCGCGCCTGCGGGCTTGGCTGGACCAAAGTATAGCCGAGATAGCCGTCGAAGCGCTCCCCAACCTGCCCCGCGGACCGCGCGTCGAAGTAAGCGCTCTGCGCCGCAGCCGTTCCGGCGACCGCCACCAGCGCGAGCCCCGCCCAGCGGATCATCGCTGCCCCGTGGTGCCTGGCGTCGTGGTTGCAGGCCGCTGGGGAAAGGCTTCGGGATTCTGGTTGATCAGCGTGTCGACATCGCGCTGCATCCGGACCAGCACTTCTTGGCGGATCGCGACGTTGAGGTTGATCTCGATCGGCTTCTCGGGCGTGCGGACGTTGACGCAGCCGGTCAGTGCGACGCCAAGCGGGACGGCGATCAGAATAAGCCTTCTCATGGGCGGCTACCTTGTTCTTCGACGGGGGTCTGGGTCTGGGTGGAATCTTCCTCGCGGCGGCGGACCTCGGTGACGATGCCGGGGATATTGCCGAGCGGGCGGTCGAGGGTGGTGTCGATCAGGGTTCGCGGATCGCGCAGCGACTTGGCGGTGCCGATCAGCGCGCGGAAAGGCCCACGGATCGAGACGTTGAACTTGAGCGGGATGCGGCCGACGAAGCGGCTGATCAGCTTCTGCGTGCCGTTGGTCCCGGCCAGGCCGACTCCATCGATCACCAGCGTCGTTCCGAACTCGCCCGCGAGGTCGCCGTCCAGGCGAATGATCATCGAGCGGAAGCGCAGGTCGCGCAGGGCGTTGAAGGCGAGGTTGCCGGCGGTCCCGAGGTTCGCCTTGTTGACCGCGCCGCTGTACGACAGGCGCCCGCCCGGAGCGCGGCTGTCGAGCCGGCCCCCGACGATGCGCCCGCCGCTGTCGTCGAAGATCATCGGCAATACGCCGTCGAAGCGGCCCTCGGCCTTGATGTCGTTGAAGCCGAAGCTGTTGACGAACATGTTGGCGTCAAGCCCGCGGACCTCGAAGGTCAGCCGCTTGGGGCTGGGCCGGCCAAGGTTGAGCACGGTTTCGCGCAGGATTAGCTCGCCGCCCATGAACGGCCAGCGCCCGGCCTGGATGCGGACCAGCTGGCCGGGCAGCAGCTGGTAGCTGATGACGCCATTCTCGACCAGGATGCCGGGGTTGATGGTGGCGACGCTGACGGTCTGTCCGGGCGCGGTCTCAAGCCCAAGCAGGTCGGTGAAGCGGATGGTGCCGGCAAGCCCGGTCACGGGACCGAAGGCGGCGGCGAGATCGGTGCCGGTCGTCGAAAATTCGCCGGTCGAGGTGACTTCGCCCGACCCGTTCCAGGCGATCTGCCCCTGCCCCGTCACCGTTCCGTTGACCAGCGCGATGACTCCCTCGGTCAGGCGGGTGATCATCTCCGGCTGGAGGCCATTCTGGGCGAATCGCAGCCCGGGGACATCGAGCGTCGCATTCCCAGTGCCCCGTCCGAGATCGTGCCGGATCGCGACATTGGTCACCAGCGCGCCGGTCGCTGGGTGGCGGAGCGAGCCGCCGGCGCGGATGTCGCTACCCTGCAGCGAGAAGCTGAGGTCGGTCGAGCGCAAGGGGTAGAAGCGCGGCTCGGGCGAGCCGATGTCGCTGGCCGTCGCCGCGCCGTTCACGGTCAGGCGATTGCGATAGTAGAGCCAGCGGCCATCGGCCTCGGTCAGCTTGATCGGCACCCGGCCGATGGTCGCATCGGCGCTGGCGAAGGTGCCGTTGATGCCGCTGCCCTTGAAGGTGCCTTGCAGCCGCCCGGCGTTGAGAAGGACCGGGGCCTCGGGATTGCCGAGGCGGGCCGCCACCGTGGTGAAGTCGAATCCGCGCGATCCGACCAAGGCACCGCGCGCGGCACGGGCGGCGAACGGCGAGGCGCCGAGCCGGCCGTTGAGCGACAGGTCGCGAGTGAAGGCGCGCACCGCAACGTCGCCATCGGGCTGGCGGAACACCACCGCCTGGCCGACCGCGCAGACCGGCAAGCGGGTCTGTCCCAGCGTAAGCGCGCCAAGGCGCAGACTGGCGAAGGACAGCGGCACGCAGCCCTGCCCGAACGCCAGCCGCTGGCCCGGCCCGATCGTGCCGCTGACCGGCACCCGCAGGCCGGTGATCGTTCCTCCCGACAGCGGCCCGTCGAGCAGGGCCACGGTTTCGACCCGCGTGCCCTCGGTGTTGAGCGCCGCAAAGCGCACCGGGTCGAGTGCCAGTCTCGCTCCGCCGGCGGCATAGGGTTGCATGACTAACCGGCCGCTCATCGGACCTCCGGCGCGCGGCATGGAGAGGGCGAGATCGGCGGTCGGGAGGCCCCCACCGGCGGTGCGCACCCGGCCGTCGACGCGCAGCCGATTGGTCGGCCAGTAATAGGTGATCCCGTCGCCACCGCCGCCGACCAGCACCCGCGCGCCCGACGCACTGCGGACGTCTGCGGTCTCGACCCGGACCGCTCCGCCGCCGGTGACATTGACCAGGCGCAGCTTGCCCGAGGCATTCATCGCCCGGGTGGCGCGATCGAAGCCTGCCTGCAGGGCCCGCGCGATCGGCTCCAGGGGCGTCCCCCCGGCCCCGCTGAGCGCCCCGGTCAGAGGGCCGGTCAGGGAAGGATCGAGATCGACCCCGTTCGCGCCGTAATCGGCCACCAGCGTGATCTGGCCGCGCGCGGCATTGAGCAGGTAACTGCCGTCGAGCCGGGTCCGGGCCGCGGTCAGCTGCGCCATCCGAGCACCGGCCGCGCTCAGCTTGACGGTGCCGAGCAACTGGCTCGGCTGCCCGCCAAAGGTCAGGTCGGCATTGAAGCGGTCGAGGCGGTTGACCCCGGCTACCAGCGCCATCGCGCTCATCCGCCCGCTGCCGGTGAAGCGATCGAACCCTTCGGTGAACCGGCTGTCGATGTCGAAGCGGGGCTGCGCGATTGCGATATTGCTGGCCGGGCAGGCGAAGTTGGAGGCGCTCAGCGGACCGCTGACCTGCGGGCGGCGGGCGGCGACCGACACGGCCAGCGCGGCGCGCATGCCGGTGAGCGTGCAGCGCCCCGCATCGAGGCTCGGCGAAGCGGCGGCAAGCCGACCCTTGAAGCCGCCGGTCAGCTTGCCGGCACCTTCGACGGCGATCCCGATCGGCCCATAGGGCGTCGCCATCGCGATCGAGGTGTCGGCCAGGTCGACGCTGATGTCGGGCAGCGAGAACGGCTTGCCCGAAGGCGGCGGAAGCAGCCGGTCGACCTGTCCCCAGCTGACGCGGCGGCCGATAACGCGGCCATTCAGCCGGACCCCCCGCGCCACCACGCGGTAGAATTCGACCTGCCCGTTCCACTTGATCCGCATCTGGATCTGCGCCAGCCGCGCGGTGAGGTCGGGCCGGCGCGGATCGCCGATCACCAGGTTCGAGACCTGCTGGGTGCGAAGCCCGATCCGGTCGAGCTTGAAGCTGGCCTGCACCCCTCGGCGTTCTAGCTCCCGGCTGAGGATATTCGTGGCGATCGGGCGGCGCTGGCTCCACAGCACGATCGCGGCGATCACCAGCAGGACCAGCAGCGCGACCAGCACGATGCCGATGAAGCGAGGCACGGCGCGGCGGCGGCGTCCGGCGATCGGCTCCGCTCCTTCCCCGTCGCTACTGGCCGTCGCTTCGTTCGTCACAGACCCGTTCTAACCTTCCGTGTCGCAGCTCGTTCCGCAAGCGACATGTTGCAAGCGCGGCCGCGAAGGCATAGCCTGTCTCCCATGGGCGACAAGCCGAATGGCGCCGATGGGCATCGCGCGCGCCTTCGGCATCGGCTGCTGGACGGCGGTGGCGACGCCTTGCTCGACCATGAGCTGGTTGAATATCTGCTGACTCTCGCCATTCCCCGACGCGATACCAAGCCTTTGGCAAAGCAGCTGATTTCCTCGTTCGGCGGGCTTGGACCCTTGCTCGAGGCACCGCCCGAGGTGCTTCGCCGTGAGGGCCTGACCGACGGCGTGATCGGCGCGCTGGCGATCGCCCGCGCGACCGCTCTGCGCCTGCTCGAAACTCGCACCGAGGGCCGCCCTCTGCTGTCGAGCTGGGACGCGCTCGGCGACTATCTGCAGGCGGCGATGAGCCACGGGCAAATCGAGGAAGTCCGGGTGCTGTTCCTCAACGCCAAGAACGTGCTGATCGCCAACGAGGCGATGTGGCGCGGATCGGTCGACGAGGCGGCGGTCCATGTCCGCGAGGTGATCGCCCGCGCCATCGCGCTCGGGGCGACCGCGATCATCCTCGTCCACAACCACCCGAGCGGCGATCCCACCCCCAGCCAGCAGGACATCCGCCTGACCCGCGACATCGTCGATGCCGGGCGGCACATGAAGATCACCGTACACGACCATGTCATCGTCGGCGCCCAGGGACGCAGCAGCATGCGGGCCATGGGGCTGATGTAGCGATGTTGCGAAAGCGCCTGAGCACGCCGACATGCGGGGCATAAAAGCACCGCGTGGCCCTCGCCGGTTGGTCGATTACGAGCTTTCGTCACGGGCACCCATTTATGGGTCGCTGATCGTTGCGGTCGGCGCGCTCTTCGCCTTGCCGCCGCAGGTGATTCTGCGGGAGCCGTGGTCACTGATTGGCGCGGCCCTTCTTTCCGGTAGCTGGTTCGCCTTCGCAGGATGGCGCGCCTGGCGCCTGTTACGCGCGACCGCCCTCAAGGGCGATCAAAGCTACGATCGCGACGTCCGGCCGATGCTTTCCAAGGAATATCGGGATAGCGAGAGCGCGACGGCGGCCCGGCGGCGCAAGCGTAATCCGACGTCGGATGGCTCGGCCTAGCCGGCTCGACCACACGCCTTCAGTTCGCCACGAAAAACGTGTAGGCGCGCGCCCATGCTGACTATCAACGGAATCACGGTTCGCCTTGGCGGGCGGACCATCCTCGACCGTGCCACCGCCACGATCCGCCCGAAGAGCCGCGTCGGGCTGATCGGCCGCAACGGCGCCGGCAAGTCGACCCTGATGAAGGTGATGATCGGCCAGCTCGAAGCCGACGACGGAGAGATCGAGATGCCCAAGCGCACTCGCCTCGGCTATATCGCGCAGGAAGCGCCGAGCGGCGATGCCACCCCGTTCGACACCGTCCTTGCCGCCGATACCGAGCGCGCCGCGCTGATGATCGAGGCCGAGGATTACAGCGACATGGACCGCCTCGGCGAGGTGCATGAGCGGCTGCTGGCGATCGACGCCTACGGTGCCCCGTCGCGCGCCGCGCGGATCCTGCTCGGGCTCGGCTTCGATGAGGAAATGCAGGGCCGCCCGCTCGACAGCTTCTCGGGCGGGTGGAAGATGCGCGTGGCGCTCGCCGCCCTGCTCTTCTCCGAACCCGACATCCTGCTGCTCGACGAGCCGTCGAACCACCTCGACCTCGAAGCGACGCTGTGGCTTGAGAATTTCCTCAAGGATTACAGCGGCACTTTGGTCGTCATCAGCCACGAGCGCGACCTCCTCAACAATGTGGTCGACACCATCCTCCACGTCGAGGGCGGCCGGCTTACGCAATATGCCGGCGGCTACGACGATTTCGAGCGGCAGCGGGCCGAGCGCGCGGCGCAGCTCGCCGCGGCCAAGGCCAGCCAGGACGCGCAGCGTGCGCGGCTGCAGGATTATATCGCCCGCAATTCGGCCCGTGCCTCGACCGCCAAACAGGCGCAGAGCCGGGCCAAGATGCTGGCCAAGATGCAGCCGATCGCGGCAATGGCCGACGATCCCTCGCTCAGCTTCGCCTTCCCCAGCCCGACCGAATTGAAGCCGCCGCTGATCACGCTGGAAATGGCGGCGGTCGGCTACAGCGAGACGCCGATCCTGCGGAAGCTCAACCTCAGGATCGATCCCGACGACCGGATCGCGCTGCTCGGCCGCAACGGCAACGGCAAGACCACGCTGGCCCGACTGCTTGCAGCGCAGCTCGCGCCGATGGAGGGCGGAATGACCGCCACCGGCAAGATGCGGGTCGGCTATTTCACCCAATATCAGGTCGAGGAACTGCACGGCGACGAGACCCCCCTGATGCACATGAGCCGCGCCATGGAGGGCCAGTCCCCCGCCGCGGTGCGCGCGCAGCTTGGACGCTTCGGGTTCTCGGGCGACAAGGCGACCACGCTCACCAGCAAGCTGTCGGGCGGCGAGCGGGCGCGGCTGGCGCTGGCGCTGATCACCCGCGAGGCGCCGCACCTGCTGATCCTCGACGAGCCGACCAACCACTTGGACGTCGATGCCCGCGAGGCACTGGTCCAGGCGCTCAACGACTATGACGGCGCGGTCATACTGATCAGCCACGATCGCCACATGGTCGAGCTGACCGCCGACCGGCTGGTGCTGGTCGATGACGGCCGCGCGGTCGATTATGCCGGCAGCATCGAGGATTACATCGACCTGGTGCTCGGGCGTAACCAGCCCAAAGCCGAGGCCAAGCCCAAGGCCCCCAAGGGCGCCAAGGCCCGCGAGGACGCCAAGGCGCTGAAGAAGGCGACCGATGAGGCCGAAAAGGAGAGCCTGCGCCTTGCCGAGCAGCGCTCCGAACTGGACCGCGCCATGTTCAACCCGTCCGGCGCCGATCCCCAGTTCGCGCGCCTGTCGATGAGCGAGCTGTCGCAGCGCCGGGCCAAGGTCGCTGCCGCCCTGGAGGAAGCCGAAGCGCGCTGGATGGCGCTGGCCGAAAAGCTGGAACGCGAAGCGGCCTGACGGGGCACGAACGGGGGGCACGATGAACGCAGTCGAGACGTTCGAACTGGTCCTGCTGCTGCTTGCGGCGGTGGTCGGCCTCCATGCATTTGCCGACAAGCTTCGCTTTCCGCCCTCGGCTGCGCTGCTCGTCGGCGGAGGTCTCCTCGCCTTCATTCCCGGCCTGCCGCAGGTGACGCTCGATCCCGAACTGGCGTTGGTCCTTTTCCTCCCGCCGCTGCTGTTCGATGGCGCTTACTTCACCGCCTACGGACGCTTCCGCGCGCATCTGCCGGGCATCATCTCGCTGGCTGTCGGAGCGGTGGTCTTCACCACCTGCCTCGTCGCGGTTGCGGTGAAGTGGCTGGTGCCGGGCCTGCCCTGGGCTGCCTGCTTCGCGCTTGGCGCCATCGTCTCGCCTCCGGACGCCGTCTCGGCGCGCGCCATACTCCAGCGCGTCCAGCTTCCCCGCCGTTTGCAGGCTCTGCTGGAGGGCGAAAGCCTGCTCAACGACGCGACGGGACTGGTGCTGTTCCGCTTCGCCGTCGCCGCAACGTTGAGCGGTGCGTTCAGCACCGGCGAGGCGATGGCGAGCTTTGCCGTCCTCGCGCTGGGCGGAGCGGCGTTCGGGCTGATATTCGGCCGCCTGGCCGTGCTGCTGCTCAAGACGATCGAGGACCGCACCTTGTTCGTCACGACCACCGCCCTGATCTGCTGGGCGGCCTATCTTGGCGGCGAGGCGCTCCACGTTTCGGGTGTCATCGCCACCGTGGCGGCTGGCCTGGTGGTCGGCTGGTACCAGCATGAGGTGATGCCGGCGCGGGTGCGGATCCAGGGCACCGGCTTCTGGCGGACGATGATCTTCTCGCTCGAGGCACTGGTCTTCATCCTGATCGGCTTCTCGCTCCGCAGCGTGGTCGACCGGGCGGGCGGGTTCGCCGAGGTCACCGCGACCATGGCCGGTCCAGTGCTCGGCATCATCGTCGCAGTGACGGCCGCGCGCTTCCTGTGGGTGTTCGGAAGCGACGCGCTGCTCGCCCTGCTCCGCCGCGCGGGCGTGCGCCGCGCACGGCCGGTGGGGACGCGGCAGGCGGGCGTGCTGGCGTGGACCGGCATGCGAGGCGTCGTCACGCTGGCGGTCGCGCTCACCCTTCCTGACACCATGCCGGCCGCGACCTGATGCTGATCGCCGCCTTCGCCGTGATCCTGGTCACTGTGGTGATCCAGGGCGCGAGCCTCGGCTGGCTGATCCGCCGTCTCGAACCGAAGGACAGCGATCCCGCGCCGCCGATGAGCCTCCCGCAGGCCGAGGCGACGGTCGCCAAGGCCAAGCTTCGCGCGGTCGAGGCCAATGCCTATGACGAGCGTGGCGAACTGATCCATCCCCACCTGCTCGAGCAGCAGCAGGCGCGGGCGCGGGCGACCGAACGCTATGCGAGCGACGCCGACGGCTTCATGGACGGGATCCAGTCGCATTTCGACGTCATGCTGCTAGTCATCGCGGAGGGGCGCCGCGAGCTCCTCGCCCTCCATCGCGCCGGCAAGATCGAGGACGAGGTACTGCACGACCTCGAACGTGACCTCGATCTCGAAGAAGTCAGCATCACCTTCCAGCGCGGCGCCCAGCTCGACCTTCGCTGAGGCCCACGCGTTGCGGCGACGGCCCTCCCCTGCTAGCGGGCGCGGCCATGGTTCCACGCTATTCCCGCCCCGCCATGACCGCCATCTGGACGGCTGAAAACCGCTTTCGCATCTGGTGGGACATCGAAGTCTTCGCCGCGGAGGCGATGGGCGAGATCGGGATGATCCCGCAGGAGGACGCCGCCAGGATCCTCGCCGCGCGCGACCGGATCGAGCCGATCGACGTGCCGGCGATCGACGCGATCGAGGCGGTCACCAAGCATGACGTCATCGCCTTCCTGACATGGGCCGGCGACAAGCTGGGCGACGAGCGCCGTTGGCTGCACCAGGGGATGACCAGCAGCGACGTGCTGGACACTGCGCTCAACGTCCAACTGACGCAGGCCGCCGACATTCTGATCGAGGACCTGAAGCAATTGCTGGCGGTGCTCGAACGGCGCGCTTTCGAGCATAAGCTGACGCCCACTATCGGCCGCAGCCACGGCATTCACGCCGAGCCGGTCACCTTTGGCCTCAAGCTAGCACAAGCCCACGCCGAGTTCGCCCGCAACCTGAAGCGTCTCGAGGCAGCACGCGAAGAGATCGCCACCTGCGCCATCTCTGGCGCGGTGGGCACCTTCGCCAATATCGATCCCCGGGTCGAGGAGCATGTCGCCAGGCGGCTTGGCCTGACCCCGGAGCCGACCTCGACCCAGGTCATTCCGCGCGACCGCCACGCCATGTTCTTTGCGGTGCTTGGCGTGATCGCCTCGAGCATCGAGCGGCTCGCGACCGAGGTCCGCCACCTGCAGCGGACCGAAGTGCTGGAGGCGGAGGAATATTTCTCGCCTGGCCAGAAGGGCTCCAGCGCGATGCCGCACAAGCGCAATCCGGTGCTGACCGAAAACCTCACGGGCCTCTCGCGGGTGGTCCGCAGCGCCGTCCTGCCGGCGATGGAGAATGTCGCGCTGTGGCATGAGCGGGACATCTCGCACTCCAGCGTCGAGCGCTTTATCGGCCCGGACGCGACCATCACCCTCGACTTCGCGCTGGCGCGGCTGACGGGCGTCATCGACAAGCTTCTGATCTACCCCGAGCGGATGCAGAAGAACCTCGACCGGATGGGCGGGCTGGTCCACTCGCAGCGTGTGCTGCTGGCGCTGACCCAGGCAGGGCTCAGCCGCGAGGACGCCTATGCCAAGGTCCAGCGCAACGCGATGATGGTGTGGGAGTCGGACGGCGCCCTGTCGCTGCTCGACCTGCTGAAGGCCGACCCCGAGGTCACCGCCGTTCTGCCGCCCGAAAAGCTCGAGGAGAGCTTCGACCTCGGCTACCATTTCCGCCAGGTCGACACGATCTTCGAGCGGGTGTTCGGTCCCTCCGCCTAGCGCCGGCGGGCCGGCTGCAGCTTCGGCTTCAGCTCGTCGTACATCGTTTCGACGAAACGATCGGGCTTGATGAAGCCGGTGGTCGAAACCTTGCCGTCGTAAGCCGCCGTCGGGCGCGAGGCGACGACCTGCGCCTTGGTCCGGCCCGCCCTTATCACCGCCGCGACCTTGGCGCGGATGTCGACCAGCATGGCGTGATAGGCCTGCAGATCCTCGCGGGTCGCGACCGGACCGTGGCCAGGGATGACCTTGCCGCCCGGTTTGACGATGCCGAGAGCGGTCTTGGCCGCTGCGATCATCCCGTCGATCGAGCCGCCGCTTTCGCGGTCGATGAAGGGATAGGTCGCCTTGAAGAAGAAGGTGTCGCCCATGTGGAGCACGTTGGCGCCGGTCCAGTAGACCAGCGCGTCGCCGTCGGTATGCGCATTGTCGACATGCACGATGCGGATGTCGTCACCGTTGAGGTGGAAGGTCACCCCTTGCGCGAAGGTCACGACTGGGAGCCCGGCCTTGGGCGTCGCCTTCAGCGTCTGGTTCATCTGCTTGGAAAAGGTGTCGACGCTCATCCGGCGGCGTACATTGTCATGCGCGACGATGACGGCGCCGGCACGGCCAAACGCCTCGTTCCCGCCCGTGTGGTCACCATGCCAGTGGGTGTTGATGACGAAGCGGATCGGGTCAGCATCGACCGACTTCACCGCCGCGTCGATTTTGGGCACCAGCGGCGCGAACTGGTCGTCGATGATGACGTTGCCGTCCTCGCCATAGCTGAGGCCGATGTTGCCCCCCGCACCGAACAGCACCGCTACGCCGGGGGCGATGCGCTCGACCTTCACCTCGACCTTGGAATAATCCTGCTGGGCAGTGGCCGGGCTGGCAATCGTGGCGAGTAGAATGAGGCTCAAGCGGCGCATGATGGTCTCCCTAAGCGCCGAGCCTAGCCGACGGAGATCATGCTGCAAGCTTAGCCTTCCGGCGGTATCAGCAGTTCCTCGGCAAGCTTTCCAATCACAGATTGCTCGAGATCGCCGTTGTTGAGGATCACGACCGTTCGATCTGCCGCGATGTCGTGCGCCAGATGGGCGCGGTAGGCCCCGACCTTGCCGGTCTGCCAGGCCGTGTTGCGTCCGCCCAGCACGCGCATCCGTCCGCCAAGCGCGTAATTTTCGTCAGGGACACGGACGCGGGTGAGCTCGACCAGTGATCTGCGGCGAAGCACGCGTCCCGCGAAGACATGATGCGCCAAGGACGCCAAATCCGCCGCCGTCGCATGGACGTTGCCGCTCGCTCCCCCGAACGGAGGCACGAGGCCGAGCTTCAATGCGCCATTGGCAGCGTAGGCCTGAGCGACACCGGGGGCCGTGGGATGAGCGGTGTCGATGAACCCTGCCTGGGTCAGCCTGGCCGGACGCAGGACCTCGTTGGCGATGATCGCCTCGAAGGGCCGGCCCGTCACCCGCTCGATTGCGGCGTGAACTAGGACCCAGTTGAAGAAGGAATAGTCGAAGCGCTCGCCCGGCGCGAAGGCCAGCATGCCGGACGCGAAGCGTCGGACGATCTCTGCCGATCCGGCGGTCGATGCGCGAAACGAAGGATCAGCCGCGGCGGCGCGCCCGACAAGATCGGGAATACCGCTGTTATTGGCGAGGAGATTGTCGAGCGGGACAGCGGCGAAGGCCTTGCCAAGTTCCGGAAGGTACCGCCCGATCGGCGCGCGCAGCGACATCCGGCCCCGCTCCGCCAGCCTAAGGACCGCGATAGCCGTCAGCCACTTGGTGATCGATCCGATGCGGAACGAAGTCGAAGGTTCGATCGGCAGGCCCTTCTCGCGGTCGGCAAGGCCGGCCATGAAGACATCGTGGAGGCGTCCGCCACGGGCCTGCGCAACGATCCCGCTGAAACGGTGCGCACTCGCGAAACGACGAAGCCTACTAGTCGTCGCAGGTGACCCGCGAAGCGGCGAGGTCAGGGACAGCGCGGCCCCGCCGGCCAACACCATTCGACGCGAAAACATGGAAACCCCCGACTGAACGCAACTAGTGTGCGTTTCCTATCCCAGCGCGTCCTTGATGCGAGAAAAGAAACTCTTCGCATTGGGACATTCCTCGCCGGTCTCGGTTTCCCGGAATTGGCACAGGATTTCCTTCTGCTTGGCGGTCAGGCGGGTCGGGGTCTCGACCAGGATGCAAGCGACCATGTCGCCCCTGCCGCGGCCGCTGAGGACCGCCATGCCCTTGCCGCGCAGGCGCAAGGTCTCGCCCGACTGGATGCCGGCGGGGATCTTCACCTCGATCTTCTCGCCGTCGATGCCGGGGACGTGGATCGATCCGCCCAGCGCCGCGGTGGTGAAGCTGACCGGGCAGTCGGCGACAAGGGTGGTGCCCTCGCGGCTGTAGATGGCGTGCCGCTTGAGGTGCACGAACAAGTAGAGGTCGCCGTTGGGTGCGCCGCGCACGCCCGCTTCGCCTTCGCCCGCCACCCGGATGCGGGTGCCCTCGTCGACACCGGCCGGAACCTGGATGGTCAGCGTACGACGCTTGAGGGTACGGCCCTCGCCCTGGCAGACCGGACAGGGATCGGCGATCGTCACGCCGTGGCCGTGGCAGGTCGGGCAGCTGCGCTCGACCACGAAGAAGCCCTGCTGGGCACGGACCTTGCCAGCCCCGCCGCAGGTGTTGCAGCGCTCGGGCACCGCCGTCCCGCGCGCGCCATCGCCTTCGCACGGCTCGCACGGCGCCATCGTCTCGATGTCGATGGTCGCCGACTTGCCGCCGAAGCTTTCCTCCAGCGTCAGCTCGAGGTCGTAGCGCAGGTCCGCGCCGCGCGCCGCATTTTGCCGGCCGCCGCCGCGCGGATCCATGAACTCGCCGAAGATCGACGAGAAGATATCGGAGAAGTCGGCGCTACCGCCGCCGAACCCCCCGGCCCCGGCCCCGCCATTCTGGAAGGCGGCGTGGCCGAAACGGTCATAGGCCGCGCGCTTCTGCGGGTCCTTGAGGCAGTCGTAAGCCTCGTTCAATTGCTTGAACTTGGCGGTGCGCTCCGGACAGCCGCCATGGCGATCGGGATGGCACTCCATCGCGGCCTTGCGAAACGCGGCCTTGATGGCCTTTTCATCGGCGCCGCGCTGGACGCCGAGCAATTCATAATAATCTACATGGATGGTCATGACGCAACCTCAAGCCGTCGTCCCTGCCGAGGCGCGCCCAGCAGGGACGACGTAATCATCACGCCTTCTTGTCTTCGTCGACTTCGGAATATTCCGCGTCGACCACTTCCTCGTCCGAAGCCTGGGCGTTCTCCGCCGTGTCGGCCTGGGTCTGGTTCGCACCCCCGCCCTGCTGGCTTTCGTAGATCGCCTGGCCAAGCTTCATCGCCGACTGGGTCAGCGCATTGGCCTTGGTCGTCATCGCGTCGGAATCGCCGCTTTCGATCGCCGTCTTGGTCTCGGCGATGGCGGTCTCGATCTCGGTCTTCACCTCGGCGCTGACCTTGTCGCCATGCTCGGCAAGCTGCTTCTCGGTCGAGTGGACCAGGCTTTCGGCCTGGTTCTTCGCCTCGGCCGCGGCACGCCGCTTCTTGTCGTCCTCGGCGAACTGCTCGGCCTGCTTGACCATGTTGTCGATGTCAGCGTCCGACAGGCCACCCGAGGCCTGGATGCGGATCTGCTGTTCCTTGCCGGTGCCCTTGTCCTTGGCGGACACGTTGACGATGCCGTTGGCGTCGATGTCGAAAGTGACCTCGATCTGCGGCACGCCGCGCGGCGCCGGGGGAATGCCGACCAGGTCGAACTGCCCGAGGACCTTGTTGTCCGCGGCCATCTCGCGCTCACCCTGGAAGACCCGGATGGTGACAGCATTCTGATTGTCGTCGGCGGTCGAGAAGACCTGGCTCTTCTTGGTCGGGATGGTCGTGTTGCGATCGATCATCCGGGTGAAGACGCCGCCCAGCGTCTCGATGCCAAGCGACAGTGGGGTCACGTCGAGCAGCAGCACGTCCTTGACGTCGCCCTGTAGCACGCCGGCCTGGATCGCGGCGCCGATGGCGACGACCTCGTCCGGGTTGACGCCGGTGTGCGGCTCCTTGCCGAAGAACTCCTTCACGACCTCACGGACGCGCGGCATGCGGGTCATGCCGCCGACAAGTACGACCTCGTCGATTGCCGAGGCGTCGAGCCCGGCATCCTTGAGCGCCTTCTTGCAGGGCTCGAGGGTGCGGTTGATGAGGTCGGCGACCAGCTTCTCGAGATCGGAACGGGTGATCGTCTCGACGAGGTGAAGCGGAGTGGTCTGGCCACCTTCCATGCGGGCGGTGATGAAGGGCTGGTTGATCTCGGTCGTCTGGGCCGACGACAGCTCGATCTTGGCCTTTTCCGCGGCTTCCTTGAGGCGCTGGAGGGCGAGACGATCCTTGCGGAGATCGATGCCTTCCTTGGCCTGGAACTTGGCCGCCAGATGCTCGACGATCTTGGCGTCGAAGTCTTCGCCGCCGAGGAAGGTGTCGCCGTTGGTCGACTTCACCTCGAACACCCCGTCGCCGATTTCCAGCACCGACACGTCGAACGTGCCGCCGCCAAGATCGTAGACCGCGATGGTCTTGCCGTCGTTCTTCTCAAGCCCGTAGGCGAGCGCCGCGGCGGTTGGCTCGTTGATGATGCGCAGGACTTCAAGGCCGGCGATCTGGCCGGCGTCCTTGGTCGCCTGGCGCTGCGCGTCGTTAAAGTAGGCGGGAACGGTGATCACCGCCTGGGTGACCGTCTCGCCGAGATAGGCCTCGGCCGATTCCTTCATCTTCTGAAGGGTGAAAGCGCTGATCTGCGACGGGCTGTAATCCTGCCCACCGGCATTGACCCACGCGTCGCCGTTCGAACCCTTGACGATCTTGTAGGGGACCAGCTCGGTGTCCTTCTTGGTCACCGGATCGTCGAAGCGGCGGCCGATCAGGCGCTTCACCGCAAAGATCGTATTATCGGGATTGGTCACCGACTGACGCTTGGCCGGCTGGCCGATCAGACGCTCCCCATCCTTGGTGAAGGCGACCACCGACGGAGTGGTGCGCGCGCCCTCGGCGTTCTCGATGACCTTGGGCTTGCCGCCCTCCATCACCGCAACGCAGCTGTTGGTCGTGCCGAGATCGATCCCGATCACTTTCGCCATATTATTCTACCCTTTCAGTCGCCCCCGGACGCCCATTCGAAGGCACGTCCGTGTCATTGTTCTGGCGGCGATATAGGAATGGTCGAAACGGCGACAAGGAGTTGGTGTTGCAGAGATGCAATACGGCTATGGGATTAGCATCGCCGCCCGGGAACCATTCGGGCGCGGACTCTCAAACCATCGCCATCCCGCCATTCACGTGCAGTGTCTGGCCGGTGACGTAGCCGGCCTCGCGGCTGGCAAGATACACCACCGCGGCCGCGACGTCCTCGCCTTTGCCCATCGCCCCCGACGGGATCTTGGACAGGATAGCGGCCCGCTGCGCCTCGTTGAGCGCCTCGGTCATAGCCGAGGTAATGAAGCCGGGCGCCACGCAATTGACGGTGATGTTACGGCTGGCGAGTTCCTGCGCCGCCGCCTTGCTCATGCCGACCAGCCCGGCCTTGGAGGCGACGTAATTGACCTGACCCGGATTGCCGGTCTGGCCGACCACCGAGGTCACGCTCACGATGCGCCCGAAGCGGGCCTTCATCATCGGCTTGGCCGCCGCGCGCATCAGGCGGAAGGCGGCCTCGAGATTGATCGCAATGACGCTCTCGAATTCCTCGTCCTTCATCCGCATCAGCAGGTTGTCGCGGGTCACCCCGGCATTGTTGACCAAGATGTCGAGCTTGCCGCCGAGCGCCTCGACCGCCTGCGGGACGAGTGCGTCGACCGCCGCGCCGTCCGACAGGTTGCACGGCAGCGCGACATGGTCCCCGCCGAGGCCCGCGCGAAAGGCTTCGAGCTTGTCGGCATTGGACCCGCTGACCGCCAGCCGGGCGCCCTGCGCGCTAAGCGCCTTGGCAATGGCGCTGCCAAGGCCGCCCGAGGCGCCGGTGACGAGCGCGGTCATTCCGGTGAGATCAAACATCATGCAATCTCCTTGGCCAGCGCTTCGATGTCTTCGAACGTCACTAGGCTAATGATCCGTGCGTGGGGCGCGATCCGCTTGACCATGGGTCCAAGCACCTTGCCGCCGATCTCGACGAATTCGACCACGCCGGCCGCGCTCATTTCCTGGATGCTCTCGCGCCAACGGACCATGCCGGTGACCTGCTCGACCAACAGTTCGCGGATGCGGTCAGGGTCGCTGATCGGGGCGGCGATGACGTTGGCGTAAACCGGAACGGCCGGCGCCTTGATGTCGGTCCCGCCCAGTGCGTCGGCCATGGCGTCCGCGGCGGGCTGCATCAGCGGACAGTGGAAGGGCGCCGATACCGGCAGCAGCACCGCGCGCTTGGCGCCATGATCCTTGGCGATCGCGATTGCCCTCTCAATCGCGCTGCGATGGCCGGAGATGACGACTTGTGACGGGTCATTGTCGTTGGCAACGGTGCACACCTCGCCCTGCGCGGCGGCGTTAGCGATCGCCTGCGCCTTGTCGAGATCGGCGCCGAGCAGGGCGGCCATCGCCCCGACGCCCACCGGCACCGCCGCCTGCATCGCCTGCCCACGCTTCTTCAGCAGCCGGGCGGTGGTGGCGAGGTCGAAGCTGCCGGCGCCGCACAGCGCGCTATATTCGCCGAGGCTGTGTCCGGCGACGAAGTCCGCCTTGGCAGCAAGATCGATCCCGAGCGTCCGCAGCACCGCGATGCTGTGGGCCATGATCGCCGGCTGCGCATTCTCGGTCAGCGTGAGGTCGGCCTCCGGGCCTTCGCGCATCAATCGGAACAGGTTTTGACCCAACGCCTCGTCGACCTCGGCGAAGACGTCCTTCGCAGCGTTGCTCGCACCGGCAAGCGCCGAGCCCATACCGATCGACTGACTGCCCTGCCCCGGAAAGATGAATGCGCGCATGAATGACCCTCTGATTTTCGCGGCGCGGGTTAGGCCGGGAGCGGCCAATTGCCAAGCGTGCTCGGCAATGCAACGAGGCGGCGCATGACCGCAATCGTCGAACAACTGCCACCGCCACCTGCGCCTCCCCCACCCTCGCGGCGCCTCGGACCTGTGATGAGCCTGGCGATGGTGGTCGGCACGGTGATCGGATCGGGCATCTACGTCCTGCCCGCGACGGTCGCGCCTTATGGCATCAACATCCTGTTCGCCTTCGCGATCGCCATTCTCGGCACCTGCTGCCTGGCGCTGTCGCTCGCGCGGCTCGCCCGCCGGCTGCCCGGCGGCCCTTATGCCTACATCGCGGCGGCGTTCGGCGACCGCGCGGCCTTTGTCACCTTGTGGAGCTATGTCGTCTCGCAATGGACGGCGGTGGCGGCGGTGGCGATCGCCGCGATGGGCGCGCTGGGGCACGTGTTCCCGCTCATCGCCTCGGGCTGGCCGCTCGCCTTTGCCGCGTGCGGGGCGATCATCGGGATGGTGCTGATCAACCTGCCCGGCGCGCGATCGACCGGCGTGGTGCAGGTTACCGCGACCCTAATCAAGATCGTACCGCTGCTGCTGGTCGCGGTGTTGGTGGTGTTGCGGCTGGTGACCGGCCCTGCCCTCGAACCCCTCGCGCCGGTGCCGCTCAGCCTTGGCGCGACGGTCTCCGCGTGCGCGCTGATGTTGTTCGCTTTCACCGGCTTCGAAGCCGCGGCGGTCACCGCCAATGTGACCGAGGATGCGAACGACGTCGTGCCGGGCGCGACCATTCGCGGGACGGTGCTGGTCGCGCTGCTTTACCTAGTATCCACGGTAGCGGTGCTGTGGCTGTTGCCGAGCACACAGGCGGCCACCTCGCAAGCGCCGTTCGCCGACGCCATCGCGCCTGCCTTCGGCAACATCGCGGGTAATTTCGTGGCGATCGTCGCGGCGATTAGCGCGCTGGGCGCGGGCAATGCGATCATCCTGCTGGCGGTCGAAATATCGCGGGCGATGGCCAATGCAGGCGATCTGCCGCCGTTTTTCGCCCGGACCAACCGGGCGGGCGTCGCGACCGGCTCGCTGGTCGTCGCGGCGAGCGTGGCGATGCTGCTGGTGGTGGCAAGCGTCAGCGACAGCTTCGTCGCGGTGTTCACCTTCGTCGCGCTGGTCTCGGCAGTGTCGGCCCTGGTGCTCTATCTCATCTGCGCGGCCGCGGCGCTCAAGCTGCGGCTGGAAAAGCCTGTGCTGGCCGTGATCGCCATCCTTTACGCCCTGGCGATGTTCGTTGGCGCAGGATTGGAGGCGACGCTGTGGGGCGGAGCGCTGGCGCTGGCCGGCCTGCCGATCCGCTGGCTTAGCCGCCGTTCGAGTGGGCTGCCGGCTTAGCCTCGACCCATCAGCGCCAACACCTCCTTGCGGCTGCGTTCGTCGGATCGGAAGGTGCCCATCATCCGGCTGGTGGTCATGATCACGCCGGGCGTGTTGACGCCGCGCGCGGTCATGCAGGCATGCGTCGCTTCAATTACGACCGCGACGCCCTTGGGCTGAAGGTGCTCGCAGATGCAGTCGGCTACCTCGGCGGTGAGACGCTCCTGGACCTGCAGGCGCCGCGCAAAGCCGTGCAGGACCCGCGCCAGCTTGGAGATACCGACCACCCGCGTGTTGGGAAGGTAGGCGATGTGCGCCTTGCCAATGATCGGCGCCATGTGGTGCTCGCAATGCGACTGGAACGGGATGTCCTTCAGCAGCACGATCTCGTCATAGCCGCCCACTTCCTCGAACGTCCGATAAAGGTGCGCGGCGGGGTCCTCGCCATAGCCGCGGGCATATTCCTTCCACGCCCGGGCCACCCGCGCCGGGGTGTCGAGCAGACCTTCGCGCTCGGGGTCGTCTCCGGCCCAGCGGATCAGGGTGCGGACCGCGTCCGCCACGTCGTCGGGAACGGGGATCTTGGGCGCCGGGGCGACGAGATCGCCGTCGTCGGGGGTGTCAGACATGGATAAGGAGTTCCTTTTGAACGTCCGCTGCGACCGCCTCGGCTTGATGGCGGATATCCGGCACCGCAACGATCTCCCAATACCGGCCTTTGGTCAGCGGGCCGAGCGCCCATAGCTGCTCGCCGGCCCGGCTGTGGTCGTCGACCTCAAGACCCATGGCGAAGTCGTCGGTGCGAACCGCACCCTGGTCGAGGAGGCTGCGCAGCAGCGGGTCGGCGGTCCGGCGGATGTCTCCCAGCGGCCCCGTGCAGTTGAAGGCGACCCCGACCTCACGAACGGTGTCGCGGCCGTCGCGCCGGGCGATCGGCACCCGCAGCGTGCCGCCGTCCGCCTCCATCTTGCCGACCCGGCCCGCGACGATCTCGAGCCGGCCGGCGGCGACCAAAGCGCGCAATTGCTCTGCCACCTGCGGGGCGATGCGGTGGCGATGAACGTCCCACCACGGCCGCGCGTGGCGCATGAAGCGGCGCTGCTCGCCCTCGGGCAAGCGCTGCCAGATCGCGTGGCTGTGCGGGCGCAGGGCATCGACCGCGGCGCGGAAGCCGACCGTGGCAGAGCGGCGGCGCAACCAGCGCCACAGCGACAGCAGGTTGCCCAGCGGGACCTCGTCCAGCGCGACAGGCGCGGGCGCAGACGGCGGGTGAACGTGCCCACGCGGGATTAGTCCCCGCCGCGACAGAGCGGTGATCCGCCCCTCGTGCCCGGCCGCGACCAGGGAGAGGACGGTATCGACCATGGTCAGGCCGGTGCCGAGGATCAGGACGTCCGATCCCTCGGCAGCGACGCGCTCGACCCCGGCATGGGCCGTCTCGCTCCAGGGATTGTTGACGAACAGCTCCGGCGGAAGCCCGGCCGAGCCGGGGAACGGGGTCGGGGGCTGGTTGCCCTGCGCCAGGATCAGCGCCGACGCCGCGATTATCTGTCCGTCGGAGAGGATGACTTCCCATCCCTCGCCCTGTCTGCGCGCATCGACCGCCATCGCGTCGATCGCCTTCACACCCGGCGCCGCGGCAAGCTGCTCGCCGAGGTAGCGGCCGAAGGCTCGCCGCTCGGCGAAGTCCAGCCCCTCCTCGTCGCCGCACCAGCGCGCGAAATGGTTCGGCTGGTCGGGCCAGGCACTCATCTTCGACGTCGTGACGTTGAGAAGATGCACCGGATCGCGCGTGGAATAGGCGACTCCGCGGCCAAGGCGACCCGACCCGTCGACCAGCACGACCGGAATGTCCCGTGCAGCCAGGTGAGCGGCGGTCATGACCCCCGAAAAGCCGCCACCGACGATGAGGACTGGGTGAGCCTCAGCCGGCTCAGATCTCATAATCGGGCCAGGCCTGGGGATCGGGCGCGTCGGCCTTGCGGCGCGTCATATAGTCATGGAGGCCGCTGACCGTGCGGCCCGCGGTTTGCGTGAACAGCGCCGGCACGACGGCGTGGATCAGGCAGGCGACCCCGCCGCCGATCATGCGCAATCCGATCATCACGGCACCGGTGCCGTGCCCGGCCCAGCCCATGCCAAGCGATCGGGGATGGTCGAGGAACAGCCGGCCAATCACATTCGCCTCCCCTGGCGTAGTTGGTGACCCCGACTGGATTCGAACCAGTGGCCTACAGATTAGGAATCTGGCGCTCTATCCTGCTGAGCTACGGGGCCTTGCGCCTCCTCTTAGAGGATGGCGGCAGCCAAGATCAACGCGTTCGGCGTCAGCGCTGCTCGACCGGGGGAATAGAGCGGCGGTGCGACAGAGCGGGAACGCGTTCGCGGACGTCGGCGATCCGGCCGACGTCGATCTCGGCGAAGGCCAGCCCGGGCGCGCCGTCCATCGCCAGCAGCAACTCGCCCCAAGGGTCGGCGACCAGGCTGTGGCCGTAGGTCTCGCGCCCATCCTCGTGGCTGCCGGCCTGCGCCGCCGCGACCACGAACAGCCCGGCCTCGATCGCGCGGGCGCGGAGAAGCACCTCCCAATGCGCCTTGCCGGTCGGCACGGTGAAGGCGGCGGGAACGGCGATGGTCTCGGCGCCTGCCTCGGCGAGGGCCGAGAAGAGCGCCGGAAAGCGGATGTCGTAGCAAATGGTGAGACCGAGCCGCCCGACCGGCGTTCCCTCCACCACCACCGCGGTGCTGCCAGGCGCGTAGCTAACCGATTCCCGCCAGCTTTCACCGGTCGGCAAGTCGACGTCGAACAGGTGAAGCTTGTCGTAGGTCGCCCTCACCTCTCCCCCCGGATCGATCACGAAAGAGCGATTGGCGAGGAGGCCGTCGTCGCGGCGGATGGCAAGGCTGCCGAGATGCACCCAAAGGCCGTCACGGGCAGCGGCGTCGCGCACGGCGGCAAGGACCGGATCGTCTCCTTCGGCAGTGAGGTTGGCGGCCGCCCGCGCCCGGTCACGGTCGAGCAACCCGCTCATCTCGGGCGTGAACAGCATCGCCGCGCCGCCGGCGCTCGCTCCGCGCATCGCCTCGACCAGCGCCGCGCCGTTTCGGGCGGGATCGACTCCGGTCTGCGCCTGTAGCAGCGCGATCCGGCTCATGCCGCCAGCATTGTGTCCAGCCGCCCCTCGCGCTCGAGCGCGAACAGGTCGTCGCAGCCGCCGACGTGCTGCCCGTCGATGAAGATCTGCGGCACGGTCATGCGGCCCGAGCGCTCGATCATCTCGTCCCGCTTGGGTCCGCCGGCATCCAGATTGTAGGTCTCGGCCTCTATCCCCTTGGCGCGCAGCAGCGCCTCGGCGCGCACGCAATAAGGGCAGGTGGTCTTGAGGTACATTTCGACGTTGGCCACGGTGTCATGCTCTCCGGCTAAGGCTGGGACTGTCCCTAGATAGAAGCTCAACCGCCGAGTGCCAGTGTTGGTGCCCTCACTTCAGGACGCGGGCGAAGGCGATGAGGTCGACCGAGCGCGCGCCGCGGCGGCGAAGCAAACGCGCGCAGGCTTCGGCGGTGGCTCCGGTGGTCATCACATCGTCGACGAGGACGAAGGAGCGTCCCTTCACTTCAGCGCCGGGGCGCAGCGCGAAGGCATTTTCGACGGTCTTGCGCCGTTCGGCCGGGTTGAGCCCCTTGAGCTTCGGGGTGGCCCGGACGCGGCGCAGGAGATCGGGGTCGCAAGGACGGCCGAGCGCCCGGGCGATCAGGACCGATTGGTTGAACCCCCTCCCCCACAGGCGCCAGCGATGGAGCGGCACCGGGACCAGCAGCGCCTCGGAGTCGAGTTCCGCCATCGCCCGCTTCATCGTGCTCGCCATGGTCCGCGCCAGGGCGATCTTGCGCCCGTATTTCAGCCGCATCGCGATCGAGCGGGGGATCTCGCCATAGGCCACTCCGGCCCTGGTCCGGTCAAGCGGCCCCCTCGCGTCCTCGCACGACAGGCAGATGCCCTCAGCGCCCGGCGGCAGTGCCAGCCCGCAACGGTCGCAGCCGCCACCGAGAAAGTCGAGCCTGCTCCAGCAGTTCCCGCAGAACAGGTCGACGGCCGGGGTGATCTCGCCGCAACCCGGGCAGCGCGGGGGAAGCGCGAAGTCGAGCAGCCAGCCACCCGCTGTCCGCACCCCGCGCAAGGCCCCGGTCTGGATCATCACACCCCTTGTCCGTCAGCCCGGGCCATCCCACAAGGGGAATATGGCCGACATCCTGTTCGACGAGCCGGCGCGCCGCCAGCGCCGCCAGCGTGCGCTCTCGCGCGATCCGCGCCCGTTCCTGGCCGAGCGGATCATCGACGAATGGCTCGAGCGGTTGGAACCGGTCAGCCGCCGCTTCGGGCGCGTGCTGGTGTCCGGAGTGCCTGCCGCGCTCCACCCCCGGCTGGCGAGCGTCGGCGAGCTGGTCCGCTTCGCCGACGGCATCGACGCGCTGGCCGACGAGGAAGCCACAAGCCTCGACCTGATCCTGGTGATGGGAGAGCTCGACGCGCGCGACGAATTGCCGCTGCTGCTGCGAGTCATCGCTTCCCGCCTCGCGCCCGACGGGTTGCTGGCCGGCGCCATGCCGGGCGGACAGAGCCTCCCGGCCCTGCGCGCCGCCCTTCATGCCGCCGACCGCGAAGGCGGCGCGTTCGCCGCCCGCAGCCACCCCCGGATCGAGCCCGGCGCGCTGGCCGGTCTGCTGGCCGAGGCGGGGCTTGCCGATGCCGTCGTCGACATCGACCGGCTGACCCTGCGGTACCGGTCGTTCGAGCGATTGATTGGCGACCTTCGCGATCATGGCGCCACCAACGTGCTGCTGGCACGGCCCCGGCACGGGCTCGGCAAGTCGCGAAGGGAGGCTGCAAGGGCCGCGTTCGCTGCTCAAGGCGATGGCACCGCCACCACCGAACGGATCGACATGCTCCATTTCGCAGGATGGAGCCGGCCCGATAAAAACCGTGCTTAACCGTAAAGCAAGAACATGCTGTCACTATCTCATTAACCGCGCGACACTAGCACCATCGGCGTGGACGTGGACCAGAGGAGGGTGGCTTGGACGCTATCCGAACGATGTTGCGCAGGTTGCGCGCTGACCAGAGCGGCGCAACGGCGATCGAATATGGATTGATTGCGGCACTGCTAGCAGTCGCCTGCATTACCGGCATGTCGGCGCTTGGCGGCGGCAGTAACGGCATGTGGGGCAAGATCGACGGCTTCGTCGTCAGCGCGACCAACCGCGTAACCTGACGCGGGTCGATCAGCCGCAAGGCCGGTAACGGCCGGTGCCCACGCGGGAGCACCGGACCTGTGTCACGCGTCCGACCCGATCAGCGGCGTTGCCCGAGCACCACCAGCTTGACCTTCTGCCCGGGGGTCAGCCGAGCGTTCGCGGCCAGCCCGTTGAGCGACAGGAAGCGCTCGGTCTGAAAACTGCGATAGGCCATCCGCCCCGCCAGGCTCTGCACCGTGTCGCCGTTGCGCACGGTATAGACGTCGATCACCTTCGGCCGGATCGCCGCGGCTTCCTGCGCGGTCACCCGGCGCAGTGAATTCACCATCGACGTGAACGGCCCGACGCCCTGCCCGCCGCGGGTCAGCATGGTGAAGTCGTAGGCCGTGTTCTGGTCGAACGCATAAGCGAACACGCTGACATCGACGATCCCGTTGGAGGTCTGCGCGCGGCCGACGACATATTCGACCGGAATGCCGTTCACCGTCGTGCGATTCTGGTCGACCAGCTGGATCTGGGTGCGTCCCCCGGTCAGTTCCTGAAGACGCTGCTGGATATAGGCCTGGAGATTGCCCGAGAAGCGCCCGGTCTTGAACTGCGCCTGCCCGCCCGAGCCCTGGATGGAAACGGCGTCCGTCCCGTTCTGCATCAGGTAGCCGGTGGGTACGGTGAAGGCGAGGCGGAGGTCCGGATGCACAAAGGTGCGGCCGTCGATCACGCCCTGCGCGGGATCGTCGTCGACGAACACGCCGTCGAGCTGCGCTAGGAACTGGTCGCGGTTGCGTAGCCCAGACCCGGCGCGGCCGGTCTGGCGCGCCAGTTGCGAGGCCTGGGCGACGCGGTTGTCGCTGTTGGGGTGGGTCGTCGCCCATTCCGGGGTCGAACGATTATCCTTGCCCTGCACCCGCGCTTCGAGCGCGGTGGCGCGGCCCAGCGCGGCCAGCATGCTTGCCGAAGCGGCAGGATCGTAGCCGCCGCGGGCAAGATAGCTGATGCCGAGCCGGTCGGCGTCATATTCCTGGCTGCGGCTGAAGCGCAGGGTGTTGAGCTGCGACCCCTGCTGCGCCAGCTGACCGATGGCGTTGCCAATCCCGCCGCCGATCACCGAACCGATGATCGCCCCGAGGATTCCGCTGACCGCATTGCGCTGCGCCGCCGACTGGCGGGCCTGGGCGTGGTTGGCGGCAACGTGGCCCGTTTCGTGCCCGAGGACGAAGGCAAGCTCGGCCTCGTCGTTCATCAGCCCCATCAGCTGGCGGGTGATGTAGATGTAGCCGCCCGGCACGGCGAAGGCATTCTCCACCGCCGAATTGAGCGTGGTGAAGCGGAACGAGCCCGCATTGACGCCCGAATAGCTGGCGACCCGCCGGCCGACGCCCTCGACATAGGCCGCGCGGGCACCGGTCTCGGCCCCACCGAATTCCTGGATCACGGCCGGATGCTGCTGCTGCGCCTCCTGGACGTAGCGCGCGGCAAGGCCGCGATTGGCGGTCTGGGCGGACAGCGCGACAGGGGCCGATACGACCGCCGCGGCGCTCAGGAGGAAGAGGGTCTTGCGCATGGGATGTTTCCGTACAGGAGGTGGTCTTCGCCATCCTGAACGGAACGGAGCCGGTCCGGTTCCGGCTTCGGAGTCGTCCCAGCGGCGGCGTTCAGAGCCGGCCGTGCTGGTCCTCGGTCTGGAACATGCGATCCACTTCGGCGACCAGATCCTTGAGGTGGAACGGCTTGCTCAGCATCTTCGCCTCGGGTGCGGTGCGCCCGCTCTGCAGCGCGACCGCTGCGAAGCCGGTGATGAACATGACCCGGATCGACGGATCGATCACGCCAGCCTTCTGGGCCAGTTCGATCCCGTCCATCTCAGGCATGACGATGTCGGTCAGCAAGAGATCGAACGATTCGGCCTTGAGCAGCGGCATCGCCTCGGTGCCGCAACCGACCGCTTTCACGCTGTAGCCCACTCGCTCCAGCGCACGCGCGAGATATTCGCGCATCGAACTATCGTCTTCGGCGAGGAGGATCTTGATCATGAGAATGGTCTCTTATGCCCGGAAGCTTTAAGATTTTCTAGGCGGAACGACGCCGAGACGCGCCACGATCGAAGAAAATTGGCGCTGGCCGCTATTCGCCCTATCACCGCCGGCAAGTCCATTGCCTCGTGACGGAGCGTCCAACCTTGATTCCCCGCCCCGCCGAGCCCGGAATTCTCGCTCCCCCGCGCGTCGTCCCCGGCACCGGACGCCTGCCGGTACTGCTGTCGGTGCCGCACGCCGGTCGCGACTATCCCGACTGGCTGATCCGGCTGAGCCGCCGCGGCCGCGACAGCCTGCGCCCGCTGGAGGATCCGCTGGTCGACCGACTGGTGTGGCGAGCCCAGGCACTCGGCATCGCCTGCGTGATTGCCGAGGCGCCCCGCGCGGCGATCGACTGCAACCGGGCCGAGAACGAACTCGATCCGGCGGTCATCAGCCTGCCGCCCGGAACCGGGCACGACGGCCTGCGGGTGCGGTCGGGGCTGGGGCTCGTTCCCGGACGCCTTGCCGGCGCGGGCGAACTGTGGCGGCGGCGGATCGGTCGCAATGAGCTCGAGGCCCGGCTGGAGACGGCATGGCGGCCCTTCCACCGCCTGGTCGCCGAACAGCTCGCCTTCCTCCACCGATCACACGTCGAAGTCCTTCTTCTCGACTGCCACTCAATGCCCTGGCGCCCCGGCCAGGCTGAGCTAGTGATCGGCGACCGCCACGGCACCACCGCCGCCGCGCTCGTCACCGATCTCGCCCGCCGCATCGCCGAGCGCGAAGGTTTCCGCGTCGCCTGCAACGATCCTTATGCCGGCGGCCACGTCGTCGCCGCGCATGGTGCGCCGGCGCGCGGCATCCACGCGATCCAGCTCGAGCTCGACCGTCGCTGCTATCTCGATGCCGCGGGGCGCGAGCCCGGTCCGGGCTTCGACCGCTCGGCCCGGCTGATCGGGGCCCTTGCCGAGGCGCTCGGCTCGGCGCTGCTCGATAGGCAGGCCCCGCCCCTCGCGGCCGAATAAAAAAAAGCCCCCGGCAAGTGCCGAGGGCTCTTAGGTCAAGGGGGAACGCAGCCGGTCCGCGAATGTCACGCTTTCCGGTGCCACCCCAAGGTGGTGGCGACGGCGGGGTTGGGCAAGCCGTGCCGGCCCTCACCCTGCCGCGCTGGGATCACGCCTCGGCGGACTGCAGCGCCGGGCCCGATACGCCGGCCGGGCCCTTGCCCTGCTCGACCTGGCGGGCGAAGATTTCGCGGGTCTGCGACAGGCTGAACAGGTGCGCGAAGAGCAGCGGCAGCAGGCCGTTCTGGTTCATCTTGCGCAGTTCGTCGCCGCGAAGCTCACGCAGCTTTTCCTCGTCGACCATCTGGAAGCCGCGATAGATGAAGGGCTGCTCGACGCCTTCCGGCTGGATGGCGACTTCGCCGTCCATAAGCAGGCCGGCCTTCTTGAGCTCGGCCATGAACAGGCCGGTGCGCTGGCCGGCTTCCTCGAACTGCTCGCAGAACTGCAGGATCGCCTTGGTCGCATCGCTCGGCTGGTCACCGTCGAACAGCGGCTGGCCGTCCTCGAAGTCGCCCACCGCACCCGAGGTCGGGTCGACGCACAGCGACAGCTCGTCAGCTTCGCTGTTGAGGCGGGCGAGGAGGAAGGGGTAGCGGCGCAGATAAGCCGGGAGATAGCCCTGGCGGTCGATCGGCTGGCCTTCGGCGTCGATGAAGGTGTTGACGCCTTCGTTGAGACCCATCAGCGCCAGCGGCACCGGGTCTTCGCCGGCCGAGAAGATGATCGGGTAGTGACGCTGAGCGAGCGCGAACTCGTCGACTGTCAGCGGAATGGCATGGACATTGGCGGCCGCGGGCAGCGCCTGCAGGCCACGTACCTTCATGGTGCCATGCTGCTGGCTGCTGACGGGCTCGAGCTGAGTGTAGAGGAGCGGAAGGCCGGTATTCGGCGCAGCGGAAGCCATTGAACTCTCCTGATATCCTAGGATGGGGATGGCCCGCCAGCCGGCCCCTCTTGAAGACGTTGTGGGCCGCGCTCCTATGCGGGCTTGCCGGTGCTTGCAAGTGTGGCACCACCCTGTGCACAAATGCCACGCAAGTTCAGCCTCGGTTCAACGCCCGGCACCCAGCAGCGATGATCAGTTCCCGGCACCGCTCGCCGCTTCACCACAGGTGTTCCCTCACTTCATGCTGTTGTCCCTTCCCCTCTTCGCCTGGCTTGCCTCCCTTGCCGGAGTGGCGGGAATGCAACCCGTCGCGGTGACCCGGCTGGTGGTGCGCGAGGAAGTGATCTGGCGGGTGCCGGTGATCCGGCCGCGGGCGATGCGTCCGATCCGCTGGGAAGAGAAGAAGGGCCCCAAATGCATCGGCGCGGGCCAGATCGTCGCCGCCGCGCTGGGCGACGAACGGTCGGTCGACTTCCTGCTCAACGACCGCAGCCGCATTCGTGCCCGCATGGACGAGGATTGTCCGACGCTCGATTTCTACGGCAATTTCTACATTCAGCCGGAAGACGAAAAAGTCTGCGCCAAGCGTGACGAGATCCGCAGCCGGATCGGCGGTTCGTGCCGCATCGAACGGTTCCGGCGGATGGTCCCCAAGCCTCTCTGAGGCCCGCTCCCAAGCCGTTTTCTTGACAGGAACGGCAGTTTGGCCCACGGCGCGAAGCGCCATGCCGGCCGTTGATGCTGGGCTGGCCGTTTCTCTTATCCGGATATCTTATGCCTTTTGCCGATCTCGGCCTTTCCGACGACCTGCTGCGCGCCATTGGCGATAGCGGCTATACCGAACCGACCCCGATCCAGGCCGGTGCCATCCCCCCCGTTTTGATGGGCAAGGACCTGGTGGGCATCGCCCAGACCGGGACCGGCAAGACCGCCGCCTTTGTTCTGCCGATGATCGACATCCTTGGCGAAGGCCGCAGCCGCGCCCGCATGCCGCGCAGCCTGATCCTCGAGCCGACCCGCGAACTCGCCGCCCAGGTCGCCGAGAATTTCGAGAAGTACGGCAAGTATCACAAGCTCTCGATGGCGCTGCTGATCGGCGGCGTTCAGATGGGCGACCAGATCAAGGCGCTCGAAAAGGGCGTCGACGTGCTGATCGCGACCCCGGGCCGGCTGATGGACCTGTTCGGCCGCGGCAAGATCCTGCTGACCGGCTGCGACCTGCTGGTGATCGACGAAGCCGACCGCATGCTCGACATGGGCTTCATCCCCGACATCGAGGAAATTTGCACCAAGCTGCCCAAGCAGCGGCAGACCCTCCTGTTCTCGGCCACCATGCCGCCGGTGATCCAGAAGCTCGCGGCCAAGTTCCTGACCGATCCGCGCCGGATCGAGGTGTCGCGCCCGGCCTCGTCCAACCTCAACATCGATGCCCAGCTGGTTGAGACCCGTTCCGACAAGAAGCGCGACGTGCTGCGTGACCTGCTGCGCGCCGAGGACGTGTCGACCGCGATCATCTTCTGCAATCGCAAGACCACGGTGCGCGAGCTGGCGACCAGCCTCAAGCGCTCGAACTTCGCGGTCGGCCAGATCCATGGCGACATGGAGCAGGCCGCCCGAATCGCCGAGCTCGACCGGTTCAAGGCCGGCGAGATCAACATCCTGGTCGCCTCCGACGTCGCCGCCCGCGGGCTCGACATCAAGGGCGTCAGCCACGTCTTCAACTTCGACGTGCCGTGGCAGCCGGACGACTATGTCCATCGCATCGGCCGGACCGGCCGCGCCGGCGCCAAGGGCAAGGCGCTGACCCTCGCCACCCGCGAGGACAGCGAAGCCGTCGCCCAGATCGAGAAGCTGACCGGAACGCCGATTCCTCGAGCCGGAGCGACCTCCGCCCCCGCGGCGAGCGACGAGCCCGACGCCAAGGAGGCGAAGGACGCCAAGCCTGCGCGGGCCCGGCGCTCCAGCACCCGCAAGGATCGCGCCGAGGCCGAGCCTGCAGCGAAGACGGCCAAGGCCCCCAAGGCCGAGGTCGCCCCCGAGGTCGTCACGGCAGTCGCACCGGACCGCGATGAGGAACCGGCCCGCAGTGCTGACAAGCCCGCCAGACCAAGCTCGCGCGATGGTCGCAGCCGCCGCGACGACGAGCGCGAACGTCCGGCGCCGGCCCGCACCCCGGCCCCTGCTCCTGCCGCGCGCCAGCAGGATGCGGCGGACGAGGACGGCTGGAACGGCCCGCTCCCCAGCTTCCTGTCGGTGTCGCTCGGAAGCTAGGGCGTGGACGTCACCGTCTACCACAACTCGGCCTGCGGAACCTCGCGCGGCGTCCTCGCTCTGCTCGAAGAGCGGGGCATCACGCCCATCGTAATCGAATATCTGCAGAACCCGCCCACTCGCGACGAGGTCCGGGCGCTGGCGGACAACGCGGGCGTCCCGCTTCGCGCCCTGCTTCGTGAGAATGCGCCGCCCTATGCGGAGATGGGCCTTGGCGACGAAAGCCTGTCCGACGACGCCCTGCTCGACGCGATCGATCAGCATCCGATCCTGCTCAACCGCCCGATCGTGGTGACGCCGAAGGGAACGGCGCTGTGCCGGCCCAAGGAAAAGCTGCTCGACCTGCTCTGATCATCCTCGGAGACAACCGTTAACGGCGCGGCATCGCCGCCGCGGTCCCTGGCCGCGCCAGGCCGAGCTTCCACTCCCCGCCGCGACCTCTATCTCCTCTTGGACGAAGGAGAAGAGGATGGCCTGGAATATCGCCCGATCGGAGGCGCTGGCCGACCCCGAGGCGGCCCGCCACAAGGTGCTCGGCCGCCTGCAGCGGTTGAGCGAGCTCGACGATGCCGAGCTTCAGGTCGTGAACATCCTGATCGATGCGATCCTGATGGCCGAGGCCTATCGCGGCGCCCGCCACCAGGTCACCTTCCTGCCCGAGATGACCCGCAACGTGGACCATCTTCTCCGCGATCTTGCCATTCTCGACAAGGCTGACGAACTGGCGGCGGTCTGAGCGCCGTCAGTTTCCGTAGAGCGCGCCCAGCAGCCCGATCCGGAACACCGGATACATCGACAGCCACGCGCCGGTCAGGACCGCGAATAGGAACAGCAGCGCCTTCCCCAGTCCTGCCCACCAAGTTCGAACCAGATCCCCGGCCCATCCGCAGGAAAGCGGCCCGCCCCTGCAGGAGGCGACGTCACGGCTGGGCGTTCTTCTCGCGGGCGCGGGTCGCCGCCACGCCGCCGGCGATGAAGCCGAAGATTAGGCCGAGCGCCAGATTATCGAAGACGATCCAGCAGAAGCCCGCCACCAGTAGGAACGCGCCGACCCCGAAACCCGCCTTCTTCTCCATGCCCCTGCCCCTTGCCATCGGGACCAAAGTGCGGGCGAAGTGTCGGGCGGGTCAAGCCCGCGCGGAATGGGCTTTGTGGCGATAGCGCGCGAGGAAATCGCGGGCGTGGCTCGTCAGCCGTCCCTCGCCGATCGCGTCGCGCAGGCCCTGCATCATCCGCTGGTAGAACCACAGGTTATGCTCGGTCATCAGCATCGCGCCGAGGATCTC
Source organism: Sphingomonas glaciei (assembly GCF_023380025.1). NCBI lineage: Bacteria > Pseudomonadati > Pseudomonadota > Alphaproteobacteria > Sphingomonadales > Sphingomonadaceae > Sphingomonas > Sphingomonas glaciei. Next base: position 822,516 of record NZ_CP097253.1, read on the forward strand.
GCCCGAGCGCACAAGATGGTGGATGTAGGCCCGGCTGTAGCGCGTGCACGCCGGGCACGGGCAGCCGGCTTCGATCGGCTGCTTGTCCTCGGCATGGAAAGCATTGCGGATGTTGAGCGGCCCGTCGGCGGTGAACGCCTGCCCCGTCCGCCCCGAGCGGGTCGGAAGCACGCAGTCGAACATGTCGATCCCGCGGGTCACCGCCTCGACGATGTCGTCGGGCTTGCCGACCCCCATCAGGTAGCGCGGCTTGTCCTCCGGCAACTGGCCCGGCGCGAAGTCGAGGCAACCGAGCATCGCCTCCTGCCCCTCGCCCACCGCCAGCCCGCCGACCGCATAGCCATCGAAGCCGATGTCGATCAGCGCGTCGGCGCTTTCGCGGCGAAGCTTCTCGTCAAGCACGCCCTGCTGGATACCGAAGATGGCGTTGGCCTCGGCGTGCGCTTCGCCGCGATCGAATTCCTCGCGGCTGCGGCGGGCCCAGCGGATCGAGCGGTCCATCGCCTCGCGCTGCTTCTTCTCGGGCACGTCGGGGCGGACCAATTCGTCGAACTGCATCACGATCGATGAGCCGAGCAGGCGCTGGACCTCGATCGAGCGTTGGGGGCTCAAGAGGTGGCGCGAGCCGTCGAGGTGGCTTTTGAAGGTCACCCCCTCTTCCGTCACCTTGTTGAGGTCGCTGAGGCTCATCACCTGGTAGCCGCCGCTGTCGGTCAGAATGGGCCGATCCCAGCCCATGAACGCGTGCAGCCCGCCGAGCCGCGCCACCCGCTCGGCGCCGGGGCGGAGCATCAGGTGATAGGTGTTGCCGAGGATGATGTCGGCCCCGGCCGCGCGCACGCCTTCGGGCTTCACCGCCTTAACGGTGGCGGCGGTGCCGACCGGCATGAAGGCCGGAGTGCGGATCTCGCCGCGTCGCATGGCAATGGTGCCCAGCCGGGCACGGCCGTCGGTGGCGTGGATCGAGAAAGAGAAGCGGGCAGTCATTGCCGCGCCCTAATGTCTGGAGCGCGCAAGGACCAGTGCGGGTCAGCGCGGCAACGAGTCCAGGGGAATGTCGCTGAAGCAATCCTCGCGGCGTACCGGCCAGTGAAGCTGCTTCCGGTCTCGCAGCCGGGATCGCTCCACCACCCGCGCCCACCGCAAGCCGCGGCTGCCGACCACCTCACGAACGATGACGCAATGCGGGGCATGGGGCGGAAGCGGCTTGATGTCGCCGGTACCGATGATCCGTCCATCGCTTGCCTGGTAGACCGGTCGCCAGCAGCCCTTCCCACAGCGCTTGGCAAATTCGAAGGCCCGTTGCGGAGGCTCTGCAACGGCATGCGACCAGGATTGCCAGGTCGCGATCGAGGTCGTCATGGCGAACGCGGCTGCGCCTCCCGCGTAGGCGACGAGAAGCCACTTACGACGTCCTTCGCCCCGTGGGGGGTTCGCGACCAGCAGCCATAGCGATGCTGCCGCGACCGCAATGCTGAGCATCCAGCCGACATCGATCCGAAAGCTCACCAGCGGCTCGCCGATGAGCGCGGCAACGACCCTGTCCGCCGCCCACGGAATGATCGCGAGCGGAAGGACGCCAAGCGCGGTGATCTGCTGCCCGCTGAAGGATGCCCGGCCAGCCGACGCGCGGCGTTCGGCCAGGATGGCGCTCTCGTAGGCCGTGCTGAGCCCGTGTTGGCCAGCGGCGTGAGTGGGAGCCCTCGTGTCGCGCATGCAGGCCTCTATCGCGCGAATTGCTTGAGAAACTTCTTATCGTTCCGGCCCGCCTTGCGGGGTAAGGGCGGGCATGATCGACCTCTGGCTCTACCCCGTCCTGACCGGCGTCGCCCTTGCCGCGGGCTTCATCGACGCCATCGCCGGCGGGGGCGGGCTGATAATGATGCCGGCGCTGCTGGTCAGCGGGGTACCACCGCTCCATGCGCTGGGCACCAACAAGCTACAGTCGATGTGCGGCACCTTTGTCGCGATGCGCAATTATGGCGCCAAGGGGCTAATCGACTGGCGGCTCAACCTGCCGACCGCGCTGATCGTCTTCGCCGGCTCGGCCAGCGGGGCGCTGCTGGTGCAATATATCGATGCGCGCACCCTTGCGCTGGTCATCCCGCTGCTGCTGCTCGCCAATGCGGTCTACATCCTGCTCAGCCCGCGGATGGGCGACGAGGATGCCCACCAGCGGTTGAGCGCGACCGGCTATGCCCCGATCGGCGGCGCGATCGGGCTGTACGACGGCTTCTTCGGGCCCGGCACCGGCAGCTTCTTCACCTCGACCCTCGTCGCGTTGCGCGGCTACGGGCTGACCCGGGCGACGGCGCTGTGCAAATATTTCAACTGGACCAGCAACGTCGCGGCGGTGCTGCTGTTCGCGGTCGGCGGCCAAGTGCTGTGGCTGCTCGGGCTCAGCATGGCGGTGGGCGCGATGGCCGGTGGCTGGCTCGGCAGCCACACCGCCATGCGCTACGGCGCGAAGCTGATCCGGCCGCTTCTAGTCACCGCCAGCGTAGCGATGACCGCGCGGCTGCTGTGGGGCTATTTCAGCGGCGGCTGACGCAGGCTGTCGCGGATTTCGCGCAGCAGCAAAATGTCCTCGGTCGGACCGGCGGCCTCTTCCTCGCGGATCACCTTGGCCGCGGCGCGAACCAGCAGGAAGATGATGAAAGCGAGGATCAGGAAGTTGACTACCGTGGTGATGAACTGGCCGTAGCCGAGCAGCGGCACGCCTGCCTTCTTGAGCGCTTCATAGTCCGTCGGGGAACCGCTGTAGCCAGCCGGAATGTCGCCCAGGCGCACGAAATAGCTGGAGAAGTCGAGCCCGCCCGCGACCGAGCCGACCAGCGGCATGATGATGTCGTCGGTCAGGCTGGTGACGATGGTGCCGAACGCGGCTCCGATGATCACGGCGACGGCGAGGCCAAGGACATTCCCCCTGGCGATGAATGCGCGGAAATCCGTCAACATGGTCCTGGCCCCTTCCAGTTCAGACGTGAGCTTATGGCATTGCCGGCGGGCCTCACACCAGCCCTTTGGCCCGTGGCGCCGAACGCCCGCGCTGCCTATATGCACGGCCATGCTCAGCGACGCACAGCGACGACGGCAGACGCGGATCGGCCTGGCCCTGGCCGGGGCGATCATCCTTGCCTTCGTCGCGCTGCACGTCTGGTCGGTCTTCTTCCTCGATCTGGAAGGCTGGCGCTGGGCGCTCGCGGTCCCGCTGGTGGCGGTGCTGAGCTGGCTCAGCGTCGGGCTGTTCATCATCGCCCATGACGCGATGCACGGCAGCCTCGCCCCCGGCCACAGGAGCGTGAACCTGTTCCTCGGCCGGCTGACCCTGCTGCTCTACGCCGGTTTCTGGATGGACCGCCTCACCCCCAAGCATTTCGACCATCACAAGCATGTCGGGACCGAAGGCGATCCCGATTTCGCCGCCGCTCACCCGACCCGTTTCTGGCCGTGGTACCTGCAGTTCATGGTCCGCTATTTCGGGCTGCGCGAATTCCTGGTGCTGAGCGTCCTGGTGTGGAGCTACGTGCTGATCCTCGGCGCGCCGCTCGGCAATCTGCTGCTGTTCTGGGCGCTGCCTTCAATCCTCTCCTCGCTGCAATTGTTCTACTTCGGCACCTTCCTGCCACACCGACATGAGGATGATCCGTTCGCCGACGAACATCGCGCGCGCAGCAACGATTATGGCGTGGTCGCCTCGCTGCTGACCTGCTTCCACTTCGGCTATCACCGCGAGCATCACCTGAGCCCCGGCACCCCGTGGTGGGCGCTGCCCGCCAAGCGCCGCGAACTCAGCCTCTAGCCTCCTCGCTTGGCGCGGATCGCCTTCATCTGCCCGCCTTTCGCGGCGCATCTGGCGAGCTTTGCCGCGCTGGGCGAGGCGCTGCGAGCACGCGGGCACGAGCCCTTCTTCCTGCTCAATGCCGGCGCGCCCGGCACGACCGGCGACATCCCGCTCCACCACGTTTCCGCCCGTGCAGGCGATCCCGCGGTTGGGCGGGTGCTTGCCGCTGCGGAGAAGCCCGGCGGGCTGGTCGCGACGCTGCGCACCATCGCCGACAGCGCGGCGCTGACCGAGCAGCTGTGCGCTGGCGGGCGCGAGCGGCTGAAGGCGCTCGGGGCCGAGGCGATCGTCGGCGATCAGATCGAGCCCGCTGGTTTTCTCCTTGCGAGGGCGCTCGGCCTGCCGTTTGTCGGCCTGGCCTGCGCCGTCCCGATCGACCCGGCACCGGGCGTTCCCCTGCCCTTCCTCGACTGGCCCTATGAGCCGGACGCCCACGGCAAGCTGCGGCGGACCCGGAGCATCGCCGATGTGCTCAGCCGCCGGCAAAACCAGGTGATCGCCGGCTGGGCCGAGCGCTTCGGGATCGAGCCGGTCGCCAGCCTGCAGGACTGCCTCGGTCCCGTGCAGGTCGCGCAGATGGTGCCCGAAGTGGACCTGCCGCGCCCACGGCCCCTGCCCTTCGTCCCGGTCGGCCCGCTGCGACGGGCGGCGGAATTGGCGAACGCGCCGCTTCCCTTCGCCAGGCCCGACAAGCCGCTGGTGTTCGCCACCATGGGCACCTTGCTCGGCGGCGATCTCAAGCTGTGGCGCGCGCTTGCCAAGGCCTGCCGCGAGGCGGGAACCGCGCTGGTGCTGGCTCATGGCGGGCGGCTGGGCGACGCCGACGCGGCAGGGCTTGCGGTCCACCATGCCGCCGCCTTCCTGCCCTATCGCGCCGTCATGCGGCACGCCGCGCTGGTCATCACCCATGGCGGCAGCAACACGGTGCTCGATGCGCTCGCCTGCGGGGTGCCGCTGCTGGTACGACCGGTCGGCTTCGACCAGCCCGGCAACCTTGCCCGGGTGCGGCACCACCGGCTGGGCGAGGAACTGGCAGGCCTGCGCCGGCCCGGTGCACTGGCCGCACAGATCAGGCGGGTGGTGGGCGACGAGACGATGCACGCCCGCTGCCGCGAGGTCGCCTCGGCCCTCGCCAGGGCGGGCGGTGCCGAGCGTGCGGCAGAAATCGTCGAGGGCGCGCTGCGTCCCTGAGGCTCACCCCTGCGGCAGGAGCAGGCTCGAATCCCCATAGCTGTAGAAACGGTACCCGCTCGCGATCGCATGGCCGTAGGCGCGCTGCATGGTGTCGAGCCCCATCAACGCGCTGACCAGCATGAATAGGGTCGATTTGGGCAGATGGAAATTGGTCATCAGCCCGCCGACCGCCTTCCAACGATAGCCGGGCGTGATGAAGATGGCGGTGTCGCCTTCGAACGGACGGATGGCGCCATCCTCCCCCGCCGCGCTTTCCAGCAGCCGCAAGACGGTGGTCCCGACCGCGATGATCCGCCCCCCAGCGGCGCGGGCCGCATTGAGGCGGTCGGCGGTGGCGGCATCGATCTGGCCCCATTCGGCATGCATCCGGTGCTCGGCGGTGTCCTCCGCCTTGACCGGCAGGAAGGTGCCCGCCCCGACATGCAGCGTCAGCGTCTCGCGGGCTATTCCCGCCACATCGAGCGCGGCGAGCAGGCGCGAGGTGAAGTGGAGCGAGGCAGTCGGCGCCGCCACCGCCCCCTCACGCGCCGCGAACATCGTTTGGTAATCCTGCGCATCGGCCTCATCGATCGGCCGCTTCGACGCGATGTAGGGCGGCAGCGGCATGGTCCCGGCGCGGGTCAGTAGCAGCTCGACCGGCTCCTCGCCGCCGAAGCGGAGCAGCAGTGCGCCGTCGCTGCTCTTCTCCTCGCACACCGCCTCGACCCCGCCGCCGAACTGCACCGTATCGCCGACCCGCACCCTCCGGGCGTTGCGAACGAACGCCCACCAGGCCCGCAGATCGTGGCGCTTGTGCAGCGTCGCGCCAATGCTCGCCTCTCCGCGCCGGCCCTCGAGCTGCGCGGGAATGACCTTTGTGTCGTTGAAGACGAGGACATCGCCGCGCCGGAGCAGGTCGGGCAGGTCGCGGACGGAACGATCTTCCATCCGCTGGCCCTTGACCAGCAGCATCCGCGCAGCATCGCGTGGCCGCGCCGGGCGTAGCGCGATATTTTCCTCGGGAAGGACGAAGTCGAACAGGTCCACTTTCATGGCCCCGCCCCTATCGCGCGGCTTCCCCGCGGGGAAGCCGGCGGACTAGCCGCCCAGCGTGGCGCGGACGATGCGGGTCGGCTCGGCCGGCGGCTCGCCCGGCGCGATTTGGTCGACGAAGTTCATGCCGGAAATCACCCGCCCGAACACGGTGTACTTCCCGTCGAGCGAGATGCGCGGCACGAACATGATGTAGAACTGGCTGTTGGCGCTGTCCGGGCTGGCCGCGCGGGCGGCCGACACGGTGCCACGCAGGTGCGGCAGCGAATTGAACTCGGCCTTGACGTCGGGCAGCGGGCTGCCGCCGGTGCCATCGCCCTTGGGATCGCCGCCCTGCGCCATGAAGCCGGGGATTACGCGGTGAAACAGCAGGCCGTTGTAGAAACCCTGCCGGGTCAGCGTCTTGATCCGCTCTACCGCCTGCGGCGCGGCGTCGGGGCGCAGTTGGACTACCACTGTGCCGCCGCTGGACAGCTCGATCGTCCAGCGGTTCGACAGGTCGGCGGCGACGGCGGCCGGGGCGTTGATCGGCAGCGGCGCGGGGGTGGCGGCGGGCGCCTGGGCCAGTGCCGGCGCGGACAGCAGAGCGAGCAGCGGCAACGCGAAAGTAAGCTTCATTTCTTCCCCTTGTGCCCGATCCGGGCAGCCACGTCGGCGGCCACGGCAGGCGTGACGAACTTGTTGATATCGCCGCCATAACGCGCGATTTCTTTCACCAGCCTTGACGCAATCGGCTGAAGCGACACGTCGGCCATCAGGAAGACCGTCTCGATCCGGTCATTGAGCTGCTGGTTCATGCCGGCCATCTGATATTCGTATTCGAAGTCGGCGACGGCGCGCAGGCCGCGCAGGATCATCGCCGCGCCCTGGCTTTCGGCAAAGTCCATCAGCAGGCTGTCGAACTGGGTGACCGAGACGTGTGGCAACTCAGCCACCTCCCGCTCGACCATCGCGATCCGCTCCTCGACCGTGAACATCGGCTGCTTGGACGGATTGGTCGTGACCCCGATCACCAATTTGTCGCACATCCGCGCCCCGCGCTGAATGATGTCGAGGTGGCCAAGCGTGATCGGGTCGAAGGTCCCCGGATAGACGGCGGTGCGGCTCACCGGTCGCGCTCCACCGCATAGCGGGCGATGGCGCGGAGGAGTTCGGCTTCCTCGCCGTGACCGTGGAGATGCTCGATCGCCTGGGTCACCAGCATATCGGCCTGGAGCCGAGCCCGCTCGGGTCCGAGCAGCGACACGAAGGTCGCCTTTCCGGCGTCGGCATCCTTGTGGAGCTTCTTGCCCGCGGCGCTTTCGTCACCCTCGTGGTCGAGCAGGTCGTCGGCGATCTGGAACGCAAGCCCGACGTTGCGGGCATAGCCACGGTACGGCGCCCGCCCGTCCTCGGCGACGCGGCCCATGATGACCGCCGCCTCCACCGCATATTCGATCAGGGCTCCGGTCTTGAGCTGCTGCAACCGGGTGATCGCGGCCAGGTCGAGGAACTCGCCCTCGGCGGCAAGGTCCATCGCCTGGCCCCCGCCCATTCCGTCGAGACCCGAGGCCTTGGCCAGCTCGACCACCAGTTCGGAGCGGACGAAAGGGTCCTCGTGCGTCGCTTCGTCGGCGAGCAGTTCGAAGGCCAGCGCGTGGAAGCAATCACCGGCGAGCACCGCGGTCGCCTCGTCATACGCCTTGTGCACGGTCGGCTTGCCGCGGCGCAGGTCGTCGTCATCCATGCAGGGAAGGTCGTCGTGGATCAGGCTGTAGACGTGGATCGCCTCGATCGCCGATCCGGCCCGAAGCGCGCGATCTTCGTCGATCCCGAACAGCCGCGCGGCAGCCACCGTCAGCAGCGGGCGGAGCCTTTTGCCGCCGCCGATCCCGGCATGGCGCATCGCCTGGCACAAGCGGTCGCGGCCGTCGCAGCGGTCGGCCAGCGCGTCCTCGAACAGGCGATCGACTCCGGCAGCAATCCGGCGTGCTTCGCCGAGCAGGTCGGTCTCCTCGGCCACGACGTGCATCATTGCGCCTCGAACGGGCGGGTGCCGGCGGGCTGACCGTCGGGCCCCAGCGCGATCGCGTCGATCCGCGCCTGGGCGGACTTCAGCCGCTCCTCGCACAAGCGCTTCAGCCGGTCGCCTTCCTGATAGAGGTCGATCGACTGGTCGAGCGGCGCCTCGCCGCGTTCGAGCAGGCGGACGATGTCCTCGAGCCGCGCCAGGGCGGCTTCGAACGACAGGGTTTCGGGGGTGCTTGCCATGAGGGAGGGATTAGCTTGCCCCTCCCCAGAAGCAAGCCGAAGCATCCCTTACTTGCGGAATGGATCCGCGATGCCGGGTACGATCTCGCCCGGCGCCAGGCCACGCTCGTCGCGCTGGGCGTCGAGGGCGGCGGCTTCGGCGTCGCGGACATGCTGCTCGCGCTCGGCGCGGAGCTGTTCGATCAGGCTGGCGCGGTCGGTGTCGAGACGGCCGTCGTCGACATGCTCGATCCCGGCTGCCTTCTGCGCCTTGGCGACCGCCGCATCCAGTTCGCGCTGCGAGGTCAGGCCTAGGGTGACCGGATCCTTGGGCTGGATGTTGGCGATGTTCCAGTGGCTGCGGTCGCGGATTGCCGCGATCGTGGTGCGGGTGGTGCCGATCAACTTGCCGATCATCCCGTCCGACACTTCCGGATGGTTCTTGATGATCCAGGCGATTCCGTCGGGCTTGTCCTGGCGTTTCGACACCGGGGTGTAGCGCGGGCCCTTGGTGCGGGTGACCTGCTCGGGCGCCTTGAACATCTTGAGGCTGTAGTTGGGATCAGCCTGGCCGCGCTCGATTTCCTCGTGCGTCAGCTCGCCCGAACGGAGCGGATCGCGCCCGGTCAGCTTGGTCGCCGCGGTGTCGTCGGCGATCGCCTGCACCTCGAGGATGTGGAGGCCGCAGAATTCGGCGATCTGCTCAAAGGTCAGGCTGCTGTTGTCGACCAGCCAGGCGGCAGTCGCATGCGGCATGAGCGGGGTTGCCTGGGTTGCCTGCGGGGCTTGGGCCATGACTCGTCTCCGGACACAAAAAGGGCCGCCCCGATGAGGAGCGGCCGCGTATGGTCTCTTCATAGAACGATCGCGCCGCGTCGGCAAGATCGCCGATCAGGGCGCAGGCTTGGTTTTCGAGTCCTTCCAGCTGTCGAACGAGCGCAGCCAGCCCTGCTCGCAGTAACGCGGCGAAACCTGGCCTTGGGCGAACGGTCCGTCGCAGCGAACGTGCCGGTCGGACAGGTCAGCGTGGTAGAACGGCCAGACCTCGAGTTGATGGTTGGGGTCCGCCCGCCACGCCGCCACTTCGCGCTTCCAGCTCGGACCGCCGGCATAGATGTCGATCGGCTGCACGAAGTGCACCGCGCCGACGAACAGCATCAGCCCGAGCAGCAGGCGCGGCGCACGACGTTCGACCTCGTTCGCTCGCGTCGCGAGGCACAGGAAGCACAGGCCGAGCAGCACCAGCGGGATGTAATTGTAACGGGGGCCGGCCAGCGAAAAGAAGGCGGCGTAGGGCGCGCCGGTCAGGATCCCGAAGCCAAGGCTGACGGCCGCCACGCTCATCGCCGCCGCGAACAGCCAGAAGGCGTCGTCGCGGGATTTGAGGGTCGTGACGAAGAGTGTGCTGAACACGCCGACCGACAGCGCGGCAATCAGGTACAGGCCGGGACCGCCCTGGACCAGCCCGACCGCCGCGGCGAAACCGACATGGTCGGCGCCGTTAAGGCCACCGAACGGCAGCGCGATCAGACGGATGAACATGGCGGCGGCAAGGTTGACCGGATCGAACGGTGCCCCGCGCAGCGGCGTCGAATGATAGAAGGACAACAACTGGATCGCAGCGCCCGTCGCAAGGATCGCGAACTGGCGCCAGCGCCGGGAATCGCGGTCGACCACCGCCCGCAGCGCGAACAAGGGCAGGAACACGATCGCCGCCGGCCCGCACAAAGGCGCCAGGAACAGGACTGCGCCTTCGAACCACGCCCGCCGCCTGCCGCTTCCCGCCTGAAGCGTCACGATCAGGCCGACCGCAAGCGCCAGGTGGAACTGGATGTGCATGACGTTGAGGAACACTTCCTCGGTCGTCGGCATCAGCAGCAGGACCGCCAGCGCCACCGCGCGGTGACGGCTGTCCTCCAGCCACGGCGAGCGGCTCCTAAGGACCAGGATGGCAGGCACCAGCTGGCTGGCGAGTCCGGCCAGCATGGTGATGTAAGGCGCCTTTTCGAGCGAGATCGCTCCGCCCCTGATCAGCCCCGCAAGCGCGAGGGTGATGCCGTTCGCGGCGATATTGAGATAGCCACCGAAACTGCGCAGCAACGCCTCGGCCGGGAAATGCCAGGCATAAGCCAGGAAGACGGTCGCTTCTTCGTCCTGGAAGCGGCCTTCGATCCAGCTCAACGGCAGGCGCAGCGCCGCGACTAGGGCGAAGAGGCCAAGGACCAGCAGGGTCTCACGAGTGCGCAGCCCGCGCTTCGCCGGATTCGCAGCGACGATCGGTGACATGAAGCTCATGCCCCAAGCGCTAAATCAAGAAGGTTACCAGCAGGTTCACCGTGATGCAGTTTCGTTAAGGTAACCGCCAAGGCAAGACGGCACGCCGTATGACTAGATTCAGCGTAGCACACGGCTTCCCGCGCTGATTATCAGCCAGCTACCAGAACGATCTTGCCGACATGCTCCCCCGCCTCCATCCGGGCGTGTGCGGTGGCCGCCTGCTCCAGCGGGAAGGTACGGTCCATCACCGGGCGCAGCTGCCCACTCTCCACGAAGGGCCAGATCTCGCGGCGGAGTTCCTCGGCGACCAAGCCCTTGAACCCGACCGGGCGGGGCCGCAGCGTCGAGCCGGTCAGCGTCAGCCGGCGACGCATCACGTCGAGGATGTTGAGTTCGGCCGTCACCCCGCGCTGCGTGGCGATGGAGACGTGCCGGCCGTCATCGGCCAGGCAGGCGATGTTGCGCGGCAGATAGTCGCCGCCGACCATGTCGAGGATGACGTCCGCCCCTGCCCCGCCGGTCAGCCGCTTCACTTCCTCGACGAAATCCTGCGTCTTGTAGTTGATCGCCGCCGCCGCACCGAACTCGCGGGCGGCCGCGCATTTCTCGTCACTTCCGCAGGTCACGATCGCCTTGACGCCGAGCAGTCGGCAGAGCGAAATCGCCATCGTCCCGATCCCGCTTGTGCCGCCGTGGACCAGCACCCAGTCGCCATCGCTGGCAAAGCCGCGCTCGAAGAGGTTGACCCAAACGGTGAACAGGGTCTCGGGCAGCGCCGCCGCCTCGGCCATGCTCAGCCCGTGCGGCACCGGGAGGGAAGTGGCGGCCGGAGCGATTGCATAATCGGCATAGCCGCCGCCAGCGACCAGCGCCGTGACCTGCGTGCCGATGTGGTGGGTCGCGCCATCGCCCGCTGCGACCACCTCGCCGGCGATCTCAAGCCCGGGAATGTCGCTGGCGCCCGGCGGCGGCGGATAGAAGCCGCGGCGCTGGAGGACGTCCGGGCGGTTGACCCCGGCGGCGGCGACCCGGACCAGCAGCTCGCCCGGGCCGGGGCTCGGCACGGGGCGGGTGACCGGCACCAGCACCTCGGGCCCGCCTGGCTGGCTGATCTCGATGGCCGTCATCACGTCCGGAAGGTCCATAGTGCCCACGTTCTGTTAGGGTTTCGCTAAGCCATAGTCGCTGAACGGCCGCGGCAAAGCGAATTCTTGGCGAAGAAGTCACGCGGCGTGTTGACTTGTTGGAGTACGGCTCCGACCTTGTGGACATGGACGATGATCTCTTCTCGTCACGCCCCGAGGATCCGCTGGCGCTGCTTGCCCGCCAGGATCTCGATCCGCTCAGTTTCGACGAGTTGGACGCCCGCATCCTCGCCCTCGAGGCGGAGATCGCGCGGATCCGCTCGCACAAGGATACGGTCACTCTTCACCGTTCTGCGGCCGATGCGCTGTTCAAGCGATAGCGGCCGCCACTTCAGCTTTTTGGCCGCCCTTGCAGCGGCCGCGACGCCTCACAAGATAAGAAGTTAAGAACGCCGGGCGCTTTGTCGCTCCCCGGCCAAGGAGTTCTCACTCAAATGCCCAGTTTCGCCCGCGACCTTGAACAAACCCTCCACAATGCGCTTGGGGAGGCGAGCCGCCGTCGTCACGAATATGCGACGCTTGAGCATCTGCTCATGGCGTTGATCGACGATGGCCATGCCTCCAAGGTGATGACCGCCTGCGGCGTCAATCGCGATGAATTGAAGGCCACCGTCAAGCAGTATCTCGATGGCGAGCTTGGCGCGCTGGTCGCCGACAGCGGCACCGATCCGACCCCGACCAGCGGCTTTCAGCGGGTGGTGCAGCGCGCCATCCTGCACGTCCAGTCGTCCGGCCGCGATGAAGTCACCGGCGCCAACGTGTTGGTTGCGCTCTTCTCCGAACGCGAAAGCTATGCGGTCTACTTCCTTCAGCAGCAGGACATGAGCCGGCTGGATGCGGTGACCTACATCAGCCACGGCGTCGGCAAGGGCGAGAATGCCGAGGGCGCGACACCCGCCACCGGCACCGAAACGCCCGAGACCAAGTCCGACAAGCCCGGCGCCGACAAGAAGGAAAGCGCGCTCAAGCAGTTCACCGTCGACCTCAATGAAAAGGCCAAGAACGGCAAGGTCGATCCCCTGATCGGCCGCATGGCCGAGGTCGACCGGACGGTGCAGATCCTCTGCCGCCGCTCCAAGAACAACCCGCTCTACGTGGGCGATCCGGGCGTCGGCAAGACCGCAATCGCCGAAGGCCTCGCGCGCAAGATCATCGAGGGCGATGTGCCCGAGGTGCTGAAGCCCGCGGTCATCTACTCGCTGGACATGGGCGCGCTGCTGGCCGGCACCCGCTACCGCGGCGATTTCGAGGAACGGCTGAAGTCGGTCGTCTCCGAGCTCGAGAAGCTGCCCGACGCGATCCTGTTCATCGACGAGATCCACACCGTGATCGGTGCTGGCGCGACCAGCGGCGGGGCGATGGACGCGTCCAACCTGCTGAAGCCCGCCTTGTCGGGTGGCTCGATCCGCTGCATCGGCTCGACCACCTACAAGGAGTTCCGCAACCACTTCGAGAAGGACCGGGCGCTGCTCCGGCGCTTCCAGAAGATCGACGTCAACGAACCGACGGTCGAGGACACGATCAAGATCATCGCCGGCCTGCGCTCTTCTTTCGAGGAGCATCACAAGGTCCGCTACACGCCCGACGCCATCAAGTCGGCGGTGGAGCTGTCGGCGCGCTACATCCATGACCGCAAGCTGCCGGACAAGGCGATCGACGTGATCGACGAGGTCGGCGCGATGCAGATGCTGGTGCCGGTGGGCAAGCGCAAGAAGGTGATCACGCCCAAGGAGGTCGAGCAGGTCGTCGCGACCATGGCCCGGATCCCTCCGAAGAGCGTGTCGACCGACGACAAGAAGACGCTCCAGCATCTGGAAGCAGACTTGAAGCGCGTCGTCTTCGGGCAGGATCTAGCGGTCGAGCGACTGGCTTCGGCCATCAAGCTCAGCCGGGCGGGCCTGCGCGATCCCGACAAGCCGATCGGCAACTACCTGTTTTCGGGCCCGACCGGCGTCGGCAAGACCGAGGTGGCGCGCCAGCTTGCCTCGATCCTCGGCATCCCGCTGCAGCGCTTCGACATGTCGGAGTATATGGAGCGCCACTCGGTCAGCCGGCTGATCGGTGCGCCTCCGGGCTATGTCGGTTATGATCAGGGCGGCCTCCTGACCGATGCGGTCGATCAGCAGCCGCACAGCGTGCTCCTGCTCGATGAGATCGAGAAGGCGCATCCGGATCTGTTCAACATCCTGCTGCAGGTGATGGACAACGGTAAGCTGACCGACCACCACGGCAAGACCGTCGACTTCCGCAACACCATCCTGATCATGACCACCAATGCCGGTGCGTCGGACATGGCGCGGGAGAGCATCGGCTTCGGGGCGATGAGCCGCGAGGACGTGCAGGAAGACGCGATCCGCAAGATGTTCACGCCCGAATTCCGCAACCGCCTCGATGCGGTGGTGCCGTTCGGCTACCTGCCCCCGGCGGTGGTCGCCCGCGTCGTGGACAAGTTCATCCTCCAGCTCGAGCTTCAGCTGGCCGACCGCGGTGTCCATATCGAACTGGACGACGAGGCGCGCGAGTGGCTCACGACTAAGGGCTATGACAAGCTCTACGGTGCCCGACCGATGGGCCGGCTGGTGCAGGAGAAGATCAAGCAGCCGCTGGCCGAGGAGCTACTCTTTGGCAAGCTCGTCCACGGCGGCGAGGTGAAGGTCCGGTTGAAGGACAACAATCCGGTGTTCGAGATCACCCCCGCGGCACCGGCCAAGTCGACCAAGCCCAAGGGCGCTAAGGGCCGCCGCGGCCGGACCGCGGAGCAGACGCCGACGCCGGAAGCCGGTGCACAGCCGGAAACCGGCGAGCAGCCGGAGACACCGGCTGCGGAGTAAGTTCGGCTAATTCCAAAAAAAGGAGGTCAGGAGCCGTGCTCCTGGCCTCCTTTCGTTTTCGAGTGCCATGTGCGACCGCACGCCGCACCTTTCTCCGCTGTTCCGCGTTCATGGGATGTGAGCCAGGGGGATCATAGCAACGTGTTCGACCCGGTCGGACGGCAAGCGGCGGGCCACCGTACTGCCGCATGAACACCCTTGTCCCGCTTCTTTCCAATCCCCAGGTCATCACCCTCGCCGTGCTCGTCGCGGTGGTCGCCGCCCTAATCTGGGACAAAGGCCGGTCGGACGTGGTCGCGCTCGCCGGCGCCGCGGTGTTGCTGCTGACAGGCGTTGTCCGGCCGATCCAGGTGCAGAGTGCCTTTGCCAGCCCGGCCATCATCACCCTCGCCTCCTTGTTCGTCATTGCCTACGCGATGGAGATGGCGGGCTTGCTCGACGCGGGCATCCGGTTCCTGATCGCTTTCTGCCGCCGAATTGGCCGGACCGGATTGTGGATCGTCATTGCCGTCTGCGGCGCTGCATCGGCCTTTCTCAACAACACGCCCATCGTGGTGCTCGCCGCGCCAGTGATCCGCGACACCGCCGCGTCGCTCGGCTATTCTGCCAAACGCTTCCTTATCCCCCTGTCCTATGCCGCCATCCTTGGCGGAGGCTGCACCCTGATCGGGACCTCCACCAACCTTCTGGTCAGCGACATGGCGGGCGCGGCGGGGCAGGCACGGTTCGGCATCTTCGAGATCACGCCCGTTGGAGTGACGGTCGCCCTTGCGGGTGGCCTCTACCTCCTGTTCTTCAGCGGCCGGCTGATCGACAGTTCGGAGCGTGACGACGTGCTTGTCGAAGCCCCGACCGGCGGTACCGTGCAAGCCGGAGGGCAGATCGGCGACGCAGCCGCCTTTGCCACGGAGCGGCCACTGCGACCCTTGCGGGCACTGGTGTCCCTGACCGTATTCGTAGCGGTGATCGCCCTTGCCGCGATTGGCGCCGCACCCATCGCGGCCTGCGCCTTCGCGGGCGCGGTGCTCCTAATTCTGCTGCGCATCATCACGGCCGACGAAGCCTATAGCGGTCTGCGACCCGACGTGCTGATGCTGATCGCCGGCATGCTGGTACTGGGTATTGCGCTACGGGTGTCCGGGGTTGCCGAGGTGATGACCGAGTTGCTGGTCGGCAACCTCGAACTGCTGACGCCCCTTCTCGCCCTTATCCTGATCTACGGGGTGGTCCTGTTCGCGACCGAATTGCTGTCGAATGCCACCGTGGCGGTGCTGTTCACACCGATCGCCGTCAGCATGGGCGAGGCATTGCAGGTCAGCCCGAGGCCCTTCCTTGTCGCGGTGATGATGGCCGGCAGCGCCGCCTTTGCGACGCCGTTCGGCTACCAGACCAACGCCCTCGTCTATCAGATGGGACGGTACCGCTACATGGACTTCGTGCGGGTTGGCCTGCCCCTCAACCTCGTCACCTGGGTCGCAGCGATCGTCGCAATCCGGATCTTCTTTCCGTTCTAGACGACCGCGCGCCCGCCGGCCCCGTCAGCTCTTGGCGTCGAGCTCGATCGTCCCGCTGGTGCCCGAGCCCTGCGGCGCGAAGCGCATTAGGAAGGTGGCGCCGTCCTTGGTCTTGCCCTGCAGCGCGCCGGCAGCCATCGCCGCCTCGACCCCCTGCGCCTTGAACTGATCGACGAAATAGGTCGCGACTTGCTCCGGCGTGGCCGGGGCGGTGAAGGTGAAATTGACCTTCCCGGGCTGGTCCTTGCCGGCGTCGAGGTTGAACCCGGTAAGCGTTGCGCCGGGCATCATCTTGACCCCGTCGATGTCGAAATTGGCATTGCTCATCACGCCGGTGGGCAGCTTGATCTCGCCCTTGGCGAACGGCAGGTTGAAGGCGACGCGGCCGTCGGCATCGGCCCTCATCTGCACCGTTTCGTCGCCTTGCGCGGGCTCCCTCACTTCCGCGTCGCAGGCGGCCAGCAGGAGCAACGGAGCGAGCGCGGCAATCTTGAGCATGGAAACCTCCCCTTCAGGTGTGTTGCTCATGTAATACGCAAGGATCGGTCGTCAAGTCAATCGAGGTGCTGGCGCGATTGCATGAAAGGTGTTTGATTGCCGCCGCAAACCGATTGGGGGACGAAAATGACGATCAAGACGCGTGGGATGCTGGTTGCGGCATTGCTGGGGGGCGCGGTGGCGGTTCCGGTCAGCGGGCAGACTCCTGCCCCCGCCCCGGCGCAGATCGCGGCGGTGACGCCCGCTCCGTCCCCCGTCTTCACCGGCGGCGACATGTTCAGCATCAGCTATGCCTCCGACCCGCAGGTGAGCCCCGACGGCAAGCGCACCGCCTACGTCCGGATGAGCGCCGACGTGATGAGCGATCGCTACCGGCCCAGCATCTGGCTGATCGACACCGCGACCGGCCGCCAGGAACCTCTGGTGGCGGGCAACGGCGCGCACCGCAGCCCGCGCTGGTCGCCCGACGGCCGCCGGCTGGCCTATGTCTCGACCTCCGAAGGTCCCGGCGCGCAGCTGTTCGTCAAGTGGATGGACGGCGGTGAAGCCGCACGGATCACCGGGCTGCCCGATGGACCATCCGACATCGCCTGGTCCCCCGACGGCCGCCGCATCGCCTATCTGATGCGGGTGCCCGGCGAAGGGCCGAGCATCGGCAAGGCCCCGCCCAAGCCCGAAGGCGCCAGCTGGGCCGAGCCGCTGCAGGTGATCGACCGCCTGCAATATCGCAACGACGGCTCGGGCAATGTGAAGCCGGGCTTCGACCAGCTGTTCGTGGTCGATGCCGACGGCGGGGCGCCGCGGCGGCTCACTGCGGGCGGATTTCCCCTGAACGGGCCGCTCGCCTGGGCCGGTGACAGCGTTCTTCTCAGCGGCAATCGCGCGCCCGATTGGGAAAGCCAGCCGCAGGAAAGCGAGATCCTGGCGGTCGACGTCGCCACGGGCGCGGTCCGCGAACTCACCCGACGCAAGGGCCCGGACGGGTCGCCCGTCGCCTCCCCCGATGGACGGACCATCGCCTATCTCGGCGCGGACGACGACGGCCAGGCCTACAACCAGACCAAGATTTACCTGATGAACGCCGACGGCTCGGGCATGCGGCGCGTTGCCGCCGGACTCGACCGTTCGATCAATCAGGTCGAATGGTCGGGCAACCAGCTTCTCGTCGGGTATGAGGAGAAAGGCCATTACCGCCTGGCACGGGTGAGCACGGCGGGTGCGGTCACGCCGATGGCGCTCGATCTCGCCTCCCCTGCCGTCGGCCGGCCCTACACCGGCGGCGAATTTAGCGTGGCGCGCGACGGCACGGTCGCCTTTACCAGCGGATCGGCGAGCCGCCCCACCGACATCTCGGTAGCTCGCGGCAACAGCGCCCGCAGGCTGACCGCGCTCAACGACCTGTGGCTGTCGGGCAAGCGCTTGGGCGAAGTCCGCACGCTCGACGCCAGGGCCGCCGACGGGACCCCGGTCCCGGGCTGGATCCTGCTCCCGGCGGGCTATCAGAAAGGGCAGAAAGTCCCGACCATCCTCGAGATCCACGGCGGCCCCTACACCAGCTACGGCCCCTATTTCTCGACCGATTATCAGCTGTTCGCCTCGGCCGGCTATGCGGTGCTGTTCCCTAACGTGCGCGGCTCGACCGGCTATGGCGAGGCCTTCGCCGACGGGATCGAGAAGAGCTACCCGACCCCCAACGAGACCGACCTCATGGCCTCGGTCGACGCCGCCGTCGCCGCTGGCTTCGCCGATCCCGACAACCTATTCATCACCGGCGGGTCGGGCGGCGGGCTGCTCACCGCCTGGATGACCGGCCACACCAACCGCTTCAAGGCGGCCGCGGTGCAGAAGCCGGTGATCAACTGGACCAGCCAGGCGCTGGTCGCCGATGGTGTCGGCTTCTTCGGCCGCTACTGGCTGGGCGCCGAGCCGTGGGAGCAGCCCGAGAAATACTGGCAGCGCTCGCCGCTCAGCCTGGCCGGCAAGGTCAAGACCCCGACCCTGGTGGTGGTCGGCGGCGACGACCTGCGCACCCCCAATGCCGAGGCCGAGCAATGGTATTCGGCGCTTCGGGTGCAGGGCGTGCCAGCCATGCTGGTCAAGGTCCCGGGCGCGTCGCACAGCCTCGACGGGCGGCCCAGCCAGGCCGCGGCGCGTGCATCGGCGATCACCGCCTGGTTCGACCGCTACCGAACCCGCAAGTAAGGGCTTTTCAGGGCGACCGGGCAGGCGCATGAGGTCGGCGTTCTTGCCGTCCCCGGAGGTTGCACTTGACCCGTTTCGCCCTGCTTCTCGCCGCCACCACGCTTGCCGCCAGCCCGCTTGCCGCGCAGTCCTTTTCGGTCCCGCGCCTGTCGCAGGACATCAAGACGCTTAGCTCCGACGCCTATGAAGGGCGCGGTCCCGCCACGCCGGGCGAGGCCAGGACCGTCGCCTACCTCACCCAGCAACTGAAGGCGGCGGGCGTGCAGCCGGGCGGCGACGTGGTGAACGGCCAGCGCCAATACACCCAGCGCGTGCCCCTGCTGCAGTCGAACTGGAGCGCCGATCCGATCGTCACTCTGCAGGGCGGTGCCGCTGCCGGCCGCTTGGCACAGGGTACCGACATCGCGGTCCGCGCGCCGCTCAACGGCGCCAGCCAGCTTCGCCTCGACAACGCGCCCCTCGTGTTCGCCGGCTATGGCGTACAGGCGCCCGAGCGTCAGTGGGACGACTTCAAGGGCATGGACGTGCGGGGCAAGATCCTCGTCGTCTTCATCAACGACCCCGACTTCGACGGTCCGCTCGCCGATGGCGGCCCCGACTTTGGCGGCAAGGCGATGACCTATTACGGTCGCTGGACCTACAAGTATGAACAGGCCGCCAAGCTTGGCGCCGCCGGCGTGCTGATCGTCCACGAGGACGCCCCTGCCTCGTACGGCTGGGCAACGGTCAAAAACTCGAACACCAATACCATGTTCGACGTCGTTCGTCAGAGCCCGGGGGGCTCGCACCCGGCGATGGAAAGCTGGATCAGCAAGGCGACCGCCGAGAAGATCTTCGCCGCCTCGGGCACCACCCTGGCGCAGGCCAAGGCTGCCGCGCGCCGCCGCGACTTCAAGCCGGTCGAGCTTCCCGTCCGCCTCAGCGCCACCGGCAATGCCGCCGCCCAGACCATCACCAGCTACAATGTCGTCGGACTGCTGCCGGGCACCACCCGCCCGGATGAGACCGTGATCTATTCCGCGCACTGGGACCATCTCGGAGTCGGCCTGCCCGATGCCGAGGGCGACCGCATCTACAATGGCGCCGCCGACAATGCGACCGGCACCGCCCATGTGCTGGAGCAGGCGCGCTGGTTCGCCAAGGAACCGCGCACCCAGCGCAGCCTGGTGTTCCTGTTCGTGACCGCCGAGGAGAAGGGCCTGCTCGGAACCGAATATTATGTGTCGAACCCGCTTTACGCGCTCGGCAAGACCGCCGGCGTGCTCAACACCGATGGCGGCGCGCTCTACGGCCCGGCCCGCGACTTCTCCATCTCGGGTTCGGCCAAGCTCGGCCTGCTCGACATGCTGACCGCCGAAGCCGCCCGCCGGGGCCGCACCTACTCCCCCGACGAGCGCCCGGAAGCAGGCTCCTTCTTCCGTTCCGATCACTTCCCCTTCGCCAAACGCGGCGTCCCGGCGATCAGCTGGAACGGCGGGCGCGATCTGGTCAATGGCGGCAAAGCGCGGGCCAAGGCGCTGGCCGACGAGTATGTCGCCAAGCGCTACCACCAGCCGGCCGACGAGTTCGACCCGAGCTGGGACTTCAGCGGCCTCGTCCAGGATGCCGAGATCCTGCACAAGGTCGGCCGCGACCTCGCCAATTCGGCGGCTTGGCCGAACTGGAGCGAGGATAGCGAGTTCCGCGGTGCGCGCGACACCTCGGCGGCCGAACGCGGCGGCACGGCCCCCGCGGCGACCACCGCGGCCGGCGAGCGGGGCTAGGCTTCGGCCGGCTCGGCCGATCGGGCGATCGCGTCGAGCCGGCTTAGCACCGCTTCCGACAGCTGCAGCTCGGCCGCGGCCAGGTTCTCGCGCAGGTGCGCCCGCGAAGAGGTGCCGGGGATCAGCAGGATGTTGGGCGAGTGCCCGAGCAGCCAGGCCAGCGCCACCTGCATCGGCGTCGCCCCCAGATCCTCGGCAATCGCCGACAGCTCGCCCGACTGCAGCGGAGTGAAGCCGCCCAGCGGGAAGAACGGCACGTAGGCAATCCCCGCCGCCGCCAGCTCGTCGACCATCGCGTCGTCTTCGCGGTGAACCAGATTATACATGTTCTGGACGCAGGCGATTTCGACGATTCCGCGGGCCTCGGCAACCTGCGCGGCGGTCACGTTGCTGATCCCGATGTGCCGTACCAGCCCGCCCTGCTGCAGCCGCGCCATCGCTTCGACCTGGCCGGCGATCGAGCCCTCGGAAGGGCCGTGGCCGTCGCCCATGATCCGCAGGTTGACCACCTCCATCGCCTCGACGCCCAAGCGCTGCAGATTGTCGCGGACGCCCTGCTCGAGGTCCTCCGGCCGGTTCCAGTGCAGCCAGGACCCGTCCTCGCCCCGCCGCGCCCCGACCTTGGTGACGATCACCAGATCGTCGGGATAGGGATGAAGGGCCTCGCGAATGATCTCGTTGGTCACGAACGGGCCGTAATAATCGCTGGTATCGATGTGGTTGACCCCGCTCGCCACCGCTTCGCGCAGGACGGCGATCGCTTCCCCTCGGTCACGCGGCGGACCGAACACGCCCCGGCCGGCCAGCTGCATGGCGCCATAGCCCATCCGCTTCACCTCCCGCTCGCCCAGCCGATAGCTACCTGCCTTCGCGATGTCGGTCATACAAAACTCCCTGTTCGTTTCCCGACAGATAAGGTGCCTGGTCCCATGAAGAAGGGTCGGCTGGGTTGAGGCGGCCAGCGTGTCGCGCTAGTTCTTCCTTTGTTCACAGGCAGGGAGAATCTCGATGGGCGACCTCACCTTCTACACTAACCCCCAGTCGCGCGGGCAGATGGTCCGCTGGATGCTCGAAGAGGTCGGGGCGCCGTACGAGACCGAGATTCTGACCTATGGCGGAACCATGAAGGCGGAGCCCTATCTGTCGGTCAATCCGATGGGCAAGGTTCCGGCGATCAAGCATGGCGACAAGGTGGTGACCGAGGTCGCGGCGATCTGCGCCTACCTCGCCGACGCCTTTCCCGAGGCCGGCCTTGCTCCGCCCACCACCGACCGCGCCGACTATTACCGCTTCCTGTTCTTCGCCGCGGGGCCGCTGGAACAGGCGTTCAGCCTCAAGGCAGTAAATTTCGAGGTCCCGCCCGACAAGCAGGCGCTGTTCGGCTTCGGCAATCACGCCAACACCTTCGCAGCGCTGACCAGAATGCTCGAGGGCCGCGACTATATCACCGGTCAATTCAGCGCCGCCGACCTCTACGTCGCTTCCGAACTCGGCTTCATGATGATGTTCGGCGGGCTCGAGCGGAAAGAGCCGTTCGCCAGCTACGTCGCCCGCTGCACCGACCGCGACGCCTACCGCCGCGCCAAGCAGAAGGACGCGGACGCGGCGGAAGCGATGAAAGCCAGCGCCTGAACCGTCATCGTTCGTCCTGAGCTGAGGTCCGCCATGACCGTAGTCGAAGGGAGTGGTCCCATCCGTCCTTCGACTACGCTACGCTGCGCTCAGGACTAACGATCTGAGGACTGCGTAGAATGACCGACGACCTCAAGGCCCGCGCCATCGAACTGTACGACCGCTTCACCCACGAGGGTATGGAGCGGCGTGAATTCATGTCGCGGATGGTGGTGCTGGCCGGAAGCGCCGCCGCCGCCGAAGCGCTGATCGGAAGCATCGCCGCCTCCCCCGCCGCCGCCGCCATCGTCCCCGAGGGCGACAAGCGCCTGACCATCCGCGACCAGACGATCGCCGGCACCAAGGCCTATGTCGCCGAACCACGCAGCCGCAGCCTCAAGCCTTCCGTGATCGTCATCCACGAAAATCGCGGCCTCAACGCCCACATCAAGGACGTCGCCCGTCGTGCCGCTCTCGCCGGCTACCGTGCGGTCGCGCCCGACTTCCTGACCCCGCTCGGCGGCACCCCCGCCAACGAGGACCAGGCCCGCGACATGATCGGCAAGCTCGATCTCGCCGCGGCTAGCGCGGCCGGGGTCGCAATGGCCCGCGAGCTCGCCGGGTCGAGCCGCGGCGGCAAGGTCGGCGCAGTCGGCTTCTGCTGGGGCGGCGCCTATGTGAACCGCCTGGCGGTCGATGCCGGCGCCGACCTCGACGCCGGGGTGGTCTATTACGGCACGGCGCCTGATCCCAGCCAGGCCGCGCGGGTCCAGGCCCCGCTGCTGATCCAGCTCGCCGGGCTCGACACCCGCGTCAATCAGACTGGCTTTCCCTGGGTCGAAGCGCTGCGCGCGGCGGGCAAGCCGGTCACCTTCCAGCTCTACGACGGCGTCAACCACGCCTTCCACAACGACACGTCGGCCGAGCGCTACGACAAGGCCGCCGCCGAATTGAGCTGGCAGCGGACCCTGCGCTTCTTCAAGAAGAACCTCGACTAGGCGGGCAGCGCGCCGCGTGAGGCTTGGCGCTTGCCGGCGTTCCAGCCCGACCAGGCGACCAAGCCACCGAAGGCGGCGGCGGCGATCATGATCGGCACCGGCGGGACGTCGGCCATGGCGGCGTAGAAATCGCGCCACAGCGGCATCCCGCCGATCGTCGCGAACGCCAGCGCGCCGAGCGTGCTAAGGAACGCCGCCCACAGCCACGGCCGCCCGTCGGCACCACGCCCGCGCGCGATCAGCAGCGCCGCCGCCGCCGCGATCAACTGGCCGGCGATGAAACCCGGATAGAGCAGGTGGAACGTCCCCGGTCCCCGCACGCCCAGCGGGATGCCGCTTAGTCGCCCAAGGATCGGCGGCAGCAGAGCGATCACCGTTGCCAGCATGTAGGCCGAATGCAGCTTGACCTTGCGGCGGTGGCGCAGCGCCTGATGATAGAAGACGATCATCATCGCCACGCTCGGGATGTCGAGCCAGGCGAGGCGCGCGGCGTAGAGGACATGGAATTCGCTTCCGGCGACCATCTTCGCGGCCATACCGAAGAACAGCGCCGCGCCGCCCGCCAGGAACAGCGGAAACAGCACCAGGCTGCCCATGCCCGCCAGGCGGTGCGTGTCGCGATCCCCGTGCTGAATGGTCCAGCTCTGCGCCGCCAGCAGCATCAGCCAGGCGAAGGCGGTGATCCCGTGAGCGTGGAATTGCCAGGTCGTGGACGGCAGCACCGACCAGTAGCTCGGCCAAAAGGCCAGCGCGATTAAAGGAATGAGTCCCAGAACATACCAGTAAGCGTGACGATACGGCATGTGCAAACCCCTTGCTGCCGAGCCGCTCCCCGCGGCGCTTCCACGAGTCGGCAACATACGCCTTGCTTGATCCAGCGCAAGAAAAAGGGCCCGGCGGTTGTCCGCCGAGCCCCTTTCGCGTTGCCGTCTGGATGCCCGCTTAGTCGCGGTTGCCCATGAAGCTCAGCAGGAAGGTGAACATGTTGATGAAGTCGAGATAGAGGTTCAGCGCCCCCATGATCACGACCTTGCCCATCATGTCTGTACCCGCGACATAGGCATACATGCTCTTGATCTTCTGCGTGTCGTAGGCGGTCAGGCCGGCGAAGATCAGGACGCCGATGGCGCTGATCCCGAACGCCAGGGCGCTCGACTGCAGGAAGATGTTGATGACCATGGCCACCAGCAGGCCAATCACGCCCATGATGAGGAACGTGCCCATGCCGGACAGGTCCTTCTTGGTGGTGTAGCCCCACAGGCTCAGGCCCGCGAACGCCGCCGAGACGGCGAAGAAGGTCTGCGCGATGCTGGTCCCAGTGTAGACCAGGAAGATCGAACTCATCGACAGGCCCATGACCACCGTGAACGCCCAGTAGAGCATCTGCAGGGTAGCGGTGGACATGCGATTGAGGCCGAAGCTCATCGCCATCACGAAGCCGAGCGGGGCAAGCATGATCACCCAGCGCAGCGGGGTCGACAGGACCTGCTGGGCAAGGCCGCTCGACGCGAAAAGCAGGGCGACGATGCCGGTCAGCAGCACGCCCGAGGCCATGTAATTGTAAACGCTCAACATGTAGGACCGCAGGCCCGCATCGCGAGCGGCGCGCGGAACGCCGACCGACACCGCCGGATCAAAGGCGGTCGTCGTGCGAGGGTCAGACCAGTTCTGCATTCTCAAGCTCCATCGTCGGCGGACCGAGGGGTCCGTCCACGTCACACTATATCGTAGAGGGGGATAAAGGTTTCAAGGAATTTCCCGAAGCGGAACTGTCCGCTGCGACCCGAGGTGACATCAACCCTCTGGCGCTTGCGCAAAACCGCCCCTTTGCTACTCTTCGACGCAAGTGACGGGGGGAAACAAATTGTTCGGTTATTTCACGGCGGCGCTGCCGCATTTCCTGGCCTATTTTGGAGCGGCGTTGCTGCTCGCCGCGGCGTTCCTTACGCTTTACATACAATTGACACCGCACCGGGAACTGGAGCTCATCCGTGCCGGCAACAGCGCTGCGGCGCTTCAGCTGACCGGCACCTTTCTCGGTTTCGCGCTTCCGGTTGCGGTGGTGATCGGCAACAGCGTCAGCATCCCCGACATGCTGCTATGGGGCGCGGTCGCGGCGATCGTTCAGTTGCTTGTGTTCTTAATCATCGCTCGCCTGCTGTTCCGCGGCATCTCGGCGAAGATCGACGAGGGCTGCACCTCCAGCGGGATCTTCGTCGGCGGCATGGGAACGGCGATCGGCGTGCTCCAGGCCGCCTGCATGGTACCCTGAGCGATGGAAAAGAAACTGACCCTTACCGTCACCCTGGCGGCGGCGCTGGCCGGCCTGGCCGGCTGCTCGGACGGTGACGAACTTCGCGCGACCGGCAATACCCGCGTCTGCGCCGACGACTGGGGCCAGCGCATCGCTGACGAATATTGTGAGCGGCGCGGCGGAGGCGGAAGCTTCTTCTACCTCGGCCGCGGCGCGCCAATCCCTTATTATTACGACAATATCCGCGACAAGCGCTACGCCTCCTACGTCAGCAGAAGCCCGGTGGGCGGGTCCTTTGTCCGTGCCCCCGCGGCCGCCAACATGTCCCGCTCGTCGGCCATCTCCCGCGGCGGCCTCGGCAGCAGCGGCCGCAGCTTCGGCCGCGGCGGCTGACCATGGAACGCCGTCGGCTCCGCCCGCGCGAAGGGTGGCAGGCCAAGGTCGAGGAACAGGGCCTCGTCTGGCACACCCAGGACGGCAAGCCCTATTGGGACGAGAGCGCCGCCTACGTCTTCACGCTGAGGCAGATCGAGACACTGGAAGCCGCCGCCGAGCGCTGCCACGAACTGTTCCTGAAGGCCGGCGACCACCTCGCCAAGCGCCCCGAAAAGCTCGCCCGCTTCGGCATTCCCGACTGGGCGATCGACGCCGTGCTGGCCGAATGGAAGCGCGACCGCCCGGCGCTCGATTACGGCCGCTTCGATTTCGGCTGGGACGGGACCGGCGAGCCCAAGCTGTTCGAGTATAATTGCGACACGCCGACCTCGATGCTCGAATGCGGAGTGGTGCAGTGGCAGTGGAAAGAAGAAGTCTTCCCCGGCCACGACCAGTTCACCTCGCTCCACGAGAAGCTGATCGACCGCTGGCGCTACCTCGCCCGCGACCTGCCCGGGCAGCGGCTGTGGGTCACCCACCATGCCGACGGCCTGCACGAGGACACGGTCACCACCACCTACATGCGCGATCTTGCCAGCCAGGCCGGGCTTGAGACGCGCGGGGTGCTGATCGACCGCATCGGCATCGATGGCGAAGGCCGGATCGTCGACGAGGAAGATTACCTCATCACCGCGCTGTTCAAGCTCTATCCGTGGGAATGGATCGTAGCCGAGGATTATGGCCGCGAAATCGTCCGGCGGATGGATAGCTGCCTGTGGCTGGAGCCGATCTGGAAGATGCTGTGGTCCAACAAGGCGATCCTCCCCCTGCTCCATGAGTTGGAGCCGAAGCACCCCAATCTCCTCGCCGCCGGATGGGACGCGGCCAGCGTCGGCCCCAGCCATGTCGTGAAACCGATCCTCGCCCGTGAAGGCGCCAACATTTTTATCGTCGAAGGCGGCCACGAAACGGCTCGTTCGGAAGGACCCTATCGCGAGTTCGGCCAGGTCTATCAGGCGCTCTATCCCCTGCCCTCCTTCGACGGCGCCTATCCGGTGCTCGGCGTGTGGACGGTCGGCGGCGAGGCGGCCGGGCTCGGCATCCGCGAGGGCGGGCGGATCACCGCCGACGACGCCCGCTTCGTTCCCCACATCATCGAAGGCTGACTCATGGCTACCTCCAGGCTTCGTGCCGCCACCGACACGCTGCGCGAACTGGCGCTGATGTACCTCGCGCTGCTCGCCGTCTGCGCCGCGCTGTTCGGCTGGTTCGAAAGCCGCCCCTTTTTCGAAAGCCTCTACTGGGCCGCGACCACCGCCACCTCGACCGGCTATGGCGACATCAGCGCCACGACCACCGGCGGCATGATCCTGTCGGTATTCCTGATGCACGCCTCGATCTTCATCATCGCCCCGATGATCATCGTCCGCCTGATCGAGCGGCTGAATGAGGATCGGCACGAATTTACTCACGAAGAGCAGGAGCGCATCCTCCTCACCCTGGCCCGGCTGGAAGAGCGGCTGGAGCGCATCGAGCGGCGTTGAACCGCCCATGCACCGCCTGTTCGTCGCCCTTCCCCTACCCGAGGCTATCGCCGACCTCCTGCTCGACGTGGAGGATGGCCCCGACAGCCTGCGCTGGGTCCATGCCGACCAGCTTCACCTGACCCTGCGGTTCATCGGTGAGGTGGACGGAGCGCAGGCCGAGGACGTCGCCGCATCGCTCGCCGCCGTCGCCTTCGACGCCTTTGCGCTCAGACTGAGCGGCACCGGCTGCTTCGCCCATCGCCGCCATGGCGCTTTGTGGGCCGGCGTCGCCCCGCGCGACCCCGTCGCAGCGCTCGCCGCCAAGATCGAGCGCGCGGTGCAGGCGGCAGGTGTCGCGCCCGAAACCCGCGCCTTCCACCCGCATATCACCTTGGCCCGCTGGAGCGGCCCGCAGCCGCCGATCGAGCCTTGGCTGACGCGTCATGCCGGGCTGGTGTCGGCCGAATGGCCTGTCGACCGCTTCGGCCTTTACGAAAGCCGGCTGGGCAAGGCCGGCCCTTCCTATTCGCTGGTAACGAATGTCCAGGCACGTTGAGAAAGTAAGGCCGGCCCGCCTCAGGAGGTGAAAACGGACCGGCCTCTTCGCCGGCTCAGCCGGGAAGGAAAACCTTGTCGGTGACGTGGATCACCCCGTTCGACTGTATCACGTCGGCCTGGGTCACGGTGGCGTTTCCGCCCGCGGCATCGGTGACGACGATGTTGCTGCCCGACATGCGCGCAGTCAGCATTCCGCCCTGGACGGTAGTCAGCATCGCGCTGCCGTTGCCGGCACGAATCTGCTGCATCAGGTCGGCGGCGGTCAGGCGTCCGGCGACCACATGATAGGTCAGCACGCCCTGCAACTGCGCCTTGTTCTCGGGCTTGAGCAGCGTGTCGACCGTGCCCGCAGGCAAGGCGGCGAAGGCGGCGTTGGTCGGGGCGAAGACAGTGAACGGACCGGCGCCGTTCAGGGTGTCGACCAGGCCCGCGGCCTTGACCGCGGCGACCAGCGTCGTGTGGTCGGCCGAATTCATCGCATTGGCGACGATGGTGCGATTGGCATACATCGGCGCGCCGCCGACGGTGACGGTGCCGGCCGGCGCGCTCATCGCCATGCCGCTATCGGCACTGTCCTCGGCCATGGTCATGCAGCCCGCCAGCGGCAAAGCGCTCAGGATCAGGATCAGCGGTGTCTTGTTCATCGATAAACTCCCAGTCTGCCCGTTGCAGGCTCATGAGGAGTTACGGCGCGGCGGGCGCCCCGGATGCAGCGAGGGTCAGCCCTGCTGCAGCGTTCCGGTGCCAAGCACCTCGCCGGTCGGCAGGCCGGTCGGCGATCCGCCGGTCGGTTCGTCGGAGATGGCGACGGTGGCGCCCAGCGCGATCTGGCGGCGGACCGCGGCGGCCAGCACCCGCCGCTGCGGCGCTTCGCCTTCGACCAGGCCGAGCGAGATCGGCGCCTGACCCGCCGGGATCAGCCACAACTGCCGGGCGCGGCGATCCGGGACCGCCAGCCGGGCCGGAACGACCAGCAGTTCGCCGCTGTCCGACAGATAGGTCAGCCCGACCACCGCGCTGGTGCCGGCATCGACCGAAGCGACCAGCAACGGCCCGCGCTCGGCGGTGGCGACGGGCGGAGCGGCCGGTGGCGGGGTGACCGTGGCCGGCACCAGCAGCAGCGCCAGCGCGGCGGCAATCGCCGCTCCTCCGCCTACTGCAGCCGCGGCGCGCCAGGCGCGGACCTGCCGCTTGAGCGAGAACACCAGCGGATCGCCGCCGCGTGCCAGCCTCGCCTCGATCCGCGACCACAGGTCGGCCGGGAGCGCGCGCTCGGGAAACTCGTCGTACCAGGGCGCCAGGCGGTCTTCCCACTGCGCCACCGCCGCCGCGAACTCGGGATCCTCGACCAGCAGGCGGCGTGCGGCGAGCAATTCCTCACCGTCCAGCAGCCGCAGGACCAGTTCGCCAGCCTGGATTTCCTTCTCGCTCATCCGTCCAGGCAATTCTTCAACTGCTGCAATCCGCGGCGGATCCAGCTCTTCATCGTTCCCAGCGGCACCTTTCCACGCTCCGCGAGATCAGGGTAGCTCAGACCGTCGAAGAAGGCGGCGCGGATCGCTGCCTGCTGGCGCCCTTCCAGCTCGTCCATGCACAGCGACAGCCGCCGCGCCGCATCGGCCGACAGCGCGCCCTGTTCGGGGTCGGGCCGCTCGTCGACGATCTCGAATGCCAGGTCGAGCGATGCTCCCTGCCGCGACCGGCGGCTCGAACGCAGCCGGTCGATCGCGCGGTTGCGGGCAATGGTCGCCAGCCAGGTGATCGGGCTCGCCCGTTCCGGGTTGAAGCTGGAGGCCCGATGCCACACGCTGACATAAACGTCCTGCACCGCATCCTCCGCCTCGGCCTCGTCGCCCAAGATACGGTGGCAGATGCCGAACAGCTTCGGACCGGTGCAATCGACCACCAGCTTGAGCGCCGAGCGGTCCCCGCCCGCAACGTCGGCCAGCGCCCGGCGCAGCAGCGCCGGCCCGTCGGGCTGCGGTTGGGGACCTTGGCTCAGAACGCGTCTTCCGCCAGCGCCATCAATGTGTCGCCGCCGGCTTCGATCTGCCCGCGATAGGCGCTCGCCTTGGGCAGCTCGCGCTGCGCATAGAAGCGCGCGGTGGCGAGCTTGGTCTGGTGGAACGCCGCATCCTCACCCGCTTCATTCTCCAAACGCGCCGACACGTCCGCCATCTTGAGCCACATCCAGCCCAAAGTAACAAGCCCGGTCAGGTGCATGTAGGGCACCGCGCCGGCCCCGGCGTGGTTGGGATCGGCCATGCCGTTCTGAGCCAGCCACATGGTCGAAGCCTGAAGCTCACCCAGCGCCTTTTCGAGCGGTCCGGCGACACCCGCCGGATCGCCATTCTTGCGCGCGTTGGCGATGTCGCCGGCGATGGTCTCGAACAGCAGCCGCACGCCGCGTCCGCCATTCTGGGCCAGCTTGCGGCCGACCAGGTCCATCGCCTGCACGCCGTTGGTGCCCTCGTAGATCTGGGCGATGCGCGCATCGCGAACGAACTGCTCCATCCCCCATTCACGGATGTAGCCGTGCCCGCCGAACACCTGCTGCATGTTGACCGTGGCCTCGAAGCCCTTGTCGGTCAGATAGCCCTTGATGACCGGAGTCAGCAGGCTGATCAGGTCGTCGGCCTTTTGCCGCTCCTCCTCGGTCGCGCCCTTGCGGCTGAGGTCGACCTGCAGGCTGCCCCACAGGATCAGCGCCCGCGCCGCTTCGTTGAATGCCTTGGCCTCCAGCAGCATGCGGCGGACGTCGGGGTGGACAAACAGATTGTCGGCCTTGGCATTGGGATCGCGCATCGCCGGGTTGATCGCCCGGCCCTGGCGGCGGTCCTTCGCATAGGCGACGGCGTTCTGATAGGCGATCTCGCCCTGCGCCAGGCCCTGCAGCCCGACGCCGAGGCGCGCGGCGTTCATCATGATGAACATGGCGGCAAGGCCCTTCTCCGGCTCGCCGACCAGCCAGCCAGTCGCCCCGTCATAGTTCATGACGCAGGTCGAATTGCCGTGGATGCCCATCTTGTGCTCGATCGACCCGCAGGCGAGGCTGTTGCGCTCACCCGGCGTGCCGTCCTCATTGACCATGAACTTTGGCACCACGAACAGGCTGATGCCCTTCACATTGTCCGGCGCCCCGGTGATCTTGGCGAGCACCAGATGAATGATGTTCTCGCTCATGTCGTGCTCGCCCGACGAGATGAAGATCTTGGTGCCCGAGATCTTGTAGCTACCGTCGGCCTGCGGCTCGGCCTTGGTCTTGAGCAGGCCGAGGTCGGTGCCGCAATGCGGCTCGGTCAGGTTCATCGTGCCGGTCCATTCGCCCGAGACCATCTTGGGCACGTAGGTCTGCT
The DNA here is from genome assembly GCF_023380025.1 of Sphingomonas glaciei. NCBI lineage: Bacteria > Pseudomonadati > Pseudomonadota > Alphaproteobacteria > Sphingomonadales > Sphingomonadaceae > Sphingomonas > Sphingomonas glaciei. The sequence continues at coordinate 853,723 of NZ_CP097253.1, forward strand.
GCTGCTCGGGGCTGCCCTTGACCAGCAGGCTCGCGATCGCGCCCGCGGTCAGGCCGTGGTACATCTCGAAGCTCTGGTTCGACGAAAGCACATATTCGCTGAGCGCGGTCGCCAGCACGTGCGGCAGGCCCTGCCCGCCGAATTCGGCCGGGGCCGACAGGCTGGTGAAACCCAGCTCGCAGAACTGCTTGTAGGCGTCCTTGAAGCCCTGCGGCGTGGTGACCGAGCCGTCCTCGTGGCGGGTGCAGCCCTCCTCGTCACCGGTGCGATTAAGCGGCAGCAGCACTTCCTGCGTGAAGCGCGCGCCCTCGTTGAGGATCGCCTCGACCAAATCCGGCGTCGCGTCGGAAAAGCCCGGCAGATTGCCGTAGTTCTGCATCTCGACGATGTGATCGAGGATGTAGCGGGTGTCGCGAACGGGGGCGTTGTAGACGGGCATGTCTGGGGCTCTCTCCGGAAGGGGCGGTTGATCAGGGTCTAGGTGCGCAGCGAACTGCTATCAACAAGATTGTCAGCAAAGCGGGTCTCCGGCGAGATCGACCACCGGCTCGGGTTTGTCCATGCGGCTGAAAGTCTTGCCTTCAAAGCTTGCACCCGGTCCGCAATAGAATGCGCAGCCCGCGGTTGGCGCGACCATCGTCAAACGGGTCTCACCCTCGCGACGCACTTCGATCCGGCAGCTGCTGTCCTCCTGAGGCGCGAAATAGAGCTTGCCGCCCCGCTCCTCCATCCGCCCGCTGGCCGAGCAATTCTTGAGACCGTCGGCGGCATAAGTGATGACCGCCGCGGGCGCCGCCCTTCCGCCGATGCAGAGGCGATCCTTTCCGGCTCCCGCGAAGGTCTGGAGATCGTCGTCCAGACCTGCCGCCGAACTATTGCCGGAGCCATTGGCCGCCTGCGGCTCTTGACCGCCCTGCCCGCAAGAGGAAAGCACCAGCACAAGCGGGATGAGCAACGCGCGCATGGCGACCTTCCTGCCCGCACCCGCCGCGCCCTTCAACCCCGGTTCACTCCGCAGGCGACAAAGGCTCCGGGCGCCCGTATAGGGCGGCACTCACGGCGGACGGGCGACATTCATGCTTTCGACCAATCCCTTCGATGACGACAAGCTGCGCGAGGAATGCGGAGTCTTCGGCGTGTGGAACGCCGATGTGGCGGCCAGCTTCGTCGCGCTCGGGCTCCACGCACTCCAGCATCGCGGACAGGAAGCGGCGGGCATCACCTCGCTCGACGGCGCCGGCTTCCATTCGCACCGCGCCCAGGGCCACGTCGCCGGCAACTTCGACCGCGACGAGACCATCCGTGCACTCCCCGGCCGCACCGCGCTCGGTCACGTCCGCTATTCGACCACCGGCTCCAGCGCGCTGCGCAACGTCCAGCCGTTGTTCGCCGAACTTGCCGACGGCGGCTTCGCCATTGCCCACAACGGCAACATCTCCAACGCGATGAAGCTGCGCCGCACGCTCAACCGGCGCGGCTCGATCTTCCAGTCGACCTCCGACACCGAAGTCATCATCCACCTCGTCGCCACCTCGCCCCAGTCCAAGATGCTCGACCGGATCGTCGACGCGCTCCACCAGGTCGAAGGCGCCTATTCCCTCCTGATGCTGACCGAGCAGGGCCTGATCGCCTGCCGCGACCCGCTCGGAATCCGTCCCTTGGTGATGGGCCGGATCGGCGACACCATCATCTTCGCCAGCGAAACCGTCGCGCTCGACGTGATCGGCGCCCGTTACGAGCGTGAGGTTGCCCCGGGCGAGATGATCGTCGTCAACGCCGACGGGGTGCGCAGCTTCCGCCCGTTCGCCGCGGCCGCGCCCCGCCCGTGCATCTTCGAACATGTCTATTTCTCCCGCCCCGACAGCGTGGTCGACGGGATCAGCGTCTACGAAAGCCGCAAGAACATCGGCGCGGTGCTTGCCGAGGAATCGGGAATCGAGGCCGACATCGTCGTACCCGTCCCCGACAGCGGCGTTCCCGCGGCGATCGGTTACGCACAGGCCAGCGGCATCCCGTTCGAACTGGGGATCATCCGCTCGCACTATGTCGGGCGCACCTTCATCCAGCCGAGCCAGGAAGTCCGTCATCTCGGCGTGAAGCTCAAGCACAACGCCAACAGCGCGCTGATCAAGGGCAAGCGCATTGTCCTGATCGACGATTCGATCGTGCGCGGCACCACCAGCGTAAAGATCGTCCAGATGATGCGCGATGCCGGCGCACGTGAGGTCCACATGCGGATCGCCTCGCCGCCGACCCGCCACAGCTGCTTCTACGGGGTAGATACGCCCGAGCGGGCTAAGCTGCTGGCGGCGCAAATGGATGTCGAGGCGATGGCCAAATACATCAATGCCGACAGCCTCGCCTTTATCTCGATCGAAGGCCTCTACCGCGCGCTCGGCGACCAGCGCAGCGCGCAGCAGCCTCAACGCTGCGACGCCTGCTTCACCGGCGACTATCCGACCCGCCTGACCGACCTCACCGACAAGAAGGCCGAAGAAGCCGGGCTGATGCTGAAGGCGGTCGTCTGAGCGCCTTGTTTAGAGGGTGATCGTGCCGTCCTTGCGGCCCTTGGCCAGCTTCTTCAGCAGCATTTCGCGCTTCAGCCGGCTGATGTGGTCGATGAACAGCACGCCGTTCAAATGGTCGATCTCATGCTGCAGGCAGACCGCCAGCAAGCCGTCGATATCGCCCTCCTGCCAGCCGCCATCAGCGTCCTGCCACTTGGCCTTGACCCGGTCGGGCCGCATCACCTCGGCATATTGGTCGGGGATCGACAGGCAGCCCTCCTTGTAGGGGACGAAGCTGTCGCTCTCTTCCAGGATTTCCGGATTGATGAAGACGCTCGGGTCCTTGACCGGTTTACCTTCGGCATCCTCCTCTTCCTGCAGGTCGATCACCAGCAACCGCTTGGGGACGCCGACCTGCACCGCGGCGAGGCCGATGCCGGGCGCGGCGTACATCGTCTCGAACATGTCGGCGATGAGGGTCTTCAATTCAGCGTCGAAGGCTTCGACCGGAGTCGAGATCTCGCGCAGGATCGGGTCGGGAATGCAAACAATAGGAAGAATGGCCATGCGGGGCCATCTAGTGCGGTTTACAGCTGGGCGAAAGACGGAGCACAGCGCTCGACCGCCCTTCGACTTCGCTCAGGGCTAACGAGGGGAAGTGCACGCCCTCGTTCGTGCTGAGCGAAGTCGAAGCACGCTAGCGCTCACCCTCGGTACGTCACCTTCTTCACCGCTTCCACTACGTCCGCCGCCTTGATCAGCGCCAGCTTCTCGAGGTTGGCAGCATAGGGCAGCGGGACGTCGACGTTGGTCACTCGCATGACCGGAGCGTCGAGGTCGTCGAAGCCTTCCTCCATGCAGATCGAGATGATCTCGCTGGCGATCGAGCAGGTCGGCCAGCCCTCTTCCACCACAACCACCCGGTTGGTCTTGGCAAGGCTGGTCAGCACCGCCTGCTTGTCAAGCGGACGCAGCGTGCGCAGGTCGATGACCTCGGCCTCGATCCCCTCGCCCGCCAGCGTGTTCGCCGCGTCGAGCGCGACCCCGACCCCGATCGAATAGCTGACGATGGTGACGTCCTTGCCCTCGCGCATGGTGCGGGCCTTGCCGATCGGCAGCACCCAGTCGTCGACCGCGGGCAGCTCGAAGGTCTGGCCGTAAAGCAGCTCGTTCTCGAGGAACACGACCGGGTCTTCGCTCCTGATCGCCGCCTTGAGCAGTCCCTTGGCATCGGCCGCGTCATACGGAGCGATGACGATCAGGCCGGGTACGCTGGCATACCACGGGGCATAATTCTGGCTGTGCTGGGCGCCGACCCGGCTGGCGGCGCCATTGGGGCCGCGGAACACGATCGGGCAGCGCATCTGGCCGCCCGACATGTAGTTGGTCTTGGCTGCCGAGTTGATGATGTGATCGATCGCCTGCATCGCGAAGTTGAAGGTCATGAACTCGATGACTGGCTTCAGCCCGCCCATCGCCGCCCCGGTGCCAAGGCCGGCGAAGCCATATTCGGTGATCGGCGTGTCGATCACGCGCTTGGCGCCGAACTCGTCGAGCAGGCCCTGGGTCACCTTGTAGGCGCCCTGATATTGCGCGACTTCCTCGCCCATCACGAACACGCGCTCGTCGCGGCGCATTTCCTCCGCCATCGCATCACGCAACGCTTCGCGCAGCGTCAGCTTCTGCATCGCAGTGCCTTCGGGCACTTCCGGATCGACCGCCTGCGGCTTCACCAGCTGGGTAGTTCCGGTCTCGGCCTTCTGCGCCGGCGCGTCGGTTTCGACCTTCTGATCCGCGGGGGTCGGAGCCGCAGCGGGAGCGGGCGCCGGTGCCGGCGCAGCCGAACCCTGTTCGCCCTCGCCGCCCATCAGCGCGATGGCGGTCCCGACCTTCACCCCGTCGGTGCCCTCGGGGACCAGGATCTTCGAGATCACGCCCTCGTCGACCGCCTCGAATTCCATGGTCGCCTTGTCGGTCTCGATCTCGGCCAGGATGTCGCCGCTGGACACGGTGTCGCCTTCCTTGACCAGCCACTTGGCGAGCGTGCCCTCTTCCATCGTCGGGGACAGGGCCGGCATCTTCAGTTCAATGCCCATCAGTAGCGCTCCACCAGAACGTCGGTGTGAAGCTCGCCCGCCTCGGGCTCGGGCGCTTCTTCGGCGAACTTCGCAGCTTCGACCACGATGTCCTTGATTTCCTTGTCGATTGCCTTGAGCTCATCCTCGGGCACGCCCATCGCGGCCAGCTCCTTCTCAGCGCGCTGGATCGGGTCCTGGTTCTCGCGGTAGCTCTGCACTTCCTCGCGGGTGCGGTACTTGGCGGGATCGCTCATCGAGTGGCCGCGGTAGCGGTAGGTCTTGAGCTCGAGGATGATCGGGCCCTTGCCCGACCGGGTCCACTCCAGCGCGACCTGCGCCGCGCCGCGCACCGCCAGCACGTCCATCCCGTCGACCTGGATGCCGGGGATCTGGAAGCTCTCGCCGCGCTTGTAGAAATCGGGCTCGGAGGCCGAGCGCTCGACGCTGGTGCCCATCGCATAATGGTTGTTCTCGATCGCGTAGATCACCGGCAGGTCCCACAGCTTCGCCATGTTGAAGCTTTCGTAGACCTGGCCCTGGTTGGCCGCGCCGTCGCCGAAGTAGGCGAGGTTGACCCCGCCATCCTCGCTATACTTGTGCTTGAGCGCCAGCCCGGTGCCCAGCGACACCTGAGCGCCGACGATGCCGTGACCGCCGTAGAAGCCATGCTCGACCGAGAACATGTGCATCGAGCCGCCCTTGCCCTTGGAAATGCCCGCAGCACGCCCGGTCAGCTCGGCCATGATCACCTTGGGGTCGATCCCGTAGGCGAGCATATGGCCGTGGTCGCGATAGCCGGTGATGACGCTGTCCTTGCCCACCGTCATCGCGCTTTGCAGCCCTACCGCGACCGCTTCCTGGCCGATGTAGAGGTGGCAGAAACCGCCGATGAAGCCGAGACCGTAGAGCTGCCCGGCGCGCTCCTCGAAGCGACGGATCAGCAGCATCTGCTTGTAGAAGTCGAGCAGTTCTTCCTTGCTCGCCTGATAGCGCTGCGGCTGGGGCGGGCGTTCGCGATTGGCGAGAAGCGGTGACGCCTCGTCCGCGCGGGTCAGGTTCAACGGTTCGGCCGGAGCCGCGGCCTTGGGCGTACGCGCCACAATTTACCTCGTCGGATGAATGATCTGGGTGGGTCTATAGGAGCCGATGGCGCCGTCATGCAACGCCGCAGGTGGCTCAGTCCTCGAGCGTGACGATCACTTCGTCGGGCCGGACGAGGCCGAGGTCCTTGCGGATCAGTTCGTCGGCCATGTCGGGATCGGCCTTGCGCGGGTCGAGCAGCGCCGAGCGATGCTTGAGCGCCTGCCGCTCACTCTCCAGCTTGGCCAGTTGCCCCTGCTTGGCGGCGAGGTCGCGGTGATAGCCGCCCCACGCCAGCAGGCCATTGGGCCCGGCCACCGCATGGCCCGCGAAAGTGCCGATGATGAGCAGCGACACCGCGGGCCACATCGCCCTGCGGATCAGGCTTTGCGCCTGGCTCACTGCCCCCCGTCCCATGCGGAGACAGAATCAGTTTTGAGTCACGGACGCAAGGGGTTCGGCACGCCCCTGCAACAAAAAAGTGCCGAACCGATGCTTTCGAACCCTCAGCGGCGATAGGCCTTGAGCGCCGCCCGACCCGGATAGCGCGCGACGTCGCCCAGTTCCTCCTCGATCCGGAGCAACTGGTTGTACTTGGCGGTGCGGTCGCTTCGCGCCAGGCTGCCGGTCTTGATCTGCCCGCAGGCCAGCGCGACCGCGAGGTCGGCGATGGTCGAATCCTCGGTCTCTCCCGACCGGTGGCTCATCACTGCGGTATAGCCGCTAATCTGCGCCAGCCGCACCGCCGCGATGGTTTCGCTCAGCGTGCCGATCTGGTTGACCTTGACCAGGATCGAGTTGGCGATGCCGTCGCGGATCCCGTCGGCCAGCCGCACCGAATTGGTGACGAACAGATCGTCGCCGACCAGCTGGCACTTGTCGCCCAGCAGCTCGGTCAGCGCCTTCCACCCGGCCATGTCGTCCTCGCCCATCCCGTCCTCGATCGAGGCAATCGGGTAATCGCGAACGAGGTCAGCGAGGAAACGGGCATTGTCTTCGGGCGAAAGGCTCAGCCCCTCGCCTTCCATCGCATACTTGCCGTCGCGGTGATATTCGGTGGCGGCGCAGTCGAGCGCCAGAAGCACGTCCTCGCCCAGCGTGTAGCCGGCGGCGTGGACCGCCTCGCCGATGAAGTCGAGCGCCGCCCGGGCCGAGGCGATGTTGGGCGCGAACCCGCCCTCGTCGCCGACCGCGGTCGCCAGCCCGGCCGCATGCAGCTTACCCTTCAGCGCATGGAAGATCTCCGCCCCGCAACGCAGCGCCTCGGCAAAGGTCGGCGCACCGACCGGCATCACCATGAATTCCTGGAAGTCGATCGGGTTGTCGGCATGGGCGCCGCCGTTGAGGATGTTCATCATCGGCACCGGCAGCGTGTCCGCCGCCACGCCGCCGACATAGCGATAGAGCGGTAGCCCCCGCGCGTCCGCCGCCGCCTTGGCCGCTGCAAGGCTGACGCCAAGGATGGCATTGGCGCCCAGCCGGCTCTTATTCTCGCTGCCGTCCAGCGCGATCAGCGCGGCGTCGATCTCGGCCTGGTCCTCGGCCTCGTAGCCGACCAGCTCGTCCGCGATCTCGCCATTGACGGCGTCCACCGCCTTGCCGACCCCTTTTCCGCCCCACCGGCTCTTATCCCCGTCCCGCAGTTCGACCGCTTCATGCGCCCCGGTCGAGGCCCCCGACGGCACCGCCGCCCGGCCCATGCTGCCATCCTCCAGCGTGACGTCAACTTCCACCGTCGGATTGCCGCGGCTGTCGAGGATGGAGCGGGCGTGGATGTCGAGGATGGCGGTCATTGGATCGGGCTCTCCAGCAGGCTAAATCGTTACGCAGCCGTTGCGGACTCGCGGATCGGGTCCCATGTCACTTGTTCAACGATGGCCGGAACGGCGGCGGTAGCGGCTCGTTATCGGCCCATACCCAAGTTTTCCAGCGTCACGATTGAAAGAGGAGAGGCTGATGGCCGATACCACCAACAAACTGCCCGAAGGCACCGACACTGTGATCGAGGCTGGCGGCACTGGCGGCACCACCGGCGGCACGGGCCGCAGCGGCACCGCGTTCGGCGGGGCCGGCACCTCATCCGCGACCAACTCCACGGGTGGCCGCACGTCGGTGACGACGAGCGACAGCCAGACCGACTCGCTGATCACCGGCACCTCGACCAGCGACGATGATGGTTCGGCCAGCAATGGCGGCATCCGCGGCATGGTCAGCAACGTCACCGGCAAGGCCAAGGACGAGGCCCTCGGCCGCGCCCGCGGTTTCGTCGGCGAAGGCCTCAAGAGCGGCTCCACGACCCTCGGCAGCATCGCTGGCATCATCGAGGATACCGTCGAGCAGATCGGCGAGCGCCTCGGCCCGCAGTACGGCGACTATGCCAAGTCCGCGAGCTCGACCATCCAGCGCTACGCCAGCACGCTTGAAAGCAAGGATCCGGACGAGCTGGTCGACGATGCCCGGGCGCTGATCCGCAAGAGCCCGGCGGTGGCGATTACCGGCGCGGCGATCCTCGGCTTCGGCCTTGTTCGACTTCTGAAGGCCGGCATGCCGGAGGAGAGCAGCAATGGAACCCGGAACCGTCAGGATGACCGAGCCAGCACTACCCGGTGATCCGATGCTGAAGCGAACCGTAACCGCGCAGGGCGAACCGGACGGGATCGGTGATCTCGTCCATCGCCTGGTTGAGGATGCCAAGTCCTACGGCCGTGCCGAAGTCGGCTATTACAAGGCCGTCGGCATCGAAAAGGCCAAGGCACTCAAGGCGCCGCTGGTCCTCGGACTGGTCGCGCTGCTGTTCGCCCATGCCGCTTTTCTGGTCATGATCGCCACGATTTTCGTCGGCCTCGCCTCGCTGATGAGCGATACGCTGGCCGGTGTGGTGACGTTGGTGATCTGCCTGGTGGCGGCGGGGGGCCTCGGTTACCTCGCCTACACCAAGGCGACCAAGGGCCTGGAGGATGCGGCATGAGCGGCGCGGCAAAGGTTCGCATCGCCCGGGCCCGCGGCGAGGCCGACGAGGCCAAGGCGCGGCTGTTGAACACGGTCGAAGAAGCCAAGGCCAGGCTCGCGCCCGGCAAGCTGGCTTCGGACGCCGTCCAATCGGCCAAGGACAAAAGCATCGTGGTGGCGGACGACGCCGTCACCGCGGTCAAGGACAATCCCGGCCTCACCGCCGGGGTCGCCACCGTGGCTGCGCTCTACATCGCTCGCAAACCTCTGTTCTCGGCAGTTCGCAGCTTCTTCCGGAGCTCGGACCCCGACACCGCCCCACACCAGAATGACAAGGCGTCGCGCCGCAAGGCCGACGACATGGAGAATCTCAATGGCTAAAAACAACACCTACGACAGCGCCACCAACACCAGCGACCTTGCCGGTACGAGCACCAGGACCGGCAGCCGCTTTTCGGAGCTGGGGTCGAGTGCCTCGGGCCAGATCGACAACTCGCCGCTGATCGCGCTTGGCGCCGGTCTTGCGATCGGTGCCGTGCTCGGCGCCGTGCTTCCCACCAGCAGCCGCGAGCGCGAACTGCTCGAGCCCTATGGCCGCAAGCTCAGCGACGCCGGTACCGGCGCGCTCGATCGTGGCCGTGGACTCGCCAAGCAGAAGTTCGACGAAATGGCCGGTGACAAAGTCCGCGAATTCCTCGGCAGCAGCAGCACGTCGTCCAACGCCTGATGTAAATCCCCTCCCGTTTGTGGGAGGGGCCGGGGGTGGGCCGGCGAACAGCAAGCCCACCCCATTCGCCTTTTGGCGACTGAGCCCTCCCGTTAGCGGGAGGGTTTTTTGTGCGCCACGCTCATGCTAGGCGGCGCGCATGAGCAAGCTCCACCTCGTCTTCGGCGGCCGCGTGACGGATCCGCGGGGCACCGATTTCTCCGACCTTCCCAACATCCACATCGTCGGCCTGTTCGACAATTATGCGGAGGCCGAGGAAGCCTGGCGCGCCAATGCTCAGCGCACGGTCGATGACGCCGAGATGAAATATGTGGTGGTGCATCTGCACCGCTTGCTGGAGCCGGAGGCCTAGCCCCTCAGGCCCGGCGGTACCGCCACAACAGCAACGGCCGCTGCAATAGCAGGCCGGCGACGAACCCGCCTATATGCGCCGGGGTCGCCAGCAGCATGCCCTGCTGACCGGCCGACCAGCCCACCACCACCTGAAGCACGCTCCACGCCGCCGCCAGCCACACGATGTTGATCCAGCGGTTGAGCTTCATGTTCTTACTGACCAGACGCGGTCTGCCGAAGCTCAAGGCATAGGCCCCGATCAGCCCACTGATCGCACCGCTTGCGCCTATCACCGGACCGACGCCCGCCGGGTCCGATGCCCACTGCGCGACCATCGCGGCATAGGCGCCGACCACGTACAAGAAGATCAGGGCGCCTCTGCCCAGCACCCGCTCGACCGCGAGACCACACCATACCAGCATCAACAGGTTGAAGCCGAGGTGCATCGCACCGCCATGGACCAGCGTGGCGGTCAGTGGGGTCAGGAACACCGGCACCGACGTGAACGGAAAGCCGAGCCCAGTGACCCGCGCCGGCACGAAGCCAAAGGTCAGCGGGGCATGGACGCCAAGCGCGCCGAGGCCCGTGAAGATGCTGACCAGCACGGTCACCACCGCGATCCAGAAGGTCGCGGTGCGGGTGATCCCGGCCACCCTCAGACCTTTCCTGCCGGCCATACCGGTCGGAAGGCCGTGCGGAGGGTCATCAAACGAACTCGATCCCCGCAATCTCGTAATAACGATCCCCGCTCGGCGTGGTGACTTCCACCTCCTCGCCGACCTGACGGCCGATCAGGGCACGGCCAAGCGGGCTGTTGTAGCTGATCCGCCCGACCTTGGCGTCGGCTTCGGTCTGGCCCACCAGCTGATAGCGGACCGGCTTGTCGTCCTCGTCGACGAGGTTGACCGTCGCCCCGAACACCACCTTGTCACCGCTGAGCGTGGTCGGGTCGATCACCAGCGCGCGCGCCAAGCGATCCTCGATGTCGGCAAGCTGCGCCTCGATCTGGCCCTGCCGCTCCTTGGCGGCATGATATTCGGCATTCTCGGACAGGTCGCCATGCGCGCGCGCTTCCTCGATCGCATCGACGATCTGCGGACGCTCCGCCTTGAGCCGCTTGGCCTCCTCTTCGAGGCTCCGATAGCCCTCGGCCAGCATCGGCACCTTTTCACTCGCCATCAGCTTACTTCTTTCTTCAAAACTTCCCCGCGCGGCCAGGCCGCGTGCCCGAGTACCGACGTCATGGGGATGATCAGGATACGCGGGCGGAATAATAGGTCTGCAAGGAGCGGACTTCAAGCGAGCGCCCCTTGCTGGCTCGGATCGCCCGCGCCATCGCCTGCGCCGCGGCAACCGTGGTCACGTACGGCACCTTGCGGTTGAGCGCCGTGGCGCGAATCGACTGGCTGTCCTTAAGACTCTGCCAGCCCTCGGTGGTGTTGAACACGATCTGCACTCCGTCGTCGACGATCCGGTCAACGATATGCGGCCGCCCCTGCGCCACCTTGTTGACCCTGGTCACCGGAAGCCCGCGCGCGGCCAGGTGATCGTGGGTCCCGCCGGTCGCGATCACCTCGAAGCCAAGCTCCAGCATCGCTTCGACCGCCGGGACGATCCCTTCCTTGTCACTGTCCTTGACCGACACGAACAACGTCCCTCGGCCCGGCATCACGGTCCCCGCGCCGATCTGACTCTTGGCAAAGGCCATCTCGAAATCGTCCGCGATTCCCATGACTTCGCCGGTGCTCTTCATTTCCGGTCCGAGCACGGGATCGGTTCCTGGGAAGCGCGCGAACGGGAATACGCTCTCCTTGACCGCGACATGCGCAATCGCGCGGTCGATCACCGGCAGGTCCTTGAGCAGCTCGCCCGCCATCACCCGCGCGGCGATCTTGGCGATGGGAATGCCGATCGCCTTGGCGGTGAACGGCACTGTCCGGCTGGCGCGCGGATTGACCTCGATCAGATAGAGTTCGCCGTCCTTAACCGCATATTGGACGTTCATCAGGCCCTTGACGCCCAACGCCAGCGCCAGCGCCCGGGTCTGCTCCTCGATCCGGGCGATGATCTCGGCTGACAGGCTGTGCGGCGGGATCGAGCAGGCGCTGTCGCCCGAATGGACGCCTGCTTCCTCGATATGCTCGAGCACGCCGGCGACCACCACGTCGGTGCCGTCGCAAATCGCGTCGACGTCTACCTCGGTCGCATCGCGCAGATAGCGGTCGACCAGCACCGGGCTTTCGCCCGACACCTGCACCGCGGTGGCGATGTAATGCTCCAGCTGCGCCGGGCCGTCGACGATTTCCATCGCCCGCCCACCCAGCACATAGCTCGGCCGCAGCAGCACCGGATAGCCGATCCGCTCGGCGACCTTCAGCGCCTCTTCCCGGCTGCGGGCGATGCCATTCTCGGGCTGCTTCAAGCGCAGCCGGTTGACCAGCGCCGAGAAACGTTCGCGATCCTCGGCCAGGTCGATCGAATCCGGGCTGGTGCCCAAGATCGGGATTCCCGCCTTTTGCAGGCTGGCGGCAAGCTTCAGCGGGGTCTGCCCGCCAAGCTGCACGATCACCCCGGCGAGCTCCCCCTTTTCGGCCTCGCGGGTCAGGATCTCCAGCACGTCCTCGTGGCTCAGCGGCTCGAAATACAGCCGGTCCGACGTGTCCGGGTCGGTCGACACCGTCTCCGGATTGCAGTTGATCATGATTGTCTCGAAGCCGGCATCGCGCAGCGCGAAGGCGGCGTGGCAGCAGCAATAGTCGAACTCGATCCCCTGCCCGATCCGGTTCGGCCCGCCGCCCAGGATCACCACCTTGCGCCGCTCGGTGATCTCCGCCTCGTCCTCGGCCTCGCCGAACAATGGGGTCTCGTACGTCGAGTAGAGATAGGGCGTAGAGGCGTCGAACTCGGCCGCGCAGCTGTCGATCCGCTTGTAGACCGGCCGCACGCCCAGCTTCAGCCGGTGGCTGCGCACCTCGGCCTCGGTCACCCCGCCGGTCATCGCCCGCATCGCCTCGTGGACGATCCCGCCGCCGCGCGCCTGAAGCTCACCCATCCCGCGGCTCATCCCGGTCGAACGCAGGCTCAGCTGCGCCAGCCGCGAATCGCTGAAGCCCATCGCCTTCAGGCGTCGCATCTCCGCCGCCTCGTTGGGCAGACCATAGGCCCGCACCTGACCCTCGGCACGGACGATCTCCGCCAGCCGCTCGAGGAACCACGGGTCGAACCCGGCGATCTGATTGATTCGCTCGACGCTGATCCCGTGCCGCAGCGCCTCGGCCGCGACCAGCAACCGGTCGGGCGTCGCCACCGCCAGCGCCGCCTCGATCTCGTCCTGCGCCGCATTCTCGAGCGGACGCACCCGGTCGAGCCCGCACAGACCGATCTCCAGCCCGCGCAGTGCCTTCTGCAGGCTCTCGGCGAACGACCGCCCGATCGCCATCACCTCACCCACCGACTTCATCGCGGTCGACAGCTCGGCCGGCGAACCCGCGAATTTCTCGAAGGTGAAGCGCGGGATCTTGGTCACAACATAGTCGATCGTCGGCTCGAAGCTCGCCGGGGTCGCGCCGCCGGTGATGTCGTTGGCGATCTCGTCCAGCGTGTAGCCGACCGCCAGCTTGGCCGCGACCTTGGCGATCGGGAAGCCGGTCGCCTTGGACGCCAGCGCCGAACTCCGCGACACGCGCGGGTTCATCTCGATCACGATCATCCGCCCGGTCTTCGGATCGACTGCGAACTGAACGTTGGAACCGCCTGTTTCGACACCGATTTCGCGCAGCACGGCAATGCTGGCCGAACGCATCCGCTGATATTCCTTGTCGGTCAGCGTCAGCGCCGGAGCGACCGTGATCGAATCGCCGGTATGCACCCCCATAGGATCCACATTCTCGATCGAGCAGATGATAATGGCGTTGTCGGCGCGATCGCGGACCACCTCCATCTCATATTCCTTCCACCCGACCAGGCTCTCGTCGATCAGCACCTCGGTGGTGGGCGACGCTTCCAGCCCGGTGCGGACGAAGTGCAAATATTCGTCACGGTTGTAGGCGATCCCGCCCCCGGTCCCGCCCAGCGTGAAGCTCGGCCGGATCACCACCGGCAGCCCGATGGTGTCGAGCACCGCCAGCGCTTCCTCGACCGTATGGATCACCGCCGACTTGGGGCTCTCCAGCCCGATCCGGTCCATCGCGTCACGGAATTTCTGGCGGTCCTCGGCCTTTTCGATCGCCTCGGCATTCGCGCCGATCAGCTCAACCCCCAGCCGGTCCAGCGTTCCGTCCTTGTAGAGCGCCAGCGCAGTGTTGAGCGCGGTCTGCCCGCCCATCGTCGGCAGCAGCGCGTCGGGCTTCTCCGCCTCGAGGATCTTCGCCACAACCTCGGGCGTGATCGGCTCGATATAGGTCGCGTCGCACAGCTCCGGGTCGGTCATGATCGTCGCCGGGTTCGAATTGACCACGATCACGCGATAGCCCTCGGCCTTCAGCGCCTTGACCGCCTGGCTCCCCGAATAATCGAACTCCGCCGCCTGTCCGATGACGATCGGGCCGGCGCCGATGATGAGGATAGAGGAGATGTCTGTGCGGCGGGGCAAGTCTGCGTTCCTTCTCAGCGGCTCGTGTCTTGGACGGCGATGTAGTCGTGGGCGGCGAGGTGGCGCACCGTAAAGCCGCGCCCCCGCAGCATTTGCTCGATGCGCGGATCGTCGCCGTTGCTTTCGTAGATCAGCGCATCGACCCGATCGAGCAGGCCGGTGGCGCCCCGCAACGCGCCAAACTCCGCGCCTTCCAGGTCCATCTTCATCAGCGCGACGCGGCCTTCGGGGATCAAGGTGTCGAGCCGTGCGGTCTCCACCGTCAGTCGCAACGATCGCCCGCCCTCGCTGGCCGTCGCGATCGAGGCCTGCCCAAGCTTGCTCGGATCGGCACTGGCCTCGAGCATTTCGCCATCTGCCGCCGCCAGCGCTTTCTCGACCACCGTGACGTTGTCAGCGCCAGTCGCCGCGACGTTGGCGCGCAGGCTTTCTGCCGTGCCCGGCATCATCTCGATCGCGACCACCGATCCGCCCGGCCCGACCAGCTGGGATGCGCGCAAGGCATAGAAGCCGATGTTGGCGCCGGCGTCGACGAACCGATCGCCCGGCCGCAGCCGCTCCTCCAGCGCCGCCCACATATGCGGCTCGCGCCAGCGCAGGATGTGGATCGGGTCGTCGGTACCCCCCCGCAGCTGGAAAACACCGACCTTGTCGACCCTAACCTGGACGTCGCGCAGCAGCACCGGTGAGCCGAACCCGTCTAAAGCCCTGAGCGCGGTCAGCGGTGCCGCCAGCGCCGAGGTCGCAAGGGTCCTGCGGTCGGATCCGGATACGCCCGATGCAGCCTTGAGCAGCAACGCCCAATCACGCTGTCGCCGCGCAAAATGCTCGCCCATCCGGACCAGCTTGCGCACCGCGCCCGGCGTCCGCCGGGCCATCTGCTGGCGCAGCAGGGCGAGGCTGCCTGCGCTCACCCCATCATCCCGACGAAGCGCTGGAACAGATAGAAGCTATCCTGCGGCCCCGGGCTCGCCTCGGGATGATATTGCACGCTGAATGCCGGCCGGTCGGCCAGTTCGATCCCGCAGTTCGACCCGTCGAACAGCGACACATGCGTCTCGCGCACGTTGTTCGGCAGCCCCTCGCGCTCGACCGCGAAGCCGTGGTTCATGCTGGTGATCTCGACCTGCCCGTCGGCAAGGCGCTTGACCGGGTGGTTGGCCCCGCGGTGGCCCTGGAACATCTTGCTCGTCTTGCCGCCGACCGCGAGCGCGAGCAATTGGTGGCCGAGGCAGATGCCGAACAGCGGCTTGCCGGTGTCCAGCATCGCCCGGATTACCGGAATGGCGTACTCCCCCGTCGCCGCCGGGTCGCCCGGGCCGTTCGACAGGAAGAACCCGTCGGGCTCGTGCGCCATTACCTCGTCGGAGGTCGCCGTCGCCGGCAGGATCGTCACCCGCGCCCCGGCCTCGACCAGATTGCGGAAGATGTTGCGCTTCGAGCCATAGTCGATCGCGACGACGTGGGGGCGCTCGGCCTCGTTACCACCGTCGGAATAGCCGAGCTCGATTTCCCACTTGCCGCCGCTCCACACCCGCAGCTGCTCGCACGACACCTCCTTGGCGAGGTCCATGCCCTCCAGCCCCGGCCATTCGCTCGCCAGGCGCTGCAACGCCGGCAGGTCGAATTCGCCCGCCGCCGAATGCGCGATTACCACCGTCGGTGGCCCTTCGCGCCGGACCAGCCTGGTCAGCGCGCGGGTATCGACCCCGGCCAGCCCAATCCGCCCATTGCGCTTCATCCATTCGGGGAAATCGACCTTCGAGCGGAAATTGCTCGGGCTCGTCACCGGCTCGCGCACGATCGCGCCCACCGCATGGGGGTCGTCCGCCTCGACGTCCTCGTCGTTGGCGCCGACATTGCCGATGTGCGGAAAGGTGAAGCAGATCGCCTGACGCGCGAAGGAGGGATCGGTCATCACCTCCTGGTATCCGGTCATCGCAGTGTGGAAGCACAGCTCCGCCACCTCTGCGCCCTCGGCCCCGAACCCCTGTCCCCAGACCACCCGGCCATCGGCGAAGACGAGGGCGCCGGTGGCTCCCTTCGGCATGGGCGTGGGCGCAGGACTGGCCATCGGATGGAAGGCTCCGTGAGAGTGAAAACCGGCGATGTCGCTAAGCCGCCGCCGCTACGGCAGCAACGCGGGATGGTCAACCGGAGCGACAGCATTTAACGGCATGTCCATGATCCGAGACACCATCAAGACCGCCCTCGTCACCGCCATGAAGGGCGGGGACAAGCCCGGCACCGCCACCATCCGCCTGATCCAGAGCGCGATCAAGAACCGCGACATCGAATTGCGCACCGGCACTGCGCCCGCCGACGACGATGCGATGGTCACCGAAGTCCTGCAGAAGATGATCAAGCAGCGCCGCGAATCGGTCACCATGTACCGCCAGGGCAACCGCGAAGAGCTTGCCGCGCAGGAGGAAAGCGAGATCGCCGTGATCGAACGCTTCCTCCCTGCGCAGTTGAGCGACGAGGAAGCCGGCGCCAAGATTGGCGAGATCGTCACCGAACTCGGCGCGTCCTCAATGAAGGACATGGGCCGCGTCATGGCCGCAGTTAAAGAGCGCCTTGGCACCAGCATCGAACCGGCGCGGGCCAGTGCGCTGGTGAAGGGGGCGTTGGCGGGCTAGCGTTACCCGCTGTCCATGACCCTCTCCCCCGCCTTCCTCGACGAGCTTCGCGCCCGAGTCACCCTCAGCTCCGTCATCGCGCCCTACGTGAAGCTCACCCGCGCCGGGCGCGAGTGGAAGGCCTGCTGCCCGTTCCACAACGAGAAAACGCCCAGTTTCACCGTCAATGACGAGAAGCATTTCTACCATTGCTTCGGCTGCAGCGCGCACGGCGACGCGTTCCGCTTCCTCACCGACAGCCGCGGCCTGCCGTTCATGGACGCGGTCAAGGAGCTCGCCGCCTCCGCCGGGATGGAAGTCCCCGCCGCCGACCCGCGCGGCCGCGAGCGGGCGGAGCGGCAGGCGACCCTGCATGACGTCATGGCGGCAGCGCAGCGCTGGTTCGCCGAACAGCTCCACACCCCCGAGGGCGCCGAAGCGCTGGCCTACTGCCAGCGCCGCGGGATCGGCGGCGGCGCGATCCAGCGGTTCGGAATCGGCTTCGCCCCCGACCGCCGCCAGGCCCTGCGCACGGCGCTCGCCAGCCACACCGACGCGAAACTGATCGAAGGCGGGCTGCTCATCCAGGTCGACGACAAGGAGCCCTACGATCGCTTCCGCGGCCGGCTGATGATCCCGATCCGCGACGCGCGCGGGCGGGTGATCGGCTTCGGCGGCCGAATCCTTGGCGCGGGCGAGCCCAAGTATCTGAACTCTCCAGAGACCCCGCTGTTCGACAAGGGCTCCAGCCTCTACAATCTCGACCGCGCCTCCCCCGCCTCGCGCCAGGCCAAGCGGCTGATCGTGGTCGAAGGCTATATGGACGTGATCGGCCTCGACCGCGGCGGGATTGCCGAGGCCGTCGCCCCCAACGGCACCGCGCTCACCGAGCGCCAGCTCGAACTGCTGTGGCGGCTCGACCCCTCGCCGATCCTCTGCCTCGATGGCGATGCGGCGGGGCAAAAGGCCGGCATCCGCGCCGCCACCCGCGCCCTGCCCCTCCTCGGCCCCGAACGCACCCTATCGTTCGTCACCCTGCCGCAGGGTCAGGACCCCGACGACCTCGTCAACAGCGGCGGCCGCGACGCGGTCGAGGCGCTGCTGCAGGCCCCCGAACCCCTCGTCGACCGCCTGTGGCGCCACGAGCGCGATTCGACCCCCCTCGCCACGCCCGAACAGCGCGCCGGCTTGAAGCAGCGCCTGCTCGACCATGCCGCCGCCATCCCCGACCGCAGCCTGTCGCAGCTCTACCGCGACGAGTGGATGGACCGCTTTCACGCGCTCAACCGCCGCGAGCGCCCCGCCTTCACTCCCGGCGGCGGCTCGCAGCAGCGCCGCGGGACGTGGGTCAAGGGCCGCGGCTTCGTGCCGCCCGAGCCGCCCGCCAGCGAAGGCGCACGTGCCATCGCTGTCAGCGGGGTCGACCCCTTCACCGCCCGCGCGCTGGCCGCCGGGCTCGCCCGCTTTCCCGACCTGGTGGTGGAGGAAGCCGGCATCCTCTCGGCCCTTCCGTTCGCCGATCCGGCGGCCGAGCGGCTCAAGCATCGCCTGCTCGATCAGGCCCTTGCCGGGGGAAACCTTGATTCGGCTGCGGTCGCGCCCATCTTGGCAGACACCGAGATCGACCGGCTCCTGCAACAGGCGCTGGGCGGCTTCGGAAAAGGTTTCTCCTTCAACCGAATCGATACCGAGCCGAACCAGGCGCGGGCGGACCTCCGGGCGGTGATCGAACTGCTCGGCGACCGCCACGAAATCGCGCAAGGCTTGGCGGAGGTTTCGGCCCGGTTGATGGACGACCCGCAAGCTGTGGCTGAACAGCACCGGCTGCTGCTTGCTAACCAGGAAACAACCAAGAGACTGGCAGATTATAGCGCCAGCGACTAAGCGACCCGACAACCATGGCCAAAGAACCCCTAGAAAACGACGATCAGGACGGCGGCGACGCCCCGCTCATCGATCTCAACGACGCGTCGGTGAAGAAACTGATCGCGCGCGCCAAGAAGCGTGGCACGATCACCATCGATGAGTTGAATGAGGCGCTGCCTCAGGATCAGATGAACTCGGAGCAGATCGAGGACGTCATGTCCGCGCTCAACGATATGGGCGTGCAGATCGTCGAAAAGGAAGAAGGCGGCGACGACGAGGAGGAGGCGGAAGCCGAACCCGCGTCTGACGACGAGGTCGATCCGCTCGACGACGGCGGCCCGCGCCCCGCCGCCGCGGTGAAAAAGGAAACTGTTGATCGCACCGACGATCCCGTCCGCATGTACCTGCGCGAAATGGGCGCCGTCGAGCTTCTCTCCCGCGAGGGCGAGATCGCGATCGCCAAGCGCATCGAGGCCGGCCGCGACACCATGATCTGGGGCCTGTGCGAAAGCCCGATCACCTTCAACGCGATCATCGAATGGTCGACCGCGCTCAACGAAGGCCGCATGCAGCTGCGCGAGATCCTCGATCTCGAAGCCATGCTGTCCAAGGGTCCGTCGGCCGAGCAGCTCAACGCCGCCGAGAATGACGAGGATGGCGACGGCGAAGTCACTGCCGCCGCCGCCGGTCCGTCGATCAAGGAAGAAGAAGAGCCCGAATCGGCCCCAGCCGACGGCGACGACGAGGACGAACTGCGCGAGAATCGCGCGCCCAAGCCCGCTGAGGAAGAGGAAGAGGACAACACCCTTTCCCTCGCCCAGATGGAAGAAACGCTGAAGCCCAGCGCGCTCGAGAAATTCGCGGCGATCACCGACCATTACAAGAAGTTCGCCAAGCTCCAGGACGCCCGCCTCGCCTGCATGGCGGCCGGCACCCCCTTTTCCCCGACCAAGGAGAAGGAGTATCAGAAGCTGCGCGAGACCCTCACCGCCGAGGTCGAGAGCGTCCAGTTCCACAACGCCAAGATCGAATATCTGGTCGAGCAGCTCTACGCTTACAACCGCCGCCTGACCGCGCTCGGCGGGCAGATGCTGCGTCTGGCCGAACGCCACCGCGTGCCGCGCAAGGCGTTCCTTGACAGCTACATGGGCCATGAGCTCGACGACGGCTGGCTGCAGCGCGTGTCGAAGATCGACAAGAAGTTCGCCGCCTTTGCCGCGACCGAGGCCGATACCGTCGACCGCATCCGCACCGAGATCGGCGAGATCGCCCAGTCGACCGGCATGGCGCTCAGCGAATTCCGGCGGATCGTCAACCAAGTCCAGAAGGCCGAGCGTGAAGCCCGCATCGCCAAGAAGGAAATGGTCGAGGCCAACCTGCGCCTCGTCATCTCGATCGCCAAGAAATACACCAACCGCGGCCTGCAGTTCCTGGACTTGATCCAGGAAGGCAACATCGGCCTGATGAAGGCGGTCGACAAGTTCGAGTATCGCCGCGGCTATAAGTTCTCGACTTACGCGACCTGGTGGATCCGTCAGGCGATCACCCGCTCGATCGCCGACCAGGCGCGGACCATCCGCATCCCGGTCCACATGATCGAGACGATCAACAAGCTGGTCCGCACCAGCCGCCAGTTCCTCCACGAAACCGGCCGCGAGCCGACTCCCGAAGAACTCGCCGAGCGCCTCTCCATGCCGCTGGAGAAGGTTCGCAAGGTGATGAAGATCGCCAAGGAGCCGATCAGCCTCGAGACGCCGATCGGCGACGAGGAAGACAGCCACCTCGGCGACTTCATCGAGGACAAGAACGCCGTCATCCCGGTCGACGCCGCGATCCAGGCCAACCTCAAGGAAACGGTCACCCGCGTCCTGGCCTCGCTGACCCCGCGCGAGGAACGCGTGCTGCGCATGCGCTTCGGCATCGGCATGAACACCGACCACACCCTCGAGGAAGTTGGCCAGCAGTTCAGCGTCACCCGCGAACGCATCCGGCAGATCGAGGCTAAGGCGCTGAGGAAGCTCAAGCACCCGAGCCGGAGCCGCAAGATGCGGAGCTTCCTCGACCAGTAAGCGAATGGGTAGGCGCGTTTGGCCTCAGGCGGCCGAGCGCGCCAATTCCGTACCGGTATGACCGTGTCCGGACGGCTCGAACGGCTGCTGCAACAGCTCTGCGGCGGGAACGGGCGGCTGCAGCCAATATCCCTGCCCAAGAGTGCAGCCGAGTTTGAGCATGAGGGTAAGGTGGCGCTCGCTTTCGATATGTTCGGCGACGATGGGCACACCAATCCCGCGGCAGAGCGAGATCACCGCACCCAGCAGACGCTCACCATCCGCATTGTCCAGCGCAGCCGTGACCAGCGCGCCATCGAGCTTAATCTGATCGAACTGAAACTCGCGCAGATAGCCGATCGAGGCATAGCCCGCGCCAAAGTCGTCGAGCACGACCATGACCCCGGCCGCCCGGAGACGCGCCAGATTGTGCTTGGCCGTCCCGAAGTCGGCGAATAGCGCGGTTTCGGTGACTTCGACCTGTAATCGTTCAGGCCCCAGACGGGCTTGCTCGAGGGCGTCCAGAACCTTTTCCGAAAGGTCGGCGGAGCAAAGCTGGACCGCGCTGAGGTTCAGGGACAGACGGATCGCCGGATCCCAGCGCGCGACTTCGTCGATGGCGAGCCTCATCAGGTGATCGCCAAGATTCCCGATAACGTTGAGCTGTTCGGCAATGCTCACGAACTCCGACGGCGGGACATTGCCAAGCTCAGGATCGGTCCACCGGGCCAAGGCCTCGTTCGCCACGGGGCGCCCGGTCGCCAGATCGATTATCGGCTGAAAAAAGACCTGGATACGCTGGGTGACGTCGGTGGCCTGCAGTGCATGTTCGATCTTGGCCCGGCGCTGTCGCGGAACGTCCATGGCGAGCTCGAACACCGCAACGTCGCTAACCGCCTGCGCCTTGGCATCGTAGAGAGCGATATCAGCATCGGTCAGCACCCGCGAGGGCGTAGCCTCGACGCCGTCACGCGACAGGGCGATTCCGCAGCTTACAAAGAGTGGAAACTTGCGTCGCTCGACGATCGCCGGCCGATTGACCTTCTTCAGCAGGCGCTTGCCAGCTTCACGGGCATCGCTCGGCGACGTCATCGACGGAAACAGGATTCCAAATTCGTCTCCACCCATCCTCGCCACCAGGCACTGTGCCGGCGCGGCCCGCGCCAATCGCTTGGCGACGACCTTCAGCAGCGCGTCGCCATAACTATGTCCGTAGGTGTCGTTGACGACCTTGAAGCGATCGATGTCTGTCACTGCGACGGCGAACGGCTGACCGCTGGCGGCGCAATCGGCGACTGCGGCCACGAAGGCGCGGCGATTGGGAAGACCGGTCAGGAAATCGGTCGTTGCCGCGGTGATGGCCTCCTGCCGCGCCGTCTCTGCCAATTCTTGTTGCTGGCCGATCGCCCAGCGCGAGCGGACAATGGTGGTGAACTGGGCGCTTTGCCGCGCAATCAGTTGCAAGACGAGGAACATCACCACGGCAAGACTGACCGCGGCGCCCACATATTTGGGGTTGGGCGATTGCAAGCCGATGGCGGCGAGTGGAACCCCGAGCAGGAGCAGGGTCAGATAAGCGGCGGGGGGCACCGCGCTGAGACCGAAAGCGATACCGACAGCCGTGAATCCGCCGAGCAGGAAGATCGCCATGTGGGTGTCGGAGGGCGCTGTACCGAGCAGGTGCCAGCACCACCAAGCCAGCAAGGCGCACATGAAAGCTGCGAAGCCACATGCCTGGCGGATGCGCGAAATCATCAGCCGGTGGTCGGGATTGCAGGTCGAGCGCAGCCACAGCCACGTCCGCGCGATCGCGCACGCCAGCATGATGGTGGTGACCTCTAGCCCCAGTGAGATCGAGCCATTGGTGGTGATCTGCAAGGCAAAGACGTTGGTCGTTGCCAGCACGTACAGGATGGGCACCTGGCGACGAAGCGCCGCATAGCGTTCCTCGACGAGCGCTCGGCCCATCGGAGTGTCGATCTCCCCAACGGTGAGATGATAACGCAACCGGCTCACAAACATAGCCGCACCGACGTAGCGCGGGAGGCTTAACTTTTGTTTATGGTCGCGGCCGAGCATCGCGGACCAGTGTAGCGCCCTGCTCCTTCATTGCGACAGCCCTTAGTGTGGCGCGTCGAGCGCCCTCCCTCAGCTCCGCTTTCCCACCAGTTCGGCATAATGATCGACCAGCCGGTCCGCCCCTGTCTCCGGCGTCGCCGCCGCGTCGTAGCGATCCGCCTCCTCATTCCACACCAGCATCGACTCTTTCGCATAATAGCGCCCGATCCGCGCATATTCCGCCTTGTCGCGCAGGTTCGGGACCACGCGCCCCAGCGCCCCCAGCACCCCGACGATCACGTCCATCAGCCGCACCGGCACGTGCCGGAAGCGCGGCTTCTCCCCCAGCGGCGCGAACAGCGCCTCGGCCTGCTCGCGCGGCGTGATTGCCGGGCCCGGGCCGCCGATCGGCAGCACCCGGCCGCGCAGCGCCGGATCCTCGACGCAGCGGACAAGATAGGCCGCAAGGTCGGCGTCGCTGATCGGCTTGCACGCGGTCAGCCGGCCGTCACCGAACAGCAGCCACGGCTTGCCCCGCCGCACTGGCTCAACCTGGCCCGACAGCGACTTGAAGAAGGCGGTTGGGCGGACGATCGTGTAGGGCATGCCGCTCGCCATCAGCGCAGTCTCGAACGTGATCTTGGCATGCTGGAACGCCAGCCGCGGCTTCTGCAGACAGATTGCCGACAGTAGGACGAAGTGCCCGACGCCCTGTGCCTGCCCAGCCTCCAGCAGCGCCAGATTGGCGCTATGGTCGATCGCCCAGGCCTCGCGCGGCGACCCGGTGCGCGACGCGAGGCACGACACGATCGTATCGAACCGCTCCCCCCGAAACCAGTCGCGCGCGATTCCTCCGGCCTTAGTCACCTCGCCGACCCTGATCTCCGCACCGGCCAACTCAGGCAGCCGCCGCGCGCCCTCCGCCCCCGCCGGCCGCACGAAGCAGACCACCTGGTGCCCCCGCGCCACCAGCGCCCGCGCGGTGGCCCGGCCGATCGTGCCCGTCGCCCCCACCAGGAAGATGCGCCGGGGCTCCCCTGCCCCCGTCCCGTCTGTTGTCGCTCCGCCCACGAGGGGCAGCGTGCCACGGTCCGCCCCGCGCAGGCAAATGCGGCGCTGGGCGCAGGCCCGCACCTGGCCTAGCCTGCGGCAAGGCGCAGCGCCGTGCCGGACCAGGGAGGCCCCATGAAGCAGCTCATCTACCGCTCGCAGCCCTTCGGTTACGACAAGGCGATGCTCGCCGGCATCCTGCTCGCCGCCCGCCGCAACAATCCGCGCGACGCCATCACCGGCGCGCTGATCTGCCGCCAGGACCTCTATCTCCAATTGATCGAGGGGCCCGAGGCGGCGATCGACGCCCTGTTCGCACGCATCGCCGAGGACGACCGCCACAACGACGTCCGCCTGCTCCTCGACACCCCCGTCGACCGCCGCCTGTTCCCCGACTGGGCGATGCTCGACGATGAGCCCGACTCGCTGTTCTGGTCCCCCGACCAGGTCGCGGCCGGCGCGATCGAGCGGGCGGGCCCGCTGGCCCTCGTCGCGGCCTTCACCCGGCTGACCGGCCGGACCGAACGCTAGCTGCCGCCGGCGCGCTCCTTGCAAAGTAGGATTTCGCCTGTTCTACCCTGGTCGGTGGGCAGTTTCCCTTTCTCTTCGGGCCTCTCCCGACCGGCCGCACGCCTTCGCGCGCGCAGGCAGGGCGCCGCCCGCTGTGACCTTGTTCAGCCCGGCACCCCCGCCACCTGTGACCTTTGTGACCTTGTTCAGGAAAGGCGCATTGGGCGGCACCCGCGTCCAGCCACTCCTCAGCCCTGCAGCAGCGGCGCCATCTGCTCCTGCCACTCGCGCTCGCCGAAGTTGCAGTCGCGCAGGTCGTCCAGTTCCAGGTCGCCCAGTTCGGCCCGCACCTTCACCACTTCCCAGCTTTGGGTCAGCGTGCGGTAGGGCTTGCGGGTGGACAGGTTGGGAAGGACGAAATCGCACCCGACGAGCCTGGGCAGGTCGCTCAGCAGCCCGGTCGCCGCCGCGGGCAGCTTGAGCTCGCGCTTGCCGGTCCCGGTCGACAGCGCAATCCGCCACATGCCCGCGGCGAGGTCGATCTCGCTCCACCGCATGGTCAGGATCTCGCTCGTCCGGGCCCCGGTCAGCATCAGCAGCGCCATGATATATTTGAGCTGGCGGTTGGCGCTGGTGCAGGCGGCAAGCAGCAGCTGGCGCCCCTCCTCGCCGGTGATCAGCGTATAGCCCTGCGAGCGCCGGCCGAAGATCTGCTCGCCGCCGGCCGGCACTTCCTCCGCCTTGACCAGCTTCATGTCGACCGCCAGCGCCCACATCCGTGCCGTCAGCTTGCGCAGCTGCTGCACCTCTTCCTGCTGGAGGCCGGCCGCCTGCTCCGAGTCGAGGGAGGCAATGAAGCCGCCGACGTCGCTCCACCCGACCCGGTCTGCCGACCGCTGTCCGAAGCGCGGCAGGAAATGCTGGGTCAGCGCGTTCTGTGCCGCCCCGATCGCCTGCTCGTCGCCCGCCATGCTGTCGAGATATTCGCGCGACAGGTCGCGGAAGGTCGCGGGCATCCTCGGCAGCTTGAGCGGGTCGCCCCCCGCGACCGCCAACGGCGGATTGAGGCCGATCCGCTGCGCCAGCTTTTCGAGGTCGTTGTCATGGTCGGCCTGGGCCACAGCGCGGTCGGGATCGCCGGGCTTGGGAAGTCCCATCGTCGCCAGCGTGTAGGCCGAGATCCGCCGCCGCGTCCCCAACGCTCCCGTTCCGTCGTCGACCAGCGGCATGTCGAAATGGACGCCCAGCTTCCTCGACCGCGCCCGGACCACGCGGGCAAAGGTCAATTGTCCATCGCCTAGGTCGACGATGATCATCGAATGGACCGCAATCCCCTCGATCCCGTCGATCAGGGCGCCGGTTTCCGACAGGTTGCGGATGATCCCCGAGCGGTAGAAGCCGCCGTGGAGGACGCCGGCCTTGCGATAGACCGACTGGCGGCTGCTGCGCTGCATCGACGGGCCGGTCGGCTCGATCGCCCATTTGCCGTCGGCGACCCGTTCGCGCAGCTCCTCGTTGCTCAGCGCCTTGCTGTAGACCCACCCTTGGACATGGCTGACGCCCAGCCGGCGGATCAGCGCCAGCTGGTCGAGATATTCGATCCCTTCGGCGGTGGTATCCATCCCCAGCGCCTCCGCCAGCGCGACGATGGCCGCGATAATTGCACTGTTGCGCGATCCCGGTAGGGTCGCTTCCCGGACGAAGGTTTGGTCAATCTTGATCTTGTCGAACGGTGCGCTGCGCAGGTAGCCGAGCGACGAATAGCCGGTTCCGAAATCGTCCAGCGCCAGTCGCACGCCCAGCTTCTTCAACGTGGCGAACATGCCTTCCGACACCGTCGTATCGCCGAGGAACACGCCCTCGGTGATCTCCAGCTCGAGCCGGTTGGCGGGCAGGCCGCTACTCGCCAGCGCCGACACGATGGTCGTCGGCAAGGTCCCATCCGAAAATTGCGATGGCGACACGTTGACCGCCACCCGGATGTGGTCGGGCCAGCCTGCGGCATCCTCGCAGGCCTGGCGCAGGGCCCAGTCGCCCAGCCGCCCGACCAGACCCGCTTCCTCGGCGATCGGCACGAACACCGCAGGCGATATCGCCCCCCTCACCGGATGCTGCCACCGCATCAGGGCCTCGACCCCGGTAATGCTGCCGGAATGGCAATGAACCACGGGCTGGTAGACCAGCCGCATCTCGTTGCGCACCAGCGCATCGCGCAGGTCGTCTTCCAGCGCGCGCTTCTCTTCGGCCGACGCCAGCAACTCGGTGGAGAAAAATTTGAACCGCCCGCGCCCCTCGAACTTGGACGCATAGAGCGCCAGGTCGGCGTTGCGGATCAGGCTGACCCGCGAGGTTCCGTCGGCGGGCGACACCGCCACCCCGATCGACGCGCCGATGATGCACCGGCTGCCATCGATCGAATAAGGCTGCGACAGCGTGTGGATGATGTCGGACGCCAGGCTTTCGACCAGCTGCTGGTCATGCGAATTGGCAAGCATCACCTGGAATTCGTCGCCGCCCAGCCTGAACACGCGTTCCTTGTCGCCGACGATCCTCACCAGACGGTCGGCGACCTGCCGCAACAGCGCGTCACCGGCCGGATGGCCAAGCGTATCGTTGACCTGCTTGAAGCGGTCGAGGTCGACCAGCATCACCACGCACGGCCGGTGGTGATGCTCGGCACCGGCCAGCAGGCGGTCGAGATACTCCTCCATCTTGCGGCGGTTGGGCAGTCCCGTCAGCGCATCATAGGCGGCCAGCCTCGAGGCATGTTCGGAGGAGCGGCGCTGGTCGGTGACGTCGATCGCGCTGCCGCGATAGCCCAGGAACTCGCCCGACCGGCCGAAATGCGGTTCGCCCGACACCGACCAGCAGCGTTCGATGTCGGGATCGGCGGTGCGCAGCGTCATGTCGTCGAAAGCCGACCGCTTGGTCAGCATGAAAGGCAGGTTGCGCCGTCCGCTGCTGTCTTCTTCGGCGGCCACGAACAGGTCGCTGAACCCCGTGCCGACCAGCGCTTCGGTCGTGCTCGACAGGATCTCGGCGACGCTATCGCTTATGTAGACCACCCGACCGGCGGCATCGATCGACCAGAACCAGCCCTGGCAGGAACGTTCGAAGCCTTGCATCAGCAGCAGTGCCTCGGCCGTCGAATCGATGGGCGAGCGGGTCTGGCGAACGCGGTTTCCGAACAAAGGAATTTCCTGACGCTTCAGTAAGTGGGACAAAAGGAAGAAGTCTTGGCGACGAATTTCCGGAGGGGACGCCGACGGTCCAGCCGTGGCCGTCCCGGCCTTCGGAGGTGGAGGCGGCCGGGTGGCGCGATGATCGCCCCTTTCTGTGCCGCCCTTCCATGTCGCGAAACCTGCACCTTTTCCGTGATGCCCGCGGTCTACCGGACCCCGCTGAAGCTTGGCTCAACGGTCATGCCTAACAGCGCGTTAGGCAGCTTTGCCCATGTGGTCGCTGCAAGGGAGAACGTCGCTTGGTTCAACCCGAACGGTTCATGAAACCCGTCCCGCTCAGCGACAGGTCGCCGCTTCGCTCCGGCATCGTCCGTCAACACTACCCGGCGCCAGCTTGAGCCCGACCCAGCTTGCCACCGTGGGCAGGATATCGACCGTATCCGCCGCCGCCGCCGGGGCAGCCGGACGCAATCCTGGCGCCATGAACAGGATCGGCACCCGGCGGTCATAGTCCCACGGAGACCCGTGGCTCGCGACATAACCGACGCCGGGCTTCGAAATCGCCGCGACGTGCGACTTCAGTACGATCAACAGGTCGCCGGAGCGCGCCGGGTCGAAGCTCGCGCGGTAGCGCTGGCGGAGTGTCCACTTGGACGGATCACCGCTCGGCATCGGGGTGGAGGCAAGCTCGGCGGCCGTGAACACCGCCTCGACCTGCGGGTGGGCACGGGCAATGGCGATCGCGCCAGCCTCAACGGTGCGGCGATCGGCCGCAGACAGGCTCTTGTCGATCCACACGTCTCCGACCGACCCGCCGAGCAACACCGGCGCGCTTCGCCCGATCCGTCCGGCAAGCTGCCTGCCGATGTTCTGGACAGTGAATTCGGGATCGAGCCGCGCGGCGTCTGCCACGCCTCCGGCTTTCAGCCGCTCGACAAGGTCGAGCCCGCCGTGGTCCGCACTCAGTACCACGGCATAGTCGATCTTGCTGGCGTCGAGCCCGGCAAAGAAACCGTCGAGCTCGCGGTCGAGGCCCAGCATCTGCAGGCACATCTCCTGCCCGCCCCAGCCGTAGCTGTGTCCGACATAATCGGTCCCCGACAGGCCGACGCTCAGCATGTCGGTCGCCGGCCCCTTGCCGAGCCCCATCTCCCCGACCAGGCCAAGCGCGATGGCCAGCGTCGCGCCGTCGATCTCGGGGCTTGCGCGGAAATTGCGATTGTCGCCCGCCCCGCGGGCCAGCGTACCGTTGCCCACCGTCAGCGTCGGCGACACCTGGTATGGCGTCGCCCGCGCCTTGCACAGCGGCGTCGGCTCCAACCCAGCGCGAGGCTGCGCGAACGCGGCGGCAAAGGCCGGGCGGAAGGCGAAGATGGTCCGCGGCAGGGGCGCCGATTTGAGGTCGGTGACCCACGCCTTGCCATCCCAATACCAGCGCTGGTCGGGCGCCTGCCCGCTCATCATCACCGCGGCGCGGTCCTTGCCCGCGACCGCGACGTTGCGGCTGCGCGGGCTGGCTGCCTTCATCAGCTCGCCGAGGGTGGCGGCGCGCAGATGGAGTGGGCTGACCGTGTAGTTGGACGATGAGCTTCTCGCGACGCGCTCATCCTCGGCGCAATAGATCGTCTTGTCGGCGCGCGGCGCGCTCTGATCGATCCAGTCGTTGGCGACGATTCCCGTCGCTGCCGGATGCCGCCCGGTGAGCAGGGTTGAGTGCCCCGGGCAGGTTTCGGTCGCGGCATGGCTCTGATAGCCGTTGGCGAAGGTGACACCCCCCTCGGTGAGGCGCCGAAGCCCGCCCGTGAAATGCGGCCTATACGCCTCGAACAGATCGCTCGAGAACTGGTCGATCGAAATAGCGATGACGAGCTTGGGCGGTCTGGCAGGCCCCTGCGCGATGGCGGGAGCGGCGACAAAGGCCGCGGCGGCGGCAAGAAGCAGGTGACGCATCGTCGCCGCATAGCAGCGCCGATGCGACGCCGCCATGACTAGCCGAGCTTGGCCTTCAGCCGCTCGTTGACCATGCCCGGATTGGCCTTGCCGCCCATCGCCTTCATCGTCTGCCCGACGAAGAAGCCGAACAGCTGCACCTTGCCCTCGCGATATTGCGCGACCTTGTCGCCATTGACGGCGAGGATCTTGTCGATCTCTGCATCGATCGCGCCAGTGTCGCTGTTCTGCTTCAGCCCCTCGCGCTCGACGATCGCATTCGCGCCGTCGCCGGTCTCGAGCATCTTCTCGAACACGGTCTTGGCGATCGAACCGCTGATGGTGCCGTCAGCGACGAGGCCGAGCAGTTCGGCGGCCTGAGCAGGCGAGACCGGACAGTCGACGATGTCCTTGCCGAGGCGATTGAGAGCACCGAACAGCTCGGCCACCACCCAGTTTGCGGCCCGCACCGGTTCCGCGCCGGCTTCCAGCAGCGCATCGAACCAACGCGCGGTCTCGACCTCGGCTGTCAGGACGCTGGCATTGTAGGCGGTGATCCCGCCCGCCTCGTAGCGCTTGCGCTTGGCGTCGGGCAGCTCCGGCAGCGAAGCGCGGCAATCCTCGATGAAGCTGTCTTCCAGCTCCAGCGGAAGCAGGTCGGGATCGGGGAAGTAGCGGTAATCGTGCGCATCTTCCTTTGACCGCAGCGAGCGCGTCTCCTGCTTGTCGGGATCGTAGAGCCGGGTCTCCTGGACGATCGAGCCGCCCTCCTCGAGGATCTCGATCTGGCGCCGCGCTTCATGCTCGATCACGGCCTGGACGAACCGCACCGAATTGACATTCTTGGTTTCGGTCCGCGTACCGAACTCGGCGCCGGGCTTGCGCACCGACACGTTGACGTCGGCGCGCATGGATCCTTCCTCCATGTTGCCGTCGCACGATCCGACATAGCGCAGGATGGCGCGCAGCTTGCGCAGATAGGCCCCCGCTTCGGCTGGCGAGCGCAGGTCGGGCTTGGAGACGATCTCCATCAGCGCGACGCCCGAACGGTTGAGGTCGACGTAACTCATAGTCGGATGCTGGTCGTGCATCAGCTTGCCGGCGTCCTGCTCGACATGGATGCGCTCCACGCCGATCGTTCGCGCGGAGCCCTCGTCCTTCTCGTCGACCAGCACGGTGACCGAGCCTTCTCCGACCAGCGGATGATAGAGCTGGCTGATCTGATACCCCTGCGGCAAATCGGCGTAGAAATAGTTCTTGCGGTCGAACCGGCTCCACTTGTTGATCTTGGCGTCGATCGCGAGACCTGTGCGCACCGCCTGGCGAATGCACTCGCGATTGGGGACCGGAAGCATGCCCGGCATCGCCGCGTCGACCAGGCTGACCTGGGTATTCGGCTCGGCGCCAAACGCCGTTGCCGCGCCGCTGAACAGCTTAGCGTTGGAAGTCACCTGCGCATGGACCTCGAGGCCGATCACGACCTCCCACTCGCCGGTCTCGCCCTTGATGCGATAGGGTGCGTGTGCGTCGGCCATTACCACCACTTTCCCGGACGCGCGGTGAAGCCCGCGCGTTCCTCTATCGCAAGGCCGGCGTTGAGCACGCCCTGCTCGTCCATTTCGCGCCCGATCAGGTGCAGCCCAAGCGGCAGTCCCTGCGCATCAAGCCCGCCCGGCACGCTCATCGCGGGCAGCCCCGCGAGGCTGGCCGGGACCGCGAACACGTCGTTCAGATACATCGCGAGCGGATCGCTCATCTTCTCGCCGATCCCGAATGCCGCGCTTGGCGCGGTCGGGGTGAGGATGATGTCGCAACTCTCGAAGGCGCGAGTGAAATCCTGCTTGATCAGCGCCCGGATCCGCTGCGCCTTGGTGAAATAGGCGTCGTAAAAGCCTGCGCTCAGCACATAGGTGCCGATCATGATCCGCCGCTTGACCTCGGCCCCGAATCCCGCCGCGCGCGTCGCGGCATACATGGCGTCGAGATTGCCGCCTTCAGGCACCTCGCGGAGCCCGTAACGGACACCGTCATAGCGGGCGAGGTTGGAGGAGGCTTCGGCCGGGGCGATGATGTAATAGGTCGGCAGCGCATATTTGGTGTGCGGCAGGCTGATCTCGACCACTTCGGCGCCCGCATCCTTGAGCCAGGCAATGCCCTGGTCCCACAGCGCGTTGATTTCGTCGGGCACGCCGTCGATCCGATATTCCCTGGGAATACCGACGCGCTTGCCCTTGAGATCGCTCGACAATCCCCGCTCCCACGCCGGCACCGGCGCGTCGAGCGAGGTGGCGTCCTTGGGATCGAATCCGCTCATCTGCTCCAGCAGGATCGCGCAGTCGCGCACCGTCCGCGCCATCGGCCCGGCCTGGTCGAGCGAGGAGGCGAACGAGACGATGCCCCAGCGCGAGCAACGGCCGTAGGTCGGCTTAATCCCGGTGATGCCGGTGAATGCCGCGGGCTGGCGGATCGAGCCGCCGGTGTCGGTGCCGGTGACGCCCGGAGCAAGCCCCGCCGCGACCGCCGCCGCCGATCCGCCCGAGCTTCCGCCGGGGGTGAGCGCCGCATTGCCGCCATCGCTCCGCTTCCACGGGCTGATCACCGGCCCGTAGGTGCTGGTCTCGTTCGACGAGCCCATCGCGAACTCGTCCATGTTGAGCTTGCCGAGCATGCCAGCACCCGCATCGCGCAGCTTGGCGGAAACGGTGCTCTCATAAGCCGGCTTGAACCCACCAAGAATCTTGCTGCCTGAGGTCGTATCGACCCCGACCGTTGCGAAGAGGTCTTTGATGCCGAGCGGGATTCCCGAAAGCGGCTTCAGCGCGCCCGACTGCCGCGCGGCATCGGCGGCCTCGGCGCAGGCCAGCGCATCCTCGGGGGTCTCGACGGTATAGGCGTTGAGCGCGCGCGCCGCAGCAACCGCCGCGTTAAAACCCTCGGCGATCTCGCGCGCGGAAAACTCACCGCCGCGAAAGCCGTCGCGCAGCTGCGCCAGCGTCAGGCTGTTGAGATCGGCCATTATTCGATCACCTTGGGCACGGCGAAGAAGCCATGCTGAGCGTCCGGCGCATTCAGAAGCACCTTGTCGCGGACGTTTCCGCCGGTCAGCGGATCGGCATCGATGACGTCGTCGCGCAGCCGCAACTTCTGGTCGATTACGGTCGCCAGCGGCTCGACGCCCGAGGTGTCGGCCTCGCCGAGCTGCTCGACCCAGCCGAGGATGTTGTTGAGTTCGGGCACCAGGGCCTCCACTTCCGCGTCGCTCATGGCGATGCGCGCAAGCTTGGCGATGTGCCGCACGGTGGCGGTATCGACGGACATGGCCGGGCGTTAGCGAGGGGGAGCCGAGCCTTCAACTCCCCCTGCTGCCACCGCGATCACTTCACCTCAGCGAGGCCGGCGGCGATCCCTGCGGTTCTCGCGCCGAAGCTCGCGTGTGTCCTGGCGCTGGTCCTGGCGATACTCGCGGCGATCCTGGCGCCGATCGGTGCGAAACTGCTCCTGGGTCACCTGTCCGGCGTCGCGCGCAGCGCGATCGTCGCGTCGCTCGGTCCGGTAATCGCGGCGATCGTCGCGGCGCTCGGCACGATAGTCGCGATAATTCTGCTGGATCGCCGGGTTGCGGCTGCGCGCAATCCGCTGCTGCTCCCAATAGCGGCGCTGGGCAGTGCTGATCGGATAACGGCGGCGCTGCTGGTCGTAGACGTAGGCGCCGGTGCCCGGATAATAATAGCCGCCGTTCCAGCCGCCATACGACCCGTAATTCGCGCCATAGGCACCGTAGGGGGCATAGCCGCCATATTGCGGGTAATTTCCGTACCCATAGCCATAGCCCGACCCGTAGCCATAGCCGGTATTATAATAAGGCGAACCGACGCCGATCGAAGCGCCGTAATAGGGATCGATAGTGCTGCAACCGGCTAGGCCGACCGCTCCAACCGCAACCAGTGCGAGTTTGCGAACAAGGGACATGAGGACGCTCCGTACAAGCCCCCCGGCCTGACGTACGTCATCCGGCCGCCAGCTTGAACCGGAGGTGAACTGCGCAGGCGCACCGGGGACCTGCGCAGTCCCTCCTACGCTCAGGCTGCCTTGCGGGCAGCGATATAGGCGTCGACCTGCTCTTCCAGCACATCGAGCGGAAGCGAGCCATTCTCGAGCACCGCGGCATGGAAGTCGCGAATGTCGAACCGGTCGCCCAGCTCGCGCTTGGCTGTTTCGCGCAGTTCTAGGATCTTGAGTTGCCCAACCATGTAGCTGGTCGCCTGCCCCGGCCAGTTGAAATAGCGCTCGACCTCGCGAACGGCGTCGGCGCGGGACAGCGGCGCATTGGCCATGAAATAATCGATCGCCTGCTCGCGGGTCCAGCGCTTGTCGTGGATGCCGCTGTCGACCACCAGCCGGACCGCGCGCCAGACCTGCGTCGAGAGCATGCCGAACTCGCTGATCGGGTCTTGATAGAAGCCCATCTCCTTGCCCAGGCCCTCGGCATAAAGGCCCCAGCCTTCGGCATAGGCGCCATAGCCGCCGAACCGCCGGAACTTGGGCACGTTGGGCAGCTCCTGCGCCAGCGCGATCTGGAAATGGTGGCCGGGAGCTCCCTCGTGATAGCTCCGCGCCTCGAGCTGTGGCTTCGACACATCCGCCATGTTGGCGAGGTTGGAATAATAGATTCCGGGCCGCGACCCGTCCTCGGACGGCGAATTGTAGAAGGCGATCGCCGCCGTTCCCTCGCGCCACTTCTCGACCGCGCGTACCTCCAGCGCAGCCTTGGGCAGGCGCCGGAACCATTGCGGCGACTTGGCCATCACCTGCGCGACGAAACCCTCGGCGTCCTTGATGTAGGCCGCCCGCCCGGCATCGGTGTCGGGGTAGCGATACTTCGGATTGGTCCGAAGCTCGTCGAAGAATTGGCGCAGCGTGCCTTTGAACCCGACTTGGGTCTTGATCCGCTCCATCTCGCCATGGATCGCCGCCACCTGGTTGACGCCGAGCTGGTGGATCTGCTCCGCGCTCATCGACGTGGTCGTCGAGTTCTTGAGGCGATTGGCATAGAAGGCCGCGCCATCGGGCAGGCCCCATGCACCGCGGTTGCCCTTGGCCTGGCGTTCGGTCTCGCTCCACGTCGCGAGGAAGTTGCGATAGCCGCGCTGGAACGGTCCGGTCAGCGCCTCGCGGGCCGCGCCCAGCAGCCGGTCCTTCTCGGCCTGCGGTACGTCCAGCTTGGCGACCTTGGCGCGGAAGTCGGCGTAGACCGGCGTGTCCGGACCGCTAGTGAACGGGGCGCCCGCCAGCACCTTTTCGGCGTCCCTGCGGACCGGCGCGAAATTGAAGGTGGAGGGCACGATCCCGGCCGCGGTCTGCGCCCGCATATTGGTGGTGATTTCGCCCATCACCCGCTCGACCGCCTGCAAGCGCGAGACATAGGCCTCGGCGTCGGCGACGCTGGTGATCTTGTGATTGTTTATCAGGAACACCGGCAGCGACCCGGCCGGGCTGCCGTTGGTGCTGGCGATGAAGCCGTGCCGCCGCCAGCGGAAGTTCTCGACACTCTGCTGCACTTCGCTTTCGAAAAGCCGATAACTCAGCCGGCCATTCGGGCTCAGCTTGGCGGGATCGAACTGCGCCCGCATCGAGGCCAGCTGCCGCTGCGCCAGCGCCAGCCCTTCCGCCGCATTGGCGTCGGTGTAGCTGTTGAGCTCATTGTACCGCTCCTTGCGGCCTAGTCCGGTCAGGCCCTGCGGCGAGCGCGCAACCTGTTCCTCGAAGGCAGCGTCGAGGAACACCGTCAGCCTTTGATCCTCGGCTGCCGGATCGATTACGGGCTCTACCGGGCCGGCTGGCGCGGTCGCCGCCGTCTGAGGCGCAGCGAGCTCGCCGTTCGGCGTGGTGCAGGCGGCGGTGGTCAGCAAGAGCAGGGCGGAAAGCTTGATCTTCAAGACAGATACCTTTCACTTCAATCGGCCCCAGCCAAGCCTCACCCGGCCTTCAAGTCAACTTGGCTTTGAACGTGACCGGCCCTACCTGCGCCTCCCATGTGCGCCCGCCGGTTCCTGTTCGTCATCTTTTTCGTCACCTTGCTGGTCGCCGCCGGCGGCTTTGCGCTGTTCCAGTTCGGCGGCTCGGTACTGCGCAAGCAGGCGCTTCCCACCGTCCCCTACGAGGCCCCTCCCCCGGCCAGCGGACCCGACTATGTCCAGGTGGAGAACTGGCTCAATCTGCCCGACACGGTGCCGCCGGGCCCGGCCGAATGGACTCCCAAAGGTCTGACGGAGGACGCCGAGCGAGCCCGCTCGGTCGCCGTCTTCTACATTCACCCGACCACCTACCTCCAGCGCGATCGCTGGAACGCGCTGATCGGTCACCGCGAAAGCCAGGATCGCGCCGCCCTGTTCGTCCGCAGCCAGGCGAGCGCCTTCAATGCCGTCGGCCGGATCTACGCGCCGCGCTACCGCCAGGCGGCCTTCGGCGCCTTCCTCGACACCGGCGAGAATGCGACCAAGGCGCTCGACCTCGCCTATTCCGACGTAGCGCGTGCGTTCGACCGCTTCCTGGCGCAGGAGCCCGATGCGCCGATCGTGCTGGCCGGGCACAGCCAGGGTGGCCTGCACCTCACCCGCCTGCTGCATGAACGAATCGCCAGGAATCCCGCGCTGCAGCGCCGAATCGTCGCCGCCTACATCGGCGGCTGGCCGGTCAGCACCGTGACCGACGTGCCGGCAATGGGCCTGCCCGCCTGCCTCCGCCCCGACCAGGCCCGCTGCCTGCTGTCGTGGCAGAGCTTCTCCGAACCCGCCAACACCGACCTCATCACCGGCGTGTTCGAAGGCTCCACCGGCTTCAACGGGCAGAAGCGCCGCCGCGAGGGCATGCTGTGCGTGAACCCCGTCACCGGATCGTCCGAGCCGAGCACGCCGGCGCAGAGCCTGGGCACCCTGATTCCGGTCGATACGGCGTTGAGCGACGCCGACCTCGTTCCCGGCGCGGTGGGTGCACGGTGCGAAGGCGGGTTTCTGCTGATCAGCGGTGCCGACGACAAGCTGCCCGAACTCGGCCCCTACGTGCTCCCCGGCAACAACTACCACGTCTATGATTACGCCTTGTTCTGGGGCGACATCCGCCGCGACTTCGCTCGCCGCCTAGCCGCCTTCAGGTCGGCGCAATGATCACGGCAGTGGCCGCCGACTTCCTTGCCGCGCTTCCCGATGGCGGCGTGCTGGCCGGGCTCGACGTCGGGACCAAGACCGTCGGCCTCGCGCTTTGCGACTCCGGCTGGAGCTTCGCCGGACCGGCCGAGACCATCCGCCGGGCCAAGTTCACCGCCGACCTAGCACTGCTTCGTGCCTTTATCGACCGCCACTCGGTGCGCGGGCTGGTCGTCGGCCTGCCGCTCAACATGGACGGCAGCGATTCGCCCCGCACCCAGTCGACCCGTGCCTTCGCCCGCAACCTCGCCCCGCTCGCCCTGCCGATCCTGCTGTGGGATGAACGCTGGTCGACCCAGGCGGTCGAGCGGGCGATGATCGCCGCCGACGTCAGCCGGGCCAAGCGCGCCGTCGCGATCGACAAGCTCGCCGCCGCGCACATCCTGCAGGGTGCGCTTGACGCCCTTTGCATGTTGCCGCGGCCAAGCTAGCAGGCGCTTCCGTGCACCTGCTTTCCATCTCGTCGCTCGGCGACTCCCAACTCGACCAGCTCTTCGCCACGGCCCAAGGCTATGCGCAGAACCCGCGCAATGGTCGTGATCGGCTGGCCGGGCGGACCATCTTCAATTGCTTCTACGAAAACAGCACCCGCACCGCGATGAGCTTCGCGCAGGCCGCCGCCCGGCTCGGCGCGCAGGCGATCACGCTGTCGGTCGAACATAGCAGCATCAAAAAGGGCGAAACGCTCGCCGACACGGCGCGCACGCTGGGCGCCATGGCTCCCGACGCGCTCGTCCTTCGCCACCGCCAGAATGGCGCGGCGGAAGAAGTCGCGGCTTTGGTCGACTGCCCGGTGGTCAACGCCGGCGACGGGACCAACGAACATCCTACGCAGGCCCTGCTCGACGCGCTCACGCTGCGCCAGCATTTCGGTTCGCTCGAAGGCCGCACGATCGCAATCTGCGGCGACATTCTCCACAGCCGGGTCGCCCATTCCAACAACCAGCTGCTGCCGCGGCTCGGCGCCACCGTCCGACTTGCCGGCCCGCCCTCACTGCTGCCCTCTGACAGCAATGGCCTGTCGCTCGACGAGGCGATTGCGGGGGCCGATGCGGTGATGATGCTCCGGGTCCAGCGCGAGCGGCTCGACGAGGACCTCGGCGATGCTCCCGGCGAATATCTCCGCCTCTACGGCCTGACGCCCGAGCGCCTGGCGCTTGCCGCGCCCGGTGCCGTGGTGCTCCACCCCGGCCCGATGAACCGCGGGGTGGAGATCGCCGACGAGGTCGCCGACCTTCCCGGTCGGAGCCTCATCCTGCGTCAGGTGGCGAACGGCGTCGCGATGCGGATGGCCGTTCTGGAACTGTTGCTGGCCGGCTGACGCCTTAGCGGCCGGCAAAGCGTACCGGGGCGTCGCCAGCGGCATTGCGGACGAAGCAGGTCGCCCCGCTCGACTTCAGCTGCATGCACAGCCGCCGCGCTTCGCCGTCGCTGGCAAAGCCCTTCAGGCTCAGCCGGTAGACGCTGCCGCGGGCATCAGCGAAGCGCGCGCTCGCCGGGACATAAGCGGTGACGCCGCGATGGCGGCGGGCGATCGTCGCCCAGCCGGCCTTGACCCCCGCCTGCGTAGCATAGGCGCCCAGTTGCACGACGGCCTGGCTCATCCCGAAGCGCTTGGCCGCCGCGCGGCGCAACTCGGCCACCTTGGGCAATACCCCCGAAGGCCTGATCCGCTCCGCCCGCAGGCTGTCCACCATCGCCGCGACGTCGGGCGATGTTGCGGCATATTGAACCGCCGTATAAGGTTGCGGCACCTCGGCTGCCGCGACGGCGACCGGCTGCTGCTCCTGCTCGATCACGGGCACGGGCACGGGCTCGGCCGCTGCAAGCACGGGCGCTTCGGCCACCGGCGCTGCAACCGAGGCCTCGGCACTACGCACGTTCTTCGAGCGAAGCGCAAGCCTGACCGGCATGCCGGAATCGCTTGCGGGCGCTACCTTGAGCCCGATCAGCGACGCCACTTGGGTGGCGGCCACACCCGGCCGGGCGAAGGTTGCCCATTCGCTCATCCGCTGCTCGAGCTGGTCGCCGGAAAGATCCTGCTCCGCGACCCGGCGGGCTCGCGTCCAGTCACCTGCGATCGCATGGGCCAGCGCCAGGTTCTGACGCACTCGCGAGTCCGCTCCGTCGCTGCGGGCGGCCTGCTCGAGCGTCTCAATCGCCGCACCTGGACGCCCCGCCAGCGCCAGCGCCAGGCCGCCATCGGCCGGGCTAATGACCTGGGCATAAGTGTCGAGGGTCTGCGCCGCGGCCTCGTCCCGGCCCTGCGCGACCTGCGCCAGCGCCAGCTTCAGCGGGACGCCGACCTGGTTGGGATAGATGGCCAGCGCATCGGCGAAGGCGGCCTCGGCCGACCGGAAGCGCCCGGCGGCCAGATAGGCGTTGCCGAGCAGCGCGCGGAAGGCGGCATCGGTCGGGCTCTTCTCGACCGCCCGCTCGGCATAGGAGACGGCGCTTGCCACGTCGCCCTTCTGGAGCGCGACATGCGCCCGCATCGCGACGCCGATGTTGCTGTTCTCGGCGAGCCCACCGAAGTGCTTGGGCTTGCCCCCGCCCAGCGCACACCCCGTGAGAGCGGCCGCCGCGACGATGCTGGAGGCGGCGAGAAGTGCGGACCTGGACTTGGTCATAGGGTCAATCCTTACTTGGCTGACGATCGGGAGCGCGGCTGGCCATGGCGTCGAGTTCGGGCATGGTCGCCAGCAACTCGTCGAGCGCGCGGGTGACCAGCAACTGGGCCGACGTGCCGGTGACGGCGCAGGCCAGACGCAGCTTGAGGTGACGCTCTTGGTCCAGCCGCAGGGTGAACGCGGCTTTTGCCTTGCCGGCCGAAGCACGGCTGCGCGGCGTCGGTGCTGAGGCCGGTAGCGGTGCAGCGACCACTGCGGCGGGCACCACGATCGGCGCCCGCTCGGCACGGACCTGAAGCAAGGGCGCTTCTGGCTCGGCTTCGACCGGCGCGGCAAGTAGTTCGGCCAGCGGCGGAACGTCGGCGGGAACCGGGTCGGCGGGAACCGGGTCGGCGGTCTCATCGACCTCGTCACCGGCGTCGTTGGCGAGGCGCTGGGCGATTTCGACGTGGACGGCGTGGATCGGGCTCAGCCCGAGTGCCGGGTTGGACCGCAGCGCGGCGGGCGCCTCTTCACTTGCCGCGACCGGCGCCAGCGCCGGGCGGGGCGGTTCGAAGCCCATGTCGTTCCAGCCGAGATCCTCGAGGCCGCTGCCCATCTGGCCAAAGCCCTGCGGACGCATGGCGGGACGCGCGGCACCCTTGCGGGCGAGCAGTCCGGACGACAGGGAGGCGAAGGGCTTGGGTTCGCTCTTCATCATGGGAAATACGCCCCTTCTCAGCCGACCACGCGGCGGCCGAAGCCACCAACGGGACGCGGTGCGGCCGCTCCGACGCCGGGCGATGCGCCCGGGGCCGCGAACACGGTGCGGCGGAAGTTCTTCTCGAGCCGGTCGGAAATATATTCCCACAGCGCGACGACCTCACCGGCCGACTTGCCCTTGGGATCGACCTCCATCACCGTCCGGCCATCGATCATCGACGCGGCGAAATCGGTGCGGTGGTGAAGCGTGACCGGAGCCACGGTCCCGTGCTGCGACAGCGCGACCGCGGCTTCGTAGGTGATCTTGGCCTTGGGGGTCGCCGCATTGACCACGAAAATCAGCGGCTTGCCGGCGCGTTCGCACAGGTCGACCGTGGCGCCGACGGCACGCAGATCATGCGGGCTCGGCCGGGTCGGGATGACGATCAGTTCGGCCACCGCGATCACGCTCTGGATCGCCATGGTGATGGCCGGCGGAGTGTCGATCACTGCCAGCCGGAAACCCTGCTGGCGAAGGACTTCAAGGTCGCTCGCCAGGCGCGCGACAGTGGTCTGGGCGAAGGCCGGCATTTCGGTCTCGCGCTCGTTCCACCAGTCGGCGAGTGAGCCTTGCGGATCGATGTCGATCAGGCAGACCGGGCCAGCGCCCGCAAGTTGCGCCTGCACCGCCAGGTGGCCGGAGAGCGTGGTCTTGCCCGATCCCCCCTTCTGCGATGCCATAGCCAGAACGCGCATTCCGATCCCCTCGGGTAAGGTGCTTCAATCTTGTTTGCTGCCACCGGGATGCCGGGGCAGGCCTAAAATCAGGTTAACGCCGGGGCTTTGCTCGTTTAGGCTGAGCGCGTTGGGAGAGATGCATGCGTCGGATTTCGCTGATGACGGCGGCGTTGGTCGCGGCGGCCCCCCTCCAGGCTCAGAGCGTCAGGGCCGGGATCGAGGCGTGGGGCGTCGGGCAGCCCGAAAAGGCCGTCGCCATCTGGCGACCGCTTGCCGCCAAGGGACAGGCCGATGCCGCGTTCAATCTCGGCCAGGCCTACAAGCTCGGCCGCGGGGTGCCGGCCGACCTTGCCGAGGCCCAGCGCTTCTACGAGCAGGCAGCGCGCGCCGGGCATCTCGAGGCGCAGACCAGCCTCGGCCTGCTGCTGTTCCAGAACGGCAATCGCACCGCTGCCCTGCGCTGGCTGAAGCAGGCCGCTGACAGTGGCGAGCCACGCGCGATGCTGGTCTATGGCACCGCCCTGTTCAACGGCGACGGCGTGCCCGAGGATCGCATCCGGGCCTATGCCCTGGTCAGCCGATCCGCGGCGCAGGGTCTCGCTCCGGCCAAGACCACCCTCAGCGAGATGGACCGGCTGATCTCGCTGGAGGAGCGCCGCAAGGGCGTGGCGCTGGCGCAGCAACTGGCCAACGCCGGCGCCAGCACCCCGGTCTCGGGCAAGGCACCGCCAGCCAAGGTCATCACGGCCGCCACTGGCAAAGCCGCACCGGTCGTCGTCGGCGCGCCCGCGACGGGAGCCTTTCGAATCCAGCTCGGCGCTTTCCGTGACGGATCCTCGGCCCAACGCCTGTTCGCGACCCTGTTGCCGCGGCTTGGGGGAGCGCGGATGACCCTGGTGCCGTCGGGAACGATGACCCGCCTCCAGGCCGGCCCCTACCCCAGCCGTGCGGCGGCTGCGGCGGCCTGCTCGGCCCTGAAGCCACAGCCATGCTTCCCGGTCGCAGCCCGCTGAGTGAACGATGGGCGCCTAGTCGGTCGTCCATTCCATGCGCGAAATACCTTGAGCCCACAGCAGCGCGGTCAGGTCGTTGTGCCGGATCCGCGCCGTCGCGACCGCCTCCAGTTTGGGCTTGCCGCGGAAGCTGACGCCCAGCCCCGCTTCCTCGATCATCGGCGCGTCATTTGCCCCGTCACCGATCGCCAGCACATCGCCCTTTGCCAGATGCAGCTGCTCGCGCCGTTGGACCAGCGCCTGCGCCTTGGCCGCTGCATCGACGATCGCGCCGGTGACGCGCCCGGTAAGGTGGCCGTACATGCTCTCGAGGTGATTGGCGCGGACCTCCTCGAAGCCGAGTTCGGAGGCGAGCGGATCGGCGAAATCGTGGAACCCGCCAGTCACCAGCAATGTCTTTGCCCCCCGCCCCCTCATGGTCTGGACCAAGGTCCGCGCCCCCGGATTGTGGGTGACGCGCTCAGTCCGGCACCGCTCGAGACAGCCGACGCCAAGGCCGTCCAGCGCGGCGACGCGGGCATGAAGCGCTTCCTCGAAATCGATCTCGCCCTGCATCGCCCGCTCGGTCACCGCGGCGATCTCGTCCTTCTTGCCGGCAAAGTCGGCCAGTTCGTCGATGCATTCCTGCCCGATCATGGTCGAATCCATGTCGGCAACGAACAGCCTCTTCTCGCGGGTCTCGGCTGGCTGCACGATCACGTCGATCCCGGGCAGCCCCGCCTCCAGCTTGTCGCGAAGCGCTCGCCAATCGTCCACCGGGCCGAGCAGCAGGTCGGCCGCATCGCCCTCGTCGATCCATCGCATCTCGCCTCCGCCGGCGATTTCCGCGGCTCGGGCAAGATCGCTGTCGCGAAGGCGTCCTGCTGCTATCAGGGTGGCAATGAACAAGGGCGTTCCTCCTTTGTGCGTCATCGCAGGGCCGACCGCCAGCGGCAAGTCGGGTCTGGCGGTCACGCTTGCTCAACGCGCGAACGGCGTGATCGTCAACGCCGACAGCGCTCAGGTTTATTCGGACCTGCAAGTGCTGAGCGCGCGGCCCGGCGCCGACGAGATGGGCGGCATCGAACATCGCCTTTTCGGCCACCGTGATGGCGCCGTCTCCTGCAGCGCTGCCGACTGGGCAAGCGAGGCCAGGGCGGTGATCGCCGAGGTGCAGGGACGCGGCCAGTTGCCGATCCTTGTCGGCGGGACTGGCCTCTACCTCCGCACCCTTCTCGACGGCATTGCCGAGGTCCCTCCGATCGACCCCGTTACCCGATCCGAGGTCCGAACCGCTCCGGTTGCCGACAATCACCGCCGCCTGGCCGAACATGATCCCGAGG
Source organism: Sphingomonas glaciei (assembly GCF_023380025.1). Taxonomy (NCBI): domain Bacteria; kingdom Pseudomonadati; phylum Pseudomonadota; class Alphaproteobacteria; order Sphingomonadales; family Sphingomonadaceae; genus Sphingomonas; species Sphingomonas glaciei. The sequence continues at coordinate 896,835 of NZ_CP097253.1, forward strand.
CGGCCGCCCACCTTCACCCCAACGACACCACCCGCATCGCCCGCGCCCTGGAAGTTGTGCTGTCGACCGGCCGCAACCTTAAAGACTGGCAGGCGCGGACCGTCGGCGGCATCCGCGGCAAAGTGACGCTGTTGGGGACGGTCCTGATGCCCGCGGCCGACATGCTGTCCGCCGCCATCGACCAGCGCTTCTGCGCGATGGTCGAAGGCGGAGCGATCGACGAGGTCAGCCGCCTGCTCGCCCGCCGGCTCTCCCCCGCCCTGCCGGTGATGCGCGCCATCGGGGTGCCCGAGATTGTCAGCTTCCTGACCGGCAACACCGACCGATCGGCAATGATCGCCGCCGGGCAGCTCGCTACCCGGCAATATGCCAAGCGCCAGCGGACCTGGTTCCGGGGGCAGGAGCTGGGTCTGGCGCGAGAAGCCGATCGCGACGCCGCCTTGCGCGGCCTTCTCGCCGACGCCAAGGAAAGCGGATGATAGGCGACGCCGACCTCGATCCCGCTCCGTTGGCCGGGCGCACCGTCGCGATCATCGGCTTCGGCAACCAGGGCCGCGCCCAGGCGCTCAACCTGCGCGACAGCGGAATCGCCGTCCGCGTCGGATTGCGGCCCGGTAGCCAGCGCGAGGAACATGCACGCGGCCAGGGCCTGACTGTGCTCGCGCCCGTCGAGGCCGTGCAAGGGGCCGACATCGTCGCCCTGCTCGCCCCCGACGAACATCTCCCGTCCATCTATGCGGGGATCGAAGCCGCGCTGAAGCCCGGCGCGGCGCTGGATTTCGCCCATGGCCTGTGCATCCATTACGGTCTGATCGAGCCGCGCGCCGACCTCGACGTCATCATGGTTGCACCGAAGGGCCCCGGCGCGGCCCTGCGCCGCCTGTATGGGGAAGGCCGCGGCATGGTGGCGCTGGCCGCAGTCGCGCAGGATGCGACCGGCGCGGCCTGGCCGCTCACCCTCGCCTATGCCCAGGCGCTCGGCAGCGGGCGGAAGGGCGCAGGCGTGCTCCGCTCGACCTTTGAGCAAGAGACGCTGTCCGACCTGTTCAACGAGGCCGCGGTGGTGTGGGGCGCGGTCCCGGCCCTGCTCGAAGCGGGCTTCGACACGTTGGTGGAGGCCGGGATCGATCCGCAACTCGCCTATCTCGAATGCGTGTCCGAACTGAAGCTGCTCGCCGATCTGGTCGAAGCCCGCGGCATCGCCGGCATGCGCGAGGCGATCAGCAATACCGCCGAACTCGGCGCCTCGCTCGGCGGGCCATGGCTGGTCGACGATGGGGTGAAACACCGGATGAGGGCCGTCCTTGCCGGCCTCAGCGGCGATGCCTTTGCCCGCTCGCTCACTGCCGAAGCGTCGGCCAACTATCCCCGGCTGCGCGCCGAACGCCGAACCGCTGCGTCCTCGGCGCTGGAAGCCGCCCGCAAGTCGCTACTTTAGCCGATGACCTCGGGCGCCTGCCAGCGTTCGCCGACACTGGCGCGCTCGGCATAGACGCGCTGCAGGCGGCGATGCACTCCCGCCGCGACCGGGTCCGTTGCCTTCTCGGCCCGCTCCTCCTCCTCGGCGGCGCGGCGGGCGAAATAGATGCGGCTGTCCTCGATCATGATCCGCCCTTCCTCGGTCCGGATCCGAAACCATAGCAGATGATCGCCAATCCGCAAAAAAAGGGGCGCCCGGACCAGCCGGACGCCCCTCGTTCGAGACCCTTGAGAAGGGTCGGTCGTTTAGAAGCGGGTACCGACCGTCGCGGCGACCTGATGGCGCACGAGATCGCCCTCATAGTTGCTGTAGCGATACTCGCCGCCCACGTACGACTTGCCGGTGAGCGCGAACTGCGCGCCGGCACCCAGACGGTAACCGTCCACATTGTCGGTGTAGGTGGTGTAAGTGGGCACCGGGGTGAGGCGCGTGACGGTCTCGGCCAGTGTGAAGCGGGCGTTGGTGTAGCCGCCCTTCAGATAGACGTTGCTGCCGTCCGCACCCAGCGGGAAGCTGACTCGGCCACCGGCGTAGAGGTCACGACCGGCGCTGATCTTGCCGGCAAACGTATTCTTCTTGGCGGTCGAGTCCGAGGCCTCGAGATCGGCGCCCAGGGACACGCCATTGCCCAGTGCTACGTCGTAGCCGACACCAAGGCCGTAAAGCACGCCCTCGTCCTTGAACTTGCCATTCGCGACGGCGTCCGAGATATCGAGACGCAGGGCATCATAGCCCACCAGCGCCTCGACGCGCGGACCCTGCGGCGCCTGCGCAAGCGCCGGGGTGGCGGCAAGGGCGACTGTGGCGACGGCGGTCAGCGCAACAAACTTTTTCACAGATATTCTCCCGATCTTTTCATTGGAGCAGCCCAAAGCAACTCGCTGCTCACGGCCAGATGTGGTGCCGTGTGCGAGAATGAAAGATGATCGGGAGAAGAAGTTGCGCCGTTCATGTGCGGGCAAGGCAAATACCTTGCCGCTGCCATGTTGATGAACAATGGTTCATCTTACTGACTGGCGACGCTTAATCTGGGTTTCGCTTCTCCAGTCACACAGATGTTACTTGCCGCGTTTCTTGCGATGACTGTCGAAGTCCAAGACACTGTTCTCGCCTTCCTGCCCTTCAAGCAGGCCAAGCCGGCGCGCGACTTCCTGATAGGCCTCGGCTTCGCCGCCAAGACCCTGCCGAAAGCGGTCTTTGTCGAGCTTCTCGCCCGAGCGCATGTCCCACAGGCGGCACCCGTCCGGACTGATCTCGTCGGCCAGGATGATGCGCGCGAAGTCGTTCTCCCACACCCGTCCGAACTCCAGCTTGAAGTCGACCAACCGGATGCCGATCGCCGCGAACAGCCCGGCCATGAAATCGTTCACCCGGATCGCCATGTCGGCGATGTCGTTCATCTCCTCCTGGCTGGCCCAGCCGAAGCAGGCGATGTGCTCGTCGGTGACAAGAGGGTCGCCCAGCGCATCGTCCTTGAGGTAATATTCGATGATCGTGCGCGGCAGCTGCGTGCCTTCCTCGATTCCGAGGCGCTTGGACAGCGAACCCGCCGCGACGTTGCGGACGACGACCTCGATCGGCACGATCTCGACCTGCCGGATCAGCTGCTCGCGCATGTTGAGGCGGCGGATGAAATGCGTCGGGACGCCGATCGTCGCGAGTGAGGTGAAGATATGCTCGGAAATCCGGTTGTTGATCACACCCTTGCCGCTGATCGTGCCACGCTTCTGCGCGTTGAAGGCGGTGGCGTCGTCCTTGAAATACTGGATCAGCGTGCCGGGCTCGGGACCCTCATAGAGGATCTTGGCCTTGCCTTCGTAGATCTGCCGGCGGCGAGCCATGGGCGTACGCTTTCATCTGGAGGTCGGTTCGCCACGCCATAGAAGCCGCCCGCGCGCGGCGCAACGAAGCTCCGGCCTAGACGAAGATCGCGACGGTCTGGCTTCCGGCCAGCACCCGGCGGCCCGCCGCGTCCCACACCGACATCGCCTGGCGCGAATAGCCGTCGGCGGTGCTCTGCGACGTGGCATGGCACAGGTACCAGGCCGCGGCGTCGTCGGGCAGCCGGTCGAGGTCGAAATTCCACGACAGGCTGCTGATCACGCCGAATTCCGGGAATGCCGGCATCGAGGCCGGCGGAAGCACGTCGGCCAGCGCGATCAGCGAGACCAGGGGATCGGCCCCGTCGGCATCGCGCATCCGCGCCCACATCACGAATTCGGGCTCACCGCCGCTGAAGGGCAATCCGCCCGACACGTGGCGGATGTCGTAATTGGTGGCGAAAGTCGGCCCCTGCCCTGCCTTCAGCACCGCCGGCAGGTCGTCAGGGGCCGGAGCGGCGGGAGCGATCGCCCGCTCGTGCATTACCTTAGACGGCCGGGCCGCGCCGCAAAAAAAGGTCAGCCGGGCGGCAAGTCCCGCTTCGCCGTGGACGTCGACACCGACGGTGGTCGCCGACTTGCCGCGGCGCAGGACAGTCGGCTGCAGGGTCAGCCGGCCGGCCGCAGGTCCGACGAACGCCGCCTGGACCGACCGAAGGGGCGGCAGGTCGGGAACGGTGTGCGCCGCTGCCGCCCAGCCCAAGGCTGCCGTCATGCCGCCATAGAGCGTCCGCCCCTGGCTCCAGCTCGGCGGCGCCTCGAGGGTCAGCGGGTCGCCCGACAGCGAGGCGACGACGGTGGCAAGCGAAGGATGGTCCATGGGGCCTGTCAGGGAATGATGGTGGTTAGTAGATAGGCCGCGAAGATGGCCAGGTGCACCGACCCGTGCAGCAGCGTCGTCCGCCCCCGCGCCAGCGACAGGCTGCCGATGAACAGCGTCAGCGCCAGCAGGGTCACGCTCTTGTTGTCGAGCCCGAGCGCCAGCGGCAGCCCGAGCGCGAAGGAAGCGACTGTCACCGCCGGAATGGTCAGCCCGATCGTCGCCAGCGCCGATCCCAGCGCCAGGTTCAGGCTGGTCTGCAGGCGGTTGGACCGCGCCGCGCGGACCGCGGCCACGCCTTCGGGGAGAAGAACGATCGCAGCAATGGCAATACCGACCAGGGTTAGTGGCAGGCCGGCGGAGGTCACCGCTTGTTCGAGCGGCTTGGACAGCGACTTGGCGAGCAGGATTACCGCGCCCAGGCTGATCAACAGTATGCCGAAGGAGATCCAGGTGGTCCTAAGGTCGGGCCGCTCCGCATGCGCTTCAGGAGACTTCTGGAGATCGCCCCGAGGCAGGAAATAGTCACGGTTGCCGACGGTCTGGACAAACACGAACACCAGATAGAGGATCAGCGAAAAGGCTGCGACGAACGCCAGCTGGGTGTTGCTGTAGACCGGTCCCGCTACGCTGGTGGTGAAGTTCGGAAGCACCAAGGTCAGCACCATCAGTGTCGCCAGCGTGCTCAGCGCCGCGGTTGCGCCGGTGCGGGTGAACCGCACTTCCTTCTGGTGCCGCGACGCCGCGATCAGGCACAGGCCGAGCAGCAGGTTCATGATGATCATCGCCGCCGCAAACACCGTGTCGCGGGCGAGGGTCGAAGCCGCGTCACGGTTGGCGAGCATCAGCGACAGGATCAGCCCGACCTCGATGATCGTCACCGCGACCGCCAGGATCAGGGTGCCGAACGGCTCGCCCACCCGGTGCGCAACCAACTCAGCATGATGCACCGCGGCGATCACGACCCCGATCAGCACTGCGCCAGTGACGAGCGGCGGAATGCTGATCGACACGCCGGCGACGATCAACGCCCACCCCAGCAACGGGCCTACAATACTCGCCCAACTTCCAAGTCTCGCCATGCCCCCTCCATGGAAAATGGGGGCGCAGATGTCGAGCGCTGGAAGGGTCAATGGCCGCGAAAGGTCACGATCCTTCCCACGCTAGGCGAAGCCGGGGCGCTGGCCCCGGCTTCGTTGAGCATACGAGGCAAGCGGACTATTTGCCGCCCATCGCTTCCTTCAGGCCCGGGGCGAATTCGGCACCGTGCGGGACCTTGGCGGTCGACATGGCGAGCGTGTCGCCAATCGGCTCCGCCCGACCACCGAGGCACTTCGACAGGAAGTTCTCGGTCACCGCATTGAATGCGATGTTGTTGACCGGACGGGCAAAGCCATGGCCCTCGTCGGGGAACAGGACATAGGTCACGGGGATGTCGCGGCTGCGCATGGCCTCGACGATCTGGTCGGCCTCGGCCTGCTTGACCCGCGGATCGTTGGCGCCCTGCCCGATCAGCAGCGGGCGCTGGATCTTGTCGGCCGAGAACAGTGGCGAGCGCTCCTTCAGCCAGGCCTTGCCGGCCTCAGTGTTCGGGTCGGCCATCCGTCCGTACAGCTGGGCACGCCCGGCTTCCCAATAGGCCGGGATCGACGCGAGCAGCGTGTTAAGGTTGGACGGCGCGACGATCGCGACACCGCAGGCGAACTCGGTCGGGGTGAAGGCCATTCCGGCAAGCGTCGCATAGCCACCGTAACTGCCGCCCATGATCGCTACCTTGTCGTCGGTGGTGATCCCGTTCTTCACCGCCCAGTTGACCGCGTCGAGCAGATCGTTTTGCATCTCGCGGCCCCACGTGCCGTTGCCGGCCGCCAGGAATTTCTTCCCGAATCCGGTCGAAGCGCGGAAATTGACGCTCATCACCGCATAGCCGCGATTGGCCAGCCACTGGTGGTAGCCGTTAAAGCCATAGCCATCGCGTCCCCATGGCCCGCCATGGACCAGCAACACCATCGGCACTGCCTTGTCGGGCCTGCCGTCGCCATTGCTGTCGCTTCCCGGCGGCAGGGTCAGGTAGCTCGGCAGGGTGAGGCCATCGCGGCTCTTGATCTCCAGCGTCTGCATCGGGCTGAGCGGCAGGCCGGCCAGCGCCGGGCGGCTGTCGAACAGCTTGGTCAGCTTCTTGGCCTGGCGATCGTAGAGATAGGTCGAACTTGGCCGGTCGGCATCGGCGGCTCCGACCACCCATAGCCGGTCGTCGGTGGTCCGCGACGAAATGCCGAAGTCGCCCTTCAGCTGCGTCTTGAGGAAGGCGAGGTCGCCGGCGATGGCATTGCCGACCGGCTTCCAGTCGTTGCGCAGGTAATTGACCGAATAACCTTCGAGCTCGCCGGTGCGCGGGTTGGCGATGCCGCCGCCGATGTCGGCCCGTGCATCCTGCGCGACCACCCGGGTCTTGCCGCTGGCGACGTCCTGCGCGACCAGCGCCGCCGTGTCGCGGCCGCGGCTGTCGACCCAGTAGAGCGTCTTGCCATCGGCGGTGAACCCGGCCGGCGATGTGGTTTGCGCATCTTCCAGACCGACGCTCGCGAACGGGGTCGCCGCCGCCTTGTTGTTCTCGATCCGAAAGAAATCGGTGCCGCCGTCCTTGCGCGGCTTGCTCGCCATGCGGACGTTGAGGTTCGCATCGGCGACAAAACCGGCGAACTCACCTTCGTTCATCAATACCGGCGTGGTCTTGCCGGTCTTTAGGTCAAGGCTGTGGACGTCGTGCCACTTGGGGTCGCGATTGTTGAGGCCGATCAGTATCCGGTCGCGGATGGTCGGCGAAATGCTCATCACCTGGACGGTGGTCTTGGTGAACGGGGTCAGCAGTTTCGCGTCGCCGCCGGTCGGGCTGGCGGCGTACAGCAGGAAGTCCTCGTCGCCGCCCTTGTCGTTGACGAACAGCACCGAAGAGCTGTCCGGCGCCCAGAAATAGCTGCGGATCGGGCGGGTCTTCTCGGCCGTGACCGCCTTGGCGGCGGCGGGGTTGGACGCGGGCGCGACCCAGATGTTCATCACCCCATCGACCGGCGCGGTCCAGCTCAACCACTTGCCGTCGGGTGAGATACGGGCGTTCGCCTTTTCGGGGTTGCCGAACAGGACGTCGCGGGGGATCAGCGGCAGGTTTGTCTGTGCCACGGCGGCTCCAGTCACGAATGTGGCGGCCGCGGTAGCGGCAAGAAGCAGTCGGCGCATCGATTATCTCCCCATTTCGACTCCGAGTCGAAGAGCGAGTTTAACGCCAATCAATCATCCTGGAAGCGGTTGCTGCGCGGAAAGCCGAGTGGCGCCATCCGTCCGCTCGCGCCCCGGATCGCCTTCCATTGCGTCAGATCGCCTTCAGTCCGGGTCCGCCCACTGTCCCCGCCCATGCTCCAGCTGAGGCCTTCGCCGGCCTTGAGCAGCGCAATGTCGGCGAGGCCGCCGTCGCGGTAACGTTGCAGCTGCACACCCGATCCGCGGCCCATCTCGGGCAGTTCGGACAGGTTGAAGACCAGCAGCTTGCGGTCGTCGCCGACCACCGCCACGGCCTCGGCACCCTCGGGTACCAGGCGCAGCACCTGCAACTTGGCGCCGGGGCGCAGGTTCATCAGTTGTTTGCCCTTGCGGGTTTCGGCCAGCACCGCCTCGCCGCTTGTCAGGAAACCGCGGCCATCGCTGCTCGCCGCCATCAGGCGCGCGCTGGGCCTGACCACCAGCATCGCCGCAATCTCGACCTCGGCCTGCAGGTCGAGCGACAGCCGGACCGGTTCGCCAAGGCCGCGTCCGCCCGGCAGCTTGTCCCCTCCGAGCGTATAGACCCGGCCATTTTCGCCCGCAATCAGGATCTTGTCGGTGGTCTGGGCATGCAGCGGCCGGCCCCACAATTCGTCGCCTTCGCGGAACTTGAGGGTCGCGAATTCCTCGGGCGCCAGATGCCCCTTCATCGCCCGGATCCAGCCGCGCGCGGACAAGATGACGGTGATCGGCTCCTTTTCGATCATCGCCGACCAGTCGATCTCGGCCCGCGCCGCTAGCGGCTTCTCCTCGATGGTGGTCCGGCGCGCGTCGCCGAACTTGGTCTTGACCCCTTCGAGGTCCTTCTTGAGCCGGTTGCGCTGCCGCCGCGGGCTTTCGATCAGCCCGAGCAGGTCCTCGCGCTCCTTGGCCAGCGCGGTGCGCTCCTTGGCGATCTCCATTTCCTCGAGCCGGCGCAGGCTGCGCAGCCGCATGTTGAGGATCGCCTCGGCCTGCCGGTCGGACAGCCCGAACTCAGCCATCATCACGACCTTGGGCTCGTCCTCGGTTCGAATGATCTCGATCACCCGATCGAGATTGAGATAGGCGATCAGGAAGCCGTCGAGCAGCTCCAGCCGGTCCTCGATCTTGCCGACCCGGGTCCGCGACCGGTTGAGCAAGACCTCGATCTGGAACGACAGCCAGGCGGTCAGGCAGCTCTTGAGCCCCATCACACCCGGCGTGCGGTGCTGGTCGAGCACGTTGAGGTTCAGCGGGAAGCGGATCTCGAGGTCGGTCAGCCGGTACAGGCTTTCCAGCAGCAGCGCTGGATCGACCGTCCGGCTGCGCGGCTCGAGCACGATCCGCAGGTCCTCGGCGCTCTCGTCGCGCACGTCGGCGAGGATCGGCAGCTTCTTGTTGGAAATGAGGTCAGCGATCTGCTCAATCAGCTTGGCCTTTTGCACTCCGTAGGGGATTTCGGTGACGACCAAGTCCCATCCCCCGCCCTTCTCCTTCTCCTGCGCGGCGCGGGCTCGCAGGCGGAAACTTCCGCGGCCACTCTCGTAGGCGGCCAAGATCGTCTCCCGCGCATCGACCACCAGTCCGCCGGTCGGAAAATCGGGGCCGGACACGAAATCCATCAGGTCGCGCGTCTCGGCCGCCGGATTGTCGATCAGGTGCATCGCCGCATCGATCAGCTCGCTGACATTGTGCGGCGGGATGCTGGTCGCCATGCCCACCGCGATCCCGCTCGCGCCATTGGCGAGCAGGTTGGGGAACAGGCCGGGGAACACCTCCGGCTCCTCTTCCTCGCCGTTGTACGTGGCTCGGAAGGCGACCGTCCCCTCGTCGAGGCCCTGCATCAGCTGGGCCGCGATCTTGGTCAGCTTGGCTTCGGTGTAACGATAGGCCGCGGCATTATCGCCGTCGATGTTGCCGAAATTGCCCTGCCCGTCGACCAGCGGATAGCGAAGCGCAAAGCTCTGCGCCAAACGGACCATCGCATCATAGACCGACTGGTCGCCGTGTGGGTGGTATTTGCCGATCACGTCGCCGACCACGCGGGCGGACTTCTTGTAGGCACCGCCGGGATCGAGCCGGAGCAGGCGCATCGCCCACAGCAGGCGGCGGTGGACCGGCTTCAGGCCATCGCGGACGTCCGGAAGCGAACGGGCGGTGATCGTCGACAGGGCATAGACGAGGTAGCGTTCGGACAGGGCCGCGTCGAAAGGAACCTCGATCTCGGTATCGCTTGGCTGCATGGCCCCGGTGTTAGCTTACCCCTCGGCCATCCGCCACGGGGGAAAGCGACGGGATTCGCCCGCCCGGTAGAGGAAGACGATGTTGCCGGCCGGATCGCGTAGCCGGGCTTCGCGCCACAGCCACGGCTGGTCGCGCGGGCCATGCTCGAACACGAGGCCCGAGCGGGCCAACGCCTCGACCCGGCTGTCGAGGTCGTCGCACTCGAAATAGACCGCGGTGGTGGGGGCGGTCTCCTCTTCGGGATCGATCTGGACCGAGAAGGTGGTGCCGCCCCACGCCTCGAACCGGGCGTAGCCATTCTCGGGACTATCGACGATCTGGTGCAGGCCGATCTTGGTGTAGAAGTCGACCTGCTTGGCGTAATCCTTGCCGGTGACCGTCACCTGGTTGAGCCGCGGGCTGCCGCCGACGTCGAGCCGAACCTTGCCCTGCCCCATCGGGCCGTGTCCCTGCCCCAGCCCCGGCGCCTCGAGCAGCGCGATACGGACGAAGTTGCGCGCCTGCGCCACCGCATCGGCCAGCCGCCGGCCCTCGCCCAGCCCGAAGGCGATGGCGCTGGCCAGCGTGCAGCCAGTGCCATGGCTATGCTCGGTCTCGATCCGGGTGCCCTGCCAGCTGGTAAGGTTATCCTCCTCGATCAGCGCATCGGCCACCGCCTCACCTTCATCATGCCCGCCCTTCACCAGCACCGCACAGCGATGCTTGGAAACGAGTCCTAGCGCGCCGTCGACCGGATCGTCCTTGCCCGTCAAGCGGGTTAGTTCAGGCAGGTTGGGCGTGGTCACCGTTGCCAGGTCCATCAGCGCACCGAAGGCTGCAATGGTGGCCTCGTCGGCCAGCGCGGCGCCACTAGTCGCGACCATGACGGGATCGAACACCAGCGGCACCCGCGGCTCCATCGCTGCCAGCCGCTCGGCCACCATTCGAGCAGTAAAGGCCGATCCGATCATCCCGATCTTGATCGCGTCCACGCCGAAGTCGCTAACAACCGAATCGATCTGCGCGAGGACGATCTCGGCCGGCACGTTGTGGACCGCATCGACTCCAAGGCTGTTCTGTGCAGTGATCGCGGTGATCGCGGTCATCGCATGCCCGCCCAGCATAGTTACGGTCTTGATGTCGGCCTGGATCCCCGCACCGCCGCCGCTGTCCGAACCGGCGATGATCAGGATTCGTGGGATCGCCTTGCCTGTCATGGTTCCTGCCCTGCGGCCGCCGGTGTTAAGATTTTGCCTTGGCAGCGGCAGCCTTTGAACGCGTCGGGCGGTCCAGCAGTTCACCCCGGCAATTGGGGCACCGTTCATCCAGTTCCTCGGCGCAGGGCGCACAGAAGGTGCATTCGAAGCTGCAGATGAAGGCGCCGGGCAGATGCGCGGGAAGCGCCTCGCCGCAGCGCTCGCAAGTCTCCTTCATCGCCAGCATCAGGCCGCCGCCTCTTCCACCGCGGCGCAGATGCGCGCGACGACAGTCTCGACCTCGGCCGCATCGTCGCCTTCGGCCATGACCCGGATCAGCGGTTCGGTCCCCGACTTGCGGATGACCAGCCGCCCGCGACCGTCCAGCTGCCGTTCGGCGTCGGCGATCACCTGCTGCACTGCCTCAGCCTCCAGCGGCGCTCCAGCCTTGAAGCGGACGTTTCTGAGCAACTGCGGGACCGGCTCGAACTGAGCGAGAAGATCGCTTGCCCGGCGGTCCTGCCCGACCATCGCGGCAAGGATTTGCAACCCCGCAACCAAGCCGTCACCGGTGGTCGCATGGTCGGTCAGGATGATGTGCCCCGACTGCTCGCCCCCGACGTTGCAGCCCCGTTCCCGCATCGCCTCGAGGACGTAGCGGTCGCCGACCTTGGTCCGATGGAGCGTCAGCCCCTCCGCCGCCAGATGTCGTTCCAGGCCAAGGTTGCTCATCACCGTCGCCACCACGCCATCGCCCCGAAGCAGGCCCTGCCGTTGCTGGTCGAGCGCGATCAGCGCCATCAGCTGGTCGCCGTCGATCACCTTGCCGCGGTCGTCGACCACGATCAGCCGGTCGGCGTCGCCGTCGAGCGCCAGCCCGATGTCCGCCCCGCTGGCGACCACCGTCTCCTGCAGCAGCTGGGGATGGGTCGAACCACAGGCGTCGTTGATGTTGGTGCCGTTGGGCTGAACCCCGAGCGGGATCACCTCGGCACCCAGCTCCCACAAGGCGTCGGGCGCGACGTGATAGGCCGCGCCATGGGCGCAATCGATGACGATCTTCAGCCCGTCGAGCCGAAGCGTATCCGGGAACGTCGACTTGGCGAAATGGACGTACCGCCCGCGCGCGTCCTCGATTCGCTTCGCCCGGCCGATGCGATTGGCCTCGACCAGGTCCGCGTCCTGCTCAAGCAGCGCCTCGATCGCCAGTTCGTCCTCGTCGCTGAGCTTGAAGCCGTCGGGGCCGAACAGCTTGATGCCATTGTCGTGAAACGGATTGTGGCTGGCCGAGATCATCACGCCGAGGTCGGCCCGCATCGAGCGGGTCAGCATCGCCACCGCCGGGGTCGGCATCGGCCCCAGCAGGACCACGTCCATGCCCACGCTGGTGAAGCCCGCCACCAACGCGCTTTCCATCATGTAGCCGGACAGCCTCGTGTCCTTGCCAATCACCACCCGGTGGCGATGGTCGCCGCGAAGAAAATGCGCGCCTGCCGCCTGTCCCACCTTGAGGGCGATGTCAGCCGTCATCGGCGCCTCATTGGTGAGACCCCTGATTCCGTCGGTACCGAAGAACTTGCGTGCCATGGCGGGTCCTTAGCGCGGGGTCAGCGCAAGGCCCATACCCCTACCGGCAATGGATGAAGCCAGGTCGCGAGGAGGAAGATGGCGGTGCCGCCGAGGAAGGCTGGCCAGCCGGGAAGCGCGAAGCCCTTGCCGAACGGCAGGTAGCTGGTCTTCGCCACCCACTCGGCCCACGCCTCCCCCAGATGCTTGCGTTTCTTGACGTCCTGCCCGGCCGCTCCAACCAGCGCCATCACCAGCACAGTCGCGGCGACCACCACCGCCGAGCGCTCGGCATGCACCAGCAAGTGACTCACCGCCCACAAGGCGAACGACCACATCATCGGGTGGCGGGTGATTCGCATCACGCCGATCGGCTCGCCAATCACCACTTCGCTGCCGGGGCCGAAGGTGACCATCGCCGGATTGCGAACGAACGACCCGGCCAGCAGGATGCCCGCCATCCAGGTCAGGACCGCGGAAAGCGGCCAGGCAAATGCCGGCGGCTGCCACAGCCAGTCTTCCGGCCCCGCGCCCTTCCGGGCCCAGATCATTCCGCCAAAGGTCGCCAGCGCGACTAGGGAATAGAGCCCCTGGAACGCCTTGCCGCCCAGCCGCCTCGCCAGCGGCTGGCGGAGGGGGTGGGAGAAGAGGAGGTGGGTCGCGACGAAGGCTGAGCCGAAGGCAGCAGTCAGCGCGACCGCACTCACCGCCGGTAGGCTTCGGGCAGGACGCCGCGATCGAGGGTGCGGTAGCGATCGCGCAGCTTGGTCTGGCGGGTTTCCAGCGGCTGCTGCACCCCGTCGATATAGACCGCTTCGGCCGCGCTCAGATGGTCGAGCGGGTCGCCCGACCAGATGACGAGGTCGCCGCGCCGGCCGGGCCTGAGGCTTCCGACGTCGCCGCCAAGCCCCATCGCTTCGGCCGGGGCCGAGGTGATGGCGGCAAGAGCCTCACCCCACGACAGCCCGGACGCGCCCGGCAGGCGCGACAGGCCGACGAGGTTGCCGGCATACCAGCGCGCCCGGAACGCCATCCGCTGCTCGTCGTCATTGATGGTGCCGATCGACACCTTGACCCCAGCGGCGCGCATCCGGCCGATGTTGCTGTGGGTCGAACCGAGGCTCTCGAAACTGTTAGGAAGCGAGGTCAGCGCCGAGGCGATCACCGGGATGCCCGAGGCGGCAAGTTCGCTCGCCACGGTCCAGCCTTCATCGGCGCCGACGATCGCCAGCCGCATGCGCGGAAATTCCCGCTTGAGCGCGATCACCTGGCGAAGGTCGGAGGCCCGCTCGGCATGGACAAGCAGCAATTGCCGGCCCTGGACCACCGGGACCAGTGCCACCGCATCGAACCGGGTCAGCAGCACGTCCTGATTGCGCCGCGCCTCGTAGGTGCGATTTTCGTTGGGGTTGGCGACGACCGGATCCTCGCGCGGATCCTCGCTGCTCCGGCCGCTCTCGCTGCGACCACCGGCGGTGCCGCCGGCAACCTGCCGCGCTTCGCGCAACGCGTTGCGCAGGAGGGCGTGGGCCGAGGCCCGGCTTCCGCCCGATGTCTCGGCGCCCTGCTCGCCGAGCTCCACATATTGGAACAGGCGGCCACGCGTGACCGGCTGCCCATCGGCACCGGTGTCGATCAGCGCGCCCTGGCCGGCAAAGATGCTCTTGCCGGTACTCGGCGCGACGATGGCGCGGGTGACGCCTTCGGCTCGATTGATCGCGACCGGGGCGGCGTTGGGGTTGATCGCCGGAGCGATGTCCAGCGCGGCGCTGAACGGTCCGTCAGAGCTCTGGTCATTGGCACCCGCCACCGCATCGACGTCGGCGAGGCCAAGGCGGGAGAAGCCGGCGATGATGCCGGGCGTTACCCACTTGCCGGCGGCGTTCACCACCTGCGCCCCGGCGGGGACTGCAACGCCCTGCCCGGCCGCGACGACCCGCCCGTCGCGGATCACCACGGTGCCGCTCTGGATCGGCGCCGAACCGTCACCCAGGGCAACGGTGCCGCCGGTGATGGCAATCGTCTGCGCAGAGGCCGGAGCGGCGAGCGCCACGACCGCAGCGGTGGCAGCCAGCAGCTGCAGTGAGCGGCGGATCACTTCACGTCTCCTTCGCCCGGCTGGCCAAGCTCGAAGTCGCTGACCGGCCGAATCCGCGGGTTGTTGGCGTCGTACATCAGCGCCCCGTCGATCCACACCCGTTCGGGCCGGGTGTAGGTGCTGAACGGATTGCCGTTCCACAAGACCACGTCGGCATTCTTTCCGGGCTTGAGGCTTCCGGTCTGGTCGAAGATGCCCATCGCCTTGGCCGGATTCATGGACAGCCACTTCCAGGCATATTCCTCGGTGATCGGAAGGCCCGCACGGCGGCCCGCCGCCATCGCCTTGGCCGCTTCCTGGTTGAGGCGCTGGATACCGTTGGCGTCGTCCGAGTGGACGATCGCACAGGCCCCGGCGCGGTCGACGAAGGCGATATTCTCGCGGATCGCGTCATAGGCTTCCATCTTGAAGCCGTACCAGTCGGCCCACATCGCCGAGCAGATGCCTTCGCGAGCGAGAATGTCGGCGATCTTGTAGCTCTCCACCGCGTGGTGGAAGGTGCCGATCCTGTATCCGGCCTCCTTGGAGAGGTCGATCATGTTCGCCATTTCGTCGGCGCGGTAGCAATGGTTGTGGACGAGGATCTTGCCCTCGAGCACGCCCTTCAGCGTGTCCATCGCAAGGTCCTGCTCGGGGACGTCGCCGCCCTCGGCCTCATACTTGTCCCACTTGCGCTTGTAGGCCTTGGCGTTGATCCAGGTCTGGCGGGTGACGGCGATGTTGCCCATGCGGGTCGCCGGTCCGCCCTTTTCGCCATAGACCCGCTTGGGGTTCTCTCCGCAGGCCATCTTGAGGCCGTAGGGTGCGCCCGGGAACTTCATGCCTTGCATGGTCCGCGCCGGCACATTCTTGAGCGTGACCGAGCGGCCGCCGAACAGGTTGGCCGAACCGGGCAGGATCTGCAGCGCGGTGACGCCGCCATTGGCCAGCGCCCGGCTGAAGCCCGGGTCGTTGGGCCATACGCTATGCTCGGCCCACACCTCGGGCCGGGAGGGACCGGTAGCCTCGTTGCCGTCCTCGTGCGCCTCGACCGAGGGGGAGGGATAGTCGCCAAGGTGGCTGTGGACGTCGATGATTCCG
Organism: Sphingomonas glaciei; assembly: GCF_023380025.1. Lineage (NCBI taxonomy): Bacteria > Pseudomonadati > Pseudomonadota > Alphaproteobacteria > Sphingomonadales > Sphingomonadaceae > Sphingomonas > Sphingomonas glaciei. The sequence goes on from NZ_CP097253.1 coordinate 912,457, forward strand.
GGGGTGACATACTTGCCGGCCCCGTCGATCACCTGCGCCCCGGCCGGGGCGGCGACGGTCTGCCCGACCGCCTGGATCTTGCCATCGGCCAGGAACACCTGCCCGTTGTTGATCCGCCCGCCTTCGCCATCGAGGATGGTGACGCCGGTGATGACAATCGGTGCGCCCGGATAAGGCTGGTAGGTCGAAGGGAAGGGATCGGACGCGATCCGGATCCTTTCCCCATCATCCTTGTCCGCCGCACCGGTGGTGGCGCAGCCGGCCAGCGCCAGCGCCGCCAGCGACGCCCCGATCAGCCCCCTGGTCATCTGCGTCAGGCCTTTCGCGGCGAGTTGGGAATGGTCTCGTCCTGCGGGAACATGCCCGCATCCTGGCCGCGATCGCCGCCCATTTCGGCACGGCCGGCAAGGTCGTCGTCCTGGCCCAGCGTATCGAGGTGCATCCAGCGCTTCACGATCGGCGAGATCGCAAGCACCGCGACGCCCGCGCCTATCGCGATCCAGCCGAACAGCTGGTAGACGTCGAGCAGGCCCTGCTTGGTGATGTCGCCGTCGTGGCCGCCGGTCGCCTCGCCGATCTTGCCCGCGACGAAATTGCCCACCGCGGTCATGTAGAACCAGGCGCCCATGATCAGGCTGGCAAGGAACTTCGGCGCCAGCCGGTTCATCGCGCTGAGGCCCACCGGCGAGAGGCAGAGCTCGGCGGTGGTGGCGAAGAAATAGTAGGCGAAGACAAGGATCACCGGGGTCATCACGGCAATGCCCCACGCCTCGGCGCCCCACACGAGGACGAGGTTGGCGAGGCCCATCTGCGCCAGCGCCAGGCCGAATTTGGCGGGTGCCGACGGTTCGGCGCGACGCTTGCCGAGGAAGACCCACAGGCCGGCGAAGATCGGCGCGAGGATCATGATGAGGATCGGGTTGATCGACTGGAAGATCGACGCGGGAACCCCGCCGCGATCGACGAACTTGTCGGTGAACAGGCTCATCGAGCCGCCCGCCTGCTCGAACAGGCCCCAGAACAACGGATTGAGGCTGATCAGGAACAGGATGGCGAACATCCGCTCGCGCGGCTCCTTGGGCAGCTTGAAGCTCTCGTACAGCACGTAACCGAGCAGCGAGACGCCGGCCACGACCAGCAGGCCCTGGATGACGTCCTGATACTGGACCAGCGCCCAGCACACCGCGACGGCGAGGAAGCCAATACCGTAGATCGTGAATTCGGCGTTCCTGCTGAGCGGACGCGGGGCTTCTCCGGCACCGTTCAGCGCCTTCTTGCCGAGCACGAAGACGACCAGGCCGAGGAGCATTCCGAGACCGGCAAGTCCGAAGCCGTAGCCCCAGCCGATGGTCTCGCCGAGATAGCCGACGAGGATTGTGCCGATCGCGGCCCCGACGTTGATGCCCATGTAGAACACCGTGTAGGCGCCGTCGCGGCGGACATCGGTCAGCTTGTAGAGCTGGCCCACCATCACCGAGATGTTGGCCTTGAGGAAGCCCGAGCCGACGATGATAAAGGCGAGCGCGGCCCAGAACACGTTGATGGTGGGATCATTCTGCCCGCCGACACCCTCGACCGCCATCAGGCTGTGACCGGCGGCAAGCAGCAGGCCGCCGAACAGGACCGCCTTGCGCTGACCGAGATAGCGATCGGCGAGATAGCCGCCGAGCACCGGGGTGATGTAAACGAGGCTGGTGTAGGCGCCGTAGATCAGCGTCGCCTTGCCGTCGCTGAACAGCCAGTGCTTGGTCAGGTAGAAGATCAGCAGCGCGCGCATGCCGTAGTAGGAGAAACGCTCCCACATTTCGGCGAAGAACAGCATGTACAGGCCCTTGGGGTGACCCGCGAATTCAGGCTCCTTCTGAATGGCGACCTTGGCGCCGGTCGCAAGGAAGAGAGCCAGAACAACGACGGCGATCGCGGTGATCCAATCGCTTTCCTGCCACAAACCCATAGGCTTCATAGAATAATCCCGTGCTTGGACCGGACGGGCCGGCCCTTGAAAAGTGGCCGCACCTTACGCAGCAAATCCCTGTTGCCAAGCGCATTGTGACAGGCGGGCGGGCGCCCTATGTCTCGCCCGCCCCATGTTCAACGATCTTTCCACGCCCCTCGCCTATCTCGCCAGCCGCCGTTCGGGACGGCCCCGCGACATGGTCGGCCCGGGCCCCGGCAGCGCCGAACTCGACTCCATCCTCGCGCTCGCCATGCGCACGCCGGACCATGGCAAGCTGTTCCCGTGGCGCTTCGTGGTGGTCGGTTCCGACCAGCGTGACGAGCTTGCCGCGCTGCTGTCCCGGGCGCTGGACCAGAACGACCCGGGTGCCGGCGCCGCCCACCGCCAGAAGGCGGACGAGTTCGCCCACAACGGCGAAGCCTTGGTGGTGCTGCTGTCCGCCCCGGTCATTCCGCACAAGATCCCGGTGTGGGAACAGGAATTGTCGGTCGGCGCGGCGGCGATGAACCTGCTTCATGCGATCCACGCCCATGGCTATGTCGGAAGCTGGCTGACCGGCTGGGCGACCTACGATCCTGTGGTCGAGGAGGCCTTCCGCCTTGCCGCGAGCGAGCGCATCGCCGGTTTCTTCTTCATCGGCTCGCCCGGCCGCCCGCTCGAGGAACGGCCCCGGCCCGATCCGCAGGCCGTCGTTCGCCGCTGGTCGCCGCCACTCTGACGGTTGCAATTGCTTGCGCCGCACCGTATTACCACAGCATGACGCTCCGCGCTCGCACCGATACCAAGCCTGTTTACGTCCGCCTTCGCGATATCATCGCCGAGGCGATCCTGTCCGGCCAGTTCAGCGATGGTGATCCGCTTCCTTCGGTCCGCGCGTTCGCGGCCGAACAGGGCGCCAACCCTCTGACTGTCGCCAAGGCCTATCAGGGTTTCCAGGACGAGGGGTTGATCGTGGTTCGCCGCGGGGTCGGCATGTTCGTCGCGGCAGGAGCGCGCGAACGCCTTTCCACCAGCGAGCGCGACCAGTTTATCCGCAAGGAATGGCCCGCCGTACGCGCGCGGATGGAACAGCTTGGGATCGACCCGGCGGAGCTGCTCGAGCGCAGCTGACTCAAAGCCTCGTTGGTGCTGAGCGAAGTCGAAGCACGCCCGCGCCAGCGCCCTTCGACGTCGCTCAGGGCGAACGATACCTCTTTGGTCTAAGCCAACGCTTCGGCCTCGACGCTGTACAGCAACTTCGCCCCGGCTTCGGCTCCAGCCGCCAGCCCCAGGGCTTCGGGCACCACCACCGCCAGGAAATAGCCCGCCGCCGCTCGCTTGGTGCGCAGGAATGGCGTGTCGCCGCTCGCCGCACGCGCCTGCCGCTCGAGCAGCCAGCCGGCGGTCAGGACCGAACACATTGTAAGGAACGGATAGCTGCCCGCCAGCCGGTCGTCCTGCTCGGCCGCGCGCAGGGTGGTGGCAACCACTTCCACCGCGTCGGCCAGCGCGACCAGCGCCGGATCCTCGATCTCGGCCCGGATGTCAGCGATCAGCCCGTCGAACGCCAGCCCGCCATCGAGGCCGAGCTTGCGCCCGACCAGATCGGCGGCCTGGATCCCGTTGGTGCCCTCGTAGATCGGCGCGATCCGGGCGTCGCGCAGGTACTGCGCCGCGCCGGTTTCCTCGACGAAGCCCATCCCGCCGTGGACCTGGATGCCGATGCTGGCGACTTCGACGCCGATGTCGGTGCCCCATGCCTTGACCAGCGGCGTTAGCACGTCGCCGCGCATCGCCGCCGCCTTGTCGCCGCGGTGGCCGCGATCGATCTGGCCGAAGGCGTAATAGGCCAGCGCCCGCGCGCCGGTGGTCAGCGCCTTCATCCGAAGCAGCATGCGGCGGACATCGGGATGCTCGTGGATCGCCACGGCGTCACGGCTCGCCGCGCCGGCGCGCGCCGACTGCACCCGCCCGAGTGCATAGGCCACCGCGCGCTGGGTTGCCGCCTCGGCGATGCCGACGCCCTGCAGCCCGACGTTGAGCCTGGCATTGTTCATCATCGTGAACATCGCCCGCATGCCGCCATTTTCCGGCCCGATCAGCCAGCCGGTCGCGCCGCCGCCATCCCCGAACGCCATGGTGCAGGTCGGCGAGGCGTGGATGCCGAGCTTGTGCTCGATCGAGGCGCAGCGAAGGTCGTTGCGGCTTCCGTCCGGCAGCACCTTGGGCACCAGGAACAGCGAAATACCGCGGGTGCCGGCTGGCGCGTCGGGCGTGCGGGCGAGCACTAGGTGGATGATGTTGTCGGCGAGATCATGCTCGCCATAGGTGATGTAGATTTTGGACCCGGTGATCGCGTAGCTGCCGTCGCCGTTGGGCACCGCTTTGGTCCGCAGCGCGCCGACGTCGGAGCCCGCCTGCGGCTCGGTCAGGTTCATCGTCGCCGGCCATTCGCCCGACACGATCCTGGGCAGATAATCGCGCTTTTGGCTCTCCGAGCCATGCGCCCCGATCGCCTCGATCGCACCCATCGTCAGCATCGGACACAAGGCAAAGGCGAGGTTGGCGGCGTTCAGATCCTCCATCACCGCCGCGCCGAGGCTGAGGGGCAAGCCCTGCCCGCCCGCTTCCTCCGGCGCGCTAATCGTGCCCCAGCCGCCCTCGACGAACTGGCGATAAGCTTCGTGGAACCCCTTGGGCATGGCAACGCCCTCGGGCGACCATTTGGCGCCCACGGTGTCTCCGATGCGGTTCAGCGGCTCGACCTCGCCCTCGGCATATTGCGCCGCGCCCTCCAGCAGCGCGTCGACGATATCCGCGTCGTTGGTGAGCTCGTGAATGCCGACCACATGCTCCAGCACGAAACGCTGTTCTTCGACGGGGCAGCGAAGCGGCATATCAGTCATTCCCTTGTGAAGCCTTGGCCTTTGCCATAGCGGCGGCGGCATGGCGGGCAAGAGCACCGAGATACGGCCATTCGGGCCCGAGGCCATCGCCGCCGCCGCCGCGCTGATCCGTGACGGACAGCCGGTCGCGGTGCCGACCGAGACGGTCTACGGTCTCGCCGCCGATGCCACGAACGCCCGCGCCGTCGCCCGCATCTACGAGGCCAAGGGCCGGCCGAGCTTCAACCCGTTGATCGTCCACATCCCCAATCTCGCTTCGGCGACACGCCTCGGCACATTCAGCTCCGAAGCCCGCGCCCTGGCAGAGCAGCATTGGCCGGGACCCCTTACCGTGGTCGTGCCGCTTGCACCTGACAGTCCCGTCGCAAGCCTGGTCACCGCCGGCTTGCCGACTATCGCGCTTCGAGTCCCCGCTCATCCGGCGATGCGCGCCTTGCTCGACGCTAGCGGCCGCCCGCTCGCGGCGCCGAGCGCCAATGCCAGCGGACGGATCAGTCCGACCCGCGCGGATCACGTCCTTGCCTCGCTTAGCGGGCGTATCGCGCTGGTGATCGATGGCGGTTCGTCCGCGCATGGCCTCGAAAGCACCATCGTCGCCTTCACCGGCGGTCTGCCGCGGTTACTGCGCCCAGGGCCCGTCGAGGTCCCGCAAGCGCTCGCGCCCAGTTCGTCGCAGATTGAAGCCCCCGGCATGCTCGCCAGCCATTATGCGCCGGCCAAACCGCTCCGGCTGAACGCGACCGAACGAGCGTCGAATGAATGGCTGATCGGTTTCGGCAATATTGAGGGCGACGCCAGCCTCAGTCCATCAGGCGACCTCGGCGAAGCGGCCGCCCGGCTGTTCGACCTTCTGCATCAGGCCGACGCTGGCTCGCAGGCTGCCATCGCCGTTGCACCTGTCCCTGACATCGGCATTGGCCGGGCGATCAACGACCGCCTCGCCCGCGCCGCGGCGCCGCGTCCCTAGGCGGCCCGGCGGTTCGACCGCAGCCGGCTGCGCCAGAACGGCAGCGCTTCGTCTTCGCCCACCGGCCGCGCAAAGAAGAACCCCTGCCCCGATACGCAACCGAGCGCCGCCAGCGTCGTCGCCAGCTCGCGGCTCTCCACGCCCTCGGCAGTGGTCGACATACCCAGCGCCTCGGCGAGGCTCAGAACCGCGCGGACGATCGCGACGCTGTCGGGATCAATCATCATGCCGCTGACGAAGCTGCGATCGATTTTGAGCACGTCGATCGGCAGTCGCTGGAGGTAGGCAAGGCTCGAGTATCCCGTGCCGAAATCGTCCATTGCGACCCGTGCATCCAGCGCCTTCAGCGCGTCGAACACGCGGGTCGCGCGGCGCGGGTCTTGCACGATGGCGCTTTCGGTCAACTCCAAGGTCAGCCGGTCGCCGGTCAGGCCGCTGTTGCGAAGCGCGCCGCCAACCATCGCGGTGATGTCGTCGCGCGCGACCTGGATGGCGGACAGGTTGACCGCGACGCTGACCGGCAGGACCTGCCCCGCTTCGGCGTCCCACCCGGCAAGGGTCGAGGTCGCCTTGTCCATCGCCCACCGGCCGAGATGAAGGATCAGCCCGCTTTCTTCCGCCACGGGAATGAATTCGGTCGGGCTGATCTCCCCGCGGTCGGGATGGTGCCAGCGGGCCAGCGCCTCGAAGCCCGACACTTCGCCGGTCTTGAGGTTGATCAGCGGCTGGTACGACATGCTCAGCTGGTCGTTTTCCAGCGCCCGGCGAAGTTCGGTCTCGATCGAGAAGCGGCGCCGTGCAAGGCTCGCTTCCTTGGGCTCATAGACTTCGGGCCGGCCGCTGGCCTTGGCCTGCTTGACCGCGAATTGCGCGCTCCGGAACAGCTCCTCGGCGTCCTGATCGGGGCCCATCAGGGCGAGACCGATCGCGCAGTCGACCTTGATTTCCAATTCGCTCAGCCGGAACGGCGCATGCATCGCGTCCAGGATTCGGGTCGCGGCCTTGAGCGCGTCGCCGGTCCCGCGTCGAAGCGCGACCACGATGCCGAACTCGTTGCCCCCGGTGCGGGCAAGACTGTCCCCCGCCCGCAGGGCAGAGATCAGGCGCCGTGCGAAGGTGATCAGAAGTTCGTCGCCGGCCAGGCTGCCCATGCTTTCGTTGATTCGGCTGAAGCGCAGCATGTCGACCACCAGCACAGCATGGCCCACGCCCTCACCGCCCGCGCCGCGCCCGGCCGCCTCGACCACCTCGGTAAAGGCCAGGCGATTGGGCAGGCCGGTCAGGCTGTCCCGCAGCATTTCGGCGCGCAGGGTTCGCTCGGCCTGCACTTCGGCGGTGCGGTCGACCACCGACAATAGCGCCCGCCGGATCTCGCCCGCACTCGGTAGCGGCGCCAGCTTCAGAGAATAAAATCGTGCCGCAACACCCGATCCGTCGCGCATTTCGAGGTCGGATGTCGCTTTTTCGCCGCCCGCGAACCACGCCGCGAGATAGCTCGAAACGAGGCCATCGCCCCCCAGGCATTGCTCGCTCAGCCCGTCGAGCGACCCCGCGGTGGAGATGGCGACCGCTTCCTCGAACCGGCCATTATGAGCGGAAATCCGCAATTCTCCGCCGTCGCATTCGATGATTGCGGCCGGGATCGGCAAGGCGTCGAGAAGCAGTCCGCCATCTGCCCACAGGGCAGGTGTTCGCTGAAGCGCGCTGCGGGGGGAGGCCGGCATGGCCCAAGCCTATGGCAGCAAAGGCGTTAAACATCTGTTTCCCCGCCCGTCCCTGACGGGCTTTTGGCCGGGACGCTTGCGGCGGCACTCCAAGGCGGCAAGAAGGGCGCCAGCCCTATTCATTCCGGAGACCCGAAGTCATGCTCAAACCCCTCCTGCTCGCGGCCGGCGTCGCCCTGGTCGCCAGTGCAGCGACCGCCATGCAGAGCCGTGCCCCGGCCCTTCCCGCCGCCGAGAAGCGCGCGCTCGCCGCCGCTGTCGCCAACCCTGCGCGGAGCGAGGCCAACCGTGCCCGTGACCGATACCGCAATCCCGCCGCGACACTCGCCTTCTTCGGCGTGCGCCCGCGGCAGACCGTGGTCGAGCTGTTCCCCGGCGGCGGCTGGTACAGCGAGATTTTGGCGCCGTACGTCCTGAACGGCGGCGGCACCTACTATGTCGCCGCGCCGAACGACCGCGGCCTCGGCGGGTTCAAACGCCTGGTCGAAAAGGACGCAGCCACCTACGGCCGCGCCCGCCAAGTCATCTTCCCGGTGCGCGAAGCGGGCCAGACCGGCGTGCCGGCCGGCAGCGCCGACGTCGTGCTGACGTTCCGCAACGTCCACAATTGGGCGATGGGCGACCAGCCCTACGCCGACCTCGCCTTCAAGCAGATTTACGCCATGCTGAAGCCGGGCGGCGTGCTCGGGATCGAGGACCATCGCCTGCCCGAAGCTGCCAGCAGCGAGCGCGAGAAGAATAGCGGCTACCTCAAGGTCTCGACCGTCCGCCGCCTCGCCGAGCAGGCCGGCTTCCGCTATGCCGGGTCAAGCGAGATCAACGCCAATCGCAAGGACACCGCCAACTGGCCCGACGGCGTGTGGACCCTGCCCCCGACCCTTGCCCTCAAGGACAAGGATCGCGCCAAATATCTTGCTATCGGCGAAAGCGACCGGATGACCCTGCGCTTCGTCAAGCCGCGCTGAGGCCGGCTGCTACTTGACCTCGGTGACCCTTTTGCCGGCCGGGACCCTGGGATTGGTCCGAAGCCAGCTTTCGAGGGCATCGAGGTCGAGCCCGCCGTCCCTGGCGTCCTTGCCTTCGGCCAGCACCGTATAACCATCACCGCCGCTGGCGAGGAAGTTGTTGACGCTCACGCGGTAGCTGGCCGCAGGGTCGATCGGGCGCCCATTCAACGCCATCGACAACACCCGGCTGCCCGCCGGACGACGCCGGTCGAAGCGATAGGTGAACCCCTCCGAGGGGATCAGCAAAGAGGACACCTGCACCTTGCCGTTCACGTCGCGGAACCCCTGCTCGATCAGCGCCTTCAACTGCGCCCCGGTCAGCGTCTTCACGACCAGGCTGTTGCCGAAAGGCTGGGTGGCGAAGATCTGGCCGAAGGTGACGCTTCCGTCCGCCTTCGGCACCAGGTCGGTGCGTACCCCGCCCGAGTTGATGAAGGCAATCTGCGCCCCGCCCCGCTCCGCTGACCTGTTGGCGGCCAATTGGGCATCGGCGATTAGCTCCCCAGCCGGGCTGTCGCCATCGTCGGCGTCCTTGAGCGCCGGGCCCGGTAGCTTGCCCACCACCCGCTCGGCCGCCGGCCGCGCCGCCGCGACATAGCGGTCGACCAACGCCTGCACTTCGGGATCGCGCTCAGCCAGCACCGGCAGGTTCTGGGCCTTGGCGCTGACCAACCGCCGCGTCGCCGGATCGAACGCCAGCCGGATGTCGGTCACCAGATAGCCGTTCTTGCCCGCGCTGGTCAGCAGCCGGGGCGCCCCGCCCGCATCGACCTCGCAAGCATAGGCATGGTGGGTGTGCCCGCTCACCACCACCCGTATCGCGGGGTCGAGCTTGCCGAGGATCGGCACGATATCTCCCGACAGCCCGTCGCAGCCAAGCGCGTCGTAAACCGGTGGGACATAGCCGCCCTGGTGGATCAGCAGCACGATCAGGTCCGCGCCCTCGGCCTTGAGCCTCGGCACCAGCGCGTTGGCGGTGGCGGCCTCGTCGGCGAAGGTCAGGCCCGCGACTCCGGCCGGTGTGACCAACGTCGCTGTCTCCTGCAGCGGCATGCCGATGAAGCCGACCTTGACCGGCCCCATCTGGCGGATGGCCGTTCCGGGAAAAAGCGTATTGCCCCCCTCCGTGATGACGTTGGCGGCGAGATAGCGGAAGCTGGCGCCCGCATGCGGCTCCACCGCGCAGGGCGCGCGCGTCGTCAGCTTGGAACAGCCGCCGTCCTGGATCCGCTTTAGTTCTGCCGCGCCCTTGTCGAATTCGTGATTGCCGACCGCGGCATAGTCGAGCCCGGCCAGGCCCAACGCCTTGATCGTCGGTTCGTCGAGGAAATAGGCCGACACCAAGGGCGTCGCGCCGATGAGGTCGCCCGCGGCCACCGTCACGCTGGTCTGCCCGGTGCGAAGCCGTTTCAGCGTCGCCGACAGCTGCGCCGCGCCGCCAGCGCGATATCTGGTGGTAGTCCCGTCCGGACTTTTCAGCGGCACCGGGTCGCGCGGCGCCTCGAGATTGCCGTGGAAGTCGTTCAGCCCGAGGATCTGGATCTCGACCGGCCCTGCCGCAGCGGCGGGCGCGACCGGCCGCTCGATCGTCGCGCAGGCACCTAGGCCGGCGCTAGACGCGAGCAGCAAAAGGCGTGAAATTCGTCCGTTCATCAAATACGTCCAGTCCTTCGCGGCGCTTCAACGCCCCTACCACCATGTACGTGACAGGCGTGAGAATCGCCTCCCACGCCACCTTCAGCGCCCATTGCGTCAGAAGCACCTTGATCACCAGATCATTGGTCCATCCCGTCGCGCCCCAGAAGGCGAGCGGATAGAAGATAAGGCTGTCCACACCTTGACCGGCGATCGTGCTGCCGATCGTCCGCATCCACAGGTGCCGCCCGCCAGACCATATCTTCATCCGCGCCAGGACGGCCGCATTGACGAATTCGCCAGCCCAGAAGGCGACGATCGAGGCCATGACGATCCGCGGCACCTGGCCGAACACCTGCTCGTAAGCCTCCTGCCCCGTCCAGCCGGCGGCCGGCGGAAGCGCCACCACGACCCAACTCATGAAGGCCATGAACAGCAGGGCCGCGGTGCCGACCCAGATGCAGCGCCGCGCGCGGGCATAGCCATAGACCTCGGTCAGCACGTCGCCGATGACGTAGGCGACCGGAAAGAACAGGATGCCAGCCCCGAACGGCCACAGGCCCACCACCGGCAGGGTAATCTCGCTGACCTTGCCCGCGCCAAGGATGTTGGACAGCAGCAGGATCACGACAAAGGCGGCCATGACGAAGTCGAAATAACGCAAGGATCGTCCCTGCAGCGCGGACGCCTCGACCTTCTGCACCTGATCCATCACCGGCCCCTCTACCTTTCCCGGACCGAGGAAGAACAAGGCGGGGCGCGGGTCAAGATCGGGGTGACGAAGGGCGAGGTTAAGACTAGGCAGCGGCCATGACCGACGCCGACTTCATCGCCGCCGCCCGCGCCGCCGCGCTCAAGGCCTATGCCCCCTATTCCGGTTTCTCGGTCGGCTGCGCGATCCTCAGCACCGAGGGTGAACTGGTGACCGGAGCCAACATGGAAAACGCCTGCTACCGGCTTGGCCTCTGCGCCGAACAAAGCGCGCTCACCACCGCGCAGCACGCCTTCGGCCTGCAGCGCATCGCCCGCATCGCAGTGGCTGGGGGTGACGGCTCGGGCGAAGCGCTTGCCGGCGGTCAGAGAGTCACTCCCTGCGGCGGCTGCCGCCAGGCCCTGCTCGAAGCCAGCCACCTCGCCGGCCGCGACTTCGAGATCCTCTGCGCCAGCGGCGACGGCACCAGCGTCGAACGTCTCTCGCTTTCCGCGCTCATTCCCCATGGCTTCGGCCCGGCCAATCTGTCGGACGCCAGGTGATATCAGTCCCCCGCAAGCGAGGTTGATCAATATTCTCAATCGGATGTGGCCATCGGGCAATTGCGCCAGATTTTCGCGCTGCTAGCTTCCCCCGGCCGGAAAGGAAGCGTGAATGATCTTCGACCAGCCAGGCGGCCAGTTTCGTAATACCGGCAAGATTAGCGAAGGCGCCTTCATCGCGGCGCCGGACTTCCTGCTGACCAACGCGGCCGGGAGCCAGATCGTCGGGGCCATGGGCACCGGCTGGTATGGAAGCGCCGACGCGATCACCTTCCAGTCAGAGGGGAGCACCCTGGTCAACGAAGCGCTGGGCGAGATCGGAGAACGCAATTCCTACGGCTTTTACCCTCAGATCCAGATCAACGGGTCCAGAGGCACCGACACTGTCATCAATGCCGGGATGATCTTCGGCGCAGTGGCCTTGGGCGAAGGCAATGATGTCTACATCGATCGAAATGGATCGGTCTACGCACCCGGCCTCGGCATCGGGCTTGGCGCGGGTGACGACAGCCTCTTGCTCGAAGGGCTTGCACGAAACGCCAATGGTCAAGTCATGCCGTCCGTTTTCGCCTACGGAGACGAGGGGTTCGACAGCGTCTTCGTCCGCACCGCGAATGGAGGGAATGGTGAAGGTCTGCGCGGTTTCGAACGGCTCGTTCTCGAAACGGGGGGCAATCTTCAATATTTCAGCGACTTCCAAACGATCGAACTTGCCGCTCAGCCGGGCGCCTGGTTCAATCTCCTTCATTCGAGCAACCCATTGGTCGACCTTCAGCTGAGCGGGCAGCCAGTCTCGCTGTCCTGGTCGACCCTGCGATCGATCACGGGTAGTTCCGAGGGCGAGCGGGTCAGCCTTTCGAGCAGCGGCCTCTACCATGATTATTCGACCACCGTGTCAGGCGACATCAGGCTTGGGCAAGGCGACGACAACTTCACGATCCACGCCTTCTATGGCGGGAAGAACCCGACGATCGGCGGCGCTCTCGATGGCGGTGCCGGCTTCGACACGGTCGAGTTCATCATCGGCGACAATGGCTCAAGCGGAACCACCTTCACATTCGATTTTGGCCAGGCAACCGGGTTCGAATTTTTGGCAATCAATTCCTATTATAACTACCTGGATTCGCTGGTCTCGCTCTCGAACCTGAGCGGATTCACATCGATCCTGGCTGGCGAGAGGACCAGGCTCACCCTTGTCAGCAGCCAGCTCTCGGGGACCGAATTGCGCGGCGCTGCCGGCGGTACGGTCACGCTTGAAAGCAGTGTGACCCTTGGCAGTTTCACGGCGTTTCGCACGGATCCGCCGACTTTTTCGTCGACTGCCGGCGATGCCGATTCGTCCCTGTCGATGACCTTCCTCAACCACGGCACGATCGAGGGCTCTGTCGTCTTTGCCGCGGGCAACGACATCTATGACGGCAAGCTAGGGCAAGTCGGAGCCGTAGTGCGGGGCGGTGCGGGCGACGACCAACTGACGGGCGGCGCGGCAAGGGATCAGCTGCAAGGCGACTTCGGCTTCGACACGCTCCGGGGCAATGGCGGAAGCGATGTCCTGGACGGCGGTCCGGGCGACGACATCATCTATGGCGACGACGGCGACGACGTCCTGAATGGCGGCGATGGTACGGACGTCGTCTTCGGTGGTGCCGGCAATGATCAAATCGACAGCGGGATCGGGGGCGTGCCTGCCGGCTTCGGCGGGGAGCCGGCGCGGTTCGAACGCATCTTCGCGGAAGACGGCGATGACGTCGTCACCGTCAGCGGGGCGCAATCCGGGCGCTATGTCGAGGCCGAGGGCGGTGCCGGCATCGACACCCTGATCGTCGATCACACGGAAGATCCGTTCTTTGCCTTCGCCTACCGGGGCTTCGAGAATCTCCACGTCGTCAATGCGCTCAATATCTCGAACGCCTCTGGCTATCAGTCGATTTCCATCGTCGACAGCAGGGTCAATTTCGCTTCGTCGATCAATCCGGCGGTCGACCTGACCCTGCAGAACCAGTTTCTTTCGATGTATTTCTCCACCTTCCGCTCGGTAACCGGGGGAAGCGGCAGCGAGAATGTCTGGATCGGTCAATATTCCCGGATCATCGGCGATATAAATCTCGGCGATGGCGACGATCGCCTCGTGCTGGACGGCTTCGGGCCCGGCGACTTTCCGCAGATCTCGCGCGCCGATGGAGGAGCCGGGCGCGACCAGCTCGATGTCTGGTCGGCAAAGGACAAGTTCCTCTCGGTGGATTTCGCAACTGTTTCCGGGTTCGAGATCTTCGGCTTCAATTCGGAATATGGTGAGCGCAACGGAACGCTGACGGCGACCGGCCTCAGCGGCATTCAGGAATTCCGGGTCGGCACAGTTTCGACCCTGATATTGAGCAACAGCCAGCTGTCGGGCGCCGTGCTGACCGGCGCATTCGGCGGCGGCTATACTATTGAAGCCGGCGTCGTCGTCGGACGCTACGGCTTTCCAGCGATCGGGCCGTGGGACCGGTCGACCGACCTCGCGATCGCCAACAGCAGTCTGTCCACCACCTTCCTCAATCGCGGCCTGGTGGAGGGCGATGTCGCCTTCTACACCGGCAACGACCTGTACGACGGCCGTAGCGGAACGCTGGGCGGGACGGTGTTCGGCAATGCCGGAAACGACATCCTGTTCGGCGGGTCCGGTAGCGAGCGGTTCGAAGGCGGGTTCGGGATCGATTTGCTGTCGGGCGGCGGGGGCAACGACCGGTTGACCGGCGGCGCCGGCGCCGACCTGTTCACGGGTACGCCCGCGGACTTCGCCGGCGACACGATCACCGATTTCTCCCCCGGCGATCGCATCGTCATCAAAGGCGTTTCGCTCGCTGGCCTTAACGTGTCGCGCATCGGCGATAGCCTCGTCTTTGCCGAAGGATCACTGATATTGAACAGCGTTTCGGGCACAGCGATTGTCGCCCGCGCAGCCGCAGAAGGAGGCGTTGAATTGACCCTGTCGAACTCATCAACCCAGTTCGCTTCACCAAGCGGAATCCTGGTGAGCAACTTTGCCGTCGGCGCCGGTGGCTGGTCGAGCCAGGATCGTTATCCGCGGCACATCGCCGACGTGAATGGCGACGGGTTCAGCGACATCGTGGGCTTCGGTCAGGCCGGGGTCGTGGTGTCGTTCGGCTCCGCCAGCGGCAGCTTCTCGGCCCCCGGCCTGGTGCTGGCCAATTTCGGCCAGTCGTCCGGCTGGAGCAGTGACAACCAGTTCCACCGTGAGCTTGCGGACCTCAACGGCGACGGCCGGGCGGACATCGTCGGCTTCGGCGTTGCCGGCACCCTCGTGTCCTTCGCACGGGCCGACGGCAGCTTTGGCGCTCCGGTCACCGCCACCGCCAATTTCGGCGCCAACCAGGGCTGGACCTCGCAGGACACCCACGCCCGCACGACCGGCGACGTCAATGGCGACGGCAAGGCCGACCTCATCGGCTTCGGTGCGGGCGGGACGCTGGTCGCGCTCGGCAACGGCGACGGTTCGTTCGGGACCGCGGCGTTGGTCCTGGCCAATTTCGGGGTACAGCAGGGCTGGACCAGCGACAATGCTTCCCACCGCACCGTTGCCGACGTGAACGGCGATGGGGCCGACGACATCATCGGCTTTGGCAGCGCCGGTGTGCTGGTCGCCTTGGCCAGGGGCGATGGCACGTTCGGGGAAACCCAGCTGGTGCTTCTCGACTTCGGACGGGAACAGGGCTGGTCGAACCAGAACAGCTTCGCGCGCGACGTCGCGGACGTGAACGGTGACGGCAGGGCCGATATCGTCGGGTTCGGGATCAACGGCACCTATGTCGCTTACGGCGAAGCCAACGGCACCTTCACGCCCTCTCGCCTCGATCTCCTGAACTTCGGCGCGAACCAGGGCTGGACCAGCGACAACAGCTTCCATCGCGAACTGGCCGACATCAACAATGATGGAGCAATCGATATCGTCGGCTTCGGCGCCGGGGGCGTGATCGCCGGCTATGGCCAGGGCCATTGGCTGTTGTGACGTTCCTCATCATCGCGATCACCAGTGTCGCGCGATAGGTGGCCCCTTGCGGAGTGAGATTCCGCCCGCTTCACGGGCCGGATTGATCGATCACCGGCTTTGTTGCAGCCCTGCCCCGATGGAGGATTCAGGAATTCCGCGTAACTGGCTGGTTCAGGCCAGCTTGATCTCGCGCAGCCGCTCCAGCAGGTAATCGTGGCTGCTGATCGGCGGCCACTTGGGCTCCTCCCCTGCCGGGACGGTGCCGGGCAGCGCCTCAATGGTGAAGTCGGGCCGGAAGTGGAGGAAGAAGGGCATCGAATAACGCGCATTGCTGGCGCGATCCGGTGCCGGGTTGACCACCCGGTGCGGGGTTGAGCGGAGCTTCCCGTTGGTCAGCCGCTGCAGCATGTCGCCGATGTTGATCACCAGTTCGCCGGGCTTAGGCGAAACGGGGATCCAGCGTCCGTCGCGGGTCTTGAGTTCAAGGCCCGCTTCCTCGGCGCCGAGCAGCAAGGTGATGGTGTTGATGTCCTCATGCGCCCCGGCGCGGATATGCTCGCCAGTAGCTTCCTTCTGCGGCGGATAGTGCAGTAGGCGGAGGACCGAATTGCCGTCGCGGACCGTGTCGGTGAAGTAATCCTCGTCTATCCCGAGATAGCGCGCGATAGCCTTCAGCACGGTAACGCCGGTGCGGTCGAAGGTGTCGTACAGCTCAAGGAAGGTCTCCTTGAACCCAGGCACTTCGGACGGCCACACATTGTCGGCCATCACGTCGCGAAAGCTGTGCCCCTCCGCCAGTTCGCGTCCGACGTGCCAGAATTCCTTGAGGTCGTGCGCCTTGGCGCCCTTGGCGGTCTCGATCCCGAACGGCGTGTAACCGCGCGCCCCGCCGCTGCCGAGCGCATATTTGCGCTTGGTTTCTTCCGGCAGCGCGAAGAACTCCTTCGCCTTCTGCTCGGCCCGGGCGATCAGGTCGTCGGGGATGCCGTGATCGGCGAGGACGGCGAAGCCATATTCCTCGAAGCTGCGGCCCAAATGCTGGGCGAAGGCGTCGCCGTCGGCGTCGGCCTCCTTGAGCGAAACGGAAGCGATGTTGTCGGCGGTGAGGGTGTCGGTCGTCATGACCTCGCCTCTACGCCGAAGCGACTGTTCCGCCAAGAGTTCAGGGCAGCATGATCCCCGCCAGCGCCGCACTCATCAGGTTGGCGAGGCTGCCCGCGAGCAGTGCCTTAAGACCGAGCCGCGCGATCACCGGACGCTGGTTGGGGGCAAGCCCGCCGGTCACCGCCATCTGGATCGCGATGGAGGAGAAATTAGCGAATCCGCACAGCGCGAAGGTGACGATCGCCCGGCTGCGGTCGCTCAGCGCCGCCGCCGGTCCCGCCGCATCGCCCAGCGCGATGAAGGCAACGAATTCGTTGAGCACGATCTTGGTCCCGAACAGCCCGCCGGCGACACCCGCCTCGGCCCACGGCACGCCGATCAGGAACATGATCGGCTGGAACAGGTAGCCTACCAGTTGCTGGAAGCTCAGTCCCTCGAGCCCAAACCAGCCGCCGACGCCGCCCAGGATGCCGTTGGCGAGCGCAACCAGCGCTACGAATGCCAGCACCATCGCGCCGACCGCAACCGCCAGCTTGACGCCGGTCTGGGCGCCCTGCGCCGCGGCCATAATGATGTTGGCGGGCTTCTCGCCTTCTTCAAAGGTTTCGGCGATCTCGACTGTCTCGGCCGGCGGCCCGGCTTCGGCCAGCGCTTCGCCGGTGGTCGGCGCGGGCACCGGCTCGATCGGGTCGGGCATCAGCAGCTTGGCCATCAGGATACCGCCGGGCGCGCTCATGAAGGCGGCGGCGAGTAGAAACGGCAGATATTGCTCACCGAGCAGGCTGGCATAGGCGGCAAGGATGGTCCCGGCGACGCCCGCCATGCCGACCACCATCAGGGTGAACAGCTGCGGCGGGGTCAGGCTGGCGAGATAGGGACGGACGACCAGCGGGCTTTCCGACTGACCGACGAAGATATTGGCAGCCGATCCGAGCGCCTCGACCCGGCCGATCCCCGTGATCCAGCCGATCGCGCCGCCGACCCAGCGCACGATCCGCTGCATGATCCCGAGGTAATAGAGGATCGACACCAGCGCGGCGAAGAAGATGATCACCGGCAGCGCACCCAGCGCAAAGGTGTTCCACAGCGCCGGATTGGCTTCCTTCGGACCGAACAGGAACTTGGTGCCTTCGGCGGCATAGCCAAGGAGGTTGGACACGCCGCGGCTCATCCCCTCGATGCCCTGCCGGCCAACGCTGGTGTACAGGACCAGAAACGCGATCGCGGCCTGGAACGCGAAGGCAGCGCCTACAACCCGCGGCCGGATGGCGCGCTTGTCGCTCGACAGGAGAAAGGCGACGAGCAGGATGGCGACGACGCCAAGCAGGCCGAAGAACTGGTTCATGTTGTAAGCTTCCCCGCCCCCCGGCGTTTACCAGACCATGCCTTGCGTAGCGTTTGCTGCAGCTTCGTCCAGCCTGTCGATGGCTTGCGCCGGCGTGTCGGCGACCAGCAACTGGGCCCGCCTTGCCGGCGACAGGAAGCCCGACGCCGAGACATGATCCATGAAGCTGTCGAGCCCGTTCCAGAAGCCGTTCACGTTGAGCAGGCAGAACGGCTTGGCGTGATAGCCGAGCGCGTTCCAGGTCCAGGCCTCGAACAGTTCGTCCAACGTGCCGATCCCGCCGGGCAGGCAGACGAACGCGTCGCACAGCTGGGTCATGCGCGCCTTGCGCTCGTGCATGCCGGCGACCTGATGCAATTCGGTCAGCCCCAGATGCGCGACTTCCTTGTCGACCAACGCGGCGGGGATGACGCCATGCACCTCGCCGCCGGCCTCCAGCATGGTGTCGGCGATCAGGCCCATCAGGCCAAGCCGCCCACCACCGTAGACGAGGTCGATCTTGCGCGATGCCATTTCACGAACAAGGGCGACCGCTGCTTCGGCGAATACAGGATCGTTTCCTGGCGCGGACCCGCAATAAACGGCGATGCGGCGGATGGTCACAGCTTCACCAGTTCGGCGAGGTCGGCGACCGGGCGCGCGCCGAAGTGGCTGATGATTTCCGCCGCGGCGATCCCACCGGTCATCAGCTGCCGGTCGATCGGATGGCCCTTGCAGCGCGCGGCGAGGAAGCCGGCGGCGAACAGGTCGCCGGCGCCCGTAGTGTCGATCACCTGCGGCACGGAAATGGCGGGAACTTCGGTCATGACGCCCTTCTCGAAGGCCAGCGCGCCGGCTGGGCCTCGGGTGAATACCAGCGTCCCGACCTGCGCCGACAACCGCTCGACCGCGTTGTCGAGATCGGCGGCGCCGGCCAGTTGCAGCGCCTCGCTCTCGTTGGCGAAGATGAGGTCGATCCCGCCGGCCGCGATGAGTTGCTGGAGCGGCTCCTTGCGGCCCGGAAGGCAGACGCTCTCCGACAGCGTGAAGGCGACCGTCTTCTCAGCCTCACGGGCGATGTCGATTGCCCGGAACATCGCCTGACGCGACAGTTCGGGCCCGAATAGATAGCCTTCGAGGTAGAGGATCGCGGCCGCGCGCACCGCGGCTTCGTCGACCGCCTCACGCGGCAGGCAATGCGCCGCGCCCGGGCAGGTGTTCATGGTCCGCTCGCCATCGGGCGTGACGAGGATCAGGCACCGCCCGGTCGCCGGTCCGTCGGTCAGCGGCGGCGTGTCGAACCGTACGCCAAGCGCCCGCATGTCGTGGGTGAAAATGGTGCCGAGCTGGTCGTCGGCGACCTGTCCGACGAACGCGACGTCCGCTCCCATCGCCGCCGCGCCCGCCATCGAATTGGCCGCCGAGCCTCCGCTCATCTCGCGTGCCGATCCCATGGCATCGTACAGCGCCAGCGCTTGCGGCTCGTCGAGCAATTGCATGGCGCCCCGCGGCAGGTCGAAGCGGGTCAGGAAGTCGTCGTCGCAGGTCGCGATGACGTCGACAAGCGCGTCGCCCATAGCGAGGATGTCAGTCGCATGGCGCGCGGGTGCCGGATTTTGGGAAAGGTCCACGGAGGCGGGCGGTTAGGGGCGGGAACGGGCGGGGTCAACCTTCCCGCCCGGGCGCGACCACGCGCCTATTTCAGATCGGCAAGGGTCTCACGCGAACGTTCCACCAGCATTCCGACCAGCTGAGCCTGCGTGCCGTCACGCTCGGAATAACGGAACGGCTGGACGTTCCTGACCAAGATCTCCTCCGGCGTCGGCTCGCTGGCGAATAGCGCCATCACCTCGTCGGCGAACTCGTCGAGTGGCTGGTAGCCGGGTCGGGTCGATTGGCCCGGCGTCAGGTCGGTCTGCACACCCGGAGGGGCCAGTTCGATCACTTCGACCCGCCCACGCAGCGATTCGCGAAGGGCGATCGTGTAGCTGTGAATGGCCGCCTTGGTCGCGCTGTAGGTCGGCGTCGACATCAGCGGCACGAAGGCAAGCCCCGAGGTGACGTTGACGATCGCAGCGTCCGCCTAGCCGGTCAGATGATCGATCAGCGCATTGGTCAGCCGGATCGGCCCGAGCAGGTTGGTGGCGATCGTCGCCTCGGCGTCCGCGAGGTCGCGCTCGGCATCGAGCCGTTCGAAGCGCATGATCCCCGCGTTGTTCACCAGCACGTTGATGTCGGGATGGCGGCCGAGGATCGCCGCGACGTTGGCGGAAAGGCCCTCCAGGTCATCGACGTCGAGCCGCTCGACAGCGATACCGTCACGCCCGGCCGCCGTTTCGTCGAGCGTGCCGGTGTTGCGCCCGGCAACCACTACCTTGTTCCCGGCATCGTGCCAGCGCTGCGCCAGCGCGCGTCCGATCCCGGATCCGCCGCCGGTGAGGAGGATGGTATTGTCGCTGGTCTTCATCGCTGACGTGCCCTCGTGCCTGCCGAGCACCGCAGGTGGTCACCCGGCCCCGCTGCCGCAAGTGCGTGGCGGTTGCACTTCCCGCGCCGTTCGCTACCCCTCGCGCCCCATGAGCACCGATACCACGCCGCTTCGCACCCTGATCAGCCCATCCCTGTTCGCTTTCGGCATTGTCTACGGCGGCATGGTCTGCATCGCCGGCGTGCTCGGCAACAAGCAGGTCGCGCTGGGACCGCTGGCGGTCGAGGCCGGCATCTTCGCCTTCCTGCTGCTGGTCGTGACATCGAGCGCGGTGGCCGAGCTCCACGGCCGCGCGGTCGCCAACAAGCTGGTGGTGTGGGGCTTCGTCCCGCTGCTGATGTCCGCCGCGCTGACCGTGCTGGTGCTCGCGCTTCCGGCGTCGGACAAGATGGAGGCCGAACGGCTCGCCTCGTTCGAAACCATCATGGGGTCCAACCTGCGGATCTGGCTTGCCGGCCTGATCGCCTACGGCACCAGCCAGGTGCTCAACGTCACCATCTTCTCCGCGCTCAAGGGCCGCGAAGGCGGGCGCCTGCTGTACTTCCGCTCGGCTGTGGCCTCGGCCCTCAGCCAGATCGTCGACACCCTGATCTTCATTACTGTCGCCTTCTATGGCGTCTTCCCGATCGGCGCCCTGCTGGCCGGACAGATGCTGTCCAAAGTCGTGCTGTCGATTGTGTTCGTTCCGCCACTCATCCTGCTGTTCGTGAAGCTTGGACGCTCGATGGACAGCCGCACAGCTTGAAAATTTGGCGTTAACCTGCTCATGCCTCGCCCGAGTCGCGGGGGTGGCGACGGGCAGATGTTGCATTGCAACAACACGGATCAGGCAAGTTGGTGGCATCCTTCGGGAGGTCACCTTTTTGTCTTAATCCAGCCCTAGCGGCCCCGGTGAACTGAACGAACTCGCGTCAGTCATTCACACCATTACGGGGTATCCCACGTGAAGAAGCTTCTCCTGCTGTCGACTGCGGTCGCCTTTGTGCCGACCGCCGCCTTTGCCCAGTCCACGGGTACCCAAGAAACCGAGCGCGACACCATCGTCGTTACCGGCACCCGCAGCCAGCCCGGCACCGCCGGCGTGGTGGTCCAGGACTCGACCAAGGCCAAGGGCCTGATCACGCAGGAACTGATCTCCAAGGGCAATCCGGGCCAGTCGGTCCTGAACTCGATCAACATCATCCCGGGCGTCAACTTCACCCAGAGCGATCCCTACGGTAGCTCGGGCGGCAACATCCGTATCCGCGGCTTCGACGGCAACCGCATCAGCCTGACGCTGAACGGCGTGCAGCTGAACGACAGCGGCAACTATGCGGTCTATTCGAACCAGCAGGTCGACCCCGAGCTGATCGAGCAGATCAACGTCAACCTCGGCGCGACCGACGTCGACAGCCCGACAGCCTCGGCGGCCGGCGGCACCATCAACCTGCGCACCGCGCTTCCGACTCGCGACGTGCAGGTCCGCGGCGCAATCTCGGGCGGCAGCTTCAACTTCCGCCGCGCCTTCGTCCAGATCAACACCGGCGACATCACCAGCGGCGGCCTCCGCGCCTGGGTGTCGGGCAGCCGCACCAACTACGATCACTGGCGCGGTGAAGGCGAGATTCAGAAGACCCAGTTCAATACGCGAATCTATCAGCCGCTGGCGAATGGCGACTTCGTCTCGCTCGTCGGTCACTACAACGAGAACCGCAACAACAACTACAACAACCCGACGCTGGCCGACCTGCGCACCATCTTCAACGTGCCCAACGCGCCGGCCATCGTTCCGACGACCTACACCGGCAGCCCCGTGGTGGTCGGCGACTACAGCAAGTCGCAGTGGGATCGCATTGACGACCTCGCCTTCTTCAAGGACTGCCTGAACTCGGCCGGTGTCGTTCAGACCCGCCCGACCCCGGTGAACGGCACCATCCAGAGCGATCCGGCGACCTGCTTCACGCCTGGTGGCCCGCTCGCCACCCAAGGCCTTGCCAACAAGCTGTCGGGCCAGATCAATCCGTCGAACACTGGCAACGTCGGCCTGCAGTCGCGCTTCACCCTGCGTGACGGCCTGATCCTGACGGTCGACCCAACCTATCAGTACACCCTCGCCAACGGCGGCAGCCAAACCGCGCTGATCGCCGAGAACAGCTACCTCCTGCGTCAGGGCGTTGCCGGTTCGACCGGCGTCGACCTCAACGGCGATCGTGACACGCTCGACACCGTCCTGCTTGGCCGCCCGTCGATCACCAACACCAACCGCGCCACCCTCGTGACGTCACTGGTGTGGCGTCCAAGCCGCCAGCACACGTTGCGCGCTTCCTACACCTTCGATCGCGCGCATCACCGCCAGACGGGTGAATATAGCTTCACCGGCGATGACTTCTCGGTCCTGAATCCCTTCTTCGGCCGCAACGGGCCGCCGGTGATCACCGCCGCCGGCACCGTCCTGCAGAACCGCGACCGCGTCTCGATCGCCCTGCTCAATCAGCTGTCGGGCCAGTATATCGGCCGCTTCGTCGACAACCGCCTGCGGGTCGAAGTCGGCCTGCGTTCGCCGTGGTTCGAGCGTCAGCTCGACCAGCGTTGCTTCACTCCGGCGGCCGGTGGCGGCTTCCCGGACTGCGTTCAGCCGGCCGACGTCTCCCTGACCGGTCCCAACAGCGGCCGTTACCTGGTTCCGAACAACTTCAATCCGCCGGTCGCCGGCCTGCTCGGCACCCCGGAATATGCTCCGTTCAAGGCGACCTACAAGTATCACAAGCTGCTTCCGAACGTCGGCGCGACCTTCGCGGTCACCGACGCGATCAGCATCTTCTCGAGTTACTCGAAGGGCTTCTCGGCGCCGCGGACCGACAACCTCTATCGCCAGCCGTTCATCGGCGTGACGCCGGAGAGCACCAACAGCTACGACCTTGGCGCGCGTTACGTCACCCGCCGTTTGCAGGCCGAAGCCACCGCGTGGAAGATCGACTACAGCAACCGCATCGTGTCGAGCTTCGACCCGATCACCAACCTGTCGATCGACCGTAACGTCGGCAAGGTGAAGAGCTGGGGCGTCGATGCCAACATCGGTACCCGGGTCGCCACCTTCCTGAACCTGATCGGCAACGTCAGCTACACCAAGGCCGAGCTGCAGGACGACATCGTCATCGGCGCCTTCAACTACGTCCCGGTGGCCATCCCCGCGACATCGACGACGGCGGCGATCAATGCCAGCACCAACATCGGCAGCGTCAACGGGCTGACCTACTTCTGCAACCCGCTCCCGACCACGCTTCCGACCTCGGGCGTCAACACCTACAATGTCTGCGCCCGCACCGGTGGCAAGCAGGTCGTGGAAACGCCGAAGTGGCAGATTGGCGGCCGCGCCGAGATCAACTTCTCGCCCGTCGTCGTGGGTATCCAGGGCAAGTATGTGGGTGACCGCTTTGCGACCGACGTCAACGACGTCGTCAGCAAGGGCTACACTTACTTCGACCTCGACGCCCGCGTCGGCCTGCCGTTCATCCCGAACCAGCGCAGCTACGTGCAGGTGAACGTCAGCAACCTGTTCAACGCACGCTACTTCGGCAACCTGTCGACGAGCATTAACGCGTTCGGCTTCAACAGCAGCCAGCCGCGCTTCACCTCGGTGGCGCCGCGGGCGATCATGGCTACCCTGAACCTCGGCCTGTAAGGCTCGGCGTTCACGCAACAGGATGGAGGGCGTCGCTCACCCGAGCGGCGCCCTTTCTCTTTGCCTGCGATCATGGCCGCGAAACCCTTGTCTCCGCCCCACCCCTGTGGCAATCGCCCGGGCGGCGCCGCGGGTATGATGTAATGGTAGCCTGTCAGCTTCCCAAGCTGAACGCGCGGGTTCGATTCCCGCTACCCGCTCCACTTTCGTTAGCTCTTCGCAGAAAACCGCCACAAATGAGGCGGCAATGCGGACTCTCTCCTACTCACCTGAACACTTAGCCGATCACCAAAGCTGTCTCGTGGCGATATCCGCCTCCGCCTCCGAGTGTCGTGCCTGCTAAATGCGACGCAAACTTATCTCGTTCACAACAAGTCCGACTGCGATATCGGCGCGGCGACGGTTAAGCTCACTCAGAGTGCGCGCCGCAGCTCAGCGAGGCATCGTCACGCTTGCAAGTCTGGGGCACCGGTATGCACCGGGCCAGATGGCCATGGTGGGCCCAGAAGTACCGAAAAGGCGCCTGCCTGTCCGGTTATGGGCAAGAACGAAAAGGTAGGATAAGCATTCGAAACCTACGGCTCGAGGCGCCGCCGGGCTTCAGAAAGTATCCACGGTGTTTGCAGGCGACTCTCCCGATCAGGTCTGGGGCCCTGAGCATTTGCGCCTTGCAGTCGACGCCGCTTGCGTCGCCCTGTGGTCATGGAATCTGGCCGACGACCGCTTCGCAATGGATGAGCGCGCCTTCGACCTCTGGGGACTCGAGTGGAGTTCGAGCGTCAGTTTCGAGGACCTCTCTGCGCACATTCACCCTGCCGATCGTGACCGCGTGAAGGCGGCGTTCACGGCCACTCGGTCCGTCCCCGGACCGTATGAGATCGTCTTTCGTATCCTGGTAGGCCGCGACATCCGGTGGATCTCGGCGCGCGGTATGTCGGCAGAAATGGCTGATTCCGAAGGGGCGATGTTCGGCATCTTTCTCGACGTTACCGGGCGCAAGCAGGCCGAGGAAGGCAACGAACTTCTCGCCGGCGAGATGAGCCATCGCGTCAAGAACCTGCTCGCGATCGCAGCCGGTCTAACCCAGCTGACTTCGCGATCCGCGGCGTCGGTCGAGCAGATGACCGGTGAATTGACTCAGCGCCTGACCTCGCTTGGCCGTGCGCACGATCTTGTTCGCCCCCTGCCGGGCGAGCAGGGTAAGGCAGCCCTGCTCGGTGACCTGCTGTCGGTACTACTCTCACCCTATGAGGACACGGGAGCCTTCTCGGGCCGCATCAGGGTGGCCGTACCCCGGATGGGTGTTGGGCAGGCCACCGCCACTACCTTGGCGATGGTGATGCACGAACTGGCTACTAATTCGGTGAAGCACGGCGCCCTTTCCGCAGCCGAGGGACAGCTCGACGTTACGGGCCGATCGGACGGTAACGAGGTCATCCTCACCTGGGCCGAAACCGGAGGGCCATCAGTTTTTGCCTCGCCCGACATGACCGGCTTCGGAAGCCGGATGATCCAGCGTAGCGTCTCATCCCAATTGGCCGGATCTCTATCTTACGACTGGCAATGCACCGGGCTGGTTGCCACACTCGTCATGCATGCAGACCGAATGGGGCGCTAAGCTCTTTGCTTACGTAGCAGCTAGCTGAGCTTGAGCTTCCGATAGGGGTGCAAGTCGTCCTGCCATGTCCAGCGTCTGCTTTTCGCCGAATGTAGACCATGCGCTCAGCGCCGCAACGATCCTAAACCGGTCTTGGGGGTGACCGCCGATCAATCGCCCGAATACGTAGCGCAGTCCTTACGTTTCGGTTTCGAGGTCGATTACCTGCCAAGCCCTTTCGCGTCCTCCCCTGCTTTCCAATACTGCCGACCCATCCGAGCATCTTGGTAGGTAACAAAGTGGCCTTGCCGTCGAGCAGCAAGGAACGGCTGGCACCCAGTATCGCGACGTCGACTCCGATGTCATCTGCGCTCTGGGTTGTTCCAGCCTTTTGCGGAGGCTTCCGCACATCCTCGATAGGCTGTAGTCGAAATTGTGATCTTCTCCGGTAAAACGTCTGCAACTTTGTCGCAAAGCACTGACCAGCCTAATCAGAGTCCCAGTATCTCTATGCTGACGTCGTTTGACTGGTTGGATTTCCCGCTGGGGTCGCCCGATCGTTGGCCAAGTGCCTTGAAAGTAGCCTTGTCGCTCTGCGTCGACTCGAGTTTTCCCACGGCGATCTATTGCACACGCGAACTCCGCCTCATCTACAACGACGCCTGGGCCCCGATCGCCGGCGAGCGCCACCCTTGGGCATTCGGCCGTCCTGGCGCGGAAGTTTGGGCCGACATTTGGCCCGTCGTCGGGCCCCAATTCGACGAGGTCTGGCGAACCGGCGAGGGCTTTGCAACCTTCGATCAGATGCTCCCCATACGCCGTGGCGGGGAGGTGCAGGAAACCTACTGGAATTACAGCTTCACGCCAATCCGCGACGAGAACGGCGAAATCGTCGGCATTCTCAATCAGGGCAACGAAACGACCGCGCGTGTGATGGGCGAACGCGCCCAGTCATTCCGCCTCGACCTCGAGCAATCTCTCAGGACTCTCGACGACCCGGTCAGCGTGATGCGCGTGGCGGCGGAGCTGCTCGGCGCGACCTTAGGCGTTAGCCGGGCCGGCTATGGCGAGATCGACGCCGATGGCGAGATCATCCGTGTGTCGCGCGACTGGACGAGGTCCATGCCAAGCCTGGCCGGCGAAGCGCGCCTTCTCGATGGGTTTGGACAAACGATCGCGGAGGAACTGCGCGCCGGCCGCACCCTGGTGGTGAACGACAGCGCCTCGGATCCGCGCGTGGCGGGGGCCAACGTCGCCGACGCGTGGGCCAGCACCAACCTGCGAGCGATCATTGCGGTGCCCCTAATCAAAGAAGGGCGACTCGTTGCCTTCCTCTACGCGCACGAGAGCAAACCGCGGCAATGGAAAGCGACCGAGATCGCGCTGATGCAGGATGCGGCCGAGCGCACCTGGGCAGCCGTCGAACGCGCACGGGCCGAACAGGCTCTGCATGAGTTGAACGAGACCCTGGAGGCGCAGGTCGAAGCCCGGTCTGCCGAACGCGACCGGCTTTGGAACCTGTCGCAGGACATGCTCGCGCGGGCGGACTTCACTGGCATGATGTCGGCCGTCAGCCCGGCCTGGACGCAGGTGCTCGGGTGGACCGAGGCCGAATTGCTCACTCAGGGCTACGCAAGCTTCATGCATCCCGACGACATGCCGCCGACCCTTGCGGCGATCGAGGGGATGAGCGCGACCCGCCAGCCGGCGCGCTTCCAGAACCGGATCGCCACGTCCGACGGCGGATGGAAGCCGATCGAGTGGACCGTCGCTCCCGAAGCCGACGGCCTGAACTTCATCGCCGTCGGTCGTGACCTCAGCGATGCCAAAAGAAAGGAGGCCGAGCTCGCTGCCGCGCAGGAGGCGTTGCGGCAAAGCCAGAAGATGGAGGCGATGGGCAGTCTGACCGGCGGCGTGGCGCACGATTTCAACAATCTCCTGACCCCGATCATCGGCTCGCTCGACATGCTGGTGCGCAAGGGCATCGGCAGCGAACGCGAGCGCCGACTGATCGATGGTGCCCTCCAGTCGGCGGAGCGCGCCAAGACTTTGGTGCAGCGCTTGCTCGCGTTTGCCCGGCGGCAACCGCTTCAATCGACTGCGGTGAATATCGGCACACTCGTCGGCGGCATGACGGATCTGATCGCCTCGACCGTCGGGCCGACCATCGACCTCGGCCTCGATCTGGACCCCGCGCTTCCCCACGCCATCGCCGATGCCAACCAGCTTGAGATGGCGCTGCTGAACCTTGCGGTGAATGCGCGCGATGCCATGCCAAGGGGCGGGCAGCTCACCATCGCGGCGCGCAGCGAGCGCATCTCGGCCCGGCATCCGGCCGGACTCGGGCGGGGCGACTATGTCCGATTGAGCGTCAGCGACACGGGCGCGGGCATGGATGAAGAGACGCTGAGACGGGCGGTGGAGCCTTTCTTCTCGACCAAGGGCATCGGGAAAGGGACGGGCCTTGGCCTTTCTATGGTGCACGGCCTTGCCGCGCAGCTCGGCGGCGGGCTGAGCATAGACAGCACTCCGAACAAGGGGACCGATGTTACCCTCTGGCTTCCCCTTAGCACAGAGCCCGCGACAGGTCAGGCGCCGTCGTCGACACCGACGCAGACACCGCTGGTGCGGGGCACCGTGCTTCTAGTCGACGACGAGGATCTGGTGCGGATGAGCACGGCCGACATGCTCATCGACCTCGGATTCGACGTCGTCGAAGCAACCTCGGGCGATGAAGCGCTGAAGCTGCTCGAAACCGGGCAGGCCCCCGACCTTCTCGTTACCGATCACCTCATGCCGGGGCTCAGCGGCGCCGACCTTGCGAGCTTGGCTCGAGCGCGGATCCCCGGATTACCCGTGCTGATCGTCTCCGGATATGCGGAAGTCGACGGCATCTCGCCTGACCTCCCTCGACTGACGAAACCTTTCCGCAACGCTGATCTTGCGGCGCACTTGGCTGAGATCTTGCCGGTCACCGGTAAATGAAATGCGATCGGATGGAAGTGACAACATCATTTCTGATCGCATCACTTTTCGTTAGCAGTAGGTTATGTGTGCAACGGATTGCAGGCGCAGTAACCCCTTCGGACGTTGAGCCAGCGACTTACGACGCTTCTTAGGCTTTCCGTTCCGCGTTCCGAGGCAATGATGCAGGTCGACCCTTCGAGCACAATCCCCAGAGTAATCATCGAGTCGTCGCAGATCCCGGAGGCCGAGCAGTTTTCCTACTGGAGCGCCCATATTCGCTGTGCGCGATTGTCTCAGCCGGTGCCCGGATCATTCCACAGTAGCGGCAACATGTGGAACCTCGGCGCGCTGCAGATCATCCTGATGGAAGTGGACCCGTTTGTTGCCATCCGGGATCGCGAGCTCGTGAACGCCGTGGATGCCGACTTCATCCAGGTTGCCCAGCTGCTTGAAGGCACGATGACCTTCGAGACCGCCGGTGATGCGTGTAATCTGATGCCGCCTGCCTGCTTTGTCCGCGATGCCCGTCGAACGAGCGAGATTTCATCAACGCGCGCACGCCTGCTCATGCTGTATTTCTCGCGCGGCTTTCTTGAGGAGCGGACAGGATCGATCGACTTTCAAGGAGTATTGGCAGACGTTCCCGAATTGGCATTGTTGCGCGAAAT
The DNA here is from genome assembly GCF_023380025.1 of Sphingomonas glaciei. NCBI lineage: Bacteria > Pseudomonadati > Pseudomonadota > Alphaproteobacteria > Sphingomonadales > Sphingomonadaceae > Sphingomonas > Sphingomonas glaciei. The sequence continues at coordinate 941,689 of NZ_CP097253.1, forward strand.
GGCGTGCGATCTGATCCGCTTCTTTCCCCAGGCGAGGGAAGAAAGTGCCCCGCTTTACGCCGCCATCTTGCGTGACCTTACCGCTGCCGCGCTGGTGGCTGCCGGAGCGACCGACGTGTCCGCGCAGTCGCCATTGCTCGCTTCCGCCAAGGACTATGTCGCCACGCAACCGCCAGGGACGCTGACGGTATCGGGAATCACCGCCGCATTGGGCGTTTCGCGATCGGTCATCTACCGCTTGTTCGAGCGCGAAGGGGGGCTTCTCGCTTATGATCGAATGCGTCGACTTCGCGCGTTGCACAGGGCGATGTGCAATCCTCTCAATACCAGCACGCTTGCAGAACTCGCGCAGCGCTACGGTTTTCGCGACCAGGCATCGCTCCTTCGCAGCTTTCGCAAGGCTTTCGGCTACCCGCCGAGCGAACTGCGCCGACGGCATCTTTCCAGGACCGCGCCGCCGATTAGCGCTTCGGCATCGGCGCAAATACAGCACGCCTTCGACAACATCGATTAGCAACGGCCGACGCGCCGCGTTCAAGCCGCTGCTTGGCTACAATTTTTGGAGATGTTGGAGTCAGGCCGCCGAGTGTTTCGGTCTCGCTTCACTCGCGCGCGAGCTGCAGATCGAACCTGAAATCCCGCTCGATTAGGCACTGCGTCCCAACGCGCAATTGAGGTTTGCGGCTCTGATAAACCCTTATTAACGCGAACTTATCGACGGCGGATTTGCTCACTGGGGGCAAGACGGCTCGTCCTGTTGGGGGTAAGATCGTGATTCCAATCAAGCGCCTCGCGCCGCCCGCGCGCCTGCTGCCCGTCACCCTCGCTTGCGCGTTTGCCAGCGTTCCAGCGTCTGCCGCCGAGTTCGTGACAACGTACACCAGCACCAATGTCTTCGCCGGAAGCGCCATCCGCGCCAATCTTGCCATTACCGCAAGTGACACGCTGAACTCTCGTGGTGGATACGATATCCAGTCGATGTCCGGCAATGTGAATGGAACGTCGATTTCCGGTCTCGTCGTGAATCCGAGCCAGCCCGACACTGCGTCGCAAAGTATATTCACGTACGACAACATCTACTACGGCGGCGCTTACCCGTTCGACAGCACGGGCATCCTGTTCACCACGTCGGATGGTAAGCTTTATAACTTCTGGGCCAATACGAGTACCAGTTATCAGCTGAAATCCACGTCTGGTCTCAACAGCCAAACGACGGTCGACAACTCCACCGGCTACATCGGCAGCACCCCGCCGGCAGCGGTGGTCCAGCCGGATCATCCGAGCGGATCAACCATCCTTACCTTCGAGGAAGTGCCGCCCTATTTCGAGAACCAGGTCTCGACCCAGGGTTACACGTTCACCAGCGCCGGAAACTGCTGCGCCTACGCCTGGTCCCAAGACCCGACGGCTCGGAACGGTTGGGAGTACCTCATGTACACCCGCCATGCTGAAACAATGCGAGCCGTCGACGGATCGCTTTTCTCGGTGTCGAGCTTCGACGCTGCCATCGGAGCCTATGCGAAGTATTCCGAGTACCTGCTGCTTCTTACGGGCCTCCGCGCCGATGGCTCAACGGTGACAACCAACATCAGCATCGGATCGTCGTACCAGTCTTTCACATTGAGCGGCTTCGACAATCTGAGCGCGCTGACATTCTCGCACCCCACCAACGATCCCGGCATGTATGTGAAGATCGACAATCTCGCCGTGTCCGCGGCCGTGCCCGAGCCATCGACCTGGGCCCTCTTGCTCCTCGGTTTCGGCCTGGTCGGCGGTTCGCTGCGCCGCCGGCGTCAGGGTTCCTTGATCCAGCAAGTCGGCTGACCGCTCCGATCAGAATGGGCCTTTCCAAGCTCCAGCCTGCTGTTCGATGAGCTCAAACATTGAAGAGGGAGTAACTGTAAATGAAGTTCACTCTCGTACTAACGGCGATTGCCGCCGCCTCTTTCTCCTCCCCGGCCCTTGCCGATATTTGCGGGTTCAGCATCGCTGGTCTCGACACGGCAAGCTTCGAGCTTGATTGCTCTCCCACCAAGATAGATTTCTTCCGCGAAGGCCTGTTCATCATCAGAAGCGTGCCGATTACCCTGAACGGCGACGCCGGCACGGGCGAAGTGCTTTTCAACTCGGGCTCAACTTCCGGCGGCTTGGCCTTGAGCGTAGTCGGCGGTGGCGGAATCTCCTTTGCGGGTGACCCACTGTTCGCCGGCTACGAAGGATCGCCGACGTTTGTGCCCGGGGATTACATCGGCACCGGTGAAGTCGGTGGTCCGACCATCTACAACATTTCGATCCGGAATGTGACCGCGGCGGTGCCCGAGCCCGCGACTTGGGCGATGATGCTTCTGGGCTTTGGCACAATTGGCGTCACGACCCGGCATCGTCGTCGGAGGCTTCGTTATCTTGGGTGAAATGCGGAATTCCATTCCGCTGGCCCAAGTCCCGTTCATCGGTCCTCCGGCCAGGAGGCTAAGTCTCAAGGAGAGCTTCCATGCGTAATCGAGTGCAACTTGCGGTGATGGCGATGGCACTGAGCGCCGCGACGCCTGCATGCGCGTCCGAGACGATCACCTACAACGTGGCCGGCCTCCTCAACGGGAGGTTCTCTCTGGAGGAAAGCAACGGCACCTATACCTTGAGTTCGGCCAATCTCAGTCTGGTGGGAGCATCGTTCACGACTGGGACCACCGGGTTCCAGATGACGTGGGCCAGACGGCGTCGTCCTTGACGTTCACCTTGCCGTTCTCCCTCGACGTCAATCGGTCGTCTGTTGTTGCAGTAACCAGGCTCGAATCTGCTGTTCCTGAGCCAGCCACCTGGATGCTGATGCTTTTTGGGTTCGGCGCTGTTGGGTGCGGCATTCGTCGCAAGGACCTGCAAGCAGGCGTGACTTACACCTAGACCGTCATTTTGACGCTTGCATGCGTTTGAACAAGCTTATTTGCTTCTGAATTGCAAAGAGACGTCCTCTTCAGGCGCGCTGCTGCCGCGACGTCGCGTCTGAAGCAATGTCCGCTTCTGCCCGTTGCGGGCCCAAAGCAGCCCTTCCGCTTTCCACCAATACCTGTCACCTACGTTCGTCAACGCCTCCCCTTCCCGCCGGACGACCATCACCAGACCGACGCAGGATTACGAGCGATCGCCGGTGAACTGGCCAGAACCAAGTACTCTCACTGGCGATTTGAAGAGGAGGTGCGCTGTTGGGCTTCAATCGACCCAGAAGGTCCGCAGTTGCACGATGCGTCCGGAAACGATCCCTAACCCTGGCGACTGGTGCCAGCATCTGAACTAATTGAAGGCCTAACCCTCGGTGGGCCTAGTCGTCCCCGAAATCTCCCTGCGCTGATGCTGGAGCGCAGATCATGGCCGGGTGCCGACAGGTCAGGCTTTTCCTGCCCGACCTCATCTTTTTCAATTTCGTTCGAATTGCCCAGGCCAGGCCGAGAGTTTCACCGCTGCTGAAAAGCAATTTGTATTAACGTCCTTGCTTGTGGTCTGTCGGGAACAGAGCCGCACAAAGTTGGAAATCTTCCGCCCCGAGTAGATCATGCTCGCCGGCGCTTAAGTATGCATTTCTAGTGGGGGGCAAACTCACTTTGCTAAAGGCAGCAAAGGCAAGCAGGCAGGCTCCTTGTCGAAGAGCCTACTTCTCGGACCAAGCGGCGTGGTCGCTCTAGCAGGCGACATCCAGATCCGCGTCGACATCCACACTTGCCTCTATGGGGCCATTGCGGAGCAGTTCGGGATCTCTCGCGATGAGATTACGCCAAAGCTTAAGCCAAGCGAAGACCCGATCGGCGCCCTCGAAGTGGGCTGGGGAATGTGCCTGAAGAACTACGAGGGCAGGATGAAGGCGCTTCGCCCGCTCTAGTCCTTCTACCATCAACGTTCGAGCTACGCATCTGGCACGCTCAAGCTCACCATCAAGGAGACCAAAGCCTACCTCTACGAGCGCCTGATCAAACAGCTGGAAGAGGTCCTGGACTGATGCGCAGGCTCCTCCTCCTCCTCGCCAGCACCATGAGGGTCTTCTTCTCGTCGCCGGCCGCCGCGGACGTGTTGACTGCTGAAAACAAGGTTTCACTCTGCACGGCCGACTATCAGGGTCGCGTGGCCGTCGATCGGGACGAACTGGCCTATGCTATCGTCGGCATTGCCTCTGGCATCAACCGCTACCTTGATGGCGCGAATCCTGCTGGCCTTCGCAACGGCTCGATCGAGCGGAGATCGAAGAGCGGACTCTCGAGCGAACCCCTCTATGCCGTTCGGAACGCAGGCACGAAGTTACCGCCACAGCCAATCGCCCCTTCGGGCCCACCGTGAATCTTTCCACCGACATGATCGCCGCAAGTGCCCAGAAGGCGATTGCCGACGAAGTAGCCGAGCTCTTCGAAATCACCTCTACCGCTTCAAAAAGAGCGGGTGACGTCACTTACCGATGAGCGGCGCGGTGGCTCGCTCGACGAGTATGTCTTCCCCAGCCGCGTTGACCGGCTGTCACACATGAGCACCCGGCAATACGCTCGTCTGGTCGACGAGTGGGTGACGGCAATTGGGCTCCGTCGAGAGGACTACGGCACCCATTCGCTTCGGCGCACGAAGGCAGCCCTTATCTACAAGCAGACTGGCAACCTCCGAGCAGTACAGATTGTACTTGGCCACACCAAGATCGAGACGACGGTTCGATACCTTGGCGTCGAGGTCGAAGATGCTCTGGTGCTGGCCGAAGCGGCCGAGATCTGAGTGGAATGGTGGGCCGGTTCGCCAGCCCACCCATCCCGTGCTCCGAGCGTCCGCAGGTGGCCGAAAGCTGCAAGTCTTCTTCAGTGAAGAAAAAAGGCGATTGCCGCCGTTCATTCAGATCAGCCGCAAAGTGCTCCAAGGACCCTGAATGGCAAGCGTTCGCCCAGGGCGGTAAACGTTGACGAACATAGTCCGACCGTCGGGCGCAAAGCAGACGCCGGCCAGTTCGGTGTCGGCGCGAAGCAGCGCCATCGTGTAGACCTTGCCCTCGTGGGTCACGCCACGGAGATGATTAGGCTTGCCGTCGGTACGGTCCTCGCAGACGATCAGGTGGCCGTTGGGCGCGACGGTGAGATTGTCGCCATAGTCGAACACGCTGGCATCCTCGCTTTCCAGAAAAAGCTGAAGGCGGCCGGAGCGCTCGACCTCGCCGGCATGACCCTCGAACGGCGAGGGAATGTAACGGAATATCTGGCCGAGCTTCTTGGCGCCGCCGGAGGTGCAGGTGAAGTAGAGTTCGTTGCTGCCGGCGTGGATGCCTTCGCCCCTTGCGAAGATCGCGGCGCCGGCGGCGCGGCCGCGCTTTCGGAGGTCATCGGCCGGGTTGTCGACCGCGTCGAGGTCGACCCATCGCACAGACGGAGCTGCACCAGAGGCGAAAATAATCCGGTCCCAGTTGCGCGTGTCCATGCCCGGCAGGCCGTCGATCGCCAGCGCTTGAAGACGGCCTCCGGCGGCCAGGTTACCGGGCTTGTCGGGGATGAAGCGGGTGAACAGGCCGTCGGCCATGTCCTCGGTCAGGTAGAAGATGCCGGTGCGCTTATCGACCGCTGCGGCCTCATGTCGGAAGCGACCCATGCCGGTCAGCGGTTTGGGATCGACCAGGCCGCGATGGTAGGCCGGCACTTCGAAGATCCACCCGTGCGAACGTTCGACATCGGGAGCTGCAAGCGTGGTCTCCTCGCACGTCAGCCAGCTCCCCCAGGGTGTATCGCCCCCGGCGCAGTTCACCGCAGTCCCGGCGAGGCTCAACCATTGAGCCTCGCGTTTCATGGTCCTGAGGTCGATGACCACGGTCGAAGTGCCGCCGGGAAGCACACGGCCGTCCCACCCGCGACCGAACGCCGGGCCGTCCTTCAGCCGTTGCTCGAGCCGGGCGAGGCCGGCGCTCGGCCCCAATTCTTCGTCGCCGGGCTTGAGTTCATGGTTACGGACCAGCGCAATGCGGTTCGCGTCGAGGGCGAAGCAGCCCATGCCGTCGAACTTGTCGGGCGTGGCGAAGCCGTCGTCCATCGCCTCGCCGGCCGCGGACAGGATCGTGTAGGTGAACCCTTCGGGCAGATCGAACAGACCGGCAGGATCGCGCCGCAAGGGCCCATAGCCGGGCACTTCGTTGCGATAGGTCAGAACCTCGGATGCATGACTGGCCCGGACGCGCGACGCGCCACTAAAGGCGAGCGATGCGAGACCGGTTGTTGTGAACGTGCGGCGATCGAGCTGCATGGCCCTAGTTTCTCGCCTGCTGCTTTATGGCTTCAAGGACATCGGCCCAGGCCACCAGCTTGAAGTTCTGGGCCGAAAGCGCATTCATCCCGTCCTGCGCGATGAACAGTCCGCCCGGATAATCAGCGCCAAAGTCGCCAAGCTGAAGCTCGATCCCATCGGTTTCTTCGGTCCCGCCCAGTCTGCCGGCGTTGATGCGGAAGCGGCCGAGCCAGCGCTCGTCGCCCAGGCTCCACACCGCATAGGCATTGTCGCCCTGGCTGGAGACAACCAGAAAGCCGCCACCGCGCCCGTCAGGGGCAACCGCCACACCTTCGACATCCTCGACCAGCCTCTTGCCGTCGGCCGGAGCCACGAGGACTGGCGGTGTCGCTGCATCGGCTGCCAGATCGAAGCGCCACAGACCGCGCCCCTCTTCGGCGACGTAGAGCCGCTTGCGCCCTTCCTCGACCGCGCAGCCTTCGGACTGGGTGGCGAGCTTCATTGTCCGGATGAGGGTCGCGCCTGGCTGTCCGGTGAGATCGAAGCGATACTGGCTTATGGTCCCGTCCTTCGCGACCATGAAGCCATGCAGCGCATCGTCGAGCGTGGCGAGGCAAATCCCATAGGCTTCCCCCCGACCGGCTGGTAGTGTTCCAAGCAATCGCAGCGTACCCGCGAGCGGATCGAGCGTGAACAGCGCGAACTTGGCGTTGGCGAGGTCGTTCCGATCGCTTGCCACCACGACGATCTGGCGCGACCCGCCGACCATCACATCGGACTTGAGGTCGACATTGTTGACCCGCCCCGCGTCGATGAAGCTGCGGGTTGTGCCGGTCAGGCCATAGACGTAGAGCCCGGCCTTCTTGTCCGTGCCGACGATCAGGCTGGCGGCAGGATCGGCGGGATTGCGCCAGATGGCGGGATCGTCGGCGGCGTCCTCCGCCTCCGTCCCGACCGGCGCCGTTTCGCCCCGGGCAGCGACGCTGACCGCCGGGTCGGCATTGCCGATGCGAACCGCCACAGGCACTTCGGTGGCGGCACAACCGCTCAGGAGCAGCGCCGTCAGGATGATGAGCTGGCGCATCAGAAAGCGTACCTCGCGACGAGCTGGAATACGGGTCCGGCTTCTTCCGCTTCAAGCTCATATTCATCGAAGTCACGATTTGCCTGATCTTCGATGGTGGTGAACTTGTTGAACACCTCCTTCTTCTTGCCATTCAGGAGGTTCGATCCGACCGCTCGGATGGTCAGCTTTTCGAACAAGCGCTTCTCGACGAAGACCTCGAGATCGGCGCCATAGGTGGTGCGGATCTCTTCCCCGACGATCCGGTCAACCGCCGGCCCTTGCTTGCGGAAGGTCGCGCCGAAGGCAGCATCGAGGCGGCGGAGGTTCTGAATGAAGCCGAAGTTGTAGACGTATTTGGACTGACCGTTGAAGCGCCGCTTACCCGCGAAGTCGCGGATCGAGCTGTCGAGCAGCGACAGGTTGCCGAAGATGCCGGTGTCGCTGAGGCCGATGGCGGCGAGGCTGGCGGAAAGGTCGAACTCGATCCCCCATGCCTTGCCGCTGCCGCTGTTCTGCGGTTGCAGGACGAAGGTGCCTTCTCCTTCCGAGCCTTCGTTGCCGGTGTTGGCGACCTCGACCAGATTCTTCACGCGACGATAGAAGACGTTGACCCCGGCGACGCCCGTGCGGCCGATCCGCCGTTCATAGCCAGCGTCGACGCCCCATGCGGTTTCGGGCTTCAGCAGCGGATTGCCGAGCAGGTCGTTGTCGCCAAGTTCAGCCTCGAGCAGCGCTGGTGTGATGAAGTTGAAGTTGGGACGACGGTTGGTCCGCGCTACCGACGCGGTGAGGCGGTCGCGCCCGGTCAGGTCGAACTTCATCGAGGCTGATGGCAGCCACAGGTCGAAATCATTGTCGAAGCGCTGGCCGCTATCAAGGTCGACGATCTTCACGTCCGTGCTTTCCCGCCGGACCCCGGCTTCCCAGCGCAGTGCGCCGGTCCGGCCCTCGACCAGGGCAAACAGGTCGCGGCGGTTTTCGTCGATCCGGTTCAGCCCGCCGGCGACGGCAAGCAAGGGATCGAAGGGCGTGACGAAGGCATCGGGGCTTTGCGTGAACTGGTCGTAGACCCGCGTTGCTGCCGCAAGGTTGAAGCGGTTGCGATCGGTCGCGATGTCGGTGTCGCGCCTCTTGTCCTGCGCATAGCCGCCGAACACGACATTGACCCCGCCGCCGATCGGCAGCTTGTGATCGAGCCCGAGGCTGAATTCCCGGTCGTCGATGTCGGTGAGCGTCAAGTCGCCGGTGAAGCGCGGCGGCGCGCGGTCGAAATCGATCTCGAACTCGGTCTCGCGGCTGTCCTGCTGAAAGCGGGCGGCGCCGAACCGCGCGGTGGTCGTGCCAGCGCTCCAGTCCTGCGCCAGCTTGGCCGCCAGCGAGTAGCTGTCCTGGTTGATGCTGTTCACATTGGCATTGTCGGTCAGCAGATTGCCATTCACCGGCGTGCGGACGGGACCGGTCCGGGCGGTCGGATCATCATATTCGAAGCTGCGCTCGGTCTCGGTCCGATCGGTATGGACGTAAAAGCCGCTGAGCTCGGCGCGGGTGGCGCCCAAGTCGAGGCCGTAAGACGCGTTGACGTTATAATCGGTGCCATCGCGGGTGTCGCTCTGGTCCTCGCGATTATCGAAATCTTCGGTGCGGAAGGACGGATTATTCTCGGGCGAGTCGGAGAAACGAAGGCTCGACTTCTGCTTGGGATTGTAGCGCCCCTGGATGTTGCCGCCGATCAGCAATCGGCCCGGTCCGACCGGGCTTCCGAAAACCGCGCCGACATTGGGTTTGACCTTGCCGTCGTCGAACAACAGCCCGCCGACGCGGGCGTAACCGCCGTCGAACTTGAACGCGTCGCGAAGAACGATGTTGAGCGTGCCGGCGACCGCATCGCCAGTCCGGCGGGCGCTGTTGGCACGAACGATCTCGACCCGGTCAACCAGTTCGGCGGGAATGCGATCGAGGAAGAAGCTGCGGTCGACGTTGGCGCCGGGCACACGCTCGCCGTTGACTAGGATCTGCGTATAGCCGGGGTCGAGACCGCGGAGCCGTGCGCCATCGCTCTCGAGGACGTCGGACAGGAAGGTGACAGACGGAACGCGCTTCAACGCATCGCCGATGGTCAGCGGCTCGAAGCGCTGGAAATAGTCTGTGTCGTAGACGAGGACCGGCTCGGCCGCTTCGCTGCGGTTACGATAACCGATGTTGGCCTGCACCACGATTTCCTGCGCTGTGCGCAGCTGCTCGTCTTCGGCAGTGTCGCCGGCAGCGACGCTCTCGATCGGCGTGGCGGGAGCGCGCTCGCTTTGCGCCATCGCCGGAACAGCCGTAAGCGACAGCAGCGACACTCCAGCAAAAGCGCTGGCACGAACCAGTTTCATTCTAGATACCCCCCGGGAAGACTTCGTTGCGCTAGCGGGGGGCAGAGACTCTGCTGCGACGGCTTTGCGACGTGCCTATTGCACCTGCACGACGCATTGGTGACTGGGTCCGACTGAAGCCGTCTTGCTGGGCTGGGCGACCTCATGGTGATTTCCGCTTCACCCGCGAGCTAGAGTAGCAGGCTAGCGCTACCAAAATCCATCGGCTAATACCGATTAATGACGACCGAAGATGCTTTGATCGCGCTAGCGGCGCTATCGAATCCTACCCGGCTTGAAACATTCCGGCTCCTCATACGACATGAATCCGCCGGGCTTGCGACAGGCGAAGTCGTGAGCCGATTGGGTATGACCCAAAGCACCTTCTCCACTCATCTTGCGGTGCTAGCGAAAGCCAGGCTGGTGCGAGCTGAAAAGCAGGGCCGCAATCAGGTACAGCATGCCGAGATCGATACGCTTCGCGAGCTAATGCTTTTCCTGGCCAAGGATTGCTGCCGCGGCAGCCCGCAACTCTGTGCGCCGCTGATCGCCGAACTCACCTGCTGCTGACGGAAACGCTCATGACCGACATCGTGATCTACCATAATCCTGCCTGCGGCACGTCGCGCAATGTGCTGGCAATGATCCGCAACTCCGGCGTCGAGCCCCACGTCGTCGAGTATCTGAAGACCCCACCGGCGCGAGCATTGCTCGTCAAGTTGATCAATCGGGCCGGTATGAGACCACGCGACCTGCTGCGGGAGAAGGGCACCCCTTTCGCTGAGCTTGGACTGCAGGACGCCAGTCTCTCTGACGAGGCGCTGATCAACGCAATGATCGAGCACCCGATACTGATCAATCGGCCTCTGGTGGTAACGCCTTTGGGAGTGAAACTCTGCCGCCCATCCGAGGCGGTCCTCGATATCTTGCCCAATGCTCAAGGCGGCGCCTTCACCAAGGAGGATGGCGAGCAGGTAGTCGATGATGCTGGCCAGAAGCTGAGCTGATGGAGCAGCTTTCTCGCCCTGAGCGGCTTGGATTCCTCGATCGCTGGCTCACACTATGGATCGTCGCCGCGATGGCCTTGGGCCTGGTGCTCGGCAGCGTCTTCCCGGGCCTGCCATCGGCGCTGAATGACCTATCGATTGGGTCGACCAACGTGCCGATCGCGATCGGCCTCATCATGATGATGTACCCGCCGCTGGCACGCGTACGCTACGAAGATCTACCAAAGGTGTTTGCGGACAAGCGCGTGCTTGCCCTTTCGCTGGTCCAGAATTGGCTGATTGGCCCGACCCTGATGTTCGTGCTGGCCGTCATCTTCCTGCGAGACAGCCCTGAGTACATGACCGGCGTCATTCTGATCGGCCTGGCGCGATGTATCGCCATGGTGCTGGTCTGGAACCAGCTTGCCCAGGGCGACAACCAATACGTCGCCGGCCTGGTGGCCTTCAATTCCGTCTTCCAGATCGTCTTCTTCAGCGCTTACGCTTGGCTGTTCCTTAGCTTCCTTCCACCGCTGTTCGGACTAGAAGGAAGCATCATCGACGTGAGCTTCTGGACGATCGCCCAGGCGGTACTGATCTACCTTGGACTACCGTTCTTGGCAGGCTTCCTCACGCGTCGCCTACTCGTCGCACAAAAGGGGGCGGACTGGTACGAGGTCCTCTTCCTGCCAAGAATCGGCCCGATCACGTTGGCTGCGCTGCTCTTCACGATCGTCGCCATGTTCACGTTGAAGGGCGGTGACGTGGTGCGCTTGCCGCTCGATGCCGTGCGGATCGCTATTCCGCTCACCATCTACTTCGTGGTGCAGTTCCTGATCAGCTTCTTCATGGGCAAGCTGATCGACGCGGACTACCCGCGCACCACGGCAATCGCCTTCACTGCCTCTGGCAACAACTTCGAGCTTGCGATCGCGGTCGCCATTGCTGCGTTTGGCTTGGCATCGCCTGTCGCGTTCGCAGCCGTGATCGGGCCGCTGGTGGAGGTGCCTGTCCTTATCCTGCTCGTCCACGTGGCCCTTCGGCTTGGACGCCGCTGGTTTCCTTCGACCGCGCCGGCCTAAGGACATCGAATGCCGCTTCGCACCCTTGCCGATGCCGACCATCTGCCCGCACTCGAGCGGGCCTACATCTTCGATCAACCCGCGATTGGTTTGGGACCAAGCGACGCGCCGCCGCGCATCCTCTTGCTTTATGGGTCGCTGCGAGAGCGATCATACTCGCGCCTGTGCGTAGAAGAGGCGGCGCGCCTGCTGCAGTTGTTTGGCTGCGAAACGCGGATATTTGATCCGTCGACGCTGCCGTTGCCCGACCAGGTTGTCAGTGACGATCACCCCGCCGTCGATGAGCTTCGCGAGCTGTCGCTCTGGTCGGAGGGACACGTCTGGTGCAGCCCCGAGCGCCACGGCCAGATTACCGGCGTGATGAAGGCGCAGATTGACCACCTTCCGCTCTCCATGGCCGGAATGCGACCGACGCAAGGCAGAACACTGGCTGTTATGCAGGTGTCGGCCGGGTCGCAATCGTTCAACAGCGTCAACACCTTGCGCATCCTAGGCAGGTGGATGCGCATGTTCACCATCCCGAACCAGTCGTCGGTCGCCAAGGCTTTCAACGAGTTCGACGAGGGCGGCCGGATGAAGCCGTCGAGCTATTACGAGCGGATCGTAGATGTCATGGAGGAACTGGTGCGCTTCACCGTTCTGATGCGCCCGCATGCAGTCCAACTCGTCGATCGCTATTCCGAGCGCAAGGCGGCCGGCGTACCTCTCGACAGAGGGCAAGACCTGTCGAGCATCGCACTTGACGGCCGCTAACGGGTGCTTGTGGCGTATCTCTGAATGACTGGCTTGGGCGCCGAGCCGACGCGCCGAACCTATGAACAAGCGTCTGCTATCCGCCTCGGCCCACCGAAAGCAGTCGGTCCACTAACCACCAAGAACATACATTCATCGTCGCCGCGCAAGCCAGCGACAGCCGTCCTCAGGTTGATTGATGACACGGGCATGCGCGATTGACGGTCGGGAAGGTTTTAGGCCCTTAGCGCCTCTTGGATAGAGACAAGGCGCCGCTTCTGCTCGTCCCAGAGCACCAGCCGTACGGCGGCAAAGCTCTCCCGAACACTCACTCGGCTGACAGCAGCAAGCGCCGGAATGTCCCGCAGAACTTCGGGCAGCCGATAGTAGGGGATGCGGCTGGCGAGGTGGTGAACATGATGAACGCCGATATTGGCGCTGAACCAGCGCAGTAGCGGTGGCAAGGCGTAGTGCGAACTGCCGTAGAGCGCCGCCTCGTGGAATGCCCACTTGGGACTGCGCTCCCAGTGCGTCTGCTCAAACTGATGCTGCACGTAGAAGAACCACACGCCGAGCGAAGCCGCCACCAGCGTGATCGGGATGTGCACCAGCAGGAAGATCTTGAGGCCCATAAGCCAAATGAGCACGCCGCCAACCAAGGCGATGCTGGTGTTTGTGCCAAGGGTGCTCAGCCACGGCCTCCAGCCATTCTTCATCATCCCAATCGGGAGCCGATGGCGAAGCAGAAACAGGTATGCCGGGCCGAGGCCGAAAAGAACGACCGGGTGGCGATAAAGACGGTAACGAAAACGGCCCACTCGACCGAGCGCCCTGTATTCTGAGACTGTCAGCGTATCGATGTCACCAACGCCGCGCTGGTCCAGATTGCCGGTACTTGCGTGATGCAAGGCATGCGAACGCCGCCAATAATCATAGGGCGTTAGCGTCAGCACCCCCAGGACCCGGCCGAGCCAGTCATTGCTTTTCTGGCGCGAGAAAAAGGCGCCATGCCCACAATCATGCTGGATCAGGAAAAGCCTGAGCAGAAAGCCGCCAGCCGGAATGGTCAGCAGCAAACCCGCCGTGTACCCGGCACTGAGGATGGCCCAGGTCGCGGTCCAGAGCAGCACGAACGGCAAGGCCGTGATCGCAAGTTCGGTCAGACTGCGCCCCGGGCGGGGCTTCCGATACGGAGCTACCTGCTGGAGCAAAGCGCGCGGATTGAGGTCCGGCCTTGGAACGGATGAAAGATGCAAAATCATACCTTTAGGGGGATGCTCACAGCTGAACGTTGGACGGGCTCGTTGGCTGCATGAGCAAGCCGCGTCGCCGGACCCCGCAAGGAAGTCAGCGCTCGGCCCGTATCAATTCCGCAGGCTACGCGGTGGCCTCCCAGAGCACAGTTCCAGAAGCGGCCATCAGTTTGCAAGGTCTTGCACCTGGATGGATGCTCAGCCGTTAGAGGCCTCGCACGAGCGAATGTCTGGTATTTGCCTCTACCGATCCAAAAGCAGACGGTCCGGTTCGCGCCAGCAACAGACTTCGGGTGAGCCGGCCTGAGTGGCGGCGAGTGGCCGGAAGCAGACAGTCTGCAATTGGTTGCGATCCAGCCATTGCCAACCCTGCTTTAGGCCCTCCTCAGTGCGCAGCCTTCAGCTTTCGTGACGGAACTGTCTTCGTTCGCCCGGCATTGGCAATCTGGCATGCTCTTACCGCCAGAGTTCAGAGCAAAGGCAATATTCGGAAGGGCCGACCTTGGAACAGAGTACCTACGCCACCCGCCCCATCCACCCGGTGCACGCGGCTCTCCTCGCCGGCGCGCTGCCGCTGTTCCTTGGAGCAATGATCGCAGACTGGGCCTATTCCAGAAGCTATCAAGTGCAGTGGATCAACTTTGCGGCCTGGCTCAATGCAGGGGCAATGGTGTTTGCCGGCGCAGCCCTGTTGTGGGCTGTCGTTGACTTCTTCCGTGGTGACCGTCGTCGCGACCGGAGCGCCGCGCTCTACCTGCTGGTGCTGATCGCTACCTTTGTCATCGGCTTTATCGCAGCATTGATCCACGCCAAGGATGCCTGGGCGACGATGCCAGCCGGACTGGTCCTGTCGCTGATCACCTTCGTCCTCGCGCTGACCTCGGTCTGGCTCGGCTTCGCCAGTTTTCGCTCGGGAGTTGGCCGATGAGAGCCGTCAATCTGTTCGCCACCGCTACCCTGACCATCATCCTTGCCGGATGTGGCGGTGATCCCGAGGCCCGGCAGTTCGGACCCAATCCGACCCTGCCTGACAAGCAGCGCGGCCTCCTTCCTAGCATGACCATCGCCGATCCGGCTGGCTGGGGTGATCGCCGCCCGGCCGTGCCAGAGGGCTTCACGATCACGCCGATCGCAACCGACCTGATGATCCCACGTCAAACGCTGGTGCTTCCAAACGGGGACATCCTCGTTGCCGAAGGCAAAGGCGGCGGAGAGGCACCAGCAATGCGCCCCAAGGACTTCATTGCTGGCTACTTCATGGGCACGGGGACGAGCAGCATTAAGAGCGGAGACCGGCTTACCCTGCTTCGTGACGCGAATGGCGACGGGACTTACGAAGGTCGCACGGTCTTCGCCGACAAGCTGAACGCGCCTTACGGGCTCGCGCTGGTCGGCAACCAGATCTACGTCGCCAACCAGGACGCGCTGGTTCGCTTCGCCTATGCGCCGGGGCAAACCAAGGCCAATGGAGCTCCGGTCACGGTTGCGGCGCTACCCGCCGCCATCAATCATCACTGGACCAAGTCGCTGACCGCCAGCCCGGATGGGCGCTTCCTGTACGTCGGCGTCGGTTCCAACAGCAACGTCGGCGAGCGCGGAATGGCGGTCGAAGAGGACCGCGCCACAATTCTGCAGGTCGACGCCCAGACCGGCGCTACCAGGCCCTATGCGACGGGTATCCGCAATCCGACTGCGCTCACGTTCCAGCCTGGTACCGGGCGGCTCTGGGCCGTCGTCAACGAGCGCGACGAACTGGGGCCGAACCTTGTGCCGGATTATCTGACGTCGGTCCGTGAAGGCGCCTTCTACGGCTGGCCATATGCCTATTGGGGCGCCAACCCGGATCGTCGCGTCCGCCCGTTCAAGGAGGAAATGGTCGCGCGAACGATCAAACCGGACTATTCGCTCGGTTCCCACCATGCGCCGCTTGGCGTGGCATTCTCGACGGCTGCCATGGGACCGCGTTTCTCGGAGGGCACGTTCATTGGCGAGCATGGCAGCTGGAACCGCGATACGCCGGTCGGCTACCGGGTGTCGTTCGTCCCATTTCGCAACGGATGGCCGGTCGGGGAGCCGATTCCCTTCGTCACCGACTTCCAGGTTGATGGCAAGACGTTTGGCCGACCGGTTGGCGTGACGGTGGATCCCAGGGGAGCCCTGATCGTGGCCGATGACCTGTCCAACACCATCTGGCGCGTCACGCCTTCTCAGAAGGTGGTATCAGCGCTGGCCCGCCAAACGCGGTGATCCAGCCCCCCGTGCGCGACTGGCTGCCTTATTGCGGCGCGGCCCCCGTCCCGGCAGACCTGCTCGGACGGTGGAACCTCGACCCCCTCCTCCTGCTCGCCCTTGCGTTGGGCAGTTGGGGGCTCTGGCGCTTGGCTCGGAACCCGTTGCAACGCCGACTGATCGTCGCATCGGCCGCCCTTGCACTGATCTTGTTCGTCTCCCCCTTTTGCGCGCTAAGCTCCGCGCTCTTTTCCGCGCGCGTCACGCACCATGTCCTGCTCGCCGCCGTTCTGGCCCCACTGCTGGTCTACGGAATGCCGCAGGAGCGAAGTCGCTTGCCCGGCTCCCTTGCGTTGTGGACCGGCCTGCAGGCCGCCACCTTCTGGTTGTGGCATGCGCCTGGAATCTACGCCGCGGCGCTGTCGAGCAACGCCGTCTACTGGTCGATGCAGTTAACGATCACCGGCACGGCGTTCGGGTTCTGGGCCGCCGTGCGCCGCGCCAGCAGCCTGTCGGCGGTGGCGGGACTGCTGGTCAGCACGGTCCAGATGGGCCTGCTGGGAGCTCTGATCACCTTCGCCGGCAATCCGCTCTATGCCCCGCATATCTTTACCACGGAGCCGTGGGGCTTCTCCGCACTAGAAGACCAGCAGACCGCAGGCCTGATCATGTGGGCGCCGTCGGCTGCTCTTTATTTGGCTGCAGCCTTGATCATCGCCCGTCGCTGGCTGGCCGATCAGGACCGGGAAGCGACCGCATGATCGAGCGGCTTCGGGCGTGGGGGAATAGTCACACCAGGCGGGGCCGCTACTCGCCCGTTGGAATCGCCTTTCACTGGATCATGGCGGCGCTGATCCTTTTTCAGATCAGCTGGGGCTTCTGGACCGACTGGATGATGCCGGGCGGCGACAAGGTGTTCGCCTATCAGGTGCACAGCGCGGCCGGGCTGCCGATCCTGTTGCTGGTCCTCGCCAGGATCGCCTGGCGCATTCTCATCACCGACCCTTACAACGATGCCGACCGGCAAGGCCTGCAGACCAAGATTGCGCATGTTACCGCCATGCTGTTCTACGTGACCTTCTTTACCCTGCCGCTGTCGGGCTGGGTGATGTGGTCTTCGGTTGCCAGCCCAGGCCCGCTGTATCTGGCAGGGATCGTGCCGTGGCCCCAGGTCCCGCTTGACGGCCTTGAACCTCTGACCCGCTACCGCATTCTCGATCTTGCCGAGGATGTGCACATCGCCTCGGTCATCGCCTTGCTCTTGCTGATTCCGGCACATGCAGGGGCGGCCCTGAAACACCACTTCTGGGATCGCCACGACGTGCTGCGGGGGATGCTGCCGGAGATCCCGGACTGGGAGGGCCGCCCGGCAAGCTCGCCGAATAGTCTGCCAGCGCCCGCGCTTCCGAAGGGGTCAGAAGCTGGCTGATCCGAAGCATCACATCGCCGGGGTCGTTGCGCCGCTTGCCGATCCGCCACAGCCGCAGCTGTTCGGCGAGGTAGGCGGGCGGCTGCCCGGCCAGCGGCGGATTGGCGGGGCCAAGCCCTTGCCCCTGTTCGCCGTGACAGGCAGCGCAGGCAAGCAATCCGCGACTGGCATCGCCCGAATGGTAGAGGGTGGATCGGGCAGCCGTGGCGGCCGCGACGGTCGCCGTTGGGATACTCGCATAATAGGCCGACACGGCGCGCCGGTCCTCGGCGCTGAGTTGCTCGGCTATCCAGCTCATCTGCTTCTGGTAGCGCCGCCCGTCGGCATAAGCTTCAAGCTGGCGTTCCAGATAGCCGGCATCGAGGCCGGCCAGCCGCGGCGCACCGGCGCCATTGCCCGCTCCGTCGAGCCCATGACAGGTGATGCAGGCATTGGCGGCCCCAGCTGCAGCACCACTAAGGGCGATGACCCTTCCTTCAGCCGAGAAGCGATCGAGCGATGTGGAATCGGCATTTGCGCAGCCGGTCAGCAAAGCCATCGTGGCCAGAAGGACGAAACTGCGCATACCGCCGCAACTACCGGTTTGCGGCGGTTGTTCCCCGTCGCCGCGCTCGCGCTCGCCGCCTGCAAGCCCCCGCCCGAGCCCAGCCAGTCCATGCCGCTGGCCGACGCCGCGCATGGCTTTGAGGTTATCGAACGCGCCGGCTGCGGAAGCTGCCATACCATTCCCGGCGTGCACTGGCCGCAGGGCAAGGTCGGGCCCGACCTCGGCGGCCTTGCCGCGCGCGGCCTGATCGCCGGCAGGCTACCGAACCGGCCCGACGTGCTCGCCGCCTACATCCGCAATGCGCCCGCACTGGTGCCCGGCTCGGCCATGCCGGCAATGCCGGTCACCGATGCCGAAGCGCGCGACGTTGCGGCCTATCTCTACGAACAGGGAACTGACTGAGTATGTTTGAAGGCTGGCCGCCCCCCGTGCTCGACCCCGCCGGGCCTTATGCGACCTCGGTGTCGCTGCTGAGTTGGATCCTATTCGCCATGGGCGCGGCGGTCCTGCTGGTCGTGCTCGCCGCGCTATATGTCGCCTTGTTCGGGCGTCCTGCAATGCAAGCCAAGGTCGGCGGCAAGACCGCGATCTGGGTCGGCGGAGTCGCTTTTCCTCTGGTCGTTCTGACGGCGCTGCTGATCTATGGCCTTTCCCTCACACGCCACCTGTCGGCGCCAATCGCCGGCAACGAGATGCGGGTCCGGATCACCGGAGAGATGTGGTGGTGGCGGGTCGCCTATCTCGATGCGCAGGGCCGCGAAAGCGTTCAAGACGCCAATGAACTCCATATCCCGGCCGGTCAGCCGGTAGTGCTGGAACTGCAATCGGCGGACGTCATCCATAGCTTCTGGGTGCCGCGCCTGTCGGGCAAGCTCGACATGATCCCCGGGCGGCGCAATTTGATGCGCATCCAGGCGGACAAGCCGGGCATCTACGGCGGGCAATGTGCCGAATTCTGCGGCGGGCCGCATGCGCTGATGGGATTCACCGTCATCGCGCATGAGCCAGCGCAATATTCCCGCATGATGCAGGCGCGGCAACAGCGCGCGGCTGCACCGGTGATGGCAGGCGCTGCCGGTGCACGATTGTTCGAGGAAACCGGCTGCGCGGCCTGTCACCGGATCGCCGGCACGGGCGCCAACGGTCTGGCCGGCCCCGACCTCACCCATGTCGGCAACCGCCGCACCCTTGGCGCGGGCATCCTGCCCAACAATCGCGGCACGCTGATGGGCTGGATCGGCAACAGCCAGGCGATCAAGCCCAACAACCGGATGCCGCCCTACACCAACCTGACCGGGCAGCAGCTGACCGAAATCGCCACCTATCTTGAGGCCCAGAAGTGATTTCGGAAACCGGCTTCGACCCGAAGCTGTTCGATCGTTTCCCGACAGCCGAGGCCCGTCCGGACAGCGAACGGGCAGAGCTGGAGCGGATATGGAAGGCCCCTACCGGCTGGGCTCGCCTGACCATCGTCAACAACAATTACGTCGGCCTGTGGTACGTCGCCACGGCCTTCTTCTTCTTCCTGCTGGCGGGCGTGCTTGCCCTCGCGATCCGGGCCCAGCTGTCGCTGCCTCTGCTCGGCGTGCTTCCACAGGAAACTTACAATCAGTTCTTCACCATGCATGGCACGGTGATGATGTTCCTCTTCGCTGTCCCGATCATGGAGGCGATCGGGGTCATGCTATTGCCGCAGATGCTGGCCGCGCGCGATCTCCCGTTCCCGCGCCTCTCGGCCTATGCCTTCTGGGCCTATTTCGTCGGCGGGCTGTGCTTTTTCGCCTCGATCTTCTTCGGTCTCGCGCCGAACGGGGGCTGGTTCATGTACCCGCCGCTGACCAGCACCACCTACTCGCCCGGGATCAATGCCGACTTTTGGCTGCTCGGCATCGGCTTTATTGAGATAAGCGCCATTGCCGGTGCGATCGAAATTTTGGTCGGTATCCTGAAGACCCGCGCGCCGGGCATGACGCTAGCGCGGATGCCGGTGTTCGCCTGGGCGATGCTGGTGTTCGCGGGCATGATCCTGATCGCCTTCCCAGCCGTCATCCTCGCCACCCTGCTGCTGGAAATGGAGCGAGCCCTGAACTGGCCGTTCTTCGATGCGGCTCGCGGCGGCGACCCAATGCTCTGGCAGCACCTCTTCTGGTTTTTCGGGCACCCCGAGGTGTACATCATCTTCCTGCCCGCGGCCGGTCTCGTCTCGATGATGGTCGCCGCCCTCGCGAAGACCGAGCTGGTCGGTTATCAGTTGATCGTCCTTGCCCTGCTCGCCACGGGCTTCATCAGCTTCGGCGTGTGGGCGCACCACATGTTCGCCACCGGCATGCCGTCACTCTCGACCGGCTTCTTCTCGGCCGCGAGCATGGCGGTCAGCATCCCCGCCGGGATCCAGGTGTTCAGCTGGATCGCAACGCTCGCCATCGGCAAGCCAAGTCACAATGTGCCGACGCTCTTCGTTATCGGTGGGCTGGTGACCTTTGTGATGGGCGGCCTGACCGGGGTGATGGTGGCGATGGTGCCGTTCGACTGGCAGGCCCATGACACCCACTTCATCGTCGCGCACCTTCATTACGTTCTTATCGGCGGCGCGGTCATGCCGGTGTTCGCGGCCTTCTATTACTGGTTCGGAATGACCAGCAAGCGGCCGCTATCCGAACGGCTTGGCCGATGGGTGTTCTGGCTGTTCTTCGCCGGCGTCCACATCACCTTCCTGCCGATGCACCTGACCGGCCTGATGGGCATGCCGCGCCGGGTCTACACCTACCTCCCCGGCATGGATTGGGAGTGGACCAACCTCATCTCCACCCTCGGCGCGGTTGTGCTTGCGATCAGCATTGTCCTCTTCCTCGTCGATCTCGCCCGCAATTTCCGCTTCACGGTCGATGAGGACGCCGGGAACACCTATGGCGGAGGCACCTTGGAGTGGCTTCCGACCGGGCTTTATTCGACGCGCAGCATTCCCGTGGTCCGCAGCCGCACCCCCTTATGGGACAATCCCGATCTTGCCAGAGAAGTAGAGGAAGGTCGCCACTTCCTCCCTTACTCCGCGACCGGCCTTCGCGAGACCCTGATCACCAGCCCGATCCGGGCCGAGCCGCAATATCTGCAGATCATGATGGGTCCGTCTGTCTGGCCGCTGCTGGGGGCCGTCTTCACCGCCGGCTTCTTCCTGTTGCTGACCGTGCAGGCCTACTTCCTCGCGGTCGCCTGCCTGCCGCTCGCCACCTTCTCGATCCTGCGCTGGCTATGGGATACCGACCGGCCGGTCGAGCAGAAGGAAGTAGACGTCGGCGCCGGCATCATGCTCCCGACCTATGTCACCGGCCCGAGCAGCCATGGCTGGTGGGCCATCATCTGCGTGCTGGTGGTTGCCGGCATGATCTTCCTCATGGCGATTTTTGGCTATCTGTTCCTGTACGGGATCCACCCCGGCTACTGGGTCGAGCCGACCCAGCGCTGGTGGGCTGCACCGATCGCGGCAACCTATGCGCTGGCCGCCTTGCTAGTGCTCTATGGCCGCCACCTGCTCGCCCGTGAGGGATCGAGCATCTGGAGCCCGACCGCCGCCATCCTCTTCGCCTCGGTCCTTATCCCCGCCGCACTGGCGACCGACTGGTTCAGCTGGCAAGCGCAAGGTATCGATCCCGAAGTCACCGCGCAGGGTGCTTTCGCCGCGGCCATGCTCGCGCTGCAGGGCCAGTTGGTCGCGGTTGTCGTCCTGATGGGCGTCTACCTCGCAGCCCGCACCTCCCGTGGCCTCGTTACCCGTCCGCGCAACGTCACCTTCGATGTGGTCAGCCTATTCCTGGTTTACACAGCAGCGCAGGGCGCCGCGACAGCACTCCTATTGCGCCTTTTCCCGGCGAGCGTCTGATGGACGCGTGGCGACATCTTCTCGGCGGCATGCTGCTGTGGACGGTGCATTTCTTCACCGTCTATGGGATTGCCAGCCTATTCCCCGGCACCAAGCTTGCCGCAATGCTCGTGCTTGTCGCTACCGGTCTGGCGCTGGCGTTGGCGGCATATCTGCTCGCCGCCACGCTTCGACATCATCGCACCGAGGAAGACAATCTCAAGCGCTGGCGCAGCAAGGGGAGTGCTATTCTCTATGCGCTCGCCGGTCTTGCAATCCTCTACCAGGGATTGCCCGCACTTCTGCAGTGAAATCCCCGATCTGCCTGCAGGTTGGGCCGACCGCTTCTGACACCTGCTGCAAAGCTAATGGGCAAAGGTTTTCACGTTCGCTTATGGGTTGGGACGCAGATTATCCGAAGTACCGGCTTGGGTGCTAAGGCGGCTCCCGGCTAAGCAAGGACGGAGGTCCGGATCCCGCCGGTTCATACCCGAAAGCTGCCGTTCCGCTTTCCACCAGTCGCAGACAGCCGTGAGGCCTGGGTGTTAACCATTGGAGTGGCGCATTGCGAGCGTCTCAGAGTGACTGGTATCTTCCCTCCATGCGCTTCGGGAAGCCATTCCAAGCACAACCGGTTAAGCTCGGCCCCTACTGGCGTGCCAAAAAGCGAAGGGCGCAACGGAAGCGAGTATTACGTTTGGCGGTGATACTGACCGCCGTCTCGCTCGGTACTTTCATAGTCGGCATGACGCTCACGAACCGGACGGCACTGCGGACGATGTTCCCGACCTATTATCCAAGCTGCTCCTGGGCGCGGTCGGCAGGCGCACCCATAGCTCGCGGCTCGCCAGGTTATCGCCCTCAGCTGGATGCAGACAACGCTGGCATCGCCTGCGAGGGATTCCAGCAGGATTGAGCATCACGGCTCTCTGCACGAACGACTGGCTCTGGCCGGAAGCAGAAAGTCTGCTTCTCGGCATTGCGCCGACTTTCTGCCCATTCGTTCATGCTCCCCTCTTCTATCGGAGCGTACCCTGCGCGGACGCCCGTTAAGTTATCAACTGGGATGGCCCACAGGACCTCCGCTTCCCATATGTCTTTTAAAGGAGAGGCAGATGGCTGGCGGGTGGACGCGCGATGGAGCGGTGCAAGATCAGATTGACGATACGGTGGCGGACGCGGTCCTGGCAGCACGGGCAAGCATGCCCAGCGGAGCGAGTGAGCCGTTTTGTGTAGTGTGCGGCGACGACATCCCTGTGGGGCGCCGTAGTGCGCTGCCTGGGGTGCGCACCTGCGTGTCGTGCCAAAGCAGCCGCGACCGCCCGATGGGCGCAGCGTTCAATCGGCGCGGCAGCAAGGACAGTCAGCTCCGGTGATCGCGGCGGCAAGGCCCGTGATGTAAAGGGGCTTCGCTTGTTGACATGCATGCCTGCAAGGCTGGCCCGAAGAGCGGACGTACGTTCCGGCACGGCAGTCGTCGTTTAGCGGCAGCAGATTGTCAGAATTCCATAAGGTCGACAACGAAGCAGGCCTTATGAGTAAAGCGAGCAAATCCGCGCCATCGGCGAGCGAGTGCGAGCTTCAGTTCCATCATGGAAACAAAGTTCAGAGTTAGGCGATAACTCTCCGCCTACCTGCGAACCCATGCAGCATCTTGATCAACCTCGAAGACATGCAGCCGCTCGAGAATACTATCAGCGAGGAGATCCCCTTACCTATCTGCAGGTAAGGATTCCGCCCGAATGGCAAGAGGCAGTGATCCGTCATCACGAACATCTCAGTGACTTGGCTTCTTCCCTCTCTGACTGCGGAGTAACTCCAGAAGTAATCAAGGCACAGGTCGGAGTAGCAGTCGCCAGCTATCGCGAGGCCTTGCTAACGGCCATACAAAACAACAAGGGGTACTCAGATGCCGCCTAAACTGCGCCTTAGTGACGAGCCGGGGCGAATCGCTGCACTCAATCGGCTTTGTGTTCTCGACACCTGCCGGGAAGATCAGTTTGATAGTATCACTTCGTTGGTTGGCACTGTACTGAATGCTCCCGTCGCGGCAGTGTCGCTGGTCGATGTCAATCGGCAGTGGTTCAAGTCTATCAATGGTCTTGCCATTACCGAGACACCCCGTTCCCTATCTTTCTGCGATCATACTATCCGGGGTGGCGAGCCAATGAACATCGCAGACACCCGTCTCGATGCTCGTTTCGCAACAAATGACCTCGTCACCAGCGAACCGTTCATCCGGGCATACCTTGGTGCGCCGTTGACCATGAACGACGGATACAATGTCGGCGCACTTTGTGCTCTCGATCATAGACCAAGGAATTTCACGAGCGAACAGGAAAGGATTCTTACGAAGTTCGCTCGGCTGGTTGTTGATGAGCTCGAACTTCGGCACATGGCGGATCACGATCATTTGACCGGGGCGCTGACCAGGCGGGCATTTCTTGAACGCCTTGGCCAACTCCGCCGTGAAGATGACCAGCGATCCGTCTTGGCAATCTTCGATCTCGATCACTTCAAAGCGGTGAACGACCGCTTTGGACATCCGGTCGGTGATGAGGTGCTCTCAGCCGTTGCCCAGGTGTGCAAGTCTCGCCTGACTCGTGGAGACGTCTTTGGACGGGTTGGTGGCGAGGAATTTGGCCTCTTGTTGACTGAGGTCAGTCTCGTTGAGGCATTCACTCGTATCGAGTCGATGCGGGTAGCCATCGGCCGCCTAAGCTTTGCTGCTTCCGAAGAGTTGACGATGACAGCAAGTTTCGTATTGCTTGAACTTGACGAGCATTCTCCAAGTTCAGCGATGGCGATTGCGGATGCAGCTCTGTATTCAGCAAAACGATCTGGACGCAACCAGAGCGTAAATGCGGCCGACTTGCTGGTCGCCGCCTGAGGCTCGTCCCTCTGCGATGAGTTGAACTTGTTTACGTCGAAATTCGCGCCTGATCATGTTCGAAATACCAAGCGAGTGAGAAAGAACTATCGCCGCTGGATCATCTAGCGGCTGAACCGAGGGATCCGTGATGCAAGTTCTTTCGCCCCTACCATCACCCCCGCGAAAGCAAGCCGGTCATGACCGACGCGTTTCCTCGAGGCAAAAGCTAGTCATGCGCGTTGGCATACTCACGCTTGGCCAACAATCGACCTTCTGTCTCATTCGCAACATTTCGGCCAGCGGCGCTCTTGTCCGACTATTTGGGCGATTGGCGCCAGGTTCGGCGGTGGGCTTCCGTGTAGGGGATGAGGATGCCATCGGTGGCCGGATCATCTGGGCCGAGAACAGCCTAGCGGGCGTTGAATTCGATCAGGAGATTTGCCCAGCTATTCTGCTCCGAGTGGCGCAGAAGGTAGAGATGACGAGGAGGCGCGGGGCGCCACGCCTCGCTGTTGAGCTGGCGGCAGTTGTGCGCACTGGCGGCCGGGTCCACCGAGTCACAATGTGCGATCTTTCGATGCAGGGTGCGAGACTGAAGGCCAAGGAGCCCATTCATTTCGGGGAAGCGCTCTACCTGCACGTGGGCGGTTTGCCATGCCTGAAGGGCTTTGTGCGCTGGAAAAGCGATCAGGAGTTTGGTGTGGTCTTTGAAAACCCGCTACCGATGCAGGTGATTGCAAGCGTATTTGGGTGAGCCGCGTAGAAGAACGCGACTGCTGCGCATCAAGCGATGGTCGTGGCGAGCCTCGCTGAAGCTACTTCTCGCTCGGGATAGCCGGGTCCTCGCGCCGCGAAATATAGAAAGAGGCCAATGCGGCCTTTGGATCTTCGGCCTTAAGGATCACAGCAACTTCGTCAGCGGTTGCCGGAAGCGGCTTCAAAATGGGCTTGGACCAAAAGCGGCTGGCAGCCTGCCGATCAAAAAACTGGCGCTCATACATGATGATCATCCCGGAGCGATAAGCCCCCGGACGTTTGGCAGGCTAAGCCCCCTCAGACAAACAGCAATGGTTCCATCCTGGACCTATGCGCACTTCCTCTCCAGAGAGGTGATCAAAGTCTCCATCTCGCTGAGGCCATTGTCGATGTGGGCACCGATACGAGCAGGCGCGCTTGCCTGATCAAGCAACTCCAGCGCACGCTTCGCAGCGGCATACGCCTCTTCAAGCAATCGCATCTTATCGCTGGTCGAACCTGAATCACTCGTCATCATGGCTGCATAGGGTCCCGAACAAAGGGTCCGCCTAACCATGCCGACGATTCAATTGAATACCTCCGAAATTAGGTATCCTGCATCAGAACACCATCAATGATTCGATCCATTTTTTCGAGGGTCGTTGAAGTGAGTTCAACGAACACGGCTCGTCGATCCACAACGTTGGGTCGCCGAACTACCATCCCTAAGTCTACCAGATGCTGGAGCCAGCGCAACGCGGTCGTCTGCGGAACTCCCGCCTCATTGTAGACGGCCGTAATCGTCATTCTATATTGCGAAAGTTCAGCAACATAAAGGGATAGTAAGATGTCCCAACTCGCTTCGCCGAACAAACCTTCGCCAAATATTCCGACCCGGCTACGGCGAAGTAATAGGATGCGCTCAGCGGTTCGTAGCCTACGTTCTCGCATTTGCTGACGATCGCAACCAATAGATCTTCTATCGAAGTTTTTGGCCGCAAGTAGCTCGCGGGCGTTCGAAACGTCTTCGTCCGACGGAACGTCGTGGGTATTTGGATCCGGTACGGACATAAGAAAACCTTTTGGTGTGCCAGGTTACAGCCCCTCAAGAAGGTACGCCAAAGGCTGTAAGGTGGTCCGCACTGGAGACAAACCAACATTGCTTCCAATTTGGAACTTAGGGTTTTGATGGGGTCGCGGCACGCTGTTTACTAGCCTGCCCTGGCTCATTTCGTGCCCTTATGAAGCGATGAGTAGGAAATGTCCTAGAGTTTAAACGGTAGAAGCGCTTAGCCCGGCACTGTCGACCCCCACTTCGATATTGTCGGGCGAATATCCTTGAACGGCCCTTTCCGAACGCATTCAGGTTCGGACTATGTGCCAGTGGTTCATGAATCACGGAGTACAGACGGTCGTTCTCTCCGAGGCCTGCGCGTTGGCCATCCCGGCCTTCTGCGCTGCCAATGTGTAGCAGCGACGCGCCCGTCCAAGAGGACCAATTAGCTTGCGATATTCCGCTTCGGGCCGGCCATAATTTTCACCCGCTGCCACTTCCAGCTTGTAGCGGTCAGTGATGAGGACCCTGCCACGCCTCGACCTTAGCATGCCAGCGCCTTCCAGGACATGAAGGGTGACCGTGACGCTGGAGCGATCGGCCGAAATCATCATGGCCATGGTTTCATGGGTGAGTGCGATTTCGTCTCCGTCGATCCGGTCGTGGCACATCAGCAGCCAGCGTGCGAGACGCCCTTCGATACGCTGGTGCGCGTTCGAAACGGCGCTGTAGGCTGTCTGTGTCATAAAGGTTTGGATGTACCGCAGCAGCGCTGCTCGCAGAGTGGGGCTTTGGCTAACCGCAGCAAGAAGACAGTCAGCCTTCATCCTCAGCCCGGTGCCACCGGCAACCTGCACATAGGCGCCGTGCGGCGATAGGTCCGAGCCCAGAAGCAGGCAGGTCCCGCTAAAACCATCACGACCAAAGATCCCGACTTCGGTCGCACCAAATGCGGGCATCTGCGCTATGATTGAGACAATTCCGTCTTCGGGAAACCATACATCATCGATCGGCTGGTTGGGTTCGACCAGCGCAAGATTCCGGTCCATCTTCTCCCTTGAAAGATGCGGCTGCAGCAGA
Organism: Sphingomonas glaciei; assembly: GCF_023380025.1. NCBI lineage: Bacteria > Pseudomonadati > Pseudomonadota > Alphaproteobacteria > Sphingomonadales > Sphingomonadaceae > Sphingomonas > Sphingomonas glaciei. Next base: position 969,192 of record NZ_CP097253.1, read on the forward strand.
CCCATGTCTCTAGGCGACAGCGAGCTCAAAAGGATATTGGTAGAGAAAGTTCGGTCGGGTCCGTGCATGAGAGCGCCCTTGATTGGGGCGAAAGCGCAGGCGTCCTCCGGCCGCTCGCGCCCTAATCGTCGGCGAGCGATCACACTGATATAAGGTCACACTCGCTCGAATGCTAGGCGTCGTTCCGCGCGCCACCATCGATAGCAGCGAAATGACAGGTCTCGAGCCCGAACATTCGATCGTTTCTCGCCGCCGGTTTGTTGGATGCACAACAGTGCGTTGGAAGGTTAGCGACGGGGGCTATTCAAACTCTCGATATCGAGGGACGTCGCATGTTGCGCTTCATTCTCAAGGACCATGTATTCTCGGCTGCGCCCAAAGCCTCAGTGGGAAGTCAGCCGCATAAGGGCTACGTGCAAATCCGTTGCCGTTCTTGGGACACTTGCGTCTGACGGTGCGCAACCATGTCGCTCCAGCGAGCCTTGGCGAGCAATCGCCTCCGAAGGTTTTACCAATGTATCTTAGCCATTCAGTGCTGCGTTGATCCCGGGAAACCAAATGCAAACAGTGACGGTGTCGGTAGCGGGTAGGTTGTTGCTGTCGGCTAGTATCGTCGTAGCTACTCCCGCGATTGCGAGGTCAGACGGGGTGACTCCGCCTGAATCGGTGGAAGAACTCGCAAAGCTCAGCATCGAGGAATTGGCGCAAGTCGAGGTGACATCTGTCTCGAAGCGTGCCGAGCCGTTGGCGTCCGCCCCTGCAGCGCTCTTCGTCATCACGCAGGAGGAAATCCGCCGCTCCTCCGCTACGTCGCTGCCCGAAGTGCTGCGCAATGCACCCAACCTCGACGTTCAGCGCATCAACGCACGCCAGTACGCTATCAGTGCGCGCGGTTTCAACGGGTACGAAACCGCCAACAAGCTGCTTGCCCACATCGACGGTCGAAGCATCTATTCGACGCTCGCGGCCCAGGTATTCTGGGAGCTGCACAACCCGATCCTTGACGATCTGCAGCAGATCGAGGTCGTTAGCGGGCCTGGCGGAACCTTGTACGGTCCCAATGCCGTCAACGGCGTCATCAACATCACATCGAAAAGCGCACTCGACACGATTGGCGGTCTTGCCAGAGGACATATCGGTGCGACCGATCGCAATGCCGGCCTTCGTTATGGTGTGGCGCTCGGCAATGATGGTGCCGGGCGCATTTACGCGAACTACTTCAGGCGGAACGGGCTTCCAGGCGGCCCTGCTATCGATGCTGACGATGATTACAGCGGCATTCAAGCTGGCTTTCGTGCTGACTTCGATGCCGGTCGGGATCGCTTCACAGTCCAAGGAGATTTCTTCGACACCGACACAGACCTAGTAAAGGGTGACGGCGAGAAGGGCCGAAATGTTCTGCTGCGCTGGGGGCGGACACTCAGTGCCGAGTCCGGCTTTCACGTCCAAGCCTATTACGACCAGTTTCAACGTGACTACCTGCTGGTGCGCGATCGGCTTGAAACATTCGACGTTGAAGCTCAGTTCAATGCCAAAGTCCGCAATCACACGATCATTGCGGGAGCGGGAGTCCGAACGACCAAGGATCTCTTCCTCAACAACCTGAATCCGTTTCGCCTGACACCGAACAGTGAGCGGCTTTGGATCGTGAATGGGTTTCTGCAGGACACCTGGGCAATCGGGCCCACGCTCGATCTGATCGCAGGCGTTAAGCTTGAGCGCTCATCCTTCTCGGGGATTGAAGTACTTCCGAACGCTCGAATTGCGTGGCGACCGAGCAAAGCCGATTTCTGGTGGGCGTCGATCTCGCGCGCCGTTCGCGCTCCAACTCGGATCGACCGCGATCTCAACTTCCTGCCCCTCCTTGCCACTGCGGACGACTTCAAGCCCGAGAAATTGTGGGCGGTGGAGGCCGGCTATCGCGGACAGCCGACAACGCGCACGCAAGTGTCCATCAGTCTGTTCTTCAACCATTATGACGACTTGCGCACCACTGAGTTGACAGCGGGAGCCCTGCCAATCCGTCTTTCCAACGGTCTGAAAGGGAATAGTTGGGGGATCGAAGCGTGGGCAACGCATCAGCTGCTGCCTTCATGGCGCTTGCAATTCGGGATCGCTACGCTCCGCAAAGAATTCAAATTTAAGGAAAATCGAGTCGATCTCGCCAAGGGCGAGTCGCTCGGGAATGATCCGCAATATCGCTTGATGGCACGCTCCCAGATCGACCTATCCCCCAACGTCGAACTGGATTTCGGAACGCGCTTCGTCGATGGTCTGAAGCGGCCGGCGGTCAAAGGCTATGTTGATGCCGATGCTCGGCTTGGTTGGCGCATCACTGACCAGGTCGAGCTGTTCGTGGCCGGCGCAAACCTGCTTCATGAAAGTCGCGCCGAGAGTGCTTACAAAAATGGCGGACAGTTGGTGGAGCGCAGCGTTGTCGCGGGCACGCGCGTGCGATTTTGATGGTTCATCAACTTTCCCGATGGCCTGCCATCTTCGGCCTCGCAGCTTGCGTCCTTGTTGCGACCAGCACGCAGGCCCATGCTCAGGCGATTGAGCAATCCGTGAAGGCCGCCTTCCTGACGAAGTTTCCGCGCTATGTGGAGTGGCCCGCATCTGCGCGTACCGGGACGCGACCGATCGATCTGTGCGTTGTCGGCAGCGACCCATTTGGGCGGCTTTTGAATCAAGCAGCACGAAGCGATCCCAACCCGATCATCATTCACCACCTGGTGCGTGCCGAGCAGGCACGATCGTGCGCCATTGCGTTTCTCGGCGGCACTCGCCAGCAATCGGTAGGACAAATGGTCGCAGTGCTTCAGGGTGCACCGGTTCTGACGGTGACGGATGCGCGGCATGGGTCATCCCAGGGTATGATCCATTTCGCCATTCATCAGGGAAAGGTAGGCTTCCACATCAATGATGCGCTTGCCGCGCGGAACCGGCTGTCGATCAGCTCGCGGCTGCTTCAGCTGGCACTGAGCGTAAGGCAGAGAGGCGGATGAGCCTTACCTCTCGATTAGCGGATCGCTGGAAGTCGATCCCGGCGGCAACGTCCATCGCGGCCGTTATGCTGCTGCTCGCGGGCCTTGTCGTGATCTACTTCAACGAGGTGAATTATCGGACGGCGAAGGACCGGGAAACTCAGGTTCAAGCGGAAATTCTTGCAGCAAGTGTCGCAGCCGCGTTGGACTTCTCCGACGCAAGTGCCGCGCAGGAATCGGCTGATGCCTTACGAGTAAATCCCTCGGTGCGGATGGCCGCAGTCTACGATCACGAAGGCAAATTAGTCGCGGGGTTTGTTCGCGACAGGGCCAGTCTTCCCCCGCGTCTGGAAATTGCCAACAGCGATCTAGAGCGGTCAGCGCAGGCGCCGGTACAAAGTGCCGCCACGCGTATCGGCACCGTTCGCCTCGAGGTATTGGCAGAGCCTCTATCTCGCAAGGTGACCCGCTACACCATGATTGCGCTGCTCGCCGTTCTGGCCGCGCTGGTGGTGGTGGTGCTTGGCGTTGCCCACAACCTTGTTCAACGCACCAACCGCCGGCTCAAAGCGGCCAACCTCGAACTCATCGTGCAAATGGACGAGCGCGAGAAGGCAGAGGAGCAACTTCGCCAGGCGCAGAAAATGCAGGCACTCGGCCATCTGACGGGGGGCATTGCTCACGACTTCAACAATCTGCTTACGGTTATTCAGGGCTCTGCCGACGTACTGCAGCGTCCAGACTTGAGTGAAGAGCGGCGAGTTCGCTTCGCGGCCGCCATCTCGACATCCGCGGCGCGCGCCGCCAATCTGACCAGCCAGCTCCTCTCCTTTGCCCGCCGGCAGCCGCTTCGGCCTGAGACGATCGATATCAACGAGCACATGCTTGAAACAATCGATCTGCTCGACCGCACGTTGGGCGAAACCATCGAAATCAAAGCACACCTTTGCGAGAACACGTGCATTGTCGATGCAGATCCGGCGCAGCTCGAGGCGGCCATCCTCAACATCGGCGTCAATGCGCGGGACGCCATGCCGGGGGGAGGCTGCCTTACGCTGAAGACGAGCAAAGCACCCGAAGACTGGGGCATGGGTAACGCCATCCTGATCTCGCTGTCGGATACCGGCACCGGTATGGATAGCGAGACGCTATCGCGGGTCTTTGAACCGTTCTTCACGACCAAGGGCGTGGGCCACGGAACGGGACTGGGTCTCAGCCAAGTCTACGGGTTTGTCACGCAGTCCGGTGGGGAAATCAGGGTCGAAAGCGAGGTCGGTCAGGGAACAACTGTCACCTTGGCTTTGCCTTGCAGCAGCCATGCCCATTCGAGCCCTCGCGACAAGGTGAATGTCGAGGTTACCCCGGCTGGATCGGGAGTCGTGATGGTTGTGGATGACAACGAGGATGTTGGTAGTTTTGCGGAGATCCTGCTCAGTGAACTCGGATATCGAGTGGTGCGCGCGAGCTCGGGTGAGGATGCCCTGAAGATCTTCGACGAGAATATAGTCGACTGCGTTTTCAGTGACATCGTCATGCCTGGGATGGACGGGCTCGCGCTGGCAAGTGCGCTTCGCCTGAAGCAGAAAGCTCTGCCGATCATTCTGACCACCGGGTTCAGCGATCGCATCACGACCGGGGACGCGAGCCAATATCCCGTTGTCTTCAAGCCCTATCGCATCGAAACCATTGCATCGGTCATTGAGAAAGCCCTTGGGCGAGAAACATGCGAGCGCAGCTGACAGCCGTCGGCCTTGCTAGGGCCTGCTTGTCGGCGCTGATGTGACATCGGAGAAAATGGAGTGACCAGAAAGAAAATCGTGGAAAACGACAGCGCTCGCGCGAAACGGCTGGCGGAGAACACCGAGGAGAAGATCGCATCGCGCCAAGAGGAGGCGGATCTTCTGGATGAGCGCGTGCGAGAGAACCTCAGACAGTACGGAGCGTAGGGGAAGAAATTGATCGGTCGAGCACCCTAGTCAGCAACCTTCCACGGCTGACCTGAGGCTTGCCGCTTCTGCGAGCGACGGAGGCTCGCTTTCTTCGCCGGAACGTCCCGCATCGCTTAGGAAGCGGTCATGCGCATAGGCGCCTGCCATTTCGTAGCTCGAACTCGCTGGGCGGGACTGCTCTACCGTACAAATAGCCCTGCCCTTCCAGGCAGCCAAGCTCCACAAGGCGCACCTCTTGTGCCTTGCTCTCGATACCTTCGGCAATGACATCCACGCCAAGTGCACGGCCGATGGCGAGTATTCCACCAGCCACAGCGATGCTCTGTGGATTGGTACAAATGTCGGCAACGAAAGAGCGATCGATCTTGAGACGTGTGAGTGGAAACCTCTGCAGGGTCGTAAGCGAAGCGAACCCGGTACCGAAATCATCGAAGGCGATTCCGACGCCCTGGTCCATCAGGCCGAAGAGCGGGGCGAGATCCTTGTCATTGTGACGCAGGGCTATCGTTTCCGTGATCTCCAGCTCCAGATCAGAAGGCTTAAGTCCATTGCGCTCGAGCGCTGCGTTGACCCGATCGGCAATCGATCCTGTGTGAACCTGTGCCGAGAACAGGTTCACACTTACTCGTGGAACGGCGATGCCAAGCTTGCGCCACGCGGCGATCTGACGGCAGGCCTCGTCGAGTACCCAATTGCCCACGTCGTAGGCCAGCACGTGAGTTTCAAGAACGGGCATGAACGTCGATGGAAGGATGATACCCCAGGTAGGGTGCCGCCAGCGAAGAAGCGCCTCTACCCCCGTCAGACGCCCATCTTCCAAGCTATATTGGGGTTGGTAGTAAAGCTCCCATTGCCGCTTGCCGCCGGCGTGTTTTAGTTCGTTCCGGAAGGCTTTCCGGGCGGCCAATTCGTCGCCCATCGACTTATCGAAAAGCCGGTACGTCCTTCCCCCCTCCTTTTTGGCTCTGAACATGGCTAGGTCGGCTCGGACCAACAATTCATCTGCGTTGTCGGCGTGATCCGGCGCAAACGCGATCCCAACGCTTGCGCCCACCTTCAGCTGGTATCCATCGATGGGAATCACTCTGCTGAATTCCGTGATGATCTCGGAAGCTACGTCTCTAGCCACAAACAGGTCGGGTTCGTCGCGGAAGAGTAGCGCGAACTCATCTCCCCCCAGCCTTGCGATGCGCCACTGCTCCGAGCCGATCATTCGAAGTCTCAACGCAAGCGTTTGCAGGAGAGCGTCACCGAACGCATGGCCAAGCGAGTCGTTGATGCCTTTGAAGCCATCTAGGTCAAGGGTCAGAACAAGGGCCTTGCCCGTCGAGCGAAGGTGAAAGTCCAGGCAGTCGCGAAACGCCTTAGCGTTCATCAAGCCTGTCAGTGGGTCGGTCTTCGCTAAGTCTTGGAGCTCGTCTTCCCGGGCCTTGCGAGCCGTAATGTCCTGGACGTACGCTCCAAAGCACATGTCGTAACCGTCGTGCCAGGCGGCGAGAGACAGTTCGATCGGGAATTCGTGCCCATCGGCATGTTGAGCAATGACTTCGACAGCCCGGCCCGCCAATGCAGAGCCTCCGTGTCGTGCGACTTTTTGGAAGCCCTGTCTGTGCGCCTCGCGGAAACGCTCTGGAATGATCAGCGAAAGCTGTTTGCCGATGATGACACGCTGTTCGTGACCGAACATGGCCGTTGCGGCCGCGTTCCATGAGGTAATCCTACCAGCGGAATTCGCAGTGAGGATTCCCAGCTGTGACGCTTCCGCGAAGCTGCCCATCACTTTGGCTGGCTTCTCCTCGGGGCGTCTTTGAATGCGCTGAGAGGCAAGCTTCGCAAGGGAAAGGAGCAGTTGTCGCTGCTTTGAACTGAATGAACGACGCGGTCGGCTATCGATAATACAATAGGCTCCAACCCTCTCGCCCTCCTTTGTGGTAATCGGAGCACCGGCGTAGAAGCGGATGCCGGGTACGCCGATTACCAAGGGATTGGCGGCAAAACGGGGATCCTGGGTTGCGTCCAGCACGACCATCACGCCATCCGACAGGATTGTATGTGCGCAAAAGGCAATTTCGACAGGAGTACTTTCCGCGTCGAACCCGACTATTCCTTTGAAGCACTGCGATCGCTCTCCGACGATCGAGACAGCGCAGATTGAAACACCGAAGTACGACTTTCCAAGCTCTACCAGTTCCTGAAAATCTGCTTCGATAAAGGCGCCAAGCAAATCGTGTTGGATTAGTACATCCGTGCGTGATGCGCTCCGAGTACGCATTTTGGACTGTGCCAAAGTTAGGTCCTTCTGAGCCTTGCCGGTTAGAAGGAGACGACTAAGTGTCTTGAGATGAGGCCGGGTTAAGAAATGTCCCAATTTGGAGGGCTGACTTTGAGCCCTCAGATTGCATTTTAGCCTCCCAACTAACGCCTCGCCGGGTGGCCTAGCGCTTCCGATCTCCCTTGAGGGCTATGCGCTTCACTGCGAAAATCCGAGACTGCATCCCCGCGCAAAGCGGACGCGAACGGCCATTACACGGCCGTGGCAATCCCAGGTCCAGTAAACCTCATTTGCCATACGCAGCGCCTGTCAGGCGTCCGATACATCGCTTGCTACGACAAGACGCGTCGGACAGCGCGGGCTTTGCTGCCCTTAGTTGTTTGCCGCGTCTTCAACCCGGGCGTGCTCCGCCTTGTCTATAGCTGCCAGCAGATCGCTAAAGTGAGGCGCGCTCTCAACCGGCCAAGCTCGCGAGAATGCCGGCCCTAATTTGTTGAGTTCGCTTCGTGTGACGAGAGCCACGGCGTATATTGCCTCGTCTTCTTCGTCTCGGGTCATAGCGCATCCTTTTGTGTCTAACGGTCGCTGCGACAATTGGTGCCGACGGGCACCGCTCATCTGGCATGCCAAACAGAGCGCTTTTGTCTTGTGGCAAGGTTTTCCATTCCGTGATCGACAAAAGACGGTTCGGTGGTCACGGCGAAACCCCTTCAAAGGTCGAAATATCGGTCCGGCTGACGGAATGTTATTGGAGAAAGCTACTTAAATTCGTTCTGTAAACCTATGTTGCAAATCGACTGATTTGAGATGGTTATCCTCGCTCGGCGACATGAGTCGCACAGTCAGGGGAATGAGCCATGTCTTCGACGAGGGATGATTGCGACTACTATCGACAACGGGCAGTCGCAGAATTTGCGCGTGCGTCCGAGGGCTCAGATCCTCGGGTCGTGGCCTGTCACCTTGAGCTCGCTCATCGTTACGAAGTGCTTGTGCGGGAAAGAGAGCCAAATCATCTCGCGATACCGATGCTGGCCGCTTAAATTGGCGGAGAGCAGTCAGCAGTATCGCACGAAAGAGCTCGAGGAACGTCGCCTCGCCGCTCTTGCCCAAGGAGAAAAGCAGATGATCCACAGGCTCAGCGCCGAGCTTTACGCTGAGCTTTACCGGCAAGTACTCGGACAGGAATTAAGTGACTTCCACGGGTCTTTCAGTCGGAAGGTCGATGGCTAGGCTCGTTCCAATCGCCTCAAGTAGTACTAGCGAGCAGGCAAGGGTTCCCGAATCTTCGCCACGATCATAGACTCCGTCCTGTGTGACCTCCGAAGCGACCGCGACGATGTCGACGGCATCTGCCGTTGCGATCAGCCTACGAGCGATCAAACCGTGGAGGAGGCTTTCCACCAACAGCAGGGCGGCCTGTCCATGAGGATCGGCTGATAGCGGGTACGAACCGTCCGTTTTGTCATTCAGCGTACTCGTCACTGATAATCTCCTCAGGCGCGAAAATTCGCGGCCGCCGGAGCTGTAAGATAAGCCGACGCATGATCGATATAGAGCCTTGTCTCCGATCCCCAATCACCCAAATCAACTTTCGACAATAACTTTACCGAATATGAAATCTGATCTTGGTGTGGGAATGTGGTCCATGCCTAATCAGTTTATCAAGAAACTCCGTGGATTCGGGAGGTTAGGCGAAGATGACGTCGGAGCGTTGGTGCGCGCCACCGCTCGGCCCCGCCGACTGCCCCAGAAGCATGACCTCATCCGCGAAGGGGACCGGCCGGGTCCAGTGTTCGTGATGCTCGAAGGCTGGGCCTACCGGTATAAAATACTCCCGAATGGCACGCGTCAGGTTCTCGCCTACCTTATGCCAGGCGACGCCTGCGATCTTCACATTGGTCTGCTCGGCGAGATGGACCACAGCATCCAGACGCTGACGGACGCCCTCGTCACAACAATTGGTCGGGACGAGATCGAAAAGATCTTCGACGACCACCCGCAGATCGCCAACGCGATGTACGTTTCGCAACTGGTCGACGAAGGCACCATGCGAGCATGGATCACGAGCATGGGCCGCCGCACCAGCGTCGAACGAGTCGCCCACCTCATGTGTGAGTTGTTCATCCGAGCCCGCAATATCGGTCTGGAGACGGATCCGGTATTCGACCTGCCGCTCTCACAGCTCCTTCTTGCGGATTCGCTGGGGATGACGGCGGTACACCTGAATCGAGTGCTGAAAGATCTCCGTCAAGAAAATGTGATGACCTTGAAACGCGGCTGCCTGTCGATCATCGATATCGGCAAGTTGACCCGCATCGCTGGGTTCGACGACAATTACCTGCATCGGCGGATTCGCACTGCTGCCTGAGACAGCGCGGACGCTATTCGGCGTTGCAATGTGATAGCCTGGACCTCGTTTAACCCGATCGAAGGCTGTTTCTTCAGCGATGGGACCCAAGCTCAGCCGCGTTCGCCTGCGCGGGTGGCGGTCGACTTCGTTTGAAGCTGCGCACCGCAGCGGTTTGGTATTGAGACCGCAGAATCCGACGGCGCGGTGCAGCCCCTGGAAGAGCAGATGGCGGACGACGCGCTTTTACGGCGCATCATCGCCGAGCATGAAGGGTTCAGCGTTCAATTTGAACCGCTTATCATCTCCTTGGCACACCGATGTCGATTTCGGACGGCGGATCGAGGTGGTTATCGACATCAGCAAAGGCCGATATGCAACCGCACTCTCCCGAACCGAGGCGACCGACGACGATGCCAGGCTCTTTGGACGCTTCCTCGCCAGCCAGGGCCTGCAATGCCAGTCGCCCGCTGACTGAGTCCGTCCGCTTCCAACCCATCGCGAACATCGATCTTGGTTCGGCGCGCTGGCTTTCAGGCGGACGGATGGACGACTTGCTCTTTTAGTGGCCGCCAAGACCAACGGCGAAAGCGCGGGACGCGCCCCGAAAGCGAACGTCCCTGCTCGCTTCTAGTCGGCCCAGCGGTGCAGGGTAAGAATGCTATGAAAGAGACGGAATCCGGCATCGGCCCAGATGCCTTGGACACGCATATTCCGCAATTGCGTGGATGTGATGACCCGATCGGCGCCCAGGATCGAGGCGTGGGTGACGTAGGCTTCGAGCAGCCGTCGATACGTCCCCCGCCCCTGCTGTGCAGGTTCGACCGCGTTGAGAATGATCTCGCTCGTTCCAGGCTCCGATCGGCCGCCAATGATGAAGCCCGTCAGGCGGCCGGCTTCGACGGCTCCGAGCGCCAGACGGCCTTCGCTGGGCTCGGACAACAGCCGCCCCGCCCAGTCGGCATAGGCGTCGGTCGCCGCCACGTCGGACAGGCGCGGGTCGGCATGGTAGCGCCCGAGATATTTGTCGAAGGCTACGCGCGCGATGCTGCTGCACGCTTCGGCGTCTTGCTGATCAAGGAAGCGAACCTCCGCCGCTTCGCCGTCCGCGCCGTTCGGCGATGCCGCCGGGCTTGGAAGCGAAAGGCGGTGATAGACCAGTGTGTCGACCAGGCGGAAGCCGAGTCCCTCCAACTCCTGGACCTGCGCGATCTCGCCGGCATCGATGCGCGCACTGAGCACCTGCACGCCGGAACGATCGGCCGACGCCACCGCGTTCCGCCACTGCGTTCGCCCGCGCCCAGTTTCCAGAATTCCGAACGTCACTCCGAAGCGGCGGCTCTCGAGTTCGCTCGGGCGCCAGCCATCGCCTTCCGGTGCGCGACCCTCGCCACCATCCTCAGTTTCGCTCAAAGGCGCTCCGTCGACATCAGGTTGGCCGTCGTTTCCATCACCCGGATCCGGGGGCGATCCTGCACTTCGGTGAAGATGCGACCGATGTAGAAACCGTGCACCCCGAGCGCCGACAGGATCAGCCCGCCGACGAACCAGATCGACAGCATCAGGCTGGTCCAGCCGGCGACCTTGATCACCCCTGACGCCCACGCGACGAAGACGATCAGCGCGATACCCGCTGACAGGCCGGACAGGGCTAGGCCCGCCAGAACGCTGAATTTCAGCGGCCGGTCGGAGAAGCGGATGATCAAAGCGACGGCCAAGCGCAGCAGCTGGCTGAGTCCGTAGGACGAGCGTCCTTCCGCCCGCGGCGCGCGCGGGACTACCAGAGATCGCCGCTCCAGCCCCGTCATCACCGTCATTGCCGGCAGGAAGACTTCCTTGTCGCGGAACGCCAGCAGATTGGTGACCATGCGCTCGCTGTAGAGGCCGAAGTTGCCGGCGTTCACTCCGACCTTCAGGCCCGTTATGGCGCGGAGAAGGGCGGCGAACAGGCGTGAGGCGGTGCGGCGCCACCAGCTGTCGCGCCACTCGCCCCGGTCGACAATGACGGCATCGCAGCCACCTTCGCGCGCCACATCGACCATCCGCAACAACATCGCGGGATCGTCCTGCAGGTCGCAATCGATGACCGCCACCCAGTCGCCCCGGGCGTGCGCCAATCCGGCCCAGATGGCGAGGTGCTGGCCGTGATTGCGCATCAGTCGCACCCCGCGCACCCGCTCGTCAGCGGCCGCCAGGGCCTCGATCACCGGCCACGGCTCGCCCGGCCCGCGATCGTCCACGAACAGCACCTCCCAGCGCAGTTCGTGCCCGTCGAGTGTCTCACGCACCCGCCGAACGATCTCCGGGAGGCAGCTGGTGCAATTGTAGACCGGAGAAACGACGCTGATCAGCATGCCGCGCCGGATCGGTCCAGCCTTGTCACGACCCGCAGGCAGGTGTCGAGGACCCGCTCGATCTCGTCTTCCAGGTCGAAGAACATCGGCAGCCGGACCAGCCGCTCGGCAGTCCTGTCGGTGTGCTCCATCGCACCGGCACTGCGCCCGAAGCGCTGGCCGCCCGGGGAAGAATGGAGCGGGACATAGTGGAACGGCGTCCCGATCCCTTCCTCACGCATCGCCGCGATAAAGGCACTCCGCTGGGCTGCGCTCCGCAGCAGGAGGTAGAACATGTGCCCGTTGCCGCGCACCGCCGGGCTCCAGCGCGGAAGGCCGATCCCGTGGCGCGCCGGGAGTATCGCGAGGCCTTCGAGATACCGGTCGAACAACCGCCGGCGCCGCCGGGTGATCTCGCCGACCTGTTCCAGCTGGCCGTGCAGGAAGGCGGCGATCAGCTCGCCTGGAAGATAGGAGGAGCCAAGGTCGACCCAGGTGTATTTGTCGACCAGGCCGTCGATGAACTGGCTACGATTGGTGCCCTTTTCGCGGATGATCCGGGCGCGGTCGACGAGGTCGGAAGTATTGAGGGTCAGCGCGCCGCCCTCGCCGCTGAGGATGTTCTTGGTCTCGTGGAAGCTGAACGCGCCCATGTCGCCGAGGCTGCCGGCCGGCCGGCCCTTGTAGGTCGAACCGAGCGCCTGCGCGGCATCCTCCACCAGCAGCAAGTCGCGCGGGCTGGCGATATCGGCGAGGGCATCCATGTCCGCCGGGAAACCGGCATAATGGACGGCGAAGATCGCCCGCGTTCGCGGGGTGACCGCCTCCGCGACCCTGGCGGGATTGAGGTTGAGCGTGGCGGGATCAATGTCCACGAACACCGGGGTCGCGCCGCGAAGCACCACCGCATTGGCGGTCGACACGAACGTGAAGGATGGGAGGATGACCTCGTCGCCGGGCTTGAGGTCGCACAGGATGGCAGCCATTTCGAGTGCCGCCGTCCCGCTGTGCGTCAGGAGCGCGGAGGCGGAGCCGGCCAGCCGAGCGATGATGGCGTTGCACTCGGCGGTGAAGTGGCCGTCCCCCGACAGCTGCCCGCGCTCGATCGCCTCCACGATGTTGTTGAGTTCGCGGCCGACGAGCGACGGGCGGTTGAAGGGTATGGACGCATTGCGTGGCGCCGCCACCGCATGCTGTTCCTCTACAGACAGGCGGTTCAACTGCACTCGCACGCTAGAATTCTGCGGCATTCCTCTCCTCCCCGAATGGGCAGGGCTATAGGAGCTGGTCAGTTAAAACAATGATGACAGTGCAAGCCCTTGCGCGGGTGCGAGGGACTTTGGATAAAGGTTTGACACCTGGGGGAGTGGAAGCGTGGCCATGGTAAGAGCAGCCAGTGGATCTGGCGGCGTAAACGACTCCGCCAGGCAGTCCGCATCAGATACCGAACGGAGGGTCGGCTTCACCCAAATTCACGTCGCCGCCCTTGCCGTGCTGGTCACAAGCTGGTTCGCCGCAAGTATGCAGCTGACGGTCGAGCCCGACGAGGCGTGGATCCTCCTCAGCACGGCCGAGACCTGGGGGGTCCGAGTACCCCAGACCATCGCGACCGGCGTTCCGACCATCACCACCGGCGGGCTGCACCTGATCACTCACGGTTTTCTGGCGCTGTTCACCCTCGACATTCTCGCGCATCGCGCGATCACGATCGCTGCCGGCACCGCCATGCTGTTCCTCGGCTTTCGGATCTTCCGAGCGGCGGAACATGATCACGGCCTGGCGCTGGCCGGAACGGTGCTGATGGCCGCAACGCCGGGCATCCTGCTCCAGGCCAGTCTTGCCCTGGGCGAAGTCATGGCGTTCACGCTGCTGCTGGCGTCAGCCGCGCATTGGACCTGGCATGGCCGCAACTCGGCCTCGGCGGCACTGGTCACCGGCCTGCTGTTGGGCCTTGCCTGCGCCACCCGGATCAATCTCCTGGTGTCGCTCGGCGCGTTTCTGCTGTTCGTTCTGGTCTTTCACTGGGGCGACTGGGCCAAGCTGCGCCATGCCGCTGTGGCCTTGGTGGTCGCCCTCCTTGCGAATGGAGCCATAACCGCGCTCCACTACTGGTCCGGCGGCGGCGGCCTGGGCGAGCGCGAGACGACGCTCCTCAGCGTCGCAACCGGCGCACGCACCGTACGCGACCTGCCGTACCTGCTCGAATCGTTTGAAGTCGCCAACCAGCTCTTTCCGTTCCTCCTTGTGGCAGGCATCGCCCTGGCCTGGCTGTTCCGCCGCACCGTCCCCAGAAAGGACGAGGGCGCCCGCGCCAGCGATCTTGCCGGGCTGCTGATCACCATCGGAGGGGCGATGTTGCTTGCGTGGGTGGTGCAGGCGCCGATCCCCCACCTGCGCTACCTATGGCCCGCGACAGCGTGCCTGTGGACCGGCGGCATCCTCGTCCTGCTCGACTGGTTCAATAGCCCTCACAAGCGCCAAACCCGGGCAATGCTGCACCTTTTGGTGGTGGTCGCTTTCTTCGGTTCCTTCGCAAGCAACGTCAGGGCCCTGCTGGTCGGTGACAGCGTGATCCTGGCCTATCAGTTCATGGGCTTGAGCCCCCGTTACGCTGCTCCAGGCCAGCCCCAGGGGTTCGACTCCATGCTCCAGAAGAAGCAGGCGCAATTGGTCGCCGATCTGCCTCCGATCGCGCGCATCGAAGCGTTGGCCCCCGAAACCGCCATGCCGACTGTCCTGTTGAGTGGAAGGTCCGTCTACCCCCTCGACCGGGCGCCAAGGTCTGGAGGCGAGCGCGTCTTGATCACGACCCCGGCGGACTACCGCATCTGGAACCCGGGCCCGCGCTTCAGTGATTGGCGGGCGCGTCATACGCGCGAGGTGTTTGCCATAGGCGGCCATGCGCTTCTGCACGTCGAACCTTCGGCTCCGCCGGCACCCCACGATCGTCGATCACTCGGCAGCCACACTTTGTAGCCATCCCCTGGCAACGCCTTGCGGAATGTCAGGACCTCGCCCCCGACTGCTCGCCGGTGATAAGGCGGCGCGGGTTCAGATGCGCCTTCGAGGTTGCTGGCCAAATCTATGATGTCGGACCAGCCGAGAGCGAACTGCTGTCAGACTTCGGCGCAATCGGAGTCGGGTGTCCCATACTCATCCGCCATCGTTCACTTCCGACTGCAATGCTGCAATGCCTCCCTAATGTCCGCAATGGGCAGACGTTCGGTCTTGATGCCTACAGTGATTGAACGAGGGACATCCGGTTCCGCTTTGGCCCGTCCTTTACCCTCTTTCCGAGGAGACTGGAGCCACCGGAGGCGGAGGCGGCGTAGCTATGCAGAACGGATCGCCACAATATGACGTGGACTTGTCTGTTCCGGGTTTTTCATAAAGACATATACGCTGATCGATCTGCCTCTGAATACAGCAGCGCTGTTAGAGGAGAGCCTCAGTTGCTGCAAAAGCTGCCGCCCGATCGCATTTTCTCTGAGCCTAGCTGGAAGCACCTCATAGATGCGGCAGTCCTGCAGCGCTCCGTCTGCCCGCGGCATGCAGTCCGCCCGGAATGTCGCCTCGTGAGGTAGCTGTGACCAAGACACAGTACCAAGACTGGTTGCTGCAGGCACCTGCTGCCAATTAGCCTGTGCGACCTCTCCGGAGACTATGGCCGCTCCGATAACTTCGAACGTCGCGGTCGTTGTAGGTTGAACTGCGGTGATCGCCGCGCCGAGCATGGATAAGAACATCAGCGTCGCCTACACCCTATATTCTTCCATGCAGACCTGCCCGCGCCGACAACCTAGTTCAGCCACCTTGCGAAACTCGACCATGTGCTCAGAGGAAACCTCTCCAGACCCACTGACTACGACGGAAACCGGTGGTCGTGGCGCCTGCGCCTGCACGGCCAAGAGGGCAGCAACGATAATCATGGGCGAACTCCTCGATAGCGGAGGTTACGATCATCACCTTGAATGGCAATCAGGTGGAAGCAGTGGATGTTGGCAATGTGTCGTAGGCAGACCTTCATCCTCGATGTCCGGAAGTCATGGAAAGCCGGCGCTCGCTGTGCCATTCCCAAATGATGATACCGAAGTGGCTTTCCGCGACCTTCACCGCCCTCGTCGCCGCGATCGGCTCGCCTTCGCACGCCGCCCAGCCGACCTACGCCGAGGGGCAGGTGTGGGAATATCGGACACGAGCGCAGGACACTGGTTCGCTGCTGAAGATACAACGGATCAGCAACCTGGGGCCTGAGGTCGTCTACCATGTGAGCGTCATTGGCCTGGGTATGCGTCGACGCGATATCCCGGGTGTCTTGCAGCACGCACCGGTCTCTCGCTCGAGCCTTGATGAGAGCGTGACAAAGCTGTCTTCGCGCAGCTTTCCGGCGACCGACTTCGAGGAAGGCGTGGCGGAGTGGCAGCGTGCCGGGGGAGGTGTGTTCACCATTCCTATCGCGAAGATCATTGACCTCCTTGAGGAGCAAACGAACAGCGTGACTGCCGAGCTCTGATCCCCGGCAGCCTCCCTTTCCTCTCGGCTAATGCCGGCGTCCCTGCCTGCTGCTTAACACCCCAAGTCCAGCCGTCCAGCTTGCTCCGCGGCGCCAATCCGCTACACGGCGCCATGCCTGATATCGAGACGATCCTCGACGAGCTCGAGACCATCTTCGACCGCTCCGTTCTCAACCTTCGCCGTGCGCTCGCCGACTATGTCCGCGACGGGATCAAGCCCGAGCCGCAGGCGCGGGCCGACGGCTGCTTCGCCTATCCCGAGTTGCGGATCGACTATGATCCCGACAGCCCGCCGCCGCTTCCGGCGCGTGCCTTCGCCCGGCTGAACCAGCCCGGCATCTACGCCGCCAGCATTGCCCGCCCCAAGCTTTTCCGCGACTATCTGCGCACCCAGCTGAAGCATCTCGCCGCCGACTATGACGTCAGGATCAGCGTCGGCCGCTCGGCCAGCGAAATCCCCTACCCCTACGTCCTCGACGCCGGCGACGACCTGAAGCTGGGCGGCATCCAGTCGGCTGAGCTCGGGCGCTGGTTCCCGACCACCGAGCTGGTCCACATCGGCGACGAGATCGCCGACGGCGACTGGGACATGAGCCGCCATTCCGCACGCCCGCTCGCCCTGTTCGACGGCCCGCGTACCGACTTCAGCCTGGCCCGGTTGCGCCACTATACCGGCACCCCGACCGAGCATTTCCAGCGCTTCGTCCTGTTCACCAATTACGTCCGCTATGTCGATGAATTCGTTCGCTTTGCCGCCGACGCACTGCGCCAGGAAGGAAGCCGGTACCAGGCGTTGAGCGTGCCCGGCGGACGCTACGAGCGGGGCATGCTGGAGAATGCCGAGGCCGAGATCGCCTCGGGTTCGTGGCGGCGTTACCAGATGCCGGCCTATCACCTGATCGGTCCCAACGGCGATGACGGCATCACCCTCGTCAATATCGGCGTCGGCCCGTCCAACGCCAAGACGATCTGCGACCACATCGCCGTCCTGCGGCCCGAAGTGTGGCTGATGATCGGGCATTGCGGCGGTCTCCGCCCGAGCCAGACGATCGGCGACTATGTCCTCGCCCACGCCTATCTGCGCGACGACCATGTGCTCGACGGCATCCTCCCTGTCGAGATTCCTATCCCCGCCATCGCTGAGGTCCAGACCGCGTTGTTCAATGCCGCGGCCAAGGTGACCGGGGAGGATGAGGACAGCCTCAAGAAGCGGCTTCGGACCGGCACCGTGGTCACCACCGACGACCGCAATTGGGAGCTTCGCTACACCGCCAGTGCGCTCCGCTTCAACCAGAGCCGGGCGGTGGCGATCGACATGGAGAGCGCCACCGTCGCGGCCCAGGGCTATCGCTTCCGTGTGCCCTACGGGACCCTGCTGTGCGTGTCGGACAAGCCGCTCCACGGCGAGCTCAAGCTGCCCGGTCAGGCCAATGCCTTTTACGAGCGGGCGATCAGCCAGCACCTGCGGATCGGGATCGAGACCCTCGCCCTCCTTCGCGAGGAAGGCGACGCCTTGCACAGCCGCAAGCTGCGCAGCTTCGACGAGCCGCCCTTCCGCTAGGCCCAGGAAAAAGGGGCCCGGCATCGGCTGCCAGGCCCCTTTTGATTACCGAAGCTGAGCGGGATTTAGCCGCGCTCGCCGGCCTGCTGCTGCTGCGGGGCAGGCGGCTGGTTGGTCGCATTGGCGAGCCAGCGGCTGGTCGCGCCACAGCTCGACGTCGCGGTTACCGGCTGACCGGCCTGGAACGGCTGGTTGTACGGGAAGCACTCCTGGGCACCGCCGGTGCTGAGGCACAACTGGCCGGCATTGGCGGTCCAGCTGGCAGGCACGACATTGCCGCTCGGAGTCGAGATACGGGCAGTGCCGCCGGGCTCGAACGTCACATTGTTCACGACCCCGTTGGTTTCCACCTGAACAGACTGACCAACGATTTCAGAGCCGGGTACGTACTGCGCGGCGGCACCGCTGGCGAACAGCGAGGCGGCGGCAACCCCTGCGATCAAAGACATTCTGGTCATCGCGACACTCCCCACCTGTTGAACGAACGTTGATATCCGTTACCCGAAGGCAAACGGCTTCTAGCCGCTAAACTCCTCACTTCCGATTGAAGTTGCAAGCGTTCTTTATTCCTTCGTTTTGCGCAGTCGTCCTTGTCGTTCCCCGGATGGTACGTATGGACAGCGCCAGTGCTGCGCGGTGGGAGTAGGGAATGTCGGATCAGCATATCGTCGTGATCGGACTTGGGTACGTCGGCTTGCCACTGGCCGTCGCCCTTGCCGGTCACCTGCGCGTCACCGGCTTCGACATCGATTCCAGCCGGATCGCAGAGCTGCGACGCCACGAGGACCGCACCCGCGAGGTGGAGCCTGCGCGGCTTGAGGCTTCGAGTCTAGCCCTGACCGACGATCCGGGACAGGCGCGCGGCGCTGACGTCTACATCGTCACCGTCCCTACCCCGGTCGACGAATCCAACCAGCCCGACCTACGTCCGCTGCTGTCGGCGACCCGCAGCGTCGCGGCGATGATCGATCCCGCCCGCCCCGCCATCATCGTCTACGAAAGCACCGTCTATCCGGGCGTGACCGAAGACATTTGCGGCCCCGAACTGGAGCGGGTGTCCGGGCTGAAGCGCGGCACTCACTTCCGCCTCGGCTACAGTCCCGAGCGGATCAATCCCGGCGACCGCGAGCATACCGTCGACCGCATCGTCAAGGTCGTCGCGGGCGAGGATGCGGAGACGACCGCCCTCCTCGGCGTCATGTACGGCAAGATGAACGGCGGACGCATCTTTCCGGCGGCGTCGATCAAGGCGGCCGAGGCGGCTAAGGTGATCGAGAATGCGCAGCGCGACATCAACATCGCCTTCATCAACGAGATCACCCAGATCTTCTCCAAGCTCGGCCTCAGCACCTGGGACGTGCTCGAAGCGGCCCGGACCAAGTGGAACTTCCTGCCCTTCGAACCCGGGCTGGTCGGCGGCCACTGCATCGGCGTCGACCCCTACTATCTCGCCCACCGCGCCCGCGAGCTGGGTCACGAACCCCGGATCATCCTCGCCGGCCGGGAAACCAACGATGGCATGGGAGCATGGGTCGCCGATCGACTTCACGAGCGCCTCGGAAACCGGGCCGGGCGGGTGCTGGTGCTTGGCCTGACCTTCAAGGAGAATGTGCCCGATCTCCGCAACAGCCGTGTGATAGACGTGGTCAATCGCCTGCGCTGGCTGGGTCACGAAGTGCTGGTGGCCGATCCCCTCGCCGACCCTGCCGAAGCCTTTCACGAATATGGCCTCGAATTGGCCGATCCTGACAGGCTGTACGACAAGGTTGATCTGGTGCTCGGCGCCGTGGCCCATGCCGATTATCGCGGCTGGAGCGAGGACAGGGTCACCGCCCTGCTCAAGGACGGCGGACAGGTCGCCGACCTGAAGCGCCTATGGCCCTGGGTTGAAGAGTCGACACGGGGCGGATGGACGCTTTAAGGTTCGCCTCTTCGTTGGGTTGTAGCTGATGGTGGCGTTAACACCCGTATCGCATGTGCGGCGCGACAGCTGGCTTGGCCGTCGGCGGGTCCAGTTGATTGGCGCCGTCCTGCTCGCCGCGTTCCTGCCGCTTGCCATTCGCCTTCTCATCCGGCCCGATACTTTGTGGATATCGAGCGTCAACGCGTTCTGGGCCAATCTGGTCGCGGTCTGCCTTGCGCTGTGGCTGCGGCTCAGCGTCGAGCCCTATCCCGGCATCCGCTCGAGCCTGGTCATCTTGCCGACCTGCGCCGCAGCGCATGCGGCGGTGCTGGCATTCTTCTTCTTCACCCGCCTGCCCTACGACCGGGTCGCCTTCATCGCCGGGTTCGGTCTTCATGTCGCCTGGTTTTATGTCGTCTATTTCATGGTGCAGCGGCGAACCATCTTGCAGATCGGAGTGGTTCCGATCGGCGACTGGCAGAAGCTCGTGGCACTGGAGGGCGTCGGCTGGATCACGCTCGACGAGCCGCGGATCGACCTCGCTTCGCGCTGCGACGCGATCGTGGCTGACTTCTCCGCCGACCTGTCGCCCAAGTGGGAGTCTTTTCTCGCCGATGCGGCGCTGGCAGGCCTGATCGTCTACCAGGTCAAGCCGCTCGCCGAATCGCTCACCGGCCGGGTCGAGATCGACCATCTGTCGGAAAACAGCTTCGGATCGCTGGTTCCGGCAAAGGGCTATTTCCATCTCAAGACCGTGATCGACTTAGTCGCGGTGCTGATCGCCCTGCCCGTGCTGCTGCCGATCATGCTGATCGCCGCGCTCGCGATCGTGGTCGACGATGGTGGCCCCGTCTTCTTCCGCCAGCGCCGGATCGGTCATCGCGGCACGCCGTTCCATGTCTTCAAGTTTCGGACGATGAGGGTCGAGATCAAGGGCAGCGGTAACGATGCGCGCCAGGCGGCGATGACCGGCGCCCTGGACCCGCGCATCACCCGGGTCGGGGGCTTTCTGCGCAAGAGCCGGATCGACGAGCTGCCGCAGGTGTTCAATATCCTGGCGGCGCAGATGAGCTGGATCGGCCCGCGTCCCGAAGCCGAAGTCCTCAGCCACTGGTACGTCGGGGAGATCCCCTTCTACCGCTACCGCCACGTGGTGAAGCCGGGCATTTCGGGCTGGGCCCAGACCAACCAGGGCCATGTCGCCGAGGTCGAGGACATCCACCGCAAGCTCCAGTACGACTTCTACTACATCAAATATTTCTCTCCGTTCCTCGACCTCTTGATCCTGTTCAAGACGCTCAAGACGATGGCGACGGGCTTCGGCGCCCGCTGACCCCGGCCGCCTTCGCAAGGGGCGCCATCGCCGCTAAGGGCATGGCATGACGCAGGATATCCACATCATTGGCGGCGGGCTGGCCGGCTCGGAAGCGGCGTGGCAGCTGGCCGAGGCCGGGTTGAAGGTCCGCCTTAGCGAAATGCGCGGCGGCGGCGATATGACGCCGGCGCACGAAAGCGATCGTCTCGCCGAGATGGTCTGCTCCAACAGCTTCCGTTCGGACGACGCGGAGAACAATGCGGTCGGACTCCTGCATCAGGAGATGCGACGGCTTGGCAGCCTGGTCATGGCCCAGGCCGACGCGACCAAGGTCCCGGCCGGATCGGCGCTCGCCGTCGATCGCGACGGCTTCGCCGCACGGGTGACCGAGAAGCTCGAAGGGCATCCCAATATCACGATCGTCCGCGAGCGGATCGATGCCCTGCCCGATCACCCCTGCATCATCGCCACCGGCCCGCTGACCGGTTCTGCGCTGGCCGAAGCGATCGCCGCAGAGACCGGCCGCGACGCGCTGGCCTTTTTCGACGCGATCGCGCCGATCGTGCACGGCGACAGCATCGACATGTCGGTGGCGTGGAAGGCCGCCCGCTGGAACAAGGGCGGCGACGACTACATCAACTGCCCGCTCACGAAGGAGCAATATCACGCCTTCGTCGAAGCGCTGAATGCCGGCGAGAAGACCGAGTTCAAGGAGTGGGAAAAGGACACGCCCTACTTCGAAGGCTGCATGCCGATCGAGGTGATGGCCGAGCGCGGGCCCGAGACGCTGCGCTTCGGGCCGCTCAAGGGCGTCGGTCTCGACGATCCCAGGACCGGGCGCTGGCCCTACGCCTGCGTCCAGCTGCGCCAGGACAATGCGAGCGGCACCTTGTGGAACATCGTCGGCTTCCAGACCAAGCTCAAGCATGGCGCGCAGGTCGAGATCTTCCGCACCATTCCAGGCCTCGAGAATGCCGAATTCGCGCGGCTCGGCGGCATCCACCGCAATAGCTTCATCCGCAGTCCCGACTTGCTCGACCGGCAATTGCGCCTGAAAAGCCGGCCGAACGTCCGCTTCGCCGGGCAGATCACCGGGTGCGAAGGCTATGTCGAAAGCGCGGCGATCGGCCTGATCGCGGCGCGGTTCGCCCTGGCCGAAGCACGCGGCGAGGACTTGGCGCCACCGCCCAATCTGACGGCGCTTGGCGCGCTGCTGGGTCACATCACGGTGGACGCCAATGTCGCGACCTTCCAGCCGATGAACGTCAATTTCGGGTTGATGCCGCCGCTTCCGGAACGCTTCCGCAAGGCCGATCGCAAGAAGGCCTACACCGACCGGGCACGGGCGGCCTTCGCCGAATGGCTCGGTGAACCCGCTCCCGCCGCTCCCCAGCCCGCTGAGGCAGACCGGATCGACGCCTAGAGTTCGACGTCTTCGCTGATCTTCTCGACCATCCCGAGAATGCGCTCGCGAACATGTTCGGGAAGCTTCGCCGGAAGTTGCGGCACGATATCTTCGTGGGCGAGGAGATAGCTGGAGCGGACCCGCATCAGCTTCATCGACCAGCCGCCGAAGACGCGCTCGTCGGCTATCCGCTCGTCACGAACCTCGATCGCGCTGTGACGCGGATCGCATCGCAGCCGCCCGACCAAGTCGTCGACGGCCTCGGGCGGGCCTTCGATCCACTGCAGGAAGTGCACGCCATTAAAGAGCAAAAGTCCACTGATCCCATCGATGCCGTTCAGTGACTGAGCGTCGTCGTGGATCGCACGCAACTGCTCGTCAGTGAGGTCCAGCGCGGCAAGGCTGGTGTAGGTTAAGCTCTTGAACTGCATGGCGACCTTCCGGACCGGAAGGCCCGCCACGATATAGGTTTCGGCTATGCCGTTGCCAAGTTGCGGGCCCTGCGATGACCCGTGGCCGGACAGCTCAACAAGTGCAGACCGCCTTGCGCTTGGGTGCCTTGGGCGCGGTCGCCGCGAACTCGGCCGCCGTCAGCCAGCCGGAACGATCGCGATCGGCGGAAGCGAACTTGGTCACGGTCTTCACCGCCCATTCGTCGAAGCTCAAGGCGCCATTCCCGTCGGCATCGAGCTTGGCGAACGCCTTGCGACGCGGTTCGAACAGCTCAGCCGAGGTGATCCGGCCGTCGTCGTCACGATCGGCGCGGGCGAAGCGCTTCTCCTCGCGGCTCTTTGGGCTGGCCAGCAGCGGCGAGCGGACATCCCTCGACGGGGTGGCGAAGGCAACCAACGGCGCAGAGCGTGCCACCGGCGGCGGAGCTGGGGTGGTCGAGGCGCGTCAGCAGATTTGCTCGTGTAGAGAAGAACGCCGCCCGAAGTGAGAAGCAGGGCAGCGACAACGCCGGCAACAAGACGGGTCATGAGCGACCTCCTCCTGGCAAACAGCGATCCGGCGCCCGTCTTGTCCCCGTTTCCGGGTTAGTCGTCAACGCCCGGTCAGGCGGTGGCGGATCAGGGTCCAGCTGCGACCCGGGGTGGCCTCGGGCTCGGGCGGCCAGAAGCGCTCCGCATCCCGCCTTCCCAGCGCATCGAGCAGCGTCACCGGGCGGACCGGTCGAGGCGCGGCCGGCACCAGCGTCTTGCGCAGCCATTCGCTGTCACCCGAGCGCCGGGCAAGGTCGGCCCGGGAAAAGGCCTCGCCTCCGGGAACGGCTTCGCGTCCGAGCAATTGGCCGAGCAGCGCGAATAGCGACGCCCCGCGAGGCTGCGGGTCGGGCTGCTCCTCGACGACCGCGGCCCAGCTCTCAGCCAGGGCGGCGCAATCGGCCCCGCTGACCCCCGCCACCATCAAGTCCGATACGACGCGCAGCAGCAGCGGCTCGGGGGTCGGCGGCTGGGTGTCGAGCGCCGCCAGCTGGTCGCGCCACCAGGCGAGCTTGATCGCCCCCAGCGCCGGCTGCGCCGCGCCCAGCGCGACGTCGGCAAGCCGGTCGTCCAGCGCCATCGCCGTGTCAAACGCCGACCGGCGCGAT
Organism: Sphingomonas glaciei; assembly: GCF_023380025.1. Lineage (NCBI taxonomy): Bacteria > Pseudomonadati > Pseudomonadota > Alphaproteobacteria > Sphingomonadales > Sphingomonadaceae > Sphingomonas > Sphingomonas glaciei. The sequence goes on from NZ_CP097253.1 coordinate 993,366, forward strand.
TCCGGCCAGTGCAGGCGGACAAGATCGCGGTCGCGCATGGTCGCCGTCAGGCAACCGGACGGCGGGCGCGCAGGGCCTGGGCCAGCGTCCCCTCGTCGAGATAGTCAAGCTCACCGCCCACTGGCAGCCCGTGCGCGAGTTGAGTCAGCCGGACCGGGAATTTCTCCAGCCGCTCGGCCAGATAATGCGCAGTGGTCTGCCCCTCGAGAGTGGCGTTCATCGCCAGCACCACCTCGTCGATGCCACCCGCGGAGACCCGCCGCAGCAATTGTTCGATCCCGAGGTCCTCGGGCCGCACTCCCTCCAGCGCCGACAACCGCCCGCCAAGCACGTGGTAGCGACCGGGGAACAGTCGCGAGCGGTCGAGCGCCCACAGGTCGGACACTTCCTCCACCACGCACAGGCTCTTGTTGTCGCGGCGCGGGTCGGCGCAGATGGTGCAGGGATCGTGGGTATCGACGTTGCCGCAGGTCGAGCAGGTGACCAGCCGCTCCGACACGGTCTGCAGCGCGGCGAGCAAAGGTTGCAACGCCCCCTCGCGCCGTTTCATCAGGTGAAGCACCGCCCGCCTGGCCGAACGGGGGCCGAGCCCCGGCAGGCGGGCGAGCGCATTGGCGAGTGCTTCGATTTCCTGGGAGGCCATCCTGGTTGCAGATAGGAAAAGCGGGAGCTTTCCGCCATAGGCCCGTGTCATGCGGCTCATCTTCATGGGATCACCGGCCTTCGCCGTCCCGACCCTCGACGCGCTGGTCGAGGCGGGGCACGAGATCGCCGCTGTCTATTGCCAACCGCCGCGCCCGGCACAGCGCGGAAAGAAGCTGCAGCCGACCGCGGTCCAGCAGCGGGCCGAGGCCCTCGGCCTTGAGGTCCGCTCACCCGAACGGCTGCGCTCGGTCGAGGAACAGCAAGCCTTTACCGCACTAGAAGCGGAAGCGGCGGTGGTCGCCGCCTACGGCCTGCTCCTGCCTCAGGCGATCCTCGATGCGCCCGCTCGCGGCTGCCTCAACGTCCATGCCAGCCTGCTCCCGCGCTGGCGCGGCGCGGCTCCGATCCACCGCGCGATCCTCGCCGGGGACGCGGAGACCGGGGTCACCATCATGCAGATGGAGGCCGGGCTCGACACCGGCCCCATGCTGCGGATCGGGCGCACGCCAATCGCCCGCAAGACCGTGGGAGAGCTCTCTGACGAGCTGGCGCGCATGGGCGCAAAGTTGATGCTCGAGGAGCTGGCGAGCCCCTCCCCGCCCCGCGTCCAGCCGCAGGATGGCGTTACCCACGCCCCCAAGATCGCCAAGGCCGAATCCCGCATCGATTGGACTCACGCCGCCGCCTTCACCGAGCGCCAGGTCCGCGCCTTTGCCCCGGCGCCCGGCGCCTGGTTCGACGCGAACGGAGAGCGGATCAAGGTGCTGGCCGCCGATCTGGTCGAAGGCGTCACCGCGCCGCCCGGCACCGTCCTCGACGACGGGCTGACCATCGCCTGCGGCACCGGCGCGATCCGCCCCACGCTGGTCCAGCGTGCTGGCGGACGGGCGATGCCGACCGCCGAACTGTTGCGCGGGTTTCCGCTGGGCGCCGGTACCATCCTTTCGTGACCCGCTGGAAGCTGATCCTCGAATGGGACGGCGCGCCGTTCATGGGCTGGCAGCGGCAGGACCATGGTCCTTCGGTGCAGGGCGCCCTCGAAGCAGCCGCTCACCGCATGACCGGGGAGACCGTCACCGCTTATGCAGCAGGGCGGACCGATGCCGGAGTCCATTCGCTGGCGATGGCGGTCCATGTCGACATCACCAAACCAGTCGAGCCGCATCGGCTGGCCGAGGGCCTGAACGCCCTGCTCCGCCCGCATCCGGTCGCGGTCCTCCTTGCCGAGCAGGTCCCCGACGACTGGCATGCCCGCTTCTCCTGCCTCGGCCGCCGCTACCTGTACCGGATCAGCAATCGCCGGGCGCCGCTCACCCTCGACAAGGGGCGCGCGTGGCGGATCGCCAAGCCGCTTGACCTCGCCCCGATGCAGGCCGCCGCCGCGCACCTCGTCGGCCTGCACGACTTCACCACCTTCCGTTCGGCCCACTGCCAGTCCGACAGCCCGCTCAAGACGCTCGACCGGCTCGACGTCGAGCGGGTCGGCGAGGAAGTGCACGTGCATGCCGCCGCCCGCTCCTTCCTTCACCACCAAGTCCGCTCGATGGTCGGCTGCCTGTCGATGGTCGGGCTCGGCCAGTGGACCCCCGCCGACATGAAGGCGGCGCTCGACGCGCATGATCGCGCCGCGCTCGGCTTCAACGCACCGGCCGAGGGCCTTTACTTCGCCGAAGCCCTTTACGAGAGCCCAATAGCTTGAGCCCGACGCCCACCTCCCCCCTGCAGATCCCCGACTTCCGCTTCTACTGGCTGGCGCGCTTCTTCGCCGTGCTTGCGACCATGGGGATGGTCGTGATCATCGGCTACCAGGTCTACGACACCGCCCGGGCCGACTACGGGATGAGCATTCGCCAGGCCTCGCTGATGCTGGGTCTGCTCGGCGCGGTGCAGTTCGTGCCGCTGGCCCTGCTGACCCCCGTCGCCGGCTGGACCGCCGACCGATTCGAGCGGCGGACGGTCGCCCGATGCGCCAATGCGGTCGACATGCTGGTCGCGCTGACGCTCGGCCTCGTCACCTACGCCGACGTCCTCAGCCTGCCGCTGCTGTTCACCCTGGCTGCGCTGCATGGTGTTGCGCGGGTGTTCGTCGGCCCGTCGATGTCGGCCATCGCGCCCAATATCGTCCCGCCCGAGTTGCTGCCCAAGGCGATCGCGCTGTCCTCCATCGCCTGGCAATCCGCTTCGGTCGCCGGCCCGGCGCTGGGCGGCTTCCTCTATGCGGTCGGTACGCCGCTGCCCTATTGGGCGGCGACCGCGCTGATGGGGTGCGCGATCCTGCTACTGACGCCGGTGCGCCGGATCATGCCGCCGCCGATGACGGCCAATCTCCACCCGATCCGCCAGATGATCGAGGGGCTGACCTTTGTCCGCCGCCGCCGCTTCCTGCTCGGCGCCATCACACTCGACCTGTTTGCGGTGCTGCTCGGCGGCGCGACTGCGATGCTGCCGGTGTTCGCCCGCGACATCCTCCAGGTCGGGACCGAGGGCCTCGGCTTGATGCGCGGGGCGCCTGCCATCGGCGCGGCTCTTGTCGCCGGCCTGTTCGCGTTCCGCCCGCTCCACCACAATGTCGGGATCAAGATGCTGTGGAGCGTCGCCGCGTTCGGCGCACTAACGGTCGCGTTCGGACTGTCCTCCAACTTCCTTCTAAGTCTCGTCATCCTGGCCCTGCTCGGCGCCGCCGACATGCTGAGCGTCTACGTCCGCTCCAGCCTGGTCCAGCTCCACACCCCCGACATGATGCGCGGGCGGGTCTCGGCAGTGAGCGGGCTGGCGATCAGCGCCTCGAACGAACTGGGCGAACTGCAGTCGGGCCTCGCCGCCGCCTTGCTCGGTCCGGTCGGTGCCGTGGTCGCCGGCGGCGCCGCAGCCATTGGTATCGCGGGCCTGTGGTCCTATCTGTTCCCCGAACTCAGGCGGGCCCGAACCTTCGACCCGCCGCCCGAAGTGCTCGCCCAAGCAGTTGAACAGGAGAAACCTGCGTGAAGGCCGACAACATCCTCGCCACTATCGGCAACACCCCCCACGTCCGCATCAATCGGCTGTTCCCCGCCAACGCCGAAGTGTGGATCAAGTCCGAGCGATCGAACCCCGCCGGCTCGGTCAAAGACCGTATCGCGGTGTCGATGATCGAAGCGGCCGAGGCTGACGGCAGGCTCAAGCCCGGCGGCACCATCGTCGAGCCGACCAGCGGCAATACCGGCGTCGGCCTGGCGATGGTCGCGGCGGTCAAGGGCTACAAGCTGATCCTGGTCATGCCCGAAAGCATGAGCATCGAGCGGCGCCGCCTGATGCTGGCGTTCGGCGCGACTTTCGACCTCACGCCGCGCGAAAAGGGCATGAAGGGCGCGATCGCCCGGGCCGAGGAGATCGTCGCCGAAACCCCCGGCGCGTGGATGCCGCAGCAGTTCGACAACCCCGCCAACATCGACGTCCACCTGCGCACCACCGTGCCCGAGATCCTCGCCGACTTCGGCGACGACGACCGCGGCTTCGATGCGCTGATCACCGGGGTCGGCACCGGCGGGCACATCACCGCCGCCGGCCGCGAACTGAAGAAGCGCTGGCCCAACCTCAAGGTGTTCGCGGTCGAGCCGACGCTGTCACCGGTCATCTCGGGCGGCCAGCCCTCGCCGCACCCGATCCAGGGCATCGGCGCGGGGTTCATTCCAACAAACCTCGACATGAACGTGCTCGATGGCGTGATCCAGGTCGCTCCGGAGGATGCCAAGGAAATGGCCCGCCGCTCGGCCCGCGAGGAAGGCATTCTGGTCGGCATCAGTTCCGGCGCGACGCTGGCCGCGATCGCCCAGAAGCTGCCCGAACTCGGCCCCAACCCGCGGGTGCTCGGCTTCAACTATGATACCGGCGAGCGCTATCTATCAGTGCCGGACTTCCTGCCCGAGTAGACTTAATTGCGGGGTAATCGTCCGCCTTAGAGAAAGCGTTAACTCGGATCGTCATAACTGGTCCTGCTCGGGAGGGGCGGCAGGAACCAGTAATGCGTCTTTCCAAATATCATTTTGCGGAAACAGCCGCTTCGGAAACGATTCCCGCTTCAGTGCGCGAGGCGATCACCTTTGACGTGCTTGTGCCCCAATGTGACGACGACAGGATCCTGCAAGGCAAGCGGATCGCGATGTGGGCCTATGCGCCCATCCTGCTTGCCGCCACGCATTTCATCGTCGGCCTGATCCTGCTCGTCCGCGAGCAGGGCAACATGCAGGGCAACCAGCTGGCGATTGCCCTGGCGCTGGTATTCACTGCCCTGATCTTCGACGGATGCGCCGGTCTCCTGCTGTTCATGCGCTCCCGCTTCGGCCTGTCGCCGGTCGCCACCGCACGACTGATCCTCGGCTGGTTCAGCCTCACGGGCGTGCTGTGGATGTTGTTCGGCTCCGCGGCCTACGGCGGGCTGCAGGACGAAAGCTTCCTGCCGTTGGCGCTGGGCGCAGGCCTGGCGATCAAGGCCATGCTCTCGATCGGCTGCCCCCCGGCTGCGATCATGAATGCCCTGCTCGCGGCGATCGGCGTCAACCTGTTCTCCGACGATCCGCTGATCTGCGCCGCCATTCCCCTCCTCGGGCTGCTCACTGCGGTCTATTCGATCATCATCACCCAAATGATGATCGCCGGCAGCCGTCGCCGCCTGGCGAAGGATTGGCAGGCGAAAAAGGCGCTGAACTTCGTCGAGGAGTTCGAGAACAGCGGCCGCGGCTGGTTCTGGGAAACCAATTCGGCCGGCACCCTGTCCTACGTCAGCCAGCAACTCGCCGACGATTTCCGGACCACGCCCGAGGCGCTGCTCGGCCGGCAATTCACCGACCTGCTGTCGGTCGATACTGGCAAGAACGACACCCTGCGCGAAGAACAAACGCTAGGCTTCCACCTCCTCGCCCGCTTCCCTTTTTCGGACGTGGTGGTGCGCCCAGCCAGCGACCAGGATGTGCAATGGTCGCTGTCGGGCAATCCCGTGTTCGACGGTAACGGCCGCTTCTACGGCTTCCGGGGGATCGGCACCGACCTTACCGAACAGCGCCGGACCGAGCATGAGATCAGCCGCCTGGCGCGTTCGGATTCGCTGACCGGCCTGCCCAACCGGGCGATGATGCGGCGCACCCTTGACGAGGGATTGCGCAACGCCAAGCACAGCCAGCGCGGCTGCGCCCTGCTGCTGATCGACCTCGACCGCTTCAAGCTGGTCAACGACACCTATGGCCATCCCTCGGGCGACGCCTTGCTCAAGCAGGTCGCCGAGCGTCTTGCCCAGGTGATCGGTGAACATGGCCGGGTCGGCCGGCTCGGCGGCGATGAGTTCAAGGCGGTGCTCCCCGGAACCACCAACGCGGCCTTGCTCGAACGCATCGCCGTCACTCTCATCGAGAAGGTTTCGGAACCCTACCTCCTTGAAGGCAACCGGGTGAACATCGGCGCTTCGGTCGGGATCGCCATTGGTGACCCCGACCGCTCCTGCGCCGATTCGATGATCCGCAATGCCGACCTCGCCCTCTACGCCGCCAAGGCTGCCGGGCGCGGCCGACATCGCTTCTACGAACCGTCGATGCACTCCAACGCCGCCAACCGGCAGATGCTGGAGAACGACCTGCGCGGCGCGCTCGAGCGTGCCGAGCTGTCGGTTGTCTATCAGCCGATCGTCCGCGCCGCGGGCGAGGAAGTCGCCGGGTTCGAAGCATTGGTCCGCTGGCAGCATCCCAAGCGCGGCCTGGTCTCCCCCACCGAGTTCATCCCGCTGGCCGAGGAATGCGGGATGATCGGACCGCTTGGCGAGTGGGTGCTGGTCGAAGCGCTCCAAGCGGTGCGCTCATGGCCCGCCGAGCAGCGCCTGGCCGTCAACCTGTCGCCGGTCCAGTTCAACGATCCCCGCCTGGTCGACCTAGTCGCGGCGGCGCTGGCCGTTTCGGGGGTGGACCCCGCCCGGCTCGAACTGGAGATTACGGAGGGCGTCTTCCTCACCGATTGCGACACCACCGAGGCGACCTTCACCCGTCTCAAGGAACTGGGCGTCCGGCTGGTGCTGGACGACTTCGGCACCGGCTATTCCTCGCTCGGCTATCTGAAAAAGGCGCCGTTCGACAAGATCAAGATCGACCGCAGCTTCGTGCGCGGTGCCGGTTCGGACCAGACCCGCAACGCCGCGATCATTCGCGCCATCGTCACCTTTGCCGAGAACCTCGGCATGGACACCGTGGCGGAAGGCGTGGAAACCGACGAGGAACTTCAGCTGATGCGCGATCTCGGCGTCAGCGAGATTCAGGGCTTCATCTTCGGCCACCCCATTGCAATCGACGAAGCAATCACCCTCGCGCAGGGCAAGGTGGTCACCACCGACGGAAGCCAGTTCCTGCGGGATCCGCGCCAGCGGATGATGCGTCGCGCCCTGATCGGCGTCGACGGCCGGGTGGCGGAGGTCCGTCTTCGTAACATTTCGGCGATGGGTGCGCTGGTGGAATGCACCGTGGCCGTCACGCCAGGCCGCTCGATCACCATGGACATCGTCGGCGTGGGGCCGGTCGTCGGAATCATCCGCTGGGCCCAGCGCGACCGCTTCGGCATCAGCTTCAAGGAAGAATTCGACCTCGACCGGCTGTCTGCCGGCGACCCGCAACCGGCACTGTCGGTGCCGGTGCCGCCGCAAGTCGGCAGGAACATGCGATGAGGCCGCTGAAAAGGCTTGGCAAAGCCCGCGTCAGCAGGCATGTCACCAAGGAATCTGGGAGTAGTTCTGACATGAAGAGTTTTGCCGCACGCATGGTCATCATGGCCGGTGCTGCCACGATGCTGGTTAGCGGACCCGCTGCCGCGGCTGCTCAGACGCAGGCTGCGGCCTACAGTCCGTGGGCCGCGCTGTCCGCTTTCGCCGCTCCGGCGTCGAGCCAGGCGCTGTGCGGTGCCGCCGCCGCTTCGGCTGCCGGCGCTGCCGTGTCGGCCCAGTCCGGCGCCCCCGGCTGCGTGTTCCCGACCCTCGATGCGCCGGTCGCGGCCCCGGTTGCCGAAACCGCTCCGATCGCGACCCCGGCCGCAGTTGCTGCCGGCGGCGGCGTCGGCATCCTGCCGCTGCTGGTCGGCCTTGCCGCTCTCGGCGGTCTTGCCGCCCTGCTGCTCAGCAATGGCGACAGCCAGACGCAGATTTCGGTCAGCCCGTAATCGCATTGGTTTGATCTCTGAATTAGTTGAGCCCCGGCCTCACCGCCGGGGCTTTTCTTTTGGCCGCGGCGCACTCTCGCCTTCCCCCACCCGCTTGGCTAAGCGTCCGGGCATGGGGCAATTCTCAAGCCAAGAACGCGAGCTGGTGGAGCGGGCCGCCGACTCCTGCAGCCTCGATGAAGTCCGGGCCTGGTGTTTGATCAACAGCGGCTCTGGCAACCTCGCCGGGCTCGAGCGCATGGCCGCTCTGCTGGGCGACCGGCTGTCGGCGCTGCCGGGTATGCTGACGCTCCGTGAACCCGATCCGGTGACGGCGCTCGACACTGCCGGGCGCGAGATACCCCTGGCCCACGGCAAGCACCTCCATCTCGTGGTCCGTCCCGATGCCCCGCGGCAGCTGCTGCTGACCGGGCACATGGACACCGTTTATGGCGCGGACCATCCCTTTCAATTCGTGCGCGACCTGCCCGATGGCCGGGTGAACGGACCGGGCGTCGCCGACATGAAGGGCGGCCTCGCGGTAATGATCGCCGCGCTGCACGCCTTTGAGCAGCACCCCGGCGCCGCCGCCACCGGCTATGAAGTCGTCATCAACAGCGACGAGGAGGTCGGCTCCACTTCCTCCGCCGCGCTGATCGCGCAGGCCGCGCGCGGCAAGCTGGCGGCGCTGACCTACGAGCCCTCCGCCCTCCCCGACGGAACTCTTGCCGGCGCGCGGCCGGGTTCGGGCAACTTCTCGTTCCACGTCCGCGGGCGCTCGGCCCACGCCGGACGCAACCCGGAGGAGGGCCGCAACGCCGTCACCGCGGCGGCCGAGCTTGCCCTCGCTCTGGAAGCGCTCCGCCGCGACGGGCTCAGCGTCAATGTCGCCCGGCTCGACGGTGGCTCGCCCAACAATGTCGTCCCCGACCTCGCGATACTCCGCGTCAACCTGCGTCCTCGCGACCCCGGCCTGGAAGCCGCGGCACGCGACGGCATTGCCGCCGCCGTCCGCCAGGTTGCCGCCGCCCGCAATGTTGCGATCGACGTCCATGGCAGTTTCGGCCGCCCGCCCAAGCCGCTCGATCCGCTCGCGCTCAGGCTGTTCGCGCTGGTCGAGCAGGCCGGCCGCGATCTTGGCCAGAGCATCGGCCGCAAGGATAGCGGCGGGGTGTGCGACGGCAACAACATCGCCGCCTGCGGGGTGCCGGTAGTCGACACCATGGGGGTGCGCGGCGGCGCCATCCACAGCGAGGAGGAATATCTGATCCCCAAAAGTCTCGGTGAGCGTGCGGCCCTGTCGGCGCTGGTCTTGGCCCGCCTGGCCGGAGGCGCGCTGTGAGCTTCCGCATTCGTCCGGCCACTCCGGACGACTTCGACGCCATCTACGAAATGGCCAAGCTGACTGGCGGCGGGTTCACCAACCTTCCCGCCGACAAAGGCACCCTGGTCGAGAAACTGGCACGCTCCGAACTCGCCTTCGACAAGACGGAGGAGGCGCAGGGCAATGAATGCTATATCTTCGTTCTCGAGGACCCCGTCGCCGGAATCATTCGCGGCACCTGCCAGGTGTTCGGCATGGTCGGCACCAGCCAGGCCTTTTACTCCTACCACCTCTCCACCCTCACCCAGTGGAGCCCCGAACTCGGCAAGACCTTCCGCAACCAGATGCTGACGCTGACCACCGACCTTGAAGGGTCGAGCGAAGTCGGCGGACTGTTCCTTCATCCGCAGCTTCGCGCCGGCGGGTGGGGCATGCTGCTCGCGCGCAGCCGTTACCTGTTCATCAAGGCGCACCGCCAGCGGTTCGGTGACCGCCTGCTAGCCGAGCTTCGCGGGGTGATGGACGAAGCCGGCAACTCGCCCTTCTGGGACGCGCTGGCAGGCCGCTTCTTTGACATGACCTTTCCGGAAGCCGACGGGTTCAACGCGGTGAATGGTACGCACTTCATTGCAGACCTGATGCCCAAGACTCCGATCTACGTCTCCCTGCTGGCCGACAGCGCCAAGGCAGTGATGGGCCAGCCGCATCCGACCGGCCGCGCCGCATTGCGCATGCTGCAGGAGGAAGGCCTCGTCTTCGATCGCTACATCGACATCTTCGACGGCGGCCCGACGGTTACCGCCCCAACCGACCAAGTCCGCTCGATCCGCGAATCCGGCGAAGAAACAGTGGTCGAGGTCGGCGGCGAGCCCGGCAAGTTGAAGGTACTCCTCGCCGCCGGCCGCCTGCGCGACTTCCGCTGCGTCCGGGCCGAGGTGCGCCGGGTCGGGCGCAAGGGGATCGCCATCACCCAGCAGGTCGCCGACCTGCTCGGGATTAGCAGCGGCGCCAGGGTACTCATGGTCGGCCGATGAGCGTGCGCGAGATCAATTTCGACGGGATCGTCGGGCCGAGCCACAATTATGGCGGCCTCAGCCTCGGCAACCTCGCTTCGGCGCGCAACCTTGGCAAGGTCAGCCAGCCGCGCGCCGCAGCGCTCCAAGGGCTGGACAAGATGCGCGCCAACCTGGCGCTGGGGCTGACGCAGGGCATCTTCCTGCCCCAGCCCCGCCCCGCCCGCGCCTGGCTGAACGAACTCGGTACCTCTCCCGAGGAGGCCGATCCCGCCCTGCTCGCCAATGCGATGAGCGCCAGCGCGATGTGGGCGGCCAATGCGGCGACGGTCAGCCCAGGCGTCGACACCGGCGATGGCCGCACCCATCTGACCGTCGCCAACCTGCGCACCATGGTGCACCGCAGCCACGAATGGCCCGCAACCCTGGCTCAGCTTCGCGTCGCATTCGCCGACCCATCCTTCACCGTGCATGGGCCCGTTCCGCCGACCTTCGGCGACGAAGGGGCGGCCAACCACATGCGGCTTTGCGCGAGCCACGGCATTCCGGGTGTCGAGGTGTTCGTCTACGGCCTGTCGGGCGGCCCCTTCCCTGCCCGCCAGCATCTCGAAGCCTGCCGGGCGATCGCCCGCCGCCACCGCCTCGATCCTGGCCGCACCCTGTTCGTCGCCCAGTCCGAACAGGCGATCGCCGCCGGCGCCTTCCACAATGACGTGGTCGCGGTCGCCAACGAGCGCGTGCTGTTCGCCCACGAACAGGCCTTCGCCGATCGCGACGCCTTCCTTGCCGAACTTGAAGGCAAATTTCCCGAAATGGAGCTGGTCGAGGTTCCCGCCGCCGAGGTCAGCCTAGAGGAGGCAATCCGCTCCTACCTGTTCAACGCCCAGCTGATCACCCGCCCCGACGGCGGCAACAGCTTGATCGTACCGGAGGAAGTGCGCGAGACGCCCGCGGTGTGGAGGTGGCTCCAGCGCCACCTCGCCGGCAACGGTGCGATCCGCGACGTGAAGGTGGTCGACGTCCGCCAGTCGATGGCCAATGGCGGCGGCCCGGCGTGCCTGCGGCTGCGGGTGGTGTGCGACCCCGCCACCGTCGATCCCCGCTTCCTGGTCGACGAGGCAAGGCTGGATCGGCTGGGAGAGGTGATCGCGCGCAAGTGGCCCGAAGAGATTGCCGTCTCCGACCTCGTCGCCCCGGCCCTGATCCGCGACATCGAACAGGCGAGGGCCGAGTTGTTGGCGGCCTGCGACCTTGGTGAATTGATCTAAACCAGTCCTGCGGCCTTCAGCCCGGCATCGACCAGTTCGCGGGCGGCGGCATCCGCTCCCAGCAGCGGCAAGCGAAGCTCCTGCGGAAAGCCCGGCCGGACGCGGCCAAGGGCATATTTGGCCGGCCCCGGCGAGGCGTCGGCGAACATCGCGTCGTTCAGCAGATACAGCCGGTCGGCCAGCTCCCGCGCATCCTCCCAGCGGCCCTCGGCCGTTGCCTGCTGCAGGTCCGCGCACATCCGCGGCGCGACATTGGCAGTGACCGAGATACAGCCCACCCCGCCATGTGCGTTGAAACCCACCGCCATGTCGTCATTGCCCGACAGCTGGCAGAAGTCCGTGCCGCAGGTCAGCCGCTGCGCCGTCACCCGCGCCATGTTGCCGGTGGCGTCCTTGATCCCGACCACGCCCCGCAACCGCGCGACTTCGGCCAGCGTCTCGACCGCGATGTCGGCCACCGTCCGCGATGGCACGTTGTAGACCACGATCGGCAGGTCGCACCCCTCGCTCAGCGCGCGGAAATGGGCGAGGATGCCCGCCTGGCTCGGCCGGTTGTAATAAGGGACCACCACCAGCGCCGCGTCGGCCCCGAGCGCCTTTGCCACCGTCATCTTGCGCAGGCTTTCGGCGGTCGAATAGCTACCGCATCCCGCGATCACCGGCACCCGCCCGGCCGCCGCCTCGATCGTCGTGCGCACCACCGTTTCATGCTCCTCGGCGCTCAGCGTCGGGACTTCGCCGGTCGTCCCGCACGGCACCAGGCCGCTCGAGCCCTCGGCCACTTGCCATTCGACCAGATCGCGCAGGGCGGCCAAATCGACCTTCCCTGCGGTGAACGGTGTCACGAGAGCGGGGATCGACCCGGAGAACATGCACGCTTCCTCTATTTTACTTGGCCGCTGCGACTAGACTGGCGCGGCGTTTGTTCAGCGGTTGATAAGGACCAATAGCCGAAGATGTCCAGCATGAGACGAGTGGCTTTCCTGCTTCCCCTGGTTCTGATCGCTCCGACCGCCGGATCCGCTCAGCTGTCCCCCCTCGTCCCGGCGCCGGCCCCGGCGCTCGCACCGGTCAACGACGTCGGCTATGCGCTGAACGACTGGCGGCGGCTTCGGCAGGGCGGCAACTGGTCGTTCGGTGACTATGCCCGCTTCCTCATCGCCTATCCCGGCTGGCCCGGCGAGACGGCGCTGCGCCGCGCGGCCGAACGGGCGATGCAGCCGGGCGAGAATGCCGCAACCGTCGTCGCTTTCTTCCGCACCCAGCAGCCGACCTCTGCCGGCGGCTATGCCCGTCTTGCCGAAGCCTATGCGGCACAGGGCCGGTCGCTCGAAGCGCTGGCCGCCGCCCGCCGCGCGTGGAGCGCATCGGGCCTGTCCGCGGTCGACGAGATCGGACTCTACCAAAGGTTCGGCGCCAGCTTCACCACCGCCGACCATGACTTGAGGGTCGACCGCCTGCTGATCGACCGCGATCCGACCGACGCGGCCCGCCTGCTCGCATCGACCAGCGCGACCCGGCGCCCGGCCTTTGCCGCGCGGATCGCCATGCAGCAGCGAGCGCCGGATACCGAGGCGCTCTACACCGCGGTGATGGGTCGGGTGACCGAAGACGCCGGTCTGATGCAGGACCGCGCGCGCTATCTGCGCGAAGCCAATTGGCAGGCCGCGGCGCGTCAGCTGCTGGCGCGGCCGCACCGTTTCACGTCGCTCCCGGTCGATCCCGGCAAATGGTACGAGTTGAAGCGGATCGTCGCGCAGGAAGCCTATGCCGACCGCCAGTTCACCCTCGCCTACGAGATTGCCCGGCAGGTGGACGATGCACTGCCCGTCGGAAGCGACCTCGCCGCCCAGCCGCTGCAGGTCCGCGACGAATATACCAACCTCACCTGGCTTGCCGGCACCGTCGCCATCCGTGCGCTCGGCCGCCCGGCAGATGCCATCTCCCTGTTCGACAAATATAGCGAAGGCGGCCGCTCGCTGCAGGTGCTGACCAAGGGCGCCTATTGGGCCGGTCGCGCCGCCGCGCAGGCGGGCCAGTTGCAGAATGCCACCGCGCATTTCAGCAAGGCCGCCGCCTACCCCGACCTTTTCTATGGCCAGCTGGCGCACGAACGTCTGGGCCGAGCGATCCCGGTGCCGCTCGGCAGGCCGCAGATGATGGTCACCCCGACGCAGCGCTCCGCCTTCCAGGTCAAGCCGCTGGTCCGTGCGGTCCGACTGCTCGGCTCGCAGGGCCGCCGAGACGAACAGGCCTTGTTTGTCCGCTCCCTGTCAGAAGCCCTCGATAACGACAGCGATCGCCTGCTCGCGACCGAGCTGTCGGCCCAGGTCGGTCGGCAGGACCTGGCGGTGTGGACCGCCCGCTCCTCGCGCAACGGGGGCTCGCCCTTCTATTTCCGCGCCGCCTACCCGACCCTGCCGGGCGGGATCAGCGAAGAATATCTGTGGAGCATCAGCCACGGCATCACCCGCCAGGAAAGCTCGTTCGACCGCACCGCGGTCAGCGGCGCCGGGGCGCGCGGCATGATGCAGCTGATGCCGGGAACCGCGCAGGAACAGTCGGGCAAGGTCGGCGTCGGCTACGACTTCGGCCGCCTGACCTCCGATCCTTCGTACAACGTGATGCTCGGCTCGTCCTATTTCCGGCGGCTGCTGAACCAGTGGGGCGGTAATTACGTGCTGGCGGTAGCAAGCTACAATGCGGGTGCCGGCAACGTGCGCAAATGGGTCAATCGCAATGGCGACCCGCGCGCGCCGGGGGCCGACGTCGTCGCCTGGATCGAGGATATCCCCTTCTCCGAAACCCGCGGCTACGTGCAGCGGGTGCTGGAGAATACCGTGGTCTACGACCGGATGAACCCGCGCGCGGCCAGCCCCCGCCAGCTCAGCCACTTCCTCGGCAAGGCACGTCTCGGCTAAGCCGCCGGGATGAGTGATCGTCCCCGCTTCATCACCGCCGAAGGCTTCGCCCGGATTCGGGCGGAATATGAGCAATTGTTCGGCAGCGAACGGCCCAAGCTGGTCGAGACGATCAGCTGGGCGGCGGGCAATGGCGACCGCTCGGAAAACGGCGACTATATCTACGGTCGCAAGCGGCTGCGCGAGATCGACCGGCGGCTCGGCTATCTGTCCAAGGTTATGAAGAACGCCAAGGTGGTCGATCCCGCCAGCCAGCCCGACCGCGACGTCATTCGATTCGGCGCGACGGTCGAGCTTGCTGACGAGGACGATGCCCGCCGCATCCTGACCCTGGTCGGCGACGATGAAGCGGATGCAGGCGCCGGCCGGATCGCCTGGGGCAGCCCGATGGCACGGGCCCTGGTCGGGGCACGGATCGGCGACGAGCGGGTCGTGCGGCTGCCGGCGGGAGAGAAGAGCTGGGAGGTGGTCGCGATCAGCTATCCGTAAGCCGCGACGGCCGCAGGATAGCTCGGTCCGCGCAGTCGGCTCGCCCCCATAAACGAAAAACCGCGACCATCGGGGCCGCGGTTTCTCTCGGAACCGATCACTACCTAGGCGGATCGGTGATGCCCCATAGAAGGCACCACCGATCCGTCCCCCCTTAGGCGAACTGGGGAATGACCGTCTCGCGGCGGCGGCGGCGCATCGCGCCACCGACAGCACCGAAGCCGACCAGCATCAGCGCCCAGGTGCCGGGCTCAGGAACGGCGGTGGTGACGGCGGTCGCACGGTACAGGACGGCGTTGGAATAGCCCCCGGTGTCGGTCAGGCGGATCGAGCCGGCCGGCACGTTGTTCCAGAGATAGAAGGCGGAAACATTGCCCTGCGGACCCGGGACGTTGCCCCAGTGGAAGCCGAGCAGAACCTGGCCACCGGCGGTCGCCAGCAGGTTGCCGAGGGCGGTCAGGTCTTTGTCGGACACTACCTTGCCGTTCGCGACCAGCGCATTGAAATCGACAGTGTAGTTGCCAGCGCCGAGAAGCGCGTTGATGGCCGACTGCTGCAGGGCGACGTTGTCGCTCTGGTTGCTGAACTGGTTGTTCGAATAGTAGCCGGCGCACTTGTCGGCCGACGGTGCGATGGGCCCTGCCGAGCAACCGGTAGTCGCGCCGGTAGTGACCTCGACGGTGGCGGAGGCTGGAGTGGCGAAAGTGGCAGCGGCGATCGCGGCAATGGAAAGGCTGAACGTCTTCATGATCGGGTTCCTTTGATCTCGGAAACCCATTAACTCGCTGTTAAATTGTTCGCAATTCAACGACTGTGGTTAATAGTTCCGCCGAGTCCCGATTCAGTACATCTTTCGATTACTGCGGCTTACATACAACAACTGGGTCAAGCGCGGCGGCCTTGCGCGTCAGTTGTCTGATCTCTTCGACAACACCGGAAGCGGAGCCCGACCAGTCATGGTCTATCACAATCTGGGTCAAGGGCATCAGTCCTACGCCGGCGAGATGCTCCCATCCCTTATCCCGGCTCAGGTCATAGCGGATGGCGCCACTCTTGTTGGGATAGGCGAGCCACAGATGTCCGCCGCGCCGATAGGAAGGCAGGACCGCGGTCGCTGCCTCGCTCAGTGCGGCGCGGTCGCACACGAAGGCGAGAATGAAACTCGGCTCCTCGCCAGGGGCAAGGGTCGACAGATTTGCGCCAAGAGACCCGGTTGCTGGCCACATCAATGCCGGCACGCTGGACTTGTAACCAAGCTTGTCGGGAAGGCTTTTCATTGCCCTCCCTATTCCATAGTCCGCCCGCCACTCAGCCTTTGGGACCGTCGCCGACGATCCGGATGCTCAGCTCCTTCAGCTGCTTTGGACTAACTTCGGCCGGCGCGTTCATCATCAGGTCTTCGGCCTTCTGGTTCATCGGGAAAACCACCACCTCGCGGATGTTCGGTTCACCGGCCAGCAGCATGACGATCCGGTCAATCCCCGGCGCCGACCCGCCGTGCGGCGGCGCGCCGAACTTGAAGGCGTTGATCATGCCTGAGAAATTGGTGTCGACCTGCTCCTGCGTGTAGCCGGCGATCTCGAATGCCTTGTACATGATGTCCGGGCGGTGGTTGCGGATCGCGCCGGAGCTAAGCTCCACGCCGTTGCAGACGATGTCATATTGCCAAGCCAGGATGTCGAGCGGATCCTTGGTCTCCAGCGCTTCCAGTTCGCCCTGCGGCATCGAGAAGGGATTGTGGCTGAAGTCGACCTTCTTGGCGTCCTCGTCATACTCAAACATCGGGAAGTCGACGATCCAGCAGAAGTCGAAGCGGTTCTCGTCAATCAGGCCGAGGCTGTTGCCGACCCGGGTGCGGGCAGCACCGGCAAGCTTGGCGGCTTCCAGTTCCTTGCCCGAAGCGGCGAAGAACAGGCCGTCGTCCGGCCCGAGGCCAAGCTCGGCGGCAAGTTTGTCCATGCCTTCGGTGCCGTGGTTCTTGGCGATCGGGCCGCCCCACTCGCCGCCCTTGCGAGTAGCATAGCCGAGACCGGCATAGCCTTCGCCGCGGGCCCAGTCGTTCATCTCGTCGAAGAACTTGCGACTCTTGTCGGCGGTGTTCGGCGCCGGGATCGCGCGCACGAAACCGCCCTTGCCGACGATGGTCGAGAACAGGCCAAAGCCCGAGCCTTCGAAGTGGCTGCCGACGTCGCTGATCACGATGGGGTTGCGCAGATCGGGCTTGTCGCTGCCATACTTAAGCATCGACTCGCGGTACGGAATGCGCGGGAACGCGCCCTCGGTAACCTGCCGCTCGCCCGCGAACTCGCGGAACACGCCGGCCAGCACCGGCTCGATCGCGTTGAACACGTCGTCCTGCGTGACGAAGCTCATCTCGAAGTCGAGCTGATAGAATTCGCCCGGGCTACGGTCGGCGCGCGCGTCCTCATCGCGGAAGCAGGGCGCGATCTGGAAATAGCGGTCGAAGCCCGCCACCATCAGCAGCTGCTTGAACATCTGCGGCGCCTGCGGAAGCGCGTAGAACTTGCCCGGGTGGACCCGGCTCGGAACCAGATAGTCGCGCGCGCCTTCGGGCGATGAGGCGGTCAGGATCGGGGTCTGGAACTCGGTGAAGCCCTGCTCGACCATCCGCCGGCGGATCGACGCAATGACGTTCGAGCGCAGCATGATGTTGGCGTGCAGCCGCTCGCGGCGCAGGTCGAGGTAGCGATAGCGAAGGCGGATCTCCTCCGGATACTCCTGCTCACCCGCGACCGGCATGGGCAGTTCGGACGCGCTGCTCTGCACGGTGATGCCGCGCGCATAGACCTCGATGTCGCCAGTCGGCAGGTTGGCGTTGCTCGTCCCCTCGGCCCGCGCCTTGACGCTGCCGTCGATGGTGACGACGCTTTCGACCCGCAGCCGCTCGAGCACGGCCAGCGCCGGGCTGTCGCTGTCGGCGACGACCTGGGTGATGCCGTGGTGATCGCGAAGGTCGACGAACAGCACGCCGCCGTGATCGCGCTTGCGGTGAACCCAGCCCGAGATCCGGACCTCGCTGCCGACGTCGGTGCCGCGAAGCTGGCCGCAATGGTGGGAGCGATAGGCGTGCATGGTGGTTCGTCCGGATGAGGTCGTCATGACGGTGAGTGGATGGCGCGGCGCTTTCCCCAGCCCTCCCCTTTTGTCAACTTGAAGACAGCCCGCTACAGCCCCGGCAACATGAAGATTCATCCCCTGATCACCGACAGCGCGGAGCTTGCCGCCCTGGTCGATCGCCTCTCCGCCCATGACTTCGTCGCCGTCGATACGGAGTTCATGCGCGAGAACACCTATTGGCCCGAACTGTGCCTGATCCAGATCGCCTCGGTCGACGAAGCCGCGGCGATTGATCCGATGGCCGACGGGCTCGACCTCAAGCCCCTGTGGGACCTGCTGGTCGACAATGAGGACGTGCTCAAGGTCTTCCACGCCGGCGGCCAGGACCTCGAGATCGTCCACAACGTGACCGGCAAGACGCCGCAGCCGCTGTTCGACACCCAGATCGCCGCCATGGCGCTCGGCTATGGCGAGCAGGTCGGCTACTCGAACCTCATCGAATCCATGCTCGGCCATGCGCTCGACAAGGGCGCGCGGTTCACCGACTGGAGCCGGCGCCCGCTCGACAAGCGCCAGATCGATTATGCGATCGGCGACGTCACGCACCTCGCGACCATTTTTCCGCGGATGGTGAGCAAGCTGCGCAAGACTGGCCGCGGCTTGTGGCTGGACGAGGAGATGGAACGGCTGGCCGACCCGTCGAGCTTCGCCTTCGATCCCGAGGATGCGTGGAAGCGCTTGAA
The DNA here is from genome assembly GCF_023380025.1 of Sphingomonas glaciei. NCBI lineage: Bacteria > Pseudomonadati > Pseudomonadota > Alphaproteobacteria > Sphingomonadales > Sphingomonadaceae > Sphingomonas > Sphingomonas glaciei. The sequence continues at coordinate 1,011,990 of NZ_CP097253.1, forward strand.
GCTGCCCAGCCGCAATCCGCAGGTGCTGGGCCGCCTCCGCGCGCTCGCCGCGTGGCGAGAGAAAGAGGCCCGCGGCAAGAACCTTCCGCGTGGCCGGATCGTCAAGGACGACACGCTGGCCGACATCGCCGGCCACCCGCCCAAGACCCAGGAAGATCTCGCCAAGGTCCGCGGGCTGTCGGCCGGGTGGCGCAGCAACGACATCGGCGCGCGGCTGATGGGCGCGCTCGAGCAGGCCCAGCCGCTCGGCCCCGACGAACTGCCCGAGCGCGGCCCCAGCCGGCCGGGCCTGACCAAGGATGGCGCGCTGGTCGCCGACCTCCTCAAGCTGCTGCTCAAGATCAAGGCCAAGGAAAGCAATGTCGCGGCCAAGCTGATCGCCCGTTCGGACGAGCTGGAGGCGCTCGCGGCGGGTGTGCGCAAGGATCTCGCCATTCTCAGCGGGTGGCGGTTCGACGAATTCGGCCGCGATGCGTTGGACCTGGTGGAGGGCCGGCTGGCATTCGCGACGCTGAACGGCAAGCTCAAGATGACCCGCACGCAGGAGGAGGAAGCCGCGTGATGAAATTTGCTCTGCTGGGCCTGGGCGCTCCGCTGCTGACGGCCTGCGCCACCATTTCCCCCGCCGCCCCGGCCACCGGCGGCGGGACCTGCAGTAACGACGGGCTGCAACAGTTCGTCGGTCAGCCCGCGACCGCCGATCTTGGCGCACGCGTGCTGTCGACGTCGGGCGCCAAGACCCTGCAATGGGTCGCCGCCGGGATGATGGTCACCATGGATTTCCGCGCCGACCGGGTGCGCGTCTACCTCGACGAGCAGAACCGCGTTCAGCGCCTGAGCTGCGGCTAGTTCAGCTCCACTCGCGCGGTCAGCCCCATCAGGTTGGCGAGCTGGCGGTGACGGCGCGCGACGATGTCGCTGTACAGGCGCTGGTCCTTGCGGGCGAGCCGAAGCAGCACGGAATCCTCGTCCAGCCCAATCCGGCAGCGTGCCAGCAGCTTCTCGGTCCCGCCCGACAGCCGCTGCGCAAGCCTGATCGCCGCGCCCCACTGCCCGGCATGGTCGAGCACGCGCTGATCGACCAGTTGCGCCAGGCTCTGGTTGAACGGCCCGTCGCCGCCGAACGCCGACCACAAGGTGCGCCCGATGATAGTCCGTCCCTCGGCATCGATCCCGACCCAGTTGCCGTGCACGCCCATGTCGACCGCCCACAGCGCCCGAAAATCGGGATGCGCTTCCCACGCCACGTCGGCGAGCAGGCAGGCCGCCAGCCTCAGCCGCCGCGCGGCGGCGTCGTCGTCGGGAAACAGCGGCGCGATCCACGCATCCAGTTCGGCGCCATGATCACCGAACCGGCCCAATTTCTCTCCCGCCTCAAGGGCGGCTGCCAGTAAAGGGTCCTCGTCCCGTCGCTCGGCGGGCAGGTGATCGTAGAGCAATCCTTCGCGCAGGCCGTAGGCGCTGGCCACCGCACGGGCGGGTTCGAGCACCCGGAACAGCGCGTCCAGCACCGCCGCCGCCGGCCGGGCGTTCTGTGCACGCGTGCTCGACAGCCCGAACTTCTGCTTGAGCTGCTCGGGCGTGGAAGCGCGGATCAGGCTGCGCAGTTCGCGCACGCGGACACCCTCGATGGCATGGCCGTGGACAACGTGCAGCGGCGAATCCGCCTCCTGCTGGTCTAGCTGGGCGAAGGCGCGGAACGACCCGCCGACAAGGTAGAGCGTGCGCTCCGCCGCGGCCGCCAGGATTGCTGGAGGTATCGCCTTGCGCAGGGTGGCGGCGATCTGCTTGGCGCTGGCCTCGGGCCCGACCCGCAGCACGCCAAGCGGAAGCGAGATGCCGGCGCCTGCCTCGCCATTGGCGACCGGCGTCAGTTCGAGACTCCCGCCGCCAAGGTCGGCGACCACCCCGCGGGCATGGGGAATGGCCGAAATCACGCCAAGCGCCGCAAGCCGGGCTTCTTCCTCGCCAGTGATGACCTGCGGTTCGATTCCCGCAGCGCGCGCGCGGGCCAGGAACTCGGCCCCGTTTTCCGCGTCGCGCACAGCTGCCGTCGCCACCACGTCGAGGCGCTTCAGCTTCATCTCGCGCGCGAGCAGGCGGAACCGGGCCAGGGCTTCGATCGCCTGGTCCATCGCCTTTTCGGACAATTGCCCGGTCGCGGCGAGCTCACGTCCCAGCCCGGCGGAGACCTTTTCATTGAATAGGGTCGAAGGCACCCGCTCAGATCCCGCATAAGCGACGAAGCGGATCGAGTTGGAGCCGATGTCGATAATGCCGACCGGGCCGAAAGAGCGTTTTGCCATATGGGTATATTTATCCGCCCTGTTCCAACTTGAGTTTGGGGACCTTTCGGCCCTCCAGCGACTGACCGCGACCGGAAAGCGACGGATTGGTCATGAAATAGGTGTGGAGGTTGAAGGGTTTCTTCTCGCCCGCGACCCGGCGGTACTGGCCGTTGGTGCCGTCGAGAACCCAGCTTTGCTGATTGTCGATAAGGTTGGCGACCATCACCTGCTGCAGCACCTGCGCATGCACAGTCGAATTTTCGAGCGGCACGGCGACCTCGACCCGCCGGTCGAGGTTGCGCGGCATCCAGTCGGCCGAGGAGATGAACAGCCGCGCCTTGCCGTGCGGCAGCCGGGCGCCATTGGCAAAGCACCATATCCGGCTATGCTCAAGGAAGCGGCCGACGATCGACTTGACCCGGATGTTGCTCGACAGGCCGGCCAGCCCTGGCCGCAGGCAGCAGATGCCGCGCACGATCAGCTCGATCTTCACCCCCGCCTCGCTCGCCTCGTAGAGCTTCTCGATCAGGCGGGGATCGACCAAGCTGTTCATCTTGGCCCAGATCGCGGCGGGCTTGCCGGACCGGGCATTGGCAATCTCCACGTCGATCCACGCCGATAGCTTCTCGCGCAGGCTGACCGGGCTCATCACCAGCAGTTCCAGCCCCTTGGGCGTGACGTAGCCGGAGATGTAATTGAACAGCTTGGCAGCATCGCGTGCTGCCCGCTTGGAGGCGGTGAAGAAGCTGAGGTCGGTGTAGAAGCGCGCCGTGGTCGGATGATAATTGCCGGTCCCGAAGTGGCAATAGGTGCGGAACGAGCCGCCCTCGCGCTTCACCACCATCGATACCTTGGCGTGGGTCTTCCACTGGGTGAAGCCATAGACCACCTGCACGCCCGCGCGCTCCAGCCGGCTCGCCCACAGCAAATTCTGCTCCTCGTCGAAGCGGGCCTTCAGCTCGACAACCGCGGTGACCGACTTGCCGGCCTCCGCCGCCGCAACCAGCGCATCGACGATCGCCGACTGCTTGCCCGCGCGGTACAACGTCTGCTTGATCGCCACCACGTCGGGATCGCTCGCAGCCTGGCGCAGGAAGGCGACCACCACGTCGAAGCTTTCATAAGGGTGGTGGACGACGAAATCCTTGTCGCGGATCGCCGCGAAGCAGTCGCCCCCATGCTCCTTCACCCGCTCGGGGAAGCGCGGGGTGAAGGGCACGAAGCGAAGCTCGGAATGACCGTCGACGTCGACCAGCTGCTGGAAGTCGGCGATCCCGATCACGCCCGAGCTTTCGGCGATCAGCGCATGCTCGGCCCCGACGCCCTCGCGTACCAGATTCTCGAGGTCGAGCGGGGTCCCGCTGGTGAACTCCAGCCGGATCACCCGGCCCCGGCGGCGCTGCTTGATCGCCGATCGGAAGGTGCGGACGAGGTCTTCGGCATCCTCCTCGATCTCGATGTCGGTGTCGCGCAGGACCCGGAAGGCGCCCGCCGCGATCAGCTCGAACCCGGGGAACAGCAGATCGAGGTGCGCCCCGATCGCCGCGTCGATCGAAATGAAGCGGGTGCGGGTCCCGGGAAGCTGGAGGAAGCGAGGAACCGAGGCCGGGATCATCAGCACTTCGCTGACTGATTCCTTGTCGGCGCTGTCGACCATCGCGAACACCAGGGCATAGCCAAGGTTGGGCACGAACGGGAACGGGTGCGAAGGATCGACCGCCTGCGGGGTCAGCACCGGCAGGATCTGCTCCGACAGGAAGGTCCGTAGCCACGTCTTTTCGGCCTCGTCGAGCGCCTTTGCATCGACCACCTCGACCCCCGACTGGCCGAGCAGGTCGGAGAGGATCAGCCAGGTGCTCTGCTGCTCGGCGATCAGGGCGTCGGCCTCGGCGCTGATCCGTTCCAGCTGCTGGGCCGGGGTTTGCCCGTCATAGCTGCGCTCCTCCAGCCCCTCGAGCTGCTGCTCCTTGAGGCCAGCCACCCGGACCGAGAAGAATTCATCGAGGTTGGAGCCGCTGATCGACAGGAAGCGCAGCCGTTCGAGCAGCGGGTGCGCGGGGTTGGCAGCCTCCTCTAGCACCCGGCGATTGAACGCCAGCCACGACATCTCGCGGTTGAAGTAGCGGCTCTGCCCCTCCTTCAGCCCACCGTCCTTCGAACCCGTGGTCCTGATCTCGGCCGGCGCGTTCACTCTTCCGATCCTCCGTCGATGATGCCGCCGCTGATCAGCGCGCGGCGGACCGTTGGCAAAGTCAGCCGTGCGTTGGCGGCGATAGCGAACCGGTCGATCGCCTCGACCACCCGCTCCGCCGTCCAATAATCGCGGGTGACCCGCTCGCAGGTGTAGCGCAAGGCTTCGTCGGGAAGGTGCAGGCCGCGATCGGCAAACAGGCGGCGAATCAGCGCGGCGAACAGCGCGTCGTCGGGCTGCTCGATGGAAGTCACCGGGGTGATTGCCAATCGGGTTCGAAGATCCGGCAAGGTGATCTTCCAGCCCGGCGGCGCCTGGTCGGCGACCATCACCAGTGGGCGGCCGGTCTCCTGCGCCTGGTTCCAGGCATGAAACAGCGCTTCCTCGTCGTGGCGGTCGGCGGGATCGAACAAGCGCCCGCCGACCCGCGCCACGAAGTTGCGCGCCAGCAGCGATCGGCCCGAGCGGCGCGGGCCGGTAAGGATGGTCGCCTTGACCGGCCAGCTCGACCAGCGGCGGAAGTGCTCGAACGCTCCCTCGTTCGCCTGGCTGACGATGAACCGGCTGTCGTCGCTCCCCTGCGGCCAGTCGAGCGGGAGCGCGATCTGGTCGGGCCCCCTCACCTTACTCTCCCGGCCGGTTGTTCGGAATGGGCGTGATCGGCTCGGGCGCCGGGCGCGGCGGTTGCGGCGCCGGGCGTGGAGGTTGCGGCGTCTGAGGCTGGGGTTGCGCAGGCTGGGGTTGCGGCTGCGCCGGCTGCGGCGCGGGCGGGGCATAGCCGGTGATGGTGAACACCCCGCTGGCGCTGCTGGTCTGCCAGCCGCGCGCATTCAGCGCACCGGCAAGCTGACCGGCCGAACCCTTGAACCGCACGACCAGCACCTGCGCGCCGATCTCCTGCACCGAACGCACGCCAGGGATCGAGCGCAGCCAGCCGACCGGCGAATAAGGCGAGGTGACCGCGATCTGGATGACCTGCTCGGTCGGCGCCGCCTCGGGTACTTCTTCCTCGATCTCCTCGACCGGCGGAGGAGGCGGCGGCAACAGGCTCTGATCGGGCTCGAGCCCGCCCGACGCCAGCCACGACGTGTAGAGTGCGTCCATCCGCTGCACGCCCTCGGCCATCATCCGCGGCAGTTCGGCGCTGCTGTCGGCGCGCAGGGTGAAGCTGCCCAGCAGCTTGCGATCGGCGCCGAAGCTGCCGGTGAAGGTCGCGACCGACGGCCCGCCCGGATACAGTCGCCGGACATGGGCGGTGGCGACAAGCACGTCGGCGGCACCGTAGAAATCGACGAGGTTGCGCCACATCGCCCGGCCCGGACGGCGCACCTGCGCGGCGGTGGCCAGCAGCGGATCGATCCCCTGCCCCGAGATCCGGACGTAATCGATCGCACTGTTGGCGGTACGATATTCGGCCCACGCCCGCTGCCACGGGTTGCGCAGCTCGACCGTCGTCGCGGTGCCGCCGCTGACCATCACCGGGATGAGCAGCATCGGCGCCGAGCGGCTGACCGGCCCCTCTGCCCCCAGCAGCGGCGCCGAGCGCGAGCGGTCGAACAGCACCTGCAGGGTGGCGATGTAGCGGCCGGGCGCGATGCGCTCCTCTTCGATCGCGATCGAGCTGACGATCCCGTCGAGGGTCGAATCGGGCAACTTGGGCGCTTCGCTCAGCGGCCTGCTGTGCATCTTGGCCCACAAGGCGGCGAAGCCCTGGCGCTGCGCAAGCCGCCAGCCGGCCAGCCGTGCGCTTTCGGCATCCTTGGCCGCGACGTCGACCTTGATCCCGCCGATTTCCAGCGTGCTGGCGCTGTCGATAGGCGGAATCCCGCGGTCCCCGCTCTCCAGCTGAGCGAAGACGGCGGTGCCGAGCCCGAACGAAGCGAGCAGCACGACCACAAGAGTGCGCAAGGGAAGGCGCGGCATACCGGCGCCCTCAAAGCAGCTTGGGGCTCGATTTCCAAGGCTCTTCTCGGCTAGGCGGGGCTTATGGGGCTGACTTACGAAGAGGCGGGCGTCAGTATCGCCGCCGGCAACGCGCTTGTGAAAGCGATCGGACCGCTCGCCAAGGCGACCCGCCGGCCGGGCGCGGATGCCGATCTCGGCGGTTTCGGCGGCTTCTTCGACCTCAAGGCCGCGGGCTTCGTCGACCCCTTGCTGGTCGCTGCCAACGACGGGGTCGGAACCAAGCTCAAGCTGGCGATCGATCTCGGACGGCACGAGGGCGTCGGCATCGATCTCGTCGCCATGTGCGTCAACGACCTGGTCGTGCAGGGCGCCGAGCCGCTGTTCTTCCTCGACTATTTCGCCACGGGCAAGCTCGACACCGGCACCGCCGAAGCGGTGGTCGCCTCGATCGCGCAGGGGTGCCTCCAGGCCGGCTGCGCGCTGATCGGCGGCGAGACCGCGGAAATGCCCGGCATGTATGCGCCCGGCGACTATGACCTCGCCGGCTTCTGCGTCGGCGCGGTGGAGCGCGGGCAGCAGCTGACCGGAACGTCCATCCGCCCCGGCGACCTGCTGCTCGGACTCGCCAGCAGCGGGGTCCATTCCAACGGCTTCAGCCTCGTCCGCCGCCTGATCGAGGTGAACGGCTGGAAACTTGACCGCCCCGCCCGCTTCGATCCCGACCGCCTGCTCGGGCAGATCCTGCTGGAGCCGACCCGCATCTACGTGAAGAGCCTGCTTCCCGAAATCCGCGCCGGAAGGATCAACGGCCTCGCCCACATCACCGGCGGCGGCCTGCTCGAGAACATCCCGCGGATCCTTCCCGACGATTGCCACGCGATTGTCGACGCCGATTCGTGGAGCCTCGCGCCCCTGTTCAGCTGGCTCCAGGCCGGCGGTGCGATCGAGCCCGAGGAGCTTGCCCGCACCTTCAACTGCGGGATCGGCATGGTGGTGGTGGTCTCGCCCGACCAGGCCGACGCCGTCATCGAAGGCCTGGCCGCCGCCGGCGAGACCGTTCACCGCATCGGCCGCATCGAAGAAGGCCAGCGCGGCTGCACCGTCCGCGGCCCCGACGAAAGCTGGAGCGCTCGCGGCGCGTGGAGCGCCACTCACAACCATGGCTGACCGCGCCCGCGTCGCCATCGTCATTTCGGGCGAGGGCAGCAACATGGCCGCCCTGCTGTACGCTAGCCGCCTGCCCGGTTCCGCAACCGAGATCGTGCTGGTCGCCTCGAACAACCCCGACGCCCCCGGCCTGGCGCTGGCCGAAAGCGAAGGCGTCCCGACCTGGTCGCATAGCCACAAGGGCCTGACCCGCGAAGCGTTCGACGAAGCGCTTCACGATGCCCTGGCCGAAGCGAAGCCCGACGCCGTGGCGCTGGCCGGCTACATGCGCCTGCTCACCCCCGCCTTCGTGTCACACTGGCAGGGCAGGCTCCTCAACATCCACCCCTCGCTGCTGCCGAACTACCGCGGGCTCGACACCCACCGCCGGGTCCTCGACGCCGGGGACAACCATGGCGGCTGCACCGTGCACCTCGTCACCGACGAGGTCGACGCCGGTGAAATCCTTGGCCAGATGCCCGTGGCGATCCGACCCGGCGACACCGTCGACACGCTGGCCGCGCGCGTCCGCCACGCCGAACACCAACTCTATCCAGCCACCCTTGCGGCCTATGTCTCGCGCCACCACGATGCCGGCTGGATCGAGCAGCAGGTCGACGCCCTCGCCGCCGCGCTTCCCGAAGTCAGCCGCAAGACCAGCCACGGCAGCCCCGGCTGGGCAGTCGGTAGCGAGAAGACGGCCAAACTGTTCGCCATCCTCGCCGACCGCCACCACGGTGAGGACGCGATCGGCTTGCTGGTGAAAAGCAGCGGCGCGGATGAGATGACCGGCCTGATCGAGGCCCGCCCCGACGTCTATTACTGGCCCAAATATTATGGCGCGAGCGGCTGGCTCGGCCTCAAGCTCAACCGCCCCGATACCGACTGGGAAGAGGTCGCCGCCTGGCTGCAGCGCAGCTGGGGCGCGTGCGCTCCGTCGCGCCTGACCAAGTTGATGCGCGCAGCGGACGAGTTCTGATTTCGCCGCCGTTCGCCATCCTGCTCTGGCTGGCCGGGGTCAACGCCCTTACCTTCTTTCGCTTCTGGCAGGACAAGCAGCGTGCCGGTCGCGGCGAATGGCGGGTGTCGGAAAGCGAGCTCCTGTCGTTGGCCTTTCTCGGCGGCACCCCGGCGGCCTTCGCCGCCCGCCACCTGCTCCGCCACAAGACCCGCAAGCAGCCCTTTTCCACCCAGCTGACCCTGATCGCCCTCGCCCAGGCCGCCGGTCTCACCTGGCTCGCCGCTACTTGAAGGCGCCGAGGCGCTTGCCGCGGGTCAGCGCGCGCAGCACTTCGATCCGTGCGCGCAGCTCGGAGGCTTCCGCGCCGCTGAGGCCGCCAGCGGCATAACGCTCCTCCAGCATTGCCACCTCGCGCGATTCGCGGCGCAGTTCACGCGCCTGCTTCTTCGACAGCGCCCCCTCCTCGCGCCCCTTGCGGACGTCGCGGCGGATCAGGCCGAGTTCTGCGCTGGTCGCCGGATTATAGGCAGGCAGCGCGCGCGGCTCGGGCGGTAGGCTGCCGACGAGCGGACCCGACGCCATCATCATCGTCAAGGCCAGCCCGATCATCCTGCATCTCCTCTTCGCTCACGGTCGAAAAGGTCATTTCGCCGCTGAACCGAAGATGAAGAACGCCGCCCACGAAAAAGGCCCGCCGGATCGCTCCGGCGGGCCCTCTTTCAACTCAACTACTTAAGCTCAGCCGACGATCTCGTCGGCCTTGAAGAAGTAATCGATCTCGATCGCGGCGTTCTCGTCCGAGTCCGAACCGTGGACCGAGTTCGCCTCGATCGACTCGGCCAGTTCCTTGCGGATGGTCCCGGCGTCGGCATTCGCGGGGTTGGTCGCGCCCATGATGTCGCGGTTGCGCTTCACGGCGTCTTCGCCTTCCAGCACCTGCACGACCACCGGGCCCGAGATCATGAACGACACCAGGTCGTTGAAGAACGGACGCTCGCGGTGAACGCCGTAAAAGCCTTCGGCCTGGTCCTTGGTCATGTGGATGCGCTTGGACGCGACGACGCGCAGGCCGGCCTCCTCCAGCATCTTGGTGACCGCGCCGGTCAGGTTGCGGCGGGTGGCATCGGGCTTGATGATCGAGAAGGTGCGCGTGACGGCCACGGTTTGGCTCCGTTGGTTGAGGTGGGTGGTGAAAGGATTGCGCGCGCCCCTAGCGGGAGGGGGCGGATCAGGCAAGGACTCAGGCCTTGCGCGTCCAGCGCCCGTCCTCGCGCGCCCAGTAGTTGCGCTCGACCCCCTCGCGGCCCGACAGCAGCTTCCACGCCTGCCTAGCCTCCTGCAGATTGGCCTCGTCGAATAGGTGGAACGCCCGTTCGAAGGTCAGCGCCGCCTCCCGCCATTCGCCGTCCGCGACCAGCAGGTTGCGCGCGCCGTTCGACGGGTCGGGCGTGGTCGACAGCAGAATCGGCTGGCGGGTGTCCTCGCCCTCCCCGGCGATGCCGTGGGCAAGGAAGTCCGCCTCCCCCTGGTCCCACAGCAACCGGTCGAGCCGCGCCAGCGCGCCTTCGTCGCTCATCACCACCAGCAGCCGCTCACCGCCCTCGACGACCTTGGCGGCGAGGCTCGCCACCACTTCGTCGACCGGGGCCCCGGCCAGCTGGTAGAAGTCGACCCTCACTCCGCCGTCAGCTCCACGAACCGATCGAGCAGGCGCACGCCGAACGCGGTCGCGCCCTTGTCGAAGGTGGTGCCGGGCTTGTCGCTCCACACCGTGCCGGCGATGTCGAGGTGGGCCCATTCGACCCCCTCCTCGACGAACCGCTGGAGGAATTGCGCCGCGGTGATCGAACCCGCCTCGCGCGACCCGACATTCTTCATGTCGGCGATCGGGCTGTCGATCAGCCGGTCGTAGGCGTCGCCCAGCGGCATGCGCCACAATTTCTCGCCCGTCTCGGTGCCTGCGGCCGTCAGTTCGGCCGCCAGTGTGTCGTTGTTGGAGAACACGCCGGCATGCTCGTGGCCCAGCGCGATCAGCATCGCCCCGGTCAGCGTCGCCAGGTCGACCAGCCGCTTGGCGCCAAGTTCGCGCTGGGCGTAGGTCATGACGTCGGCCAGCACGAGGCGCCCCTCGGCGTCGGTGTTGATGACTTCGATCGTCTGACCGTTCATCGAGGTGACCACGTCGCCCGGCCGGGTCGCGCTGCCCGACGGCATGTTCTCGACCAGCCCGCACAGGCCGATGACATTGGCCTTGGCCTTGCGGCTGGCGAGCGCGAGCATGGCGCCCGCGACCGCTCCGGCGCCGCCCATGTCCCACTTCATCGATTCCATGCCGGCGGCCGGCTTGATCGAAATGCCGCCGGTGTCGAAAGTCACGCCCTTGCCGATCAGCGCCAGCGGCTTGTCGGTCGCGTGGCCGCCGCCGTTCCAGCGCATCACCAGCAGCCGCGGTTCGCGGATCGTGCCCTGGTTGACGCACAGCAGCGAACCCATGCCGAGCTTTTCCATCTCGGCCTGGTTCAGCGCTTCGATCTCCAGCCCGGTGCCCTCAGCGGCCTTCTGCACGCGCTCGACGAAAGTCTCGGCATAGATGATGTTGGCCGGCTCGGTGACCAGCTCGCGGGTCAGCTTGATCCCCGCCAGCACGCCCTCGTAGCGCTCGGTCCAGCGCTGCTCGCTTCCGGCCGGAGCGCCGACGATCACCACTTCCTCGACGCTCGGCTTCTGCTTGTCCTTGAGCTTGGTCCGGTAGCGGTCGTAACGCCATGCCCGCGATGCCGCACCAAGCGCCAGCCGGGCGGCGGCATCGGAGTCGAACTTCGTCCCCGTTAGGTCGATCGCCAAACTCTTCTCGCCCGACGTCAGAAGCCGGCCGACCGCCGCCCCGCCCAATTTCTCGGCCGCGGCGCCATCGCTGCCGCTGCCGGTTCCGATCAGCACCAGCCGGCGCACCTGCGCCTCGCCATTGCCGCCGATCCAGCTTTCCGCCGCCGCGCCCGCTTCGCCTTCGAAGCGCTGCCCGCGCGCCGCCGCCTCGACCGCCGCCCGATTGTCACTAAGCGAGGCAAGGTTGCCGCGTTCGGCGCCGGCCACCGGAAGGACCAGGGCAAAGCTGCCGGAAGGAAGGACGTCGGCGAAGCGGATCTGCATGGGGAGTGTCACCTGCAATGGTGGGGGAAAGGGCTGGCCGCGTCCTTAGGCCCGCGTCCCCTGCGCTGCCAAGCCCGTTGCCCCGCGTAACGAAGGCTGCAATAGGCTGCCTCTTCAAGGCTCACTGGCGGATCAAGGCGGACATAAAGGGTGCGATACGGCGTCACGGCCTGGACGGCGCTTCCGCTGGTCCTCGCACTCAGTGCGCCGGCCGCTGCGCAGCAGGGCGACATCGCGCCTCCCGCCGCCGAAGCCCAGCCGCTTCCCGCCGAGACCCAGCCCCTCGCCGCGGCCGAGGAAGAGATCGCCTTCACCGCCGACCGTGTCGAATATGACAATGACAATGAGGTCGTCACCGCCGCCGGCCAGGTCCGGGTCAATCGTCAGGGCACTTTCGTCGCTGCCGACCAGGTCCGCTGGGACCGCCGCACCGGCGAAGTGGTCGCTTCGGGCAACGTGGTGGTGGTGCAGCCGCAGGGCGACCGCCTGATCTCCGAGCGGATCGTGCTCGACGACGCGCTGCGCGATGCCACGGTCGAGAATCTGCTGGTCGTCCTCGAAAGCGGGGGCCGTCTTGCCGCCGACCGCGCTACCCGCACCGGGGACGTCACCACCCTCACCAACGCGGTCTACAGCCCGTGCCGGGTCGAAAGCGAAACCGGCTGCCCGCGCCGTCCCAGCTGGCGAATCCTCGCCGCCCGCGTCCGCTACGACCAGAAAGCCGAACGTATCCGCTTCGAACGTGGCCGGTTCGAACTGTTCGGGATCACCCTTCCCCTGCTCCCGGTTTTCAGCCTCGGCACCAGCAGCGGAGGCGATGGCTATTCGGGCTTCCTGCTCCCCGAACTGCGCTACAGCCGCCGGCTCGGCGCCGAACTGTCGCTGCCCTACCACATGCGGTTCGGGCCCAACCGCGATCTTACCGTCACCCCTCACCTCTATACTTCGGTCGTGCCCGCGATCGAGGGCCGCTATCGCGAACTGAACAGCCTTGGCGCTTTCTCACTCGGCGCGTTCGTCACCTACGGCGACCGGTCGAGCTATGACGACAGCCGCACCAATCGCGGCCTGCGCGCCTATTTCGAAGGCAATGGCAAACTCCAGTTCGACCCGGTCTGGAGCCTGACCGGCCAGCTTCGCGCCGCCACCGACAAGGACGTCGCCCGCTTCTACGACGTCAACCGCGACGACCGGTATCGCAACTTCCTCGACCTCGAGCGGATCGACCTCGACAGCTACGTCAGCATCGCCGGCTGGGCATTCCAGGGCGTCCGCCAGAACGACATCCAGCGCACCATCCCCTTCGCGCTGCCCGCGATCGATGCCCGCCTTCGCTTGACCGACCCGGTGCTGGGCGGGCGGGTCGAGCTTCAGGCCAACAGCCTCGCGGTATTCCGCCGCGAAGGGCAGGACAGCCAGCGCGCCTTTGCCGGCGCCCGCTGGGACCTGCGCCGGCTGACCACGCTCGGCCAGGAGATCCTGCTCACCGGCTACGCCCGCGGCGACATCTACCACAGCGATCAGAATGAGCTGACCACCGCCGCCATCTATCGCGGGAAGGAGGGCTGGCGCGGACGCGGGATCGCCGCCGCCGCCGCCGAGATCCGCTGGCCGCTGACCGGCGAACTCCTCGGCGGGATCCAGCGCCTGACTCCGCGCGCCCAGTTGGTGGTTACTCCGCCGACCGCGAACATCAGCCTGCCCAACGAGGACAGCCGCTCGGTCGACCTCGAGGACAGCAACCTGTTCGCGCTCAACCGCTTCCCCGGCTACGACCGGTGGGAGGACGGCAGCCGCATCACCTACGGGCTGGACTGGAGCCTCGACCGTCCAGGCTGGGCGGTGACCAGCAACATCGGCCAATCCTACCGCCTTAACCGCGACGTGCAGATCTTCCCCAACGGCACCGGGCTGACCGATCGCTGGTCCGATTTCGTCGGGCGCACCCGGGTCAAGGTCGGCCGCTTCGTCGACCTCACCCACCGCTTCCGGCTCGACAAGGACAATTTCGCGGTTCGCCGCAACGAGGTCGACCTTACCGTCGGCACCACCGAAACCTATGCGCGGATCGATTACCTGCGCCTCAACCGCAACGTCGATCAGGCGGTCGAGGATCTTCGCGACAAGGAAGAATTGCGGCTTGCCGGCCGCTGGAAATTCCATCGCTTCTGGTCGGTATTCGGCGCCACCGTGCTCGACCTCACCAACACCGACGAGGATCCGCTCACCATCGCCGACGGCGTCAACGCCGTGCGCCACCGCCTCAGCCTCGATTACGAGGACGATTGCCTGTCGTTCGGGATCAGCTGGCGGCGCGACTATGAACGGCTCGGCGACCGGGCCGAGGGCAGCACCTTCAGTTTCCGCCTGTCCTTGAAGGGCCTGAGCCGCTAAATGCGCTCATCGCCGGTTCAGCGCCGCCTTGGCAAGGCTGCGTGAACTGCTTGAAATAACAAGGGATACAAGGCTCCTCATGGCAAAGGCCAAGACGCTTTTCACGACTGCCCTGATGGCCTCGCTCGCGGGGGTCGCCGCTGCGCAGGTCGCCCCGCAGGGCAGCCAGCCCGCTCCGCGCAACAGCACCGCCGCGCTCAACCTGCCGCAGGTAGTCAATGTCTACGGGCGTCCGATCCCGGCCGTGGTCAAGGCCAGCGCGATCGTCAACGGCCAGGTCATCACCCAGACCGACATCGACCATCGCCTCGCCCTGCTGGCGCTCGCCAACAGCCAGCCGATCCCGGCCGATGAGGAAGAGCGGCTGCGCGTCCAGGTCCTCCGCAACCTGATCGACGAGACGCTCCAGATCCAGGCCGCCGATGCCGCCGGGATCAAGGTCAGCGCCGCCGACATCGACCGCACAGTCGCCCGCGTTGCCGAAGGCGTGAAGCGCAAGCCCGCCGAACTCGTCCCCTACCTCAAGGAAAATGGCAGCTCGATCGGCTCGATCCGCCGCCAGATCGAGGGCGAGATCGCCTGGCAGCGTCTCCAGCGCCAGAAGATCGAAAGCCAGATCAGTGTCGGCGACGACGAGGTCACCGCCGTGATCGACCGCCTGAACGCGTCCAAGGGTACGCAGGAATATCGCGTCGGCGAAATCTACCTTCAGACGACGCCGGCCAACCAGGCCCAGGTCGCCCAGCAGGCGCAGCAGATCGTCGCAGCGCTGCGCCAGGGTGCGAGCTTCGCCGGTTACGCCCGCCAGTACGGCCAGTCCTCGGTCGCGCCGGTCGGGGGCGACCTCGGCTGGGTCCGTCCCGAACAGCTTCCCGAACCGATTGCACAGACCCTGTTGCAGATGCAGCCCGGGCAGCTCAGCCAGCCGATCCCGGTCCCGGGCGGGGTGTCGATCATCGCCGTGCAGGACACTCGCAAGGTGCTGACCGCCGATCCGCGCAACGCCGTCCTGTCGTTGAAGCAGGTCTCGATCGCCTTCCCGGCCGGCACCAGCGCCGCGGCGGCCGAGCCGACCCTCCAGCGCTTCGCCGCTTCCACCCAGAACGTCGGCGGGTGCGGCGGTGCCGACAAGCTCGCCGCCGAATTCAAGGGCGAAGTGGTCCAGTCCGATGCGGTCAAGCTGCGCGACCTTCCGCCCGCACTGCAGGAGATGATGCTTCCGATGCAGGTCGGCCAGTCGACCCGCCCGTTCGGCAGCATCGCCGACGGCGTCCGGGTGCTGGTGATCTGCGGTCGCGACGAGGAGTCGAGCGCCAACGCCCCAAATCGCGACGCGGTGTTTGCCCAGCTGCAGGAAGAGCGAGTCAACCAGCGCGCCCGCCGCTACCTGCGCGACCTTCGCCGTGACGCCGTCATCGACTATCGCTGAGGTGGTCATGACGCGGCGCGGGCGTTAGGGGCCGGGCGATGAGTCCGCACCCTCCCCTGCTTGCCGTTTCGCTCGGGGACCCGGCGGGCATCGGCCCGGAAGTGGTCGCCAAGGCCTGGGACGGCCGCCAGGCGCTGGACCTGCCGCCGTTCGTCGCGGTCGGCGATCCCCGCAGCCTGTCGGAAGTGTGGGACGGGCCGATCGCGGTCGTCTCCGATCCCGCAGAGGCGCGCGCCGCCTTCGACCACGGCTTGCCCCTGCTCGCGGTTCCCGCCGCTTCCGCCAGCAGTCCCGGCCAGCCCAACAACGCCGGCGCCCACTGCAGCCTCGACAGCCTCGAGCTCGCCGTCGGCCTCGCCCGCTCGGGCTCCTGCGCGGGCGTTATCACCGGGCCGGTCGCCAAGCACCAGCTCTATTCGATCGGCTTCAGCCACCCCGGGCAGACCGAGTTCGTCGCCGAACGCTGCGGCGTGTCGCCCTCCAACGTCGCGATGATGCTCGCCGGCCCGACGCTGCGGACGGTTCCGGTCACCACCCACCTGCCCCTGCGCGACGTGCCCGGCGTCCTCACCACCGCGCTGATCGAGGCGCGCGGCCGGGTCACCCTGCGCGGTCTCCAGCGCAGCTTCGGCATCGCCAGTCCGCGCCTGGCAGTGGCCGGCTTCAACCCCCACGCCGGTGAAAATGGCGCGCTCGGCCGCGAGGAAATCGAGCTGATCGAGCCCGCCATCGCCACCCTGCGCGCCGAGGGCTGGGACGTCACCGGGCCACATCCCGCCGATACCATGTTCCACGCCTCCGCCCGCGCCCGCTACGACGCGGCGCTCTGCATGTATCACGACCAGGCGCTGATCCCCCTCAAGGCGCTGCACTTCGAGGAGGGCGTCAATCTCACGCTCGGCTTGCCGATCATCCGCACCGCGCCCGACCACGGCACCGCCTTCGACATCGCCGGGCAAGACCGCGCCGATCCGCGGGCGATGGCGGCGGCAATCCGCATGGCCGCGACCTGCGCCCAGCATCGCCTCGCCCACGTCTGAGGTGGCAGCGCTCCCGCCCCTGCGCGAGGTCATCGCCCGCCACGGGCTGTCCGCCTCCAAGGCGCTCGGCCAGAACTTCCTGCTCGACCGCCAGTTGCTGGCCCGCATCGCCGCCATTCCCGGCGACCTTCATGGCCAGTCGGTCTACGAAGTCGGCCCCGGCCCAGGAGGCCTGACCGGCGCGTTGCTCGACGCCGGCGCCCGGGTCACCGCGGTCGAGCGCGACCGGCGCTGCTTGCCAGCCCTCGCCGAACTCGCCGAACTGTTCCCCGGTAACCTGACCCTGATCGAGGACGACGCCCTCAAGATCGCCGAGGAGCCGCTGGTCGGCCGCGGCGCCCACGTCGTCTCCAACCTCCCCTACAATGTCGGCACCGCTCTGCTGCTGCGCTGGCTCGCAGCCGATTGGCAGCCGTGGTGGTCGAGCCTGACCTTGATGTTTCAGAAGGAAGTCGCCGAGCGGATCGTCGCCAGCCCGGGTGACGACGCCTACGGTCGGCTGGCGGTCGCGGCTCAGTGGCGCGCCACGCCGCGGATCGAATTCCCGGTCCATCGCTCGGCCTTCGTGCCCCCGCCCCGGGTCACCTCGGCGGTGGTCCACATCGTGCCGGCAGCCGAACCCGAAGGCGTCGCGCACGCCGTGCTCGAACGCCTCACCGCCGCCGCCTTCGGCCAGCGCCGCAAGATGCTCCGGCAAAGTTTGAAGTCGGTGGAAGGCGCGCTCGACGCGTTGCCCGCCCTCGGCATCGCTGTCGAGCGCCGGGCGGAAACGGTCAGCGTGGACGAGTGGGTCGCCCTCGCTCGCGCGCTCAGTTCTTCTTAGGAGCTGCCGCCGGAGCCTCGGCCTTGGCCATGGCCGGCCCGCGCTGGATCAGCGCCGACAGGCTGGTCGCCGGGGCGCAAGGATTGGACCCGCACAAAGTCTTGATCTTGGCGAGGTTCTGCTGCGCCCGGGCCACCGCGCCAAGCTCGACCATCGCCTCGCCCTGCACGCCCAGCGCGACCGGGTCGTTGGGCTCGAGCGCCAGCGCCTTGTTGGTGAAGCGGATCGCCTGGCCATAAAGCTTTTGCCGCTGCGCCACCCGCGCTAGCGCCACGAACGCGCCGCGGTTGCGGGGATCAACGATCAGCGCCGCTTCCAGCGCATCGTCAGCCGCCTGGAACTGCCCCGCCGCAAGCGCAGTCTCACCGGCCTTCTGCCACTGCAGCGACTGGGGGCTGATCTGCGCATCGGGCACCTGGGTTCCGCCCGAACTGGCGACTGTCGCTCCAACGACCCCAAGGGCAACAACAATCGGAAGCAAACGCATCATC
Source organism: Sphingomonas glaciei (assembly GCF_023380025.1). Classification (NCBI taxonomy): domain Bacteria; kingdom Pseudomonadati; phylum Pseudomonadota; class Alphaproteobacteria; order Sphingomonadales; family Sphingomonadaceae; genus Sphingomonas; species Sphingomonas glaciei. The sequence continues at coordinate 1,029,808 of NZ_CP097253.1, forward strand.
GTCTCCCAGGCGGGGTTTCCGCTCATGTGGCACGGAACCGCGCAATGAAAAAGCCGTCGGTCCCGTCATGTCCCGGCGTGAGAAGCGGGCCAACAACGTCCAAACGCCCGACGTTCACCGGAATATCCTCGGCCACAAACCCTGAATGGCGGCTGAGGAAAGCCTCGGCCTGCGCGCCCCCCTCGCGGGTCAGAAGCGAGCAGACCGCATAGACCAGGCTGCCCCCCGGCCGGACCAGCGGCGCGGCAAGGTCGAGCACCCGTTCCTGCAGCGCTTCCAGCCGGTCGAGCCGCTCGGGCGTCAGCCGCCAGCGCCCCTCGGGATTGCGCCGCCAAGTACCCGATCCCGAACAGGGCGCATCGACCAGCACCAGGTTAGCGAGCCCATTAAGGTCGGCAAGTCCCTCCTCCTCGCGTGGTTGGTCGAGCAGGCGGCTTTCGATCGCGGCCCCAGCCCGCTCGGCGCGCGGCTGAAGCTTCTGCAATCGCGCCCGGCTGGTGTCGCAGGCGACGATCCGCGCTTCGGGGTTGGCCGCAGCCAGCGCCAGCGACTTGCCGCCCGCGCCCGCGCACAGGTCGACCATCAGCGCCTGCTTAGCCGGGTCGCAGGCCAGGGCGATGAGCTGGCTGCCCTCGTCCTGCACCTCGACCAACCCGTCAGCGAATGCCTCGTCGGCGCTGACCGCGCTGTCCGGCGCCAGCCGCAATCCCCACGGGCTAAGCGGTGTCGGCGAAGCGGCAAAATGCGCCGCCATCTCGTCGCGGCTGGTGCGGGCAAGATTGGCGCGCAGGTCGACCGGCGCGCGCTCGATCAGCGCTGCCCACTCGCCGCTGTCGACCAACGGCGACAGCAAGGGCTGCAGCCATCCGGGCACCACGCCCGCGTCCGCCCGCGGTTCGTCGTCGCTGGCCGCGGCCGGGCCATGACCTACCCCGTCGAACAGCTCGGGCGCGACCGGCAATAGCGCCGCGCGGCCGCTGACCGGCAGCTCGGCCGAATGACGCACCGCGCGAAAAACCAGCTCACGCACCGCCCGCCGGTCCTTCGACCCGGCATAACGCCGCGTCTTGAAATAGGCCGACACCAGCGCGTCGGCCGGCGGGCCGTCGTTCCGCGCCGAAGCGATCACCTCGTCGAGGATCTCGACTGCCGCCTGGGCCCGCGCCGAGGGGGTCACGTGCCTGACCTCGTCGAGCCGCTCATCTCAGCGCGTCGGATAATTGGGCGCTTCCCGCGTGATCGCCACGTCATGGACGTGGCTTTCGCTGAGGCCTGCGCCGGTGATCCGGATGAAGCGCGCGCGCTCCTGCATCTCGGCAATGGTGCGCGATCCGGTATAGCCCATCGCCGCCTTCACGCCGCCGACCAGCTGGTGGACCACGTCGCGCACCGGACCCTTGTAGGGCACCTGTCCCTCGATACCCTCGGGGACCAGCTTCATCGTGTCCTTGATGTCCTGCTGGAAATAGCGGTCGGCCGATCCCCGGCTCATCGCGCCCAGTGATCCCATCCCGCGGTACGACTTGTACGCGCGGCCGTGATAGAGGAACTGCTCGCCCGGCGTCTCGTCGGTCCCGGCCAGCAGCGATCCGACCATCGCGCTCGACGCGCCCGCGGCCAGCGCCTTTGCGAGGTCGCCCGAGGTGCGGATCCCGCCGTCGGCGATCACGGGGACGCCGCTTCCGCGCGCCGCCGAAGCAGCCGCCATGATCGCGCTCAGCTGAGGCACGCCGACGCCTGCGACGATCCGCGTGGTGCATATCGATCCCGGCCCGATCCCGACCTTGATCGCATCCGCCCCGGCATCGACCAGCGCTTTGGCGGCATCGGCGGTCGCGACGTTGCCGGCGATCACCTGCACGCTGTTGGACGCCGACTTCACCCGCTCGACCGCGCGGGCGACGTCGATGTTGTGGCCGTGCGCAGTGTCGATGACGATGCAGTCGACCCCAGCCTCGATCAGCGCCGACGAGCGCTCCCAGCCCGAATCACCGACGGTCGACGCCGCCGCCACCCGCAGCCGCCCCTCGCCGTCCTTAGTCGCATTGGGCGAGGCCACCGCTTTCTCGATATCCTTGACGGTGATCAGCCCGACGCAGCGCCCGTCCTCGTCGGTGACGATCAACTTCTCGATCCGCCGCTGGTGCAGCAATCGCTGCGCTTCCTGTCGGCTCGTTCCCGGAGCGACTGTCGCCAAATTCTCGTGGGTCATCAGCTCGGACACCGGCTGATTGGGGTTTTCGGCAAACCGCACGTCGCGGTTGGTGAGGATGCCGCACAGCCGCCCCGAACGCTCTACCACCGGAACGCCGCTAATCTTGTGCCGCTTCATCAGCTCCAGCGCCTCGGCCAGCGTCTGCTCGGGCTGGAGGGTGAAGGGATTTACCACCATCCCGCTCTCGAAGCGCTTGACGCTGCGCACGGCGTCGGCCTGTTGCTGGGTGGTGAGGTTGCGATGCAGCACCCCGATCCCGCCCAATTGCGCCATGGCGATCGCCATGTCGGCCTCGGTCACCGTGTCCATCGCCGAAGAGGACAATGGAATGCGAAGCTCGATGCCGCGAGTGAGGAAGGTGCGGGTGTCGGCCTCGGACGGGAGGACGCTCGATGCCAGTGGCTGGAGCAGGACGTCGTCGAAGGTGAGACCCAGCGGAATGTCGTTGCTGTGGGGGAAGTCGGCCATGCGCGCACTTGGCCGCTGAGACGCGATTCGGCAAGGGGCTAGCGGGCCAGCAGCCGCTCCGCCGCCTCGACATGCATCCGTTCGATCATCTCGCCCTCGAACCGCTGCGCCCCGCCGCCCGCGGCCGCGACCAGTCGCGCGGCTCGCGCAAGTTCAGCCTCGGTCGGCGCGAACGCCTGCTTGCAAGTCGCGATCTGGTCGGGGTGGATCAGGGTCTTGCCGTCGAACCCGAACGCCCGCCCCTCCGCCGCTTCCGCCGCGAACCCGTCCGCATCGTCCAGCTTGTTGAACACCCCGTCGAAACACGGAACGCCCGCCGCCCGCGCCGCCAGCACGAACGTCTGCAGCGCTGTCTGCAGCGGCTCGCGTCCCGCCCCGGACGGCAGGCGCAAGGTCGCGGCCAGGTCGTTCGTACCCGCGATCAGCGCCGCGGCTACTTCCGCGACCTCCCAGCAGCGCCGCACGCCCAGCGGCGTCTCGATCATCGCCGCGACCGGCTTGCCGGTCCGCTCCGCTACCTCGCGGATCACCTCAACACTCTCCACCCGCGGCACGATGACGAGGTCGGCGCGGCTGTCCCGCACCGCCGCGCAATCGGCGTCGAACCACTCGCTCGCCGCGCCGTTGACCCGGATCGCCGCGGGCACCCCAAACGGATCGGTCACCGCCGCTACCGCCGCCGCCCGCGCTTCGTCCTTCAGTTCTGGCGCCACCGCATCCTCTAGGTCGAGGAAGATCACATCCGCAACGCTCCCCCGGGCGCGCCGGATCGCCCCCGCCCGGCTGGCCGGCAGGAACAGCACCGCGGGGCGTCCGAACAGGTTCAGCACCGGCCCGATTTCGCTTCGCTTGGGGCCTCAACTCGCGCATGATGAGAGCAAGAACTCCGGGGGATAAGCATGCTCGAAACGTTCCTGCTCTTCGTTGCCCTGCTGGTGCTGCTGTTCGTCATGTCCAGCATCAAGATCGTCCACCAGGGCCACCGCTACACGATCGAGCATTTCGGCCGCTTCGTGCGCGTCGCCGACCCCGGCTTCAACTTCGTCCCCGCCTTCTTCTACCGCGTCGGGCGCAAGATCAACATGATGGAGCAGGTGCTCGACATCCCCGGGCAGGAGATCATCACCAAGGACAATGCCATGGTGGCGGTCGACGGGGTGGTCTTCTTCCAGGTGCTCGACCCGGCAAAGGCCGCCTACGAGGTGTCGGACCTCTACACCGCGATCATGGCGCTCTCGACCACCAACCTGCGCACCGTCATGGGCTCGATGGACCTCGACGAGACCCTGTCCAAGCGTGACGAGATCAACGTCCGCCTGCTGCAGGTGGTCGATCACGCCACCGAAAGCTGGGGGGTCAAGATCACCCGCGTCGAACTGAAGGACATCCGCCCGCCAGCCGACATCGTCAACGCCATGACCCGCCAGATGAAGGCCGAGCGCGAAAAGCGCGCCGCTATCCTCGAATCCGAAGGCATGCGTGCGTCGGAAATCCTCCGCGCCGAGGGCGAGAAGCAGGCCAAGATCCTCCAAGCCGAGGGCCTCAAGGAAGCCGCATTCCGCGAAGCCGAGGCGCGCGAACGCGCCGCCCAAGCCGAAGCCTCCGCCACCAAGTCGGTCAGCGACGCCATCGCCGGCGGCGACGCGCAGGCGATCAACTATTTCATCGCCCAGAAATATGTCGAAGCGCTCGGCAAGTTCGCGGACTCGCCCAACGCCAAGACTATCCTAATGCCGGTCGAGGCGACCCAGCTGATCGGCAGCCTGGGTGGGATCGGCGAGATCGCCAAGGCCGCGTTCGGCAAGGACGAACCGCCGCTCGACCTCACCCGCCGGGCTCCCGGCAATCCCGGCGTCCCGCGCGTCGGCGGTTGAGCGATGAACGGCATCGACCATGGCTGGTGGTGGCTGATCGGCGGCGTCCTGCTGCTGATCGCCGAAGTCCTCGCGCCCGGCTTCTTCCTGCTGTTCATCGGCGTCGCGGCGATGGTCACCGGGGTATTCGTACTCCTGTTTGACTTTGGCCTCGCCCCCGCGCTGGCCCTTTTCGCCATCTACACCGCGCTCGCCGTCTATCTTGGCCGCAAGGTCTACGCGAACCGCCCGGTTCCCGCCTCGTCTCGCCATCTCAACGACCGTTCGGCGCAGCTGATCGGCCGCGGCGCGGTGGCGGTCAGCGCGATAGACGGCGATGGCGGCCGGGTCCGCCTCGGCGACAGCGAATGGAGCGCGCGCGGCGCCTCCGCCCAGCCGGGCGACCGGGTCCAGATCATTGGTGTAGAAGGCAATTGCCTGATCGTGGAGGCCGCGCCTAAGCTGCCGGCATGACATCCCTTACCCGCCGCGAGGCCCTCGTCGCCGCCGCGTCCACCACCGCCCTCACCGCCTGCACCGTGAACGCGCCCGGCGGCATCGCCAGCGCCGGGTCCGGACCGAAGATCAACGAAGCGCAGGCGACGGCGCTGCTCGATTCCGTCGCCGCCAACCTCCTCGCCTTGTCGCCGGAAAGCGCGACCTCGCTGGGCATCGACAAGGGCGCCAATGCCGCGCTCCGCTCGCGCCTGTCGGATCGCTCGATGGCGGGACAGGCACGCGTTGCGGCAGTGGTCCGCTCCGACCTTGCGCGCGTGAATGCGGTGGACCTGTCGGGCCTGACCCCGTCGAGCCGGACCAGCATCGAGGTGATCCGCAGCGCCTACAATTCCGCCTCGCAGGGCTTCGCCCAGCCTTATGGCGACGTCGCCGTCGGCGGCTGGCGCAACAGCCCTTATGTCGTCATCCAGAATGTCGGCGCCTATCTCGACCTGCCCCGCTTCCTCGACAGCGACCACCAGATCGAAACCGCGGCTGACGCCGAAGCCTATGTGGCTCGCCTCTCGGCCGCCCCCGCCCAGCTCGACGGCGAGACGGCCCGGATCATCGCCGCGCGCGAGAAGGGCCTGGTCCCGCCTTCCTTCCTGATCGACAAGGCGCTCCCGCAGATGCGCCAGTCGCTGGCCGGCGCGAAGAGCGGCGGGACGATGGTCGAATCGATCGTTCGCCGCACCCGCGACAAGAACATCGCCGGCGATTGGGAGCGCCGCGCCCGCGCCATTACCACCGGCCCCTATGCCGCCGCTCTCGAACGCCAGATCGCCGAGCTCGAGCGCCAGCGCACAGTCGCCAGCGCCGCGCCCGGCATGGCCGCCCGCCCCGGCGGCGCCGATTATTATCGCTGGGCGCTCAAGGCTTCGACCACCACGCCCCTTTCGCCCGACGAAATCCACCAGATCGGTCTGTCCGAACTGCGTGAACTGCAGGGCCGGATGGACCCGATCCTCAAGAGCCTCGGCTACACCCAAGGGTCGGTCGGCAGCCGGATGCAGGCGCTCGGGCGCGATCCGCGCTATCGCTTCTCCGAAGGCGACGAGGGCCGGGCCGAGATCCTCGCCTTCATTCAGGAGCGGCTGCGGCTGGTCCGGGCCAAGCTGCCGCAGATGTTCCACACACAGGTCCGCGGCAATCTCGAGGTGCGCCGCTTGCCGCCCGAGGAGGAGCCCGGCGCGCCCGGTGCCTATGGCGGCGCGGGCTCGATCGACGGGTCGATCCCCGGCAAGTTCTGGATCAACCTGCGCGAGACCAGCCTGCATAACAAGTTCGACCTGCCCGACCTAACGCATCATGAGTCGATCCCGGGTCACGTCTGGCAGGGCGAATATGCCAACAAGTTGCCGCTGATCCGCACCATGCTCGCCTTCAACGCTTATTCCGAAGGCTGGGCGCTCTACGCGCAGCAGCTGGCGGACGAATTCGGGCTGTACGATGACTTTCCCGCCGGCCGCCTCGGCTACCTCCAGGGCATCGCCTTCCGCGCCTGCCGACTGGTGATCGACACCGGCCTCCACGCCAAGGGCTGGAGCCGCGAGCAAGCAGTGCGCTTCTTCATGGACGAGAACGGCACCAAGGAAGCGGAGGCGCGCTCCGAAGTCGATCGTTATTGCAGCTGGCCGGGCCAGGCCTGCGGCTACAAGATCGGCCACACCGCCATCAACCGCCAGCGCGACCGGGCTCGCACCGCGCTTGGTGATCGCTACGACATCCGCCTGTTCAACGATGCGGTGCTGCTCGGCGGCAACGTCCCGATGGACGTGCTGGCGCTCAACGTCGGCGAGTATATCCGGGGCAACGGTGGCCGCGTGTGACGATGCGCTAGCGCCCAAACGAGCGCCCCTTAGCCGATCTGCGCTTCCGCTTCCCGGATGGCGACGGCGAGGACGGCGTAGCGGCTTGCCAGCTCCTCATGGAGCGCACGGGTCACCTCACTGGTGCCTGCGCGTGCCATTGCACGTTCCTCGGCGGCCCGGCGTTCGAAATAGGAGGCATCCGATTCGACCACCAACTCGAAAGCGCGGGCGATAAATCCCTTTCGCTGCGCCGGCGTCTGGCCGCCGTGTCCGGCCACCTGCCCGAGATCATTGCCTACGTAGGTCCCCTTCAGCGCTTCCTTGAACTGCTTGTTCATATCGTCTTCGCCCGCTCCGATAGCCGATTTGCCCCACCACCTCAGTAAACCCCGACCAAGAAGGATTTGGGACTCTCCCAAGACGAACATGCGAAAGCGTGGGTATCGAGGGGACCAGAGTACCGGCGACTTGGCGCTTGCGGAGCAGGATTTAGAACTGCTCACTTACCTTGTCGGTTCGTTGGCCGCGAAAGACAAAGAAAGGGCGGACAGTCTCGCCGACTGTCCGCCCTAGGTAAGCTAGAGAACTTTGTGACGGTCAGGCCGCTTCCGCCAACTTGGGAGCGCACTGGCGGACGCCTTCGTCGACATGCTCGGCGAACTGCTCGAAATTGTCGCAGAACAGGTCCACCAGCTTGGCCGCCGTGCGGTCGAACTCGTCCTTGTCGGCCCAGGTCGAACGCGGATCGAGGATGGCGCTGTCAACCCCAGACACCGCGACCGGCACCTCGAACCCAAAGTAGGAATCCTTGCGGAACTCGGCGGTGTTGAGGCTTCCGTCCAGCGCCGCATTGAGCAGCGCCCGCGTCGCCTTGATCGGCATCCGCTTGCCGGTGCCATACTTGCCCCCGGTCCAGCCGGTATTGACCAGCCAGCAGGTCACCCCACCCTTGGCGATCCGCTCCTTGAGGAGGTTGCCGTAGACGCTCGGGTGACGCGGCATGAACGGCGCCCCGAAGCAGGTCGAGAAGGTGGCTTCTGGCTCGGTCACGCCGATTTCGGTGCCGGCGACCTTGGCGGTGTAGCCCGACAAGAAGTGGAACATCGCCTGGTCGGCGGTCAGCCGCGCGATCGGAGGCAGCACGCCGAAGGCGTCGGCAGTCAGCATGATGATCGTCTGCGGCACCGGCCCCATGTTCTTCTCGGAAGAATTGGGAATGAAGTCGATCGGATACGCACCACGGCTATTCTCAGCCAGGCTGTTATCGTCGAGGTCGAGCTCGCGGGTGTCGGGGTCCATGACCACGTTCTCGAGCACCGTGCCGAAGCGCTTGGTGGTCGCGAAGATCTCGGGCTCGGCTTCTTCCGACAGACGGATCATCTTGGCGTAGCAACCGCCCTCGAAATTGAAGACCGCGGTGTCCGACCAACCGTGCTCGTCATCGCCGATCAGCGTGCGGTTGGGGTCGGCCGACAGGGTCGTCTTGCCGGTGCCGCTGAGACCGAAGAACACCGCCGTGTCGCCATCCGGGCCGATATTGGCCGAGCAGTGCATCGGCATGATGCCGGCCTCGGGCAGCAGATAGTTCAAGAGCCCGAAAACGCTCTTCTTCATCTCCCCGCCATATTCGGTTCCGCCGATCAGGATCAGCTTCTTGGTGAGGTTGATCGCGATCACTGTCTCCGAGCGGCAGCCGTGACGCTCCGGATCGGCGCGGAAGCTCGGCAGATCGACGATCGTGTAATCGGGCGTGAAGCCCGGCAGGTCGGCGCTTTCCGGGCGGACCAGCATCGTACGGATAAACAGGTTGTGCCAGGCATATTCGTTGACAACGCGGACGTTGACGCGATGTTCGGGCTGCGATCCGCCGAACAGGTCGGCGACGAACAGTTCTTCCTTCTGGCCGAGCGCGGCGAGGAAATCCTCGTGCAGGCGGTCGAACGCGGCCGGGTCCATCGGCTTGTTCGACTTGCCCCACCAGATGTTGCTTTCGGTGGTATCGTCGCGAACGATGAAGCGATCCTGCGCACTGCGCCCGGTGTGGCGGCCGGTCTTGACGACCAGCGGACCATCCTTGGCGGTCATGCCCTCGTTACGGCGGACGGCAGCTTCGTAGAGAGGCGCGGTGACGAGATTCCAGTGGATGCTGGCCGACGTCGCGATACCTTGCGAGTCGAGACCGTAAGATGGAACCCTGTTCGTCACTCTGATTTCCCTTTTCTCATGGGCGAGCGGCGGCGCACCTCCTGGATGGAAGCCGCCGCCGCATACGTATGCGGTGAGGTGAACGGCCTATGCCCGCAAAAGGTTGCGACGGTCAAACGAGGGTCCCTCACTTGTCGCATTGCGGGTCAGTGGGCTAGGCGCTGAAGCCATGACCGCTCCCGTGATCGCGCTGGTCGACGACGACCGCAACATCCTCACCTCGGTCTCGATCGCCCTGCAGGCCGAAGGCTTCGTCACCCGGCTTTATCCAGACGGCACGAGCGCGCTCAAGGCGCTTGGCGACAATCCCGCAGACCTTGGCGTGTTCGACATCAAGATGCCCGGGATGGATGGCCTTGCCCTGCTTTCAGCTTTGCGGGCGGGCGGCGGCGCGGCGGCCGCCATGCCCGTCATATTCCTGACCTCCAAGGACGAGGAACAGGACGAGGCGCACGGGCTTGCCGCGGGCGCCGACGATTACATCGCCAAGCCGTTCAGCCAGCGCCTGCTGATCGCCCGCATCCGCGCCATCCTGCGCCGCGCCGACATGGCCCGCGCCACCGCTCCCGCCGTTTCCGACGAAGTGGCGGCTGCGATCATCGAGCGGGGCCGCCTGTCGCTCGATCCCGCCAGGCACCAGGTTTTGTGGAGCGGCCGGCCGGTGACCCTGACCGTGACCGAATTCCTGATCCTCGAGACGCTTGCGCAGCGCCCGGGCGTCGTCAAGAACCGCAACCAGCTGCTCGACGTCGCCTATCAGGAGGACGTGTTCGTGGACGATCGCACGATCGACAGCCACATCAAGCGGATCCGCCGCAAGTTCCGCGCCGCCGATCCGCAGTTCGATGCGATCGAAACGCTGTACGGCGTCGGGTACCGTTTCAGCGATGGCTGATCCCGCCACGGCCGGGCGGCTGCGCCGGACCATGCCGTGGCGGCTCTCCCACCGCATTCTTGGCGTCAACCTGATCATCCTGCTGGTGCTGGCGCTGGCGCTGCTGTTCCTCGACAGCTTCCGCAACCAGCTGCGCGACGAGCGGCAGGCGCAGACCCGCAACCTGGCCGAACTGGCAGCGACGGCCGTGCCCAAGATCGCGCCGGCGAACGTGCCGATGCTGCTCGGCGACATCGGAAGCGCGACCGGAGCCAGGGTTCGCCTTTACGGTCGCGACGGCAATCTTCGGCACGACAGCTGGCGAGGCGCCCGGCCAAGCTATGTCCTGCGCGACCCCTCTACCCAGCGCTGGACTAAGGAGGCGGCCCGCGCCATCGACCGGGCCTTCAACTTCATTGTCGGCGAACGGAGCCTGCCGGACTTCGTCGAACCCTCGATCGATCGCGTGCAGTCCTGGCCCGAGGCGCAGGAAGCGTTGCGCAGCGGAGGCACCGCCGCGGCGGTCCGCAACGCGCCCGACCTTACCCCCGTTCTGTCGGCGGCGGCGCGAACCGCTGCCGGCGAACTGGTGCTGGTCACCGCCAATGACCGCAACTTCACGCGGATTGTGCGGCAGGAGCGGACCAAGCTTGCCGCCGGACTGCTCGCCGCTGCGCTATTCTCCCTGCTGCTGTCGCTGTTCCTCGCCCGTACGATCGCCCGCCCCCTGCGTCGCCTTGCGCTGGCCGCGCACCGCGTTCGGCTCGGTCGCTCGCGCGAGGTCAACGTGCCACGCTTCAATCGCCGCAAGGACGAGATCGGGCTGCTCGCCCGGGCGGTCAGCGACATGAGCCAGGCCCTGCGCCAGCGGATGGACAATCTCGATGCCTTTGCGGCGGATGTGACCCACGAACTCAAGAACCCTCTCGCCTCCCTGCGCAGCGCGGTCGATGGGCTAGACCGGATCGAGGACCCCAAGCTGCGGTGCCAGCTGCTCGATGTGGTGCGCCAGGACGTGCACCGCCTCGACCGCCTGATCGGCGACATCGGCGAGGCGGCGCGGACCGATGCCGAGCTTGCGCGCGTGGCCTTCGAACCCGTCGATCTCGGCGACCTCGTCGGCCAGATCTGCAGCGGGTGGGAGGACCGGCGGCTGACCGGTAACGTCCGCATCGCCTTCGCCCGGCCGCGCGCCGCCTCGGCGATCGTGATGGCTGAGCCCGGGCGCCTCGCCCGTGCGGTCGACAATCTCATCGACAATGCGGTCAGCTTCTCGCCCCCGACCGGCCTGGTCGAGGTGGCGGTCACCGCGGTGGGCGACGACGTCCGGATCCGGATCGACGATGAGGGCCCCGGGGTTCCGCAGTCCGCCCGTGAAGCCATCTTTAACCGCTTCGTTTCAGTAAGGCCCGAGAGCGACGATTTCGGTCGCCATTCGGGACTTGGCCTTGCGATCGCACGCGCGATCGTGAAGGGCCATGACGGGGAGATTGACGTGGCCGACCGCGACGACGCGCCTTCCGGCGCCCGCTTCACCATCCGCCTTCCGGCGGCGAGCACCGGCGTGGAGGAACAGGCATGAGCCTGCGCCTGTCCAGCGAAACGCTCCACGCCAGCACGGTGGCCCTTGGCGGCCGGGGAGTGCTGATCACCGGTATTTCCGGTTCCGGAAAGTCCGACCTGGCGCTGCAACTGATCGACCGCGGCTTCACTTTGGTTTCCGATGATCAGACCATCGTCCAGAAGCGCGAGGCGCGCCTCTACGCCAGTGCCCCGCCGAGCATCAGCGGAAAGCTCGAGATACGGGGACTGGGGATCGTGCCGATGCCGGTGGTCGAGGATGTCCCGGTCGCGCTGGTGGTCGAGCTGACCAGCAGCGTCCAGCGCTTCCCCGACGAATCGCGCGAACGGACGATCTGCGGCCTGCGCGTCCCGCTGATCAGCGTCGATGCGCAAACGGCATCCGCACCGTCCAAGGTGTCACTTGCGCTTGATCGCTTCGGATTGCAGTGACCGCCAGGCCGCTCCCTCCGCACAAGAGATTGCCGCGCCTGCTGCTGGTCACCGGCATGTCCGGCGCGGGCAAATCCTCGGCCCTCAACGCGCTGGAGGACATGGGCTGGGACACGGTCGACAATCTTCCTACCAGCCTGCTTCACGACTTTGTCCATCGCTCCGATCGCACGGCCGGTTCGATCCATGTCGCGGTCGGCATGGATGCGCGCAGCCGGGGCTTCGATCCGCACGCCCTCCCCTCCCTTGTCGACTCCGTGTCCGGGGCGCGGGCGGAAATCCTCTATCTCGATGCCACCGGTGCCGAGCTTGCCCGCCGCTATGGCGAGACCCGCCGCCGGCACCCGCTGGCGCCCGATCGGCCGGCCGAGGATGGCATCGCGCGTGAACGCAATCTTACGGCCGCGCTTCGCCTTGCGGCCGATGCAGTGCTCGACACCACCGACTTCAAGCCTGCCGACCTGCGCGACGAGTTGCGGCGGCGCTATGGCGAGGAAGGTGACGAACTTGTGCTCACCCTCACCAGTTTCGGCTTCGCGCGGGGGATCAGCCGCACCGCCGACCTGGTGTTCGACCTGCGCTTCCTGCCCAATCCGCATTGGGTCGAAGAATTGCGACCGCTGACCGGTGCCGATGCGCCGGTCGCCGACTTCGTGTCCGCGCAGGACGGGTCGGAGGAGTTCATGGGCCGGACCGAGGAGCTGCTCGCCTTCCTGCTCCCGCGCTACTGGGAGGCCGGGAAAGCCTATGTCGGAGTGGCGTTCGGCTGTACCGGCGGGAGACACCGTTCCGTGGCTGCGGCGCTTGCGATGGGCGAGCGGTTGCGTGCGCGCGGCTTTTCGCCGAATATCCGTCATCGAGACTTAGCGCTTCGCCCCGATGATTCTCTTGAACTGGGCCAGTCGCGCATCGAAGGACCTGAGAAGCGCTGAAATGATTGGATTAGTGCTGGTGACCCACGGCCGCCTGGCGGCCGAGTTCATCGTGGCGATGGAGCATGTGGTGGGACCGCAGGAAGCGGTTGCCGGCATCTGCATCGGCCCCGAAGACGACATGGAGGCGCGCCGCAAGGACATCGCCGAAGCCATCACCCGTGTCGACAGCGGGTCGGGCGTGATCATCCTCACTGACCTGTTCGGCGGGACCCCGTCGAACTTGGCGATCAGCCTGATGAAGACTGGCGACATCGAAGTGATCGCGGGGGTCAATTTGCCGATGCTGATCCGGCTTGAAGGCGCGCGCAAGGCAATGAACGTCCGTGCGGCGGTGGCGGCAGCGCGCGAGGCCGGGCGCAAGTATATCTCGGTCGCGTCCGAAATCCTGGGCGAGGCGGCGGCTTGAGCAGCGCCATCAGCCGCACCGTCCTGATCGAGAACAAGCGCGGGCTGCATGCCCGGGCGAGCGCCAAGTTCGTCACGCTCGCCAGCCAGCTCGGCACCCCGGTCGAAGTCGCCAAGGACGGCAACCGCGTGTGCGGGACGTCGATCATGGGGCTGATGATGCTCGGCGCGGCGCGGGGCGACTCGATCGAGATCAGCGCCAGCGGCGACGGGGCGGACGAGGCGGTGGCGCAGCTGACCCGGCTGGTCGAGGACAAGTTCGGGGAGGAATAGGCCCTGCCCCGCCACATCACTTCCTTCAGCAACGATACCGTCAAGCGCCTCCGCTCCCTGCGCGAGAAGAAGGCGCGGCGGGTCGAGGGGCTGTTCCTCGCCGAGGGGCTGCGGATCATGACCGAGGCGCGCGACGTCGGCGTGCTGCCCGAGATCGTCGCCTGCGGCGAAGGCGACATCCACCCGCTGGCGGCCGAGATCGTCGCCCAGGCCGAGGCGGCCGGGGCCGAGGCGATCGTAGTGCCCGACGAGATCATGGCCAAGATGAGCGGCAAGGATAATCCGCCGCTGCTGCTCGGCGCCTACCGCCAGCCGCGTCTCGGCCTGGCCGACCTCGACCGCGACGCCTCCCCACTGTGGTTCGTGGCCGAGAAGCTGCGCGATCCGGGGAATATCGGGACCATCCTGCGCACCGGGGACGCCGTCGCGGCGGGCGGGCTGATCCTGATAGACGACAGCGCCGACCCGTTCAGCGTCGAGGCGGTGCGGGCGTCGATGGGGGCGATCTTCACCCAGAAGATCGTCCAGGTACCGTGGGACAGCTTCCTGCCGTGGCTGCGCAGCGGGCCCGGGCAGCTGGTCGGGACCAGCCTGCAAACCGACAGCGACTATCTCGACGCTGGCTACCAGCAGCCCTGCTTCCTTCTGGTCGGCAACGAGCAGGCCGGGCTGCCCGAGGCCTATGAAGCCGAATGCGACCAGCTGGTGAAGATGCCGATGCTGGGCCGGGCGGACAGCCTGAATGCGGCGGTGGCAGCGGCGGTGATGGCCTTTCACGTCCGGGCGAGCTGGCGCTAGCGCGACGGAGATCGTTCAGCTTGGCAGCGTTACCTTCGCGTGATGAATGATCGAAAGGCTGTCCCGATGCGCGCCCTCTCCCTTGCCGCCATTGCCTTGCTCGCCGGTTGCGCCACCGTTTCAACGGCCCCAGCCGGGCCCGCAGCCACCTATCGTGCGCTCGGGACCGAGCCGTTCTGGTCGCTTGAGTTGAACGGGCGGGAGATGGTGTTCACCGAGGCCAATGCCCCGGGGGTGCGGATCGTCGAGCCGCAGCCGCAGCCGATCCATGGCTTTGCCGGGGATATCTACCATGGACGGCGAATCAACCTCAACATCGTTCACGGCCAGCGCTGCAGCGACGGGATGAGCGACCGGATTTACCGCGACAAAGTGCAAGTGCGGGTCGACGATCGCTCGTTCGAGGGCTGCGGCAGCGCCATCGAGTCCTCGACGCCGATCTGAGCCCCCTACTCTGCCGCCGTCGCCTCGTCGTTGGCGGCGGGCGCGAGCTTGGTCAGCGGGCGCGGCGCCACTTCGATCATCGGCGGGGAAGCGATTTCCTTCTGGCTGCCCGATCCCAAACCCTCGAACCGCTTGGCCTGGGTGAAGACCTGGGTTTCGAGGCTTCCGACCATCTTGTTGTAGGCGTCGTTTGCGGTGGCGAGGTTGCGGCCCATGCGAACGACATGCTCGGCCATCGTCGCGATGCGCGAGTGCAGTTCCTTGCCGAGCGCGGCGATGACTTCGGCCTGCTCGGTGATCTTCTCCTGTCGCCAGACGCTGGCGACGGTGCGGGCGATGGCGACGAGGTTGGTCGGGGTCGCCAGCAGGACGCGGCGTTCGAATGCCCAGTCCCACAATTGCGGATCCTGCTCGAGCGCAGCGGTGAGGAAATGTTCGCCCGGAATGTACATGATGACATAGTCGGCCGCCTCGCCGAACTGCGCCCAATAATCCTTGGAACCAAGCGCCTGCGCATGATTGCGCATCGAGGCGACGTGGAGCTTGAAGCAGGCCTGGCGCTTCTCGTCGTCGACCTCGTCGCAGGCGTCGAGAAAGGCGTTCAGCGAGCATTTGGCGTCGATCACCAGCTTGCGGTTGCTGGGCAGGTTGACGACGACGTCGGGACGCAGGCGGCCGTCGGCGGTTTCGAGGCTGACTTCCATTTCGAAGTCGATGCCTTCGGTGAGGCCGGCCTGGACGAGGACGTTTCGGAGCGATTGTTCGCCCCACCGCCCGCGGGCCTTGGGGCTTGAGCGCAGGGCGTTGACGAGGTTGCGAGTCTCGTCGCGGACCTGCCCATTGTCCTTACGCAATTCGCCAAGCACGCCGCGCAGCTCGCCATAGCTGTCCTTGCGCTCGGCCTCGACCCGCTGGAGGCCTTCCTCGTAGCGCTTGAGGGTGTCGGAGACGGGCTGGAGCAGGGTCTGTAGCTTGGCCTGGCTTTCGCGGTCGGCCTTGTGAAGCCGCTCGTCGGCTTTGGCGAGAAAGTCGACCTGTGCCTTTTCGAGCAATTTGTCGCCGACGTCGCGGAATTGGGTGATCAACTCGTCGCGCGATTTGCGGAGGTCGGTAAGGCGCTCCTCGAAGCTCTTCACCTCGGTCTCGAGCCCGGCCTTGGCGCGACGGGCCTCGTCGCGTTCGGCGGTGCGCAGGTCGAGCAGGCGCTCGACTTCGGCGAGGCGCCCGAGGCGCTCCTCAGCGCCCGCGATGTCGCCGCGGATGGTGTGGGCTTCCTGCTGGAGCGCGCGGTGGCGGGTTTCGAGATCGGCGTAGAGGTCGGCGCGGACGCGGGCAGCGGCGAGCTCGCCCGACACCCGGTCGCGTTCCTCGGTGACGGACTTGAGGGTTTCTTCGGTGAGGCGCAGGCGTCCGGCCTGATCGGAGGCGACCGCCAGTTCGCGCTCGAGACCGGTCAGCCGTTCGCGTGAGGCATTCGCTTCGGCACGGGCGGCGCCGACCGGGCGCGAGCCAAGGAACCAGCCGAGCAGCACGGCGGCGACCGCGACGACCCCGACCAGCACTGCAATCATCAACGCATCCACGACTCGCCCCCACCTGGCCTTTAAGAGAACAGAAACAGAACTAGCGGAGCGGGCGGCGCGGCACAATGACTTGGCCGTGGGCGGCTGCTCGGCTAGGGCGCGCGGCCATGAGCAAGATGCAAGGCCGCCTCGCCCTCGTCACCGGAGCCAGCCGCGGGATCGGCGCGGCGATCGCCGAAGCGCTGGCGCGTGAGGGCGCGCACGTGATCCTGACCGCGCGGACCGCGGCGGGGCTTGAGCAGGTCGAAGAGCGGATCCATGCCGCCGGGGGAAGCGCGACGATCGCTCCGCTCGACCTCACCAAGGCCGAGGATATCGGCAAGCTGGCTCAGGCCATTTCGGGGCGCTGGGAGAAGCTCGACCTGCTGGTGCTGAATGCCGCGACGCTCGGCAGCCTGACCCCGGTCGAGCATATCGACGTCAAGGAGTATACCCGCCTGATCAACCTCAACCTGCTGGCCCCGCAGGCGCTGCTGGCGGCGTTCGATCCGATGCTCAAGGCGTCGGACAAGGCCGAGGTGGTGGCAGTGACCAGCAGCGTAGGGGCGACCCCGCGCGCCTTCTGGGGGGCCTATGGGTCGAGCAAGGCGGCGCTGGAGACCTTGCTCGGCGCATATGCCGACGAGACGGCGTTTTCGGGCAAGCTGCGCGTGACGGTGCTCGATCCGGGCGCGACGCGGACGCAGATGCGGGCCAAGGCGTTTCCGGGCGAGGACCCGGTCGCGGTGAAGGCGCCCGAGGTAGTGGCCGAGCGGTTGGTGCAGTTGCTGAGCGAAGAGCGCGAGAGCGGCGCGAAGGTGCGGGTCGACGCTTAGGCTTTGACCAGCGTGACCTGGGCGACGTCGATGCCCTGCCCGCGGAAGCCGCCTTCGCAATACATCAGATAATAGCGCCACAAGTCGTGGAATTGGGGGCTGAAGTCGGCGAGGCGGCCGGCTTCGACCGCGATGTCGTACTTGTCGCGCCACAGGCGAAGCGTTTCGGCATAGTCGAGGCCGAAGGCATGGGGATCGTGCCAGGCGAGGCCGCGGTCGGCCGCCAGCGCGCGGAAGCGCGGTTCGTGGAGCAGCATGCCGCCGGGGAAGATGTAGGTCTGGATGAAGTCGGCGCTGGCGGCATAGGCGTCGAACAGTTCGGGGCGGATGGTGATATACTGCAGCGCGGCGCGGCCACCGGGGCGCAGGGTGCGGGCGATGGTGTCGAGATAGGCGGGCCACCAGCGCTGGCCGACCGCCTCGACCATCTCAACCGAGGCGAGCGCGTCGTAGCTGCCGGCGTGGTCGCGATAGTCTTCGAGGAGGATGGTGATCCGGTCGGACAGGCCCTCGGCGCGAATGCGGGCTTCGGCCCAGGCCTTCTGCTCGGTCGAGAGGGTGAGCCCGGTGACGTGGGCACCGCGGCGGGCGGCGGCGAGCGCAAGGCTGCCCCAGCCGCAGCCGATTTCGAGCAGAGCCGAGTTTTCATTTAGATTGAGGCGGTTGAGGATTGCTGCGATCTTGACGTGCTGGGCAACTTCCAGAGAGCCGTTAGCCCCGAGCGTAGTCGAGGGGCGTGCCTCGACTTCGCTCGGCACAAGCGGTTTCTGAAACATCGCGCTCGAATAGCTCATGCTTGGGTCGAGCCAGGCGGCGTAGAAGTCGTTGCCGAGGTCGTAGTGGGCGGCGATGTTGCGGCGGGCCTGGCCGGGGGCATTGTCGCGCCATTGGTGGGCGAGCCAGTTGACGAGGCGGAACGGGCCCTTGGCGCGGGCGGTGCCGGCAAGGCTGACGGCGTTGCGCATGAACAGGTCGAACAGGGGCACCGGGTCGGGCGAGGACCATTCGCCGTTCGCCCAGGCCTTGTACCAGCCGACGCTGCCGCTGGTCGCGAGGCGGACCAGCGCGCGCCAGCTGTGGAGCGTGACTACCGGCTCGGGCCCGGGGGCATGGAAACCGATCCGGCGGGGGGTGCCGTCGGGAAGCGTGCCGTGGATGCCGCCCTCGCGCAGGCGGTCGTGGAGCTGGTCGAGGATGCGGGCGAAGGCCGGGGCGGCGAGGCGGCCGAGCAGGCCGACGCCGGTGACGAAGCTGCGGTCGGCGTGAAGGAGATGCGAACCGCGGGAGGCCATGGCCCTTCCCTATCCGCTTGTGCCGAGCGAAGTCGAGGACGCTTGCGCAAGGCCCTTCGACTTCGCTCAGGGCGAACGAGAGCTAGATCAGTTGGTGCGCTTCTTGAACGCCTCGAGCGCGCGTTCGCGGGCTTCCTTGTGGCCGATCAGGGGCTCGGGATAGTCGGCGGGTGCGACCCCCCTGCCCCACGGGTCGTGGATGTCGGCGTCGGACAGCTTGGCGAGTTCGGGCACCCAGCGGCGGACATAGTCGGCGGCGGCGAATTTCTCGCTTTGGCCGAGCGGGGCCATGATCCGGTAGAAGGGCTGGCTGTCGAACCCGGTGCCCGCGACCCACTGCCAGTTCTGGCTGTTGTTGGCATAGTCCGCGTCGACCAGGCAGTCCCAGAACCAGTCGGCGCCGCGCCACCAGTCGATCAGCAGGTGCTTGCACAGGAAACTGGCGGTGACCAGCCGGGCGCGATTGTGCATCCAACCGCTTTCCCACAATTGGCGCATCCCGGCGTCGACCAGCGGATAGCCGGTGCGGCCGCGGGTCCAGGCGGTGAAGTCGGCGTCGGCGGCCTTGCCGTGGCGGGTGGTGAGGCCGAGCGGACGCTGCGATTTCTCGCCGACGTCCGGGTCGGAGAGCGCGACCGAGCGGCTGAAGTCGCGCCAGGCGAGCTCACGGCGGAATTTCTCGCCGCCCTTGCCGCCGAGCGCATGGAGGAGCTGGCGCGGGCTGAGCTCGCCATGGTGGAGATGGGGCGACAAGCGGCTGGTGGCGTCCTCAGCGGGAAGGTCGCGGTGGCCGGCATAGTCTCCGGCATGGTCGACGAAGTGGCGCAGCTGCTTCGCCGCGCCTCTACTGCCGGGCTCCCAGTCGGAGAAGCCGCCGGACCAGTCGGGCTTCGTCGGCAGAAGGTCGAGGTCGGCGAGCTTGTCGCTTTTGGGCAGCTTGGCGGGCCTGTCCAGCTTCGGGGCGGGAAGCGGCTCGGGCGGGGGCATGTGGGTTTCGAGCGCGCGGTAGAAGGGGCCGTAAATCTTGAACGGGGCGCCAGCGCCCGAGCGAATGGAGTCGGGTTCGTGGAGCACGTCGCCGTCGTGGAGCATGGCGAAGTCGCCATGCTCGCATTCGGCTTCGCGCCACCAGGGTTCGTAGTGACGGGTGGCGTGGATTCCGCTGGCGCCGAGTTCCTTGGCTACCGCGGGAACGACGAGCGACGAGCGGCCACGGCGCAAGATGAGGCTCGAGCCGAGCTTCTCGAGGTCCTGCGCGAGGGCTTCGAGGCTGTGGTGGAGCCACCAGCGCTGGGCGCCGCCGATCTTCCATTTGCCTGGGGTTTCGTCGTCGAGGACGTAGAGGCCGACCGTCGGCCCCCGCTCGGCCGCGGCGCGGAGCGCGGGCTGGTCGACGGTGCGGAGGTCCTGGCGGAACCAGACGAGTTGGGGAGAAGCCATCACGCCCATGAACGCGCTGGGCCGGACAAAGGCACTATGGCCGTGAGGGCAGGTCGAGCGGGACCTGGAAGCTGGCGGTCGGGGCGCGGCGGCGGATGGCGGCGGGAACGCTGTCGTCGTCGAGCGCGCGATAATAGCGCTGATCGGTGAGGACCGGGCGGCCGGCGACCTCGACCACGATCGGCATCCGCGACCAGTAGAGGAAGGACCGGACCTGGCGGCTTGCCGCGCGGGCGTGGAGGAAGCGCGGATCGTCGAGGCCGAGCGGGTAGCTTGCGGGCTCGAGCTGGAGGCCGATACCGGGCGAGAAGCTGCCGGCGCCCCATTGGGTGTCGCTGCGCCAGGCCATGCCGCGCTGCCAGAAGGCGAAGGGCGGCGGGCTGGCGACAATCAGGCGGGGCTGGATCCCGCGCTGGCGGAGCGCTGCGGCAAGGGTCTGCTCGGCATGCGCGCTCCATGCGACGTTGGCGGCGATGTAGAGGAGGAGGATACTGCCGGCGATGATCGCCGGGCGGCCGGGTCGCTCGGCCCCTGCCCGCCAGCGCCGGACCGACAGCCAGATGCCGAGCCCGAGGACGATCCAGTAGACCCAGTCGATAATGAAGATGGCGTTGGCTGAATACCAGCGATCGCCCAGCGGCGCGAAGAAGGCGACGGCGTAGGTCGTCAGCCAGTCGAGGAACGGGTGGCTGATCACCGCCAGCAAGGTGACGAGGAACAAGGGCCAGGCGCGGAACGGCGTGGTGCCCGGTTTGCTCGGGCGGAGGCGGTCGACCAGCCACAGCAGCGCGACGGTACCCGCGGCCATCACCGGCAGGCCGAACAGCGCGTGGGTCGGCCCGCGGTGGAAGGCGATGTTGTCGACCGGCAGGAACAGCGGTGCGATGACATCGATATCGGGCGCATTGGCGCCAAGGATGCAGCCGGCCAGGGCGAAGCGGCTGGCGCGCTTCAGCCCCATCTGCCCGAGCAGGGCGCCGGCCAGGCTGTGGGTGAGATTGTCCATCTAGCGGAGCGAGGCGAACCAGATGAAGTGATGCGGACCCTTGCCGTTGGAACGGCCGCGCACTTCCTGTTCCTCGACCCGGAAACCGGCCTGAAGCAGGGTCTTGCTGAACCGGGAGTCGGAGCCGGCCGACCAGATGGCGAGCACGCCGCCGGGCTTCAGCGCCTTCTTGGTGATCGACAAGCCGCCGGGTTCGTACAGCCATTGGTTGGCTGCGCGGACCAAAGCGTCGGGGCCGTTGTCGACGTCGAGCAGGATCGCGTCCCAGCCGCCTTCGCGGATCGGCTCGGCGACGTCGCCCATGTGGATCCGGGTCCGCTTGTCGGCGAGGCCGGCGGCGTTGAGCGCCTCCATCGGTCCCTTGGCCCAGTCCATGATCTCGGGCACCAGTTCGGCAACGGTGACCTCGGCGTCGGCCGGCAAAGCCTTCAGCGCCGCGCGCAGGGTGAATCCCATGCCGTAGCCGCCGATCAGCCAGCGCTGCCCGGGCTTCGTACCGAGCCGTTGGGCGGTCAGGGTCGCAAGCGCTTCCTCCGAGCCGCTCATCCGGGTCGACATGAGCTCGGTCCGCTCGAGCAGGATCATGTGGTCGTCGCCGCGGCGATAGAGGCGCATTTCGTCACCGCCGGGGATCTGGGCAGTGGCGAGAAGTTCACGGGGATTCATGAAAGATGTGCTCCGGCGAAGGCCTGAGCCCAGTGCCTTGAATGAAGGGAAAACTGCACCCCTGCCTTCGCAAGGGCACAAGCGGCTATTCGGCCCGCGGTTCCTTTTCGACCATCCAGCTCTGGCCCTTGGCGACCAGCGCCTGGAGGTCGGGCTTCTTGCCTTGAGCAATCGCCTGGTTCTGCTGCAGGACCGAGGCTTCGAAGGTCGGGGCGGGATCGTCGTAGACAACGCCGAGCGCGACCGGGAAGCCGACCGGGGGCATTTCGACCAGCAGGTGCGCGAGCGTGCGGTTCTTCGGGTCGTGAACCAGAACCGCGGGATCATCGGCGGCGACGACCTTGAGCGCCAGGGTCGCGGTGTCGAAGGCAATGCCCTTGGTGCCGCCGGCGAACAGCATCGGCTCGCCAGCTTTGAGCCACAGCTGCATTTCGCTCGCGACGTCGCGGGCGGTAAAGGGGGCGAAGACGTCGTCATTGTAGACGACGCAATTCTGGAAGATCTCGACGAACGCCGTGCCCTTGTGGGCGTGGGCGGCCTTGAGCACGTCGGGAAGCGACTTGTGGACGTCGATCCCGCGGGCCACGAAACGGGCACCGGCGCCGAGCGCGAAGGCGCAGGGGCGTGCGGGGGTGTCGACCGAGCCGAACGGGGTCGACGGGCTACGGGTGCCGACACGGCTGGTGGGCGAATATTGGCCCTTGGTCAGGCCGTAGATTTCGTTGTTGAACAGCAGCACTTGGCAATCGAGGTTGCGGCGCAGCAGGTGCATGGTGTGGTTGCCGCCGATGCTGAGCGCGTCGCCGTCACCGGTGATGATCCATACGTCGAGATCAGGGTTCGCCAGCTTGACCCCGGTCGCCACCGCCGGCGCGCGGCCGTGGATGGTGTGGAAGCCGTAGGTCTCCATGTAATAAGGAAAGCGGCTGGAGCAGCCGATGCCCGAGACGAACACGGTCTTTTCGCGCGCCACGCCGAGGTCGGGCATGGTCCGCTGGACGGCCTTCAGCACCGCATAATCGCCGCAGCCCGGGCACCAGCGCACTTCCTGGTCGGATGCCCAGTCCTTGGCGGTGGTCTTCTCGATGGTCGTCAGCTCGTTCATCATCAGCGTCCGTAGAAGAGGTAGATCATCCCAAGCACCAGGATCAGCATGGCGATGTAGGGGAAGGGATTGATGGGCTTCATCAGTGAACCTCGGCGGCGTGCGGATGGCCGGGATCGCGCCCGCTTTCGGCTTCGGGCAGCTGGGTCGAGTCGGGGGCGAGCGCGCCGCCGTGAGCGGCACGGATCGCGGCTTCGATCTCGGCGATCTTGAACGGCTGCCCGCTGGTCTTGGTCAGGCTCTGGACGTCGACCAGATACTGGTCGCGCAACAGGGTCTTGAACTGGCCGGTGTTCATTTCCGGGCAGATCACGGTGCCGAAGCCGCGCAGCAGCTCGCCGAGGTTGGCAGGGAGCGGCCAGATGTGCCGGACGTGGACGTGGGCGACGTCGTGACCCTTTGCATGGAGCCGCTTCACCGCCTGGTGAATCGGTCCGAAGGTCGATCCCCAGCCGACCACGGCCACCTTGGCGCCCGCGCTGCCAAGGCAGACCTCCTGCTCGGGGATGTCGCGGGCGATGCCCAGCACCTTGTCCTGGCGGACCTTGGTCATTTCGGCATGGGCCGTCGGCGAATAGTCGATGTCGCCGGTGCCGGGGCGCTTCTCGATCCCGCCGATGCGATGGAGGAGGCCCGGGGTGCCGGGCTTGATCCACGGCCGGGCGAGCTTGTCGTCGCGGCTGAAAGGTTCGAGCTTGCCGGCCTGGTTGCGCGGCACGCTGCCTTCCATCGCGTGAGTGACCGGGAACGGCGCGTAGCCGCTCATGTCGGGCACCTTCCACGGCTCGGCGGCATTAGCGATATAGCCGTCGGTCAGGAGCATGACCGGGGTCATGTAGCGGACGGCGAGGCGCACCGCCTCGATCGCGCAGTCGAAGGCGTCGGCGGGCGAGCGGGCGGCGATGACGGGCAGCGGCGCATCGCCGTTGCGGCCGTAGACCGCCTGGTAGAGGTCGCTCTGCTCGGTCTTGGTCGGAAGGCCGGTCGAGGGCCCGCCGCGCTGCGAGTTGACGATCACCAGCGGCAGCTCGGTCATGACCGCAAGGCCCATCGCCTCGGTCTTGAGCGCGATGCCAGGGCCGGACGAAGAAGTGACGCCGAGGCTTCCGGCATAGGAGGCGCCGATCGCCGCGCAGATGGCGGCGATCTCGTCCTCGGCCTGGAAGGTGGTGATCCCATATTCCTTGAGGCGGCTGAGGTGGTGCAGCAGCGCGCTAGCCGGGGTGATGGGATAGCCGCCGAAGAACATCGGCAGGTCGGCCAGCTGCGCGCCGGCGACAAGGCCGAGGCCAAGCGCTTCGGCGCCGGTGACGGTGCGATAGAGGCCGGGTTCGGCCGGGGCGGCTTCGATATGGTGCGGGCGGAAGGCGGCGCCCATCTCGATCGTGTCGCCATAGGCATGGCCGGCGTTCAACGCGGCGATATTGGCTTCGGCCAGCGTCGGGGCCTTGGCGAACTTGGTCTTGAGCCAGTCGACGATCGGGCCGCGGTCACGGTCGAACATCCACAGCGCGAGGCCCAGCGTCCACATGTTCTTGCAGCGGAGCGCCTCCTTGTTGCCGAGGCCGAACGGCTTCACGGCATCGAGGGTAAGCTGGCTGATGTTGAACTTGATGAGCTGCCAACGGGCGAGGCTACCGTCGTCGAGCGGATTGGCGTCGTAGCCGGCCTTGGCGAGGTTGCGGGCAGAGAATTCGCCTTCGTCGGCGATGATCAGGCCACCGTCACGAAGCGAAGCGACGTTCACCTTGAGCGCCGCGGGGTTCATCGCGACGAGCACGTCGGGCTGGTCGCCGGCGGTCTCGATCGCGGCCGAGCCGAAGTTGATCTGGAAGGCCGAGACGCCGAAGGTGGTGCCTTGCGGCGCGCGGATCTCGGCCGGGAAGTCGGGAAAGGTCGCAAGGTCGTTGCCGGCGAGCGCGGTGGACAGGGTGAACTGCCCGCCGGTGAGCTGCATGCCGTCGCCGCTGTCGCCGGCGAAGCGGACCACGACATTCTCGGGAACGAGGTCGGCGTGCGCCTCCTCTGGGGTGAGCATATGAGTGGCCGAGGCCATGGCGCGTCCTGCGAGTGAAATGGGATTGGGACCGCTCTAGCGCGTGGAAGTCGCGGCGTCACCACGTTAGGAGCCGGCGATGACCCAGCCTTATGTCCGTCCCGACGTCGCCGCCCTGCTGGAGATCGCCAACCGGCCCGGGGCGAAGCGGGCGGTGGATGTCGGCCTGGCCGATGCGCGCAGGATGATGCACGCCAGCCGCGCGCTATTCGACGCGCCGGTGGACGAGCTGGCGGTGCTGCGCGAGGTGGCCGGCGGGCCCTGCCCGATGCGTTTGTACGACGCGCGGAGCGAGCGTGCGGCGGGGCCGGTGCTCGTCTTCTATCACGGCGGTGGGTTCGTGCTGGGCGACCTCGACACCCACGAGCCGCTGTGCGCCGAGCTGGCGCGGCTGACCGACCTGCCGGTGGTCAGCGTCGGCTATCGACTGGCGCCCGAGCACCCCTTCCCGGCCGCGCCCGACGACGCGATCGCGGCCGCTCGGTGGGTCGCCGCCAGCCCGGGCGAGCTGGGGCTGGAGACGACCGGGCTGGTCCCGTCGGGCGACAGTGCGGGCGGCAATCTGGCAATCGTCACGGCGCTGGCGCTGCGCGACGAGCCGGCGGCAGTGCCGGTGCTGGCGCAGATGCCCTTCTATCCCGCCAGCCACCCGACGCGGCATTACCTAAGCCTCGACGCCTTTGGCGAAGGCTATCTCCTCAGCCGCGCGTCGATGAACTGGTTCGACGAATGCTATGCCCCCCACCGCACGGACTGGCGCTACGATCCGCTGGCCAAACCGCTTGCGGGCCTGCCGCCGACACTGGTGGTGACCGCCTCGCTGGATCCGATCCGCGACCAGGGCCGGGCGTTTGCCGCCGCTTGCGAGGAAGCGGGGGTGACGGTCCTGCTGCAGGAGTGCGAAGGCACGATCCACGGCTTCCTCAACCTGCGCAAGGCGTTGCCGAGCGCGCAGATCGACCTCGCGCGGGCGGTCGCGCAGCTCAAACTCCTGCTGCGACGGTCCGTCGCATAAGCCGCGCCGAAACTGGGCGACCAAGGAACCCCTGCCCGCACGCTTCGCTGGACCCCGAGGCGGCACGTTGCGCTGCCGAGTTAGGGAGAACCATGCCATGCAGGGTAACGTCATTTCCGCGGTATTCGACAGCCGCGCCGAAGCCGAGCGGGCCATTGCCGAGCTGCGCAGCGCTGGCGTCGACAACAATGCCATCTCGGTGATCGGCCAGGACGAAGGTCGCACCACGGAGACCCATGGCGACGGTGAAGCCGTGAGCGACGGCAGCGAGCCGACCAGTTTCATCGCGAAGGCTGCTGCGGGATCGGGCATCGGTGCGCTGCTCGGTGTCGCCGCGCTGGCCATTCCAGGAGTCGGTCCGCTGGTTGCCGCAGGCGCCATTGCCGAAGCCGCGGTCGGCGGCGCTGCCTTGACCGGAACGGCTGTCGGCCTTGCTGCTGGCGGGATCAGCGATCTCCTCAGCAAGCATGGCGTGAGCGACGAAGACAGCCGCTATTATGGTGACCGCATCAACGACGGCGGAATCTTCGTCTCGGTCGACACCAGTCGCGGCAACGTCGATCGGGACCGGATCGAGGACGTGCTTCACCGCGCCGGCGGGCATAGCTCCAGCCGCACCAAGATGACATCGGCGACTACCACCTATTAAGGTGAATGCTTCCCGGGCCCGGCCTGCCGACTTGGCGAGCCGGGCCCGGGATGACACAGGGACGGGCATGAGCGAGGACAAACCTTATCGCCGCGGCGTCGGCATCATGCTCCTCAACGCCGACCGCCAAGTGTGGGTCGGACGGCGCATCGATCGCACCGACGAAGCGTGGCAGATGCCTCAGGGCGGGATCGACGCGGGCGAGGAGCCGTGGGACACCGCGCTTCGCGAATTGGAGGAAGAGACCGGAATTCCGCCGCATCTGGTCGAGCGGATCGCCGACTGCCCCGAGCGCTTGCGCTACGAATTGCCCGAAGAGCTGCGCGGGAAATTGTGGGGCGGCAAATGGCGGGGACAGGAGCAGGACTGGTTCCTGTGCCGCTTCCTCGGCCGCGAGAGCGACGTCGATATCGCCACCGCGCATCCCGAATTCGACGCCTGGAAATGGGTCGCCCCGTCGGAACTGCCCGACCTGATCGTGCCCTTCAAGCGCGATCTCTATCGCTGCCTGATCGAGCAGTTCCGCGAACATATCGATACGCCACTTCCGTAGCGGCGCGTGACTTGGTGGGGAGCGGACCAGCCGCTCCCCACCCGTTTGGTCACGCCGCCTGCTTGGCGCCCATCGCTTCGGCCAGCTTGCGGACCTTTTCCGCAATCTTGGCATCCTCGGCGCGGTCGGCCGCCTTGGCGGTGTCTTGGCCGATCTTCTCGAGCAGGGGCCCGAGCTTGTCGGTGTCGGGCTCGTCGGCGCTGAGCAGCTTCTCAAGCCGCTCGAGTTCGGAGGCGAGGCCCTTGGCGCCGGTGAAGTCGGCCTTGCGGACCGCTTCGGCCCATTCGCCCGCAAGCTTGGCGCCGGCCTTGGCACTGGTATTCTCGATGCCCTTGTCGAAGGCATTTTCGGTAGCGACGAAACGCTGCGGCATGGTGGTTACTCCTGTGGACTGAGCGGCGGCTCTAGACCGTCACCTCCCCCAACGAAGCGTGCGCGCTTAGGCCGCTACGGTTCTAAGGGCAGGAAATCGCCGGGAACTTCCTGCCCCAGGAGCAGATCAGCCGGCGGGACTTAGTACCGAGCAGGCAATGCGGTCGCCGCTGTTGCCCGACGGATCGGTGACATTGTCGTCTTCGGCCGCGTGGATCACCAGCGCCGAGCCGTCGGCATCACGCAACGCGGCAAGGCTTGCGCCGGTCAGGACCACCGTTTCGCGCAAGGTGCCGTTGGCGGCCACCGGTACGTTGGGCAAGTCGCCGGCGTGCGGACCTTGCGGATTGGACAGGCCATGCTTGCGCGAGGCCGGGTTCCAGTGCGAACCGGCGGTCGTGAACGCGGGCGCGTCGCAGCGACCGACGGCGTGGACGTGGAGTCCCTTGCGGCCGACCGCCATGCCGTCCGCCTCGACCCGGAAACTCACCGCACCGGGTGTTTCCCACATCCGCACGGTTCCGACCTGCGTGCCGCTGCTTCCGACCAGCGGCACGGCGGTGGCAGTGGACGGCGCATCGATGGGCGTCGCGCAGGCGCCGAGCGAGGCGGCGCCGGCAAGGATCAGGCAAAGGCTGGTCGGGTAACGCATGGGGTCTTGGCTCCTGGCTGCTGGATCTCTCGATCCCTAACGCGCGACCACGAAAAAAGGGCGGCCCTCCCATGCCGGGAAGGCCGCCCAGGATCATTCGGGATGGTTCCCGAACTTCTTGGCCGTGGGCCTCAGAAGGCCTTCGAATAGGCCTCATTGCCGACGAAGCCCATCTTGGACACGTTGGCCTGCTTGGTCACAACCAGCACCTGATCGACCAAGTCGTAGCGCGCTTCCGCTTCCGGCTGCAGGTGCAGTTCGGGGATCGGATTGAGCTGCTGCGTGATGTCCAGATACTGGCGCAGCTGGACCTGGTTCACGGGGGCACCATTCCACAGGATGGCATTGCCCGCGGTCACCACGATCTTGTTCTTGACCGGGTCGATGATCTCCTGCTGTGGGCTGTCGCCCTGCGGGAGATCGAGCTTCACGGCGTGCGTCTGCGGCGGGATCGTGATGATCAGCATGATGATCAGGACCAGCATGACGTCGATGAGCGGAGTGGTGTTCATCTCCATCATCGGTTCGCCTTCGGAGTTATTCGAAGTCGTCTGCATCGCCATTGGGCGAATTCCTTCTTTTACAGCCGGGTGACGCCGGTGCCGGGGGGCGGCTCCGACACGAAGCCGACACGGGCAAATCCGGCCCGCTGCATGGTGAAGATGGTCCCGCCGATGCACTTATACGGCGTGCCCACGTCACCGCGGATATGCGCTTCCGGCATGGTGTCGTCGGTAAGGTTCTCGGCACCGCCAACCTTGGCGATGGCGTCCTCAAGCGACTTTACCGAACGGTCGAGCAAGGTCTGGCTGTCGATCGGGGTCATGCCCCAATAGACTTCGCAGGTGCCGCCAGGGCCACCGCGAACCGTCAACTCGACGTTTTCCGGCTTGGTTTCACGCGCTTCGTAGGCAGTCGCCGGAAGCGCGATGGGAACGGTTTCCACCACGACCGGAACCGCGATGAGGAAGATGATCAGGAGCACCAGCATCACGTCCACGAGGGGCGTGGTGTTGATGTCGGACATCGGGACGTCTTCGCCGTCTTCCTTGCCGACACTCATTGCCATGGGACGATACTTCCCTCTTCAGTGTAATTGATTGGCACGCTCTTCGAAGGAGGAGGCCAGGCATCCGAGAATGCCGGGCCTCCATGAACCTTCGCTTAGCGGCGATCCACCGTG
The DNA here is from genome assembly GCF_023380025.1 of Sphingomonas glaciei. NCBI lineage: Bacteria > Pseudomonadati > Pseudomonadota > Alphaproteobacteria > Sphingomonadales > Sphingomonadaceae > Sphingomonas > Sphingomonas glaciei. The sequence continues at coordinate 1,058,987 of NZ_CP097253.1, forward strand.
GTGGTGCCGGTGCCGCCAGCCTGCTGGCCGGTCGAGGTCTGACCCGAAGTCAGCGGCGCAGTGCCGGCCGGGGTCGGAGCAGCGGCCGAGCGGGTCTGAGCGCCCTTGGCGACGGCAGCCGAACCGCTGTTCGGAGCGCCGGCAGCGACGATCTGCGGCTTAACCTTGCCTTCCGACATGACGTATCCGTGCAGGTCGTTGGTGAAGGCGGCGAGATCTTCCATGATCGACTTGTTGCGACGGATCAGCCAGTTGTAGGCGAGCACGGCCGGAACCGCGACGACGAGGCCGAGGGCGGTCATGATGAGCGCTTCACCGACCGGACCGGCGACGGTGCTGATCGAGGCCTGGCCCGACGCACCGATCTTGATCAGCGCGCGGTAGATGCCGACGACGGTACCGAACAGACCGATGAACGGCGCGGTCGAACCGACGGTCGCAAGGAAGGCAAGACCTTCACCGAGACGGGCGCCAATGCCACCCTGCGAACGGGCGAGGCTGTTGGCCATCCAGTCGTGCTGGTCGACCGGGTTGGTCAGCTTGCCGTGCTGCTCCTGGGCGACGAGCGTGTCGTCGACGATGGCGCGATAGGCGCTCTTGGCGTCGAGCTTGCTCGATGCTTCGCGCAGGTTGGGCGAGTTCCAGAAGCTGGAACGGACCTTGTTGCCCTGGCTGATGATCTTCTGCTGTTCGAAGAACTTGGTGAACAGAATGTAGAAGGTGCCGATCGACATCGCGACGAGGATCACGAACGTGGCCCACGAGATGAGACCGCCCTCGTTCAGCGCCTGCATCAGGCCGTAGGGGTTGTCACCTGCCGGAGCGGCCGCGGCGGCGGCCATCAGAGAGAAAGTCATAGTGCGTATCCTTAACTGGAAACCGTTGGCTTAAAGGTCGAGGTCGATCAATCTGCGGGCAACTGCCACCGGATCCGCCCAGTGACGGAATCCGCGGTCTTCGCTCCGCTGCTGTCCGATGCCGGGGTAAACCGGGCACGGCTGCGGAGCAGTCGGCAGGTGGTGTTGTCGAGGCTGCTCGAGCCTGACGAACTGGTCACCTGGCAGTTGGTTACCCGACCATCCGGGCCGACATCGAGTCGGAACCCGGTCGTGCCCTGCTGCTCGTTGCGGATCGCGTCCTGCGGATAATCGTCATCCGTGATGTAGGAAGCGAGGTTCGCACGAGCCTTGGCCGGCTGCACCTTGACCGGCGCCGGGGGCGGCGGCGGTGGGGGCGGTGCAGGCGGTGCCGGCGGAGCGACCGGTGCCGTCGGCGTGATCACCGGCGGCGGAGCGACGTTGACCGTGCTGACCGGCGGCGGCGGCGTGTTGGTACGCACCAGCGGCGGCGGCGAGACCACCGGCGGAGGTGGCGCTTCAACCTGCTGCTCGGGCGGGGGCGGCGGTTCTTCAGGCGGGGGTGGTGGTTCCTCCTCAACGTCGAAGGTCTTCAGGTCTTCAGCGGCCTTTTTCACGACATTGTACGCGAGGCCGGTGATGATCGCATATCCGAGCAGCACATGCAGCAAGGCCACAAAAACGATCGAAACCGTTCTGTTCCCGCTCATCTGCCTGCGATTGGCGTAAGACATCCTGCCGCAATTCTCCTCAGGGGTGACCTTCCTCCAGGTCCGGAGCCGCCAAAGAGGCAAGCGGTTCCGATCTGATGGTCCGATGGTTCAACATATCATCGGCGGGGTCGGCGCGCTTCCTTAATGTGGCCTCAATGGCGGTGCAATCATATTGTTCCGCCTCCTCAACCTGACTCCGTTCTCGTTACGGGGCTGAACCAGAAAAGCTAGCAATCTCAACGCCAACGCCACGGGCGTTTGGATAGACGTCCGGCTTGCTGGTTCCCACCCTCAAGGCCTTCACTCCGCCTCGCCCGGCAATCCAGTCGTAGATTTCACGGATCAGGGTCTCCTGAAGGTTAAATCGACGGGAAGAGGCGATTCGCTCCACCTCAAGCCGGAGGTGATCGTAGTTCCAAGCGTTGACCGCGAGGTCGCCGTCGGGGGCCGCGACCTCGTCCAGCCAGACCTCCACGCTGATCAGCAGCCGCTGCGGGATCCCCATCTCGAACTCGTGAAAGCCGATGTCGGTCATCACCGCCAGGCCATCGAGATGGATCTTGGCCGACCGCACCGCGAGGTTGGGCGGCACCATTCCCTCGAGACGCGGGGTGAAGGGGATCACGTCGGTCATCAGCGGTTCGGCTCCAGAAATTGCACGTCGCGGGGCAAGCGCCAGAAGCGCTGCCCGCCATCAAGGGTGAGTGTCTCGCCGGTGAGCGTGGGCGAGTCCACCAGGAATTTGAGCGCGCGCAGGACGTCGGACGGCTCGACCCCGCGGCGGAGGGGGTTGAAACGGTGGGTAGCCTCGAAATTCGCCGCGCTCTGCCCTTCGGACAGCAGCATCAGCGCCGGGGCGATGGCGTTGACCCGGATTCCTCGCCCCGCGAGCGACCGGGCACTGAGGTCGGTCAGCGCCGCCAGTGCGGCCTTGGACAGGGTGTAGCTGAGGAAATCGGGGTTGGGCGCGGCGAGCTTGGCATCGAGGATGTTGACCACCAGCCGGTCCCCCTCCCCGCCCGCCGCGGCGAAGGCGGCGGTGAGCAGCGCCGGGGCGGCGACGTTTACCGCCATGTGGGCGCCGAGCTCGTCGGGCGAAAAGTCGTCCAGGCTGTCGGCGGCAAAACGCGCGGCATTGTTGATCAGCAGGGCCGGGGCCGCCGGACAGGCCGCAAGGATCGCCTCGGCCGCCGCCTTTCCCCCCGCCAGGTCGGCGGCGATCCGGATCGCGCCGGCCGGAACGTCGTCCCCGGGCTCGCGAACGTGAGCGACGACCTGCCACCCGTCGGCCAGCAGACCTTCGGCAAGGAACCGTCCTACCCTCTTGCCTGCCCCGGTGACGATCGCGACCCTGTTCATGGCGCCCAGTCGTAGCGGCTGCCCTTGCCTAAACAAGCAGCCGGCCTATCTGCGGTGCCGATGCCGGAGACCCGCCCACCGATCGAGCTTGCCGGACGCAGCCTCGACGAGATTGCGGCGGCTGCGGCGGATCGCCGCGGCCCGCCGGTCGAGCGCTGGAACCCATCGCATTGCGGCGACAGCGGGATGCGGATCGACCGCGAGGGCCGCTGGTTCCACGACGGCAAGCGGATCGAGCGCGACGCCCTGGTGCGGCTGTTCGCGTCGGTCCTGCGGCGCGAGCCCGATGGCCGCCACGTGCTCGTGACGCCGGTCGAGAAGCTCGACATCGCGGTCGAACTGGCGGCGCTGCGGATCACTGCGATGAGCCTCGACGGCGATGGCGAAAGGCAGCGCATCGCCTTCCAGGTGAGCGACGGCAACGCGCTGATCCTCGGCCCCGGCCATGCCCTGCGGTTCGTCGACGGACTGCCGCTGGTCACCGTCCGCGGCGGGATCGAGGCGAGCTTCGAACGGCCCGTGTGGTACGAGCTGGCCGAGCTGGCGCTGGCCCATGACCCGCCGGGGTTGTGGAGTGCTGGATCCTTCCATCCGTTTCCGCTGTCGTGAGCCTCGCCGACAGGCTCCGCGCCGCACTTGCCTTGCCGCCTCCCCCCGACCTCCTGCCCGGCGATCTCGTCGAGGGGATGGTGGGCGACCCGGTGGCGGCGGCGGTGCTGGTCGCGATCACCCGGCGCGCCGAGCCCGGCGTGCTGCTGACCGTCCGCCGCGAGCACATGCGCACCCACGCCGGCCAGATCGCCTTTCCCGGCGGCCGGGTCGATGCGGAAGACCGCGATTCCGCCGCCGCTGCCCTGCGCGAGGCAGAGGAGGAAATCGGCCTCCCGCGCGCCGCCGTCGCCCTGTGGGGCACGGCCGACCCGTATCGGACCATCACCGGCTACCATGTCGTCCCCGTGCTGGGAGAAGTCGACGCCGACCTCCCCCTCCAACCGCACGAGCATGAGGTGGCCGACCTGTTCGAGGCTCCGCTTGCCTTTCTTCTCGACCCCGCCAATCAGCACCGCATGTCAGCCGATTTCCAGGGTGCCCGGCGCCAATATTACGAGATCAACTGGGAGGGTCGCCGGATCTGGGGCGCCACGGCGGCGATGCTTGTCAATCTCAGCCGCCGGCTGGCCGCATGAGTGACGTCGGCCAGCTTCATGCGCTCGTCGCCCGGCCAGGGGTCTCGGCCGCCTTTGCCGCGCTTGGCGAGGGTCAGGCCCGGCTGGTGGGAGGAGCGGTGCGTGACGGACTGCTGGGCAGCGCGGTCGCCGATGTCGATGTCGCGACCCTGCTCAGCCCCTACGAGGTGATGCGCCGCTGCGGCGCGGCCGGGATCAAGACGGTCCCAACCGGGATCGCCCATGGCACCGTGACTGCGGTCAGCGCCGGCGAGACGCTGGAGATCACGACCCTGCGCGCCGACCTCGCCACCGACGGGCGCCACGCGACGGTGGGCTTCACCGACGACTGGCGCGAGGATGCCGCCCGCCGCGACTTCACCATCAACGCGCTCTATTTCGATCTCGCCACCGGCGAGGTCCACGACTATTTCGGCGGACTTGCCGACCTCGAGGCGCACCGCGTCAGGTTCATCGGCGAGCCGCTCCAGCGCATCGCCGAGGACCACCTGCGGATCCTGCGCTTCTTCCGCTTCACCGCCCGGTTCGGAAGCCAGGTCGACGAGGCCGGACTGGCGGCCTGCGCCGCTCGCGCCAACGACCTCATGGCCCTGTCGCGAGAGCGGATCGCGGACGAGTGGCTGAAGCTGCTGGCGCTCCCGCAGCCAGCGGGGACGGTTGCCCTGATGCTCGAACTCGGCCTGCTCGCCCCGGTCCTGCCCGAGATCGCCAGGAAGGCCTGGGAGCGGCTCGAGGCCTTGGTCGACGCGGAACAGAAGGCGGGACTTGCGCCCGATCCGCTGCGGCGATTCGCCGCGCTATTGCCGCCGGATCCATCAGTCGCCGAAAAGGTCGCCGCACGGCTCAAGCTCAGCAACAAGGCGCGCAGGCGGCTGGCTTCTGCAACGGTCGCCTATGGCGGTGAGCAGCCCCATGCGCTCGCCTATCGGGGCGGCGTGGCGGAGGCGCAGGATCGCTTGCTACTCGGCGGCGAGGTCGAGGCTGCGGCGGCGCTGGAAGGCTGGTCGCCGCCGCGCCTGCCGATTGGCGGCGGACAGTTGATCGCGCGCGGCCTGACGCCCGGCCCGACGGTGGCGCGCACCTTGAAGGCGATCGAGGACCGCTGGGTAGCTGAAGGTTTTCCCGATGCGGACCGGCTCGATCAGCTCGTCACGCAGGCGCTCGATCGGTCGAAGGGCTAGCGAAGGAAAAGGTGCCGGCCACAGGAGGGCTAACAGCCGACACCTCACCCCGAGTGGCAGGGGAAGTGCGACCCGAGCGATACCGGCACGACCTCACGGATGACACCAGCACAGCGTAAGCATTTGCCGCAGCACGGACCCCGCCCGGCAGCTAGGCTTAGGACTGTGCCGCTAAGGGCTTCTAGAGCCCGGCCTCGACCGCCAGGCGGATGAGATCGGCGCTCGTCGGGACGCCGAGCCGCTCCATCAGCAGCGCGCGGTGCATCTTCACCGTCTTCTCGCTGATCTTCAGCTCCCACGCGATCTGCTTGTTGAGCAATCCCTTGGCGATGAGTTCCAGAACCTGGCGCTGGCGCGGCGGGAGGGTGTTGACCGCAAGGATCGCCCGCTCGCGCCGGCCGCTGAACACCGCGGTGCTTTCCATGCCCAGCTCGACCTGGCTGCCGAGAAACCAGCTGAGTTCACCATTGCCGTCGAACAAAGGGGTCACCAGCACCGCATTGCGGAACGGAGAGCCATCCTTCTTGTAGTTGAGGATGTCGACCAGCACCGATTTGCGATTGCGGACGCCTTCGCGGATCCGTTCCGTCAGCCACGGCTCCGTCGCCGCACCCGACAGGAAGCGACAGTTACGACCGAGAATTTCGCCTTCCGCATAACCGGTAAGGTCGCAAAATGCCTGGTTGGCGACCTCGAGCGGATTGTCCGCCTTGCGAGGATTGCTCAACACGGTCGCGATGGGACTGAATCCCACCGTTTCGACCAGACGCTGTTCATCTACCGAAGCCAGCACTGCTCCTCCGCATTCCCCCGCCGCCATTCACTACACTCCCCCGCTGGCGCTGGCGAGAGCTTTGCGAAAGCCAGTCGCCGACCCGAACTGGCGGAGATGCGAAGCGTGATTTGTCCGGTGTGGCAATTGGAGATTTCGCCTTGGGACAAAGCAGATTATCGTTGTAGTTCGGCATCTTACCCCTGAGTCGTGGGGACTCGCACCCGAGAAGTTTGTTGCATTAGTGTCACAGTTCACGAGGGATGGTCGCTCAGCTTTCGCTTGAGCGAAACTAACCGCCTGCTCTACAGGTTCGGGGCGCCATCAACACTAACTCTCGAGCGAGAAGGGGAAAGCATGCGCAAATACCTCCTGGCGGCCGTCGCAGCGGCTGCCATCACCACGCCAGCGATGGCCCGCGATGGTGCGGGCTACGTCGGCGTCGATCTTGGAGCGTTGCTCGTCGAAGATCTTGAGATCGACATCACCAACACTGCTGGTGCTGCCTTCGACGACTACGCCATCGGCGATCACAAGTATGGCTACGACGTCGGCGTGAATGCCGGCTATGACTTCGGTGCGATCCGCGCCGAGGCCGAAGTTGCCTACAAGCGTGCCAAGCACGACGAATACACGGTCAACGGTGTCATCCTCGACGCCAACGGCCGTACCACCTCGCTGTCGGTGATGGGCAACCTGCTCCTCGACTTCGGCGCGGACGACAGCTGGCAGGGCTTCGTTGGCGGTGGTGTTGGCTATGCCCGCACCCGCGTCAACCTGTCGACGGCTGCGCTCAGCGGCCGTCGCCTCAGCGACAGCGGCTTCGCTTGGCAGATCCTTGCCGGCGTTCGCTATCCGGTGAGCGACAACATCGATTTCGGTCTGAAGTATCGCTTCTACAACCATGATCTCGATGACACGCTGACCTTCGCTCCCGTCACGACGGTGGGCGGCGACGCGGAAGCGCGTTTCCGTTCGCACTCGCTGATGGCCAGCCTGTCGTTCAACCTCGGTGGGGTGGCCCCGCCGCCTCCGCCGCCGCCGCCGCCGCCCCCGCCGCCGCCTCCCCCGCCGCCTCCTCCGACGCAGACCTGCCCGGATGGATCGGTGATCCTGGCGACCGACGCGTGCCCGGTGCCGCCGCCGCCGCCTCCGCCGCCGCCGGTCGAGCCGGTTCGCGGCTAAGCGAAAGGGACAGGCTCCTTCGGGAGCCTGCTTCCTGCAGCGACGCAAAAAAGGAACGGGGTGGAGCTTCGGCTCCGCCCCGTTTTTTGTCTATTCGAGACTGGCCGACCCGGTCGTCCGGGCACTGGGCAAAAAGAAAGGGCAGAGCGCCTGTCCGGCGCCCTGCCCCATGCTTCGCCTCAGAAGCATTCCCCGACGGGCGTCAGGGAGCTCCACGGGTCGGGCTGGTGTAGGTTGCCGCCGCCAGCTGCCGGTCGGGGCGCCCATCCCATCCGTAAGGGTCCCCACGCGACGCCAGGCGGCCGTCGGCGCCCTGTTCCTGGGTCAGGTAGGTCAGATAGATCGGAACGCCCTGAGGGAGCTTGACGAGCACGTCGGCTTCCTTGGTGGTCGGCGCCGGACTGTTGCCGTGCAGCCAGCGATAGAAACGCTGCGCATCCTCCAGGCGGACGCAGCCGTTCGACAGGTGCCGGTCGGGCTTCAGGAATTTCGACTTGTCGAGTGTGTCGTGAAGGAAGATGTCCTGCCCGCTCGGGAACGGGATCTTCATCCCGGCAAGGCTGTTCAGCGGCCCCGGGGCCTGCCGCACGCGGACCAGCCCGGGATCCTTGGCCAGCGCCGCCCACTTCACCTCAGCGGCAGGAACCACCGTGGCGTCGTTGGTCCAGTTGCTCATCACCTCGTAGCCGTTGCGCTTGAGGTAGGCGTCGCCGCCCTTCAGGACGCCGGGCGCGACGATCTTCTTGGTCAGGCTGGGCGGCACCTCCCAATAGGGATTGAGCACCGCATAATGGATGATGCTGGCGATCATCGGGGTCTGGGTCTCGCCGGTGCCGACGATCACCTTCATCCGGTCCACCACCTGGCCATTCTCGTACATGGTCAAGGTGGCATTGCCGGAGTCAACCAGCGCGAAACGGCCACCCGCGGGGAGCGCGCGGGCCCGCTCGAGGTTGGACAGCAGCTGGGGATCGGCGGTCGTCACTCCACTCGCCAGCGCGGCGTCACGCAGCGACCGGTAGATGGCATTGACGTCGGACAGGCGGGTGACCGCGGCCCTCAGATCAGGAGAAGCCGCAGTCGTGAGCAGGATCTGGTCCGGGCGGCTCTGCGGCTTCAGCAGATCGTAGCCGTAGACCAGGCCCTTGGGCGGCGTACGCAGGTGCTGCATGTAGGCGACCCACGCCTTGCTGATCCGCACCTCCGACGCCTGGGTAGCAACGACATTGCCCGGCACCGCCGCAGCCAAGGCCGCGTCGACATCGGCGGCAAGCGCCGGACCCGCGGCAAAGCCGTCGATGGTCGAGCGACGCAGGATCGAGGACAACTGGCCGACCGCAGACCTGGTCGCATCGTTGCGAAGCCAGATCGGCGCTTCGCCATGCTGGAAATAATAAAGCTCGACCGGATCGGTCGGAGCGACCCGCACCACCGCGACAGGCGCGGGTGCCGGCTTGGGCTTCTTGCGGGCTTCGGCGGTGCCGGGCACGGCCAGAAGCGCGAGAACAGTTGTCGAAAGCAGGAGCTTGTTCACCGAGGATCCCCGTTAACCGATGGTTTCCCCAGCCTTTTACCGGCGCAGGTCTGTCGGGCAAGTGAACCGACGACTCGGTTCGGCGCATTTAGCGCGTCAACCGGCAGCCTGTTCGAGGACCGGGCCGATCCGATCGATGGTGTAGGGCTTTTCGAGCAGGGGGGCCTCGGCGAAATTGGCCGGAGGCGGCTCGACATGACCGCCGCTGGCGATCACGAACGGAACGCCGCGATCGCTCAGCACTTCTGCCACAGGCCAGACGAGCTCACCCTTCAGGTTGACGTCGAGAATGGCGACATCGAAGCCACCGTCCTCGCACGCCTTCATCGCGTCCGCGAGATTATCGCAACTGGCATGGATGCGGTGACCCAGAGTCTCGAGGAAGTCCTCGAGCATCATGGCGATCAGCGGCTCGTCTTCGACAACGAGAATGGAGCGTGCAGTACCCACCGACCGGCCTTTGCAGGTCCGAAATGGTAAGGCAATACTTTTCAGCGCGCTGCCAGGATCCGCCGGGCCGCTTCGGAAAGTTGCTGTACGGAGAAGGGTTTAGGCAGAAACGCCACATTGTCGAAGTCGATCGAGCGGCGGAGTTGCTCCTCCGCATAGCCTGACATGAACAGGATCGGCAGTTCGGGCCGGGTCAAGCGAGCCTCGCGGACCATGGTTGGCCCGTCCATGATCGGCATGACGACATCGGTGATCAGCAGATCGATGACCTCGCCCCGGCCGACGATCTCCAGCGCCTCCTCGCCGTTGGCGGCGGTCAGCACGGTGTAGCCCTGGCGGGTCAGGGCGCGCTCGGCGACGGTCCTGACCATCGCCTCGTCCTCGACCAGCAGGACCACGCCGGTGCCCCAGGTCTCCTCGACCTTGGGCGCGGGGGCAGCCGCGCGAACGGCCACGGTGCGTTCTTCCTGGTGGACCGGAAGATAGATGACGAAGCTGGTCCCCTCGCCCACCTTGCTGTCGGCGAAGATGAAGCCGCCCGACTGCTTGACGATGCCGTAGACGGTCGACAGCCCGAGCCCGGTGCCCTTGCCGACCTCCTTGGTGGTGAAGAAGGGCTCGAAGATCTTGCCCAGGACCGACGGCGGGATGCCGCAGCCGGTGTCCGAGATGCTGAGCGCGGTATAGTCCGCGATCGGCAGGATGTCGGAGCCGAGCTCGGCGACCTGATCGGCGCGGACCGCATAGGTCTGGATGATCAGCTTGCCGCCGCCCGACCCGAGCATCGCGTCGCGGGCGTTGACCGCGAGGTTGACGATGACCTGCTCGAGCTGCCCCGGATCGGCGCGCACCGCCCCCAGTTCGCGGCCATGCTTGACCTGCAGCACCACCGTTTCGCCGAGCAGGCGCTTGAGCAGGTGACTGACCTCGCTGACCACGTCGGGCAGTTGCAGGACCTGCGGGCGCAGCGTCTGCTGGCGCGAGAAGGCGAGCAGCTGGCGGGTCAGGCCGGCGGCGCGGTTCGAGTTCGATTTGATCTGCTGGATGTCGTCGTAATCGCTGTCACCCGGCGTGTGCCGCATCAGCATGAGGTCGCAGTGGCCGATGATCGCGGTCAGGATGTTGTTGAAATCGTGGGCGACGCCGCCGGCGAGCTGGCCCACCGCCTGCATCTTGGTTGCCTGCGCGACCTGGCGCTTGAGCTTGGCTTCCTCGCTATTGTCCTTGAGCAGCAGGAGGACGCTGGCCTCGCCGAGGTTGCGCAGGCCCGCGATGGTCAGCGCGACCGGTTCGCCCGGCTGATGGGGCAGGCGCACGGCAAGGTCGCCCGACATGGCGGGCCCGCGGCTGTTGCGGCGCACGGCGTCGGCCACCGCCGCCTTATCCTCCTTGACCACCAGGTCGCTCGGGAAGGCGGGCAGCGTCTTGTCCTCGTCGAGCGAGGCGGCGCGGCGGAACGCCTTGTTGCTGGTGAGGAAGCGACCGTCGCGATCGACCAGCGCCAGACCGAGGGGAAGCAGGTCGAGCAGCGCCTGGAGGCTGGCCGGCTCGGCGAGGCCGGGGGTTTCCCCGGTCGCAAACAGCAGCGCCAGGCCGGCCGGTTCGCCAGACCCGGGCGCCACCGGAATGTGGAGCAGGCGAAGCATCTGCCCACCCGCCCCCTCGGCGGCGAGCCGCACCCGCCCCTCGCCTGCCCCGTCGAGCAGCGAATCCATCCGGACCGCGTCGTCCGGGGCGAGTTGGGTCCGCCGCATGAATAACGGATTGGCGGCAATGACCTGTCCGTCGGCATCGACCGCCGCGGCGAGCACGCCCGCTTCTCCCAGCACTTCGCCTTCGCCGCCGGTAAGACGTGACACGAGCACGTCGAGCGGCGAGCGCGGAGACGGCGGGAAGCGCCAGAGCAGTTGGTCGCGGGCCTGCCCGACCCGCTTGACCGAGACGGTGAGCAGCCCGTCGGTTCCCTGCAGGTCGATGGCCTGGCTCTCGCCATCCCGAAGCGCGAGGTGGCCGGCTTCGGACAGCGCCGCCGCCGCTTCGTCCCCGGAGCCGAGGTGAAGCGGTAGCGGAAGGTCGGGGAAGCGGTCGCGATAGGCCTGGTTGAGACTTAGCAGTGCACCCTCGCCGTCGGTCAGCGCGACCGGATCGGGGCACAGGTTCAGCCCGGCCGCGACCAGCGCGAAATCGGGGGCGATCGCCGGGGCGGCGTGGGAGAGATCGACCGGACGGCGCCTCAACCATCCGAAAGCGGCAGCACCGAGCGCGGTGACCCCGAGCGGGGCCGCGACCGGCAGGTTACCGAACGCCAGTGCCAGCAGCGCGACGCCGCCGAGCAGGGCGGCGAGGATGAGCGGCGCCAGCCAGGGCTCGTCGCGCGACACGGGTTCAGCGTCGATCGCGGCGAGCCTGGCGTGGAGCATCAGCCTACCATACGCGGACGCGCTGCTCTGGCGCCAGATAAAGCTTCTGGCCGGGCTGGACGTTGAACGCCCCGTACCAGGGGTCGAGGTTACGGACGACCGACACGCGCTGCTCCGAAGGACTGTGGGAGTCGGTGAGGAGGCGCTGGCGCGCGGCCGCCTCGCGATACTTGGCCCGCCACACCTGCGCCCAGCCGAGGTAGAAGCGCTGGGCGCCGGTGGTGCCGTCGATGCTCGGCGCCTCCGCTCCACCCAGCGAATGCTGGTAGGCATCGTAGGCGACCGTCAGGCCGGCAAGGTCGCCGATATTCTCGCCAAGCGTGAGCCGGCCGTTGACCTTGGCATCCGGGAACGGCTGATAGGCATCATATTGCGCCACCAGCCGGTCGGTCGCTGCCTTAAAGGCGGTCACGTCCGAAGGCGTCCACCAGTCCGCCAGACGGCCATTCTCGTCATATTTCGAGCCCTGGTCGTCGAAATGATGGCTGATCTCATGCCCGATGACCGCGCCGATGCCGCCATAGTTGAGCGCCGGATCGGCATTGGGATCGAAGAACGGCGGCTGAAGGATGGCCGCCGGGAAGACGATCTCGCTCATCGAGAAATTGGCATAGGCGTTGATGGTCATCGGGGTCATGCCCCATTCCCAGCGATAGATCGGCTTGCCCAACTTCTCGATATTGTACGCGTAATCGAACTGGTTCGCGCGCAGCGCATTGCCGAAAGCATCGTCGCGCGACACCTGCAGCCCACTCATGTCGCGCCACTGGTCGGGATAGCCGATCTTGGTGGTGAAGTTGGCCAGCTTGGCGCGGGCACGCTGCTTGGTGGCGGGCGCCATCCAGGTCAGTCCGTCGATCCGCCGGCCCATCGCCTCGACCACATTCTTCACCAGCGCATCGGCCGCGGCCTTGGTTTCGGGCGGGAAGTATTTGGCGACGTAGAGCTTGCTGACGTCGTCCTGCAGCGCACCGGTGGTAAAGGACACCGCCCGCTTCCAGCGCACTTCCTGCTCGGGCGTGCCGTTCAGCGTCGTGCCGTAGAAAGCGAACTGCTCGCGGTCGACGGCCGACGGGAGAACCGACGCGAAGGCACTGAGCGAGCGGACCAGCAGCTGGTCCCGGAGCACGCCGAGCGGAGCGCGACCGAGAATCCTCGCCTCGCCGGTGATCGCGCTCGGCTGAGCGACGATGAGGTCGCTCACCCCATTGGCTCCGCTTTCGCGGATCATCCGCGCGAAATCGAAGCCGGGCGCACTCTTGGCAAGCGCGGCGACGGTCATCTTGTTGTAGGTCTTGGTCGCGTCGCGGCTGTCGACCCGGGTCCAGTGCACCCTGGCGAGGTCGGTTTCGAAGGCGAGGATAGCCGTGGCCCGGGCGGCGGCATTGGGCTCACCCGCCAGCGTCAGCATGTTGGTCAGGTGCTGGAGATACTTGGCCCGGATGTCCGTGAGCTTGGCATCGTCCTTGAGGTAATAGTCGCGATCGGGAAGCCCGAGGCCGCTCTGCCCCAGCGACAGGATGTAGGTGTCGGGATTCTTATCGTCCTGCCCGACATAGGCGCCAAACGGAGTGCGGACGCCGTTGCGGGCGGCCGCGGCGTACAGTGCGGGCAGTCCCCCGCGATTGTTGAGGGCCTTGATCTGGCCCAGCCAGGGCTCGATCGGCTTCATTCCCTTGGCGTCGATCGCGGCCTGGTCGGTGAAGCTGGCATAGACCGCGCCGATCCGGCTGTTCGAATCCTTGGCGGATTCCTCGATCAGCTCACGGGTACGCTGCTTGGAGATGTCGTCGAGCTTGGCGAACATGCCGTAGCCGCTCTTGTCGGCCGGAATCGGCGTGTCGCGCAGCCAGGTGCCATTGGCATATTCGAAGTAATTGTCGCCCGGCAGGACGCTGTTGTTCATCCCGCTGGTGTCGAAGCCATAGGTGCCAAGCTCGGGGCTCGGCCGGGACGGTGCGGGGGCGGCGTCAGCGACCGCAGGCGTCTCGCCCGCTGTGCTGTCGACCATTGCGGGGGTGGTGGCGCAACCGGCGAGGGCAGTGGTCGCGGCGAGAACAAGAAGAAGTCGCTTCATGGAGTTACGCTACTTTCCGGTCAGTGGATGTGTTGGAATAATTCAGGCCGCACGCGCCTGCGCCACTTGCGGCTGACCCACCAGCGCCAGACGACGATCGACACTGCATAGCCGACCAACGCACTGACCAGTGCGATCAGGAACAGGCCGGTAATCATTGCCGGGGCGGCGTCGGACAGCAGCCATTCGAGCCAGCGCCTGGCCCCCGCGCCGCTCGAGTAGAGCGCCTGAAAGGCTGCGAGGTCAGCGTGGAAGCCGAGCTTGTTGCCCAGCGCGATCGCCGCGATCAGGAAGAGGGGCGTGGTCGCGGGATTGGACAGGAAGGTCATCGCCGCGGCGATCGGAATATTGGCTCGCAGCGGGATCGAAAGCAGCGCCGCGCCGACGATCTGCAGCCCCGGGATCATCAGGAAGATCCCGACGAAAAGGCCACCGGCGACCCCGCGCGGCACCGAGCGGCGGGTGAAGCGCCACAGGTCCGACCGGCGGATGCTCTTGCCGAACGGCTTCAGCCAGCGGCTTTCCAGCACTTCCTCGCGGCTCGGCGTGGCCTTGTCGGCCAGGCGGCGGAAGAAGCCGGGGCGGCTAGCCACGATCGTCGTCGGCCGCGCGGCGCTCAGCCATTCGACTTCAGCAGGCGCTGCTGCTCCCGCTTCCAGTCGCGTTCCTTGATCGTCTCGCGCTTGTCGTGGACCTTCTTGCCGCGAGCCAGGGCCAGCTCGACCTTGGCCTTGCCCTTGCCGTTGAAATAGATCGACAGGGGCACCAGCGTCAGGCCCTGCCGGTTGATCGCGCCCATCAGCCGGCCGATCTCGCGCTTCTTGAGCAGCAGCCGGCGCTTGCGGCGCGGCTCGTGGTTCATCCAGCTGCCGTTCTTATATTCGGGGATGTGGCTGTTGATTAGCACCACTTCCTCGCCTTCGACGGTGGCATAGCTTTCCGCGATCGAGCCTTCGCCGTTGCGCAGCGCCTTCACTTCGGTGCCCTGAAGCGCGATGCCCGCTTCGAACCTTTCCTCCACGAAATAATCGAACCGGACGCGGCGGTTGTCGGCCACGACCTTCTGCTTGTCGAATTCTGGTGAGGGCGGGGCAAATTTGGGCATGGGGCTTTCCCGACAGCACTTAGGGGCTGCACCCCCCGGGCGGAAGCCACCGCTTCGCAAAAGAGTCGGGTTAATTGACAGATAACCATCAGCCTTAACGCGAAAAGCGCGGAACACGGCCATTGGCACGGCCGTTGCTTAACCAATGGCTATGGATGTGAAGGGTTTCGCGCGGCGTGCCGGCCGTCTGTTCGTCATCCGGACGCGCTGGGAGGCGTGGGCGGTGACCTGGGCGATCGCTTTGGGTGCGGCCGAACGCGGCAAATATTACCTCGGCCTCTATCCGGGCGTGCTCGGCTGGACCTTCTTCGTGATCTGCTGCGCGGTGGTGTTCGTCGCCGGCGCGAAACTGCTCGACGCGACCCGGCATGAGGCCGCGGCGAGCCGCCCCCCGCGCAAGCTGGTCCCGGCCACCGGCCCGCTTCGGCGCCAGCGTCCGCTCAGTCGTAGTCGACCCAGAGGGTTCCGTCCGGGCGACGATTCAAGGTTACGGTCCGCACATCGCAAATATTGACCGACGGCCAGACGATGTCCGAGCCGGCGATGCGGGCCCGCAGGTCGAACGCGCACAGATCGCCTCCCGGCGATGGAAGCGACAGGCGCGCCCGGGCAGGCACTCCAGCACCGCCGAGGGAGCGCCACGTGGCACTCCCGTCAGCCGGGCGGATCGACAATGCTTCGATAAGGGTCCCGGTCCCGTTCACCAGCACGAAGGGGCCGGGGGCACCGAGGGCGGCGAGAAGCAGGAGGTAAGCTCCGACCATGTCTCCTTATAGCAGAAGGAGGCCATGGCCGCGAGCGGTCAGGCTGCGCGGCTGAGCCCGCCCGTCCCGTGGCGGAACAACGGCGCGGCGGCGCTGCGCGAGTAGCTTTCCGACAAGGGCAAGGCGGTGCCACAGAAGCCGCATTCGGCCAGCATGCGGCCGATCAGCCAGTGCGTGCGTCCGCAGCCGGGGCAATGATTGACGGCATTCTCCCGGTAGACGGCATGGTAGCCACGGACCGAGGGATTGTAGTTCCGGGTGGTCGTGATGCTCGAAGTCAGCATGGGCTGTCCCCCGCTCCTAAAATTTAGTTCAAATGCGTAACGAGCGCCGAGTCGTTCGGTTTCAGCGATGATCTGCTTTCGCCCGGGCCCTGTCACCCATTTGCAACGCAATGTGCCGAGGCGGGACGGGTGTGGATATTAACCTTTTATCCACCAATGAGGCGCAACTTTCCGGAAATTGCGCCGCCTGTCCCTTGTAGTGGAGCCCGGAAGAATGGAGTCGAACCAGCGCTATTATGCCCGGCGGGCAGCGGAAGAACGAACCGCCGCAAGTCGCGCTATCACCGCTGCGGCGCGGGAGTGGCATGCCCAGCTCGCCCTGCAATTCGCCGTCAGGGCCGCCGAAAGCGTCGCCGCCGCGGCCTGAGGGCGCCGGTTCCCGTCAGCTTGGCAAAGCCCTCGCCGGTCTGACATAGTCTGCTCCATGTTGAACCTGTTTCTCGCCGCCGCCGCAGCGCTGCAGCCAGCGGCCGCTCCGGCACCGCTGATGATTTTCTTCGACAGCGGCGGAAAGGACATTCGCCGCGAATGGGAGCCGGTCCTCGACGAGGCGGCGAAGGCGGCAGCGGGCGTGACCCGGCTGCGCATCATCGGTCATAGCGATCGCCCCGGCAGCCCTGCCGTCAACCGCCGCTTCGCGCTTCAGCGCGCTCAGGTGGTTGCCGACGCCCTCGTCGCGCGCGGTGTGCAGCGATCGGTCCTGCTGATCGAGACGCAGGGCGAAGACTCCCCCTTCATCCCTACCCCCGACAACGTCCGCGAAATCCAGAACCGGCGGGTCGATATCCGCCCGGAGTAAGACGCCCGTCGCCCAGAAGCGACTTGCCTGATCCCTGTTGGCGGCCGAAGCACGCAGGCGATGATCGAGCATCACAACGGAAAGCGCAAAGATCACGTCGACGTGCTGGTCGTCGGTGCGGGTCTGTCCGGCATCGGCGCCGCCTGGCACCTGCAGGCCTACTGCCCGAAGCGAAGCGTCGCGATCGTCGAAGCGCGGGATGCGATCGGCGGGACCTGGGACCTGTTCCGCTATCCCGGCCTGCGCTCCGACAGCGACATGTATACGCTCGGATACAGCTTCGAGCCGTGGACCGGAGACAAGGCGATCGCCGATGGCGCGACCATCCTCGCCTACGTCAATCGGGTGGCGGACAAATATGGCATCCGCCGGAAAATCCGCTTCGGCCACAGACTGGTCGCTGCCGATTTCGACAGCACGGCGGCCCGCTGGACGGTCACGCTCGAGACCCCTGGCGGCGAACGCCGAATGACGTGCCGCTGGCTGCACATGGGCACCGGCTATTATGACTACGACCAGGCTCATCTCCCCGATTTCGCGGGCGCCGACAACTTTGCCGGCGAGTATTTTCATGCCCAGTTCTGGCCGCAAGACCTTGAGCTTGCAGGCCGGAAGGTGGTGGTGATCGGAAGCGGAGCGACGGCGGTGACGATCGTTCCGGAACTCGCCAACCGAGGCGCAGCGCACGTCACCATGCTGCAGCGCTCGCCGACCTACATGGTCAGCCACCCCTCGGTCGACAAAGCGGCCAACCGCCTCCGCCGACTCCTTGGCGACCGCCTCGCCCACGGCATTATCCGCACTCGCAACGTGCTGCTGCAGCAGGCCTTTTATCAGCTGGCGAGGAAGCGGCCCGCTTTCACGAGACGCCTTCTACGCAAGGGCCTGCTCCGGGAACTTCCAGCCGACTACGAGGTCGATACCCACTTCAACCCGTCCTACAATCCATGGGATCAGCGGCTGTGCCTGGTGCCCGATTCCGACCTGTTCGAAGGAATAAGCGGCGGGAAGGTGTCGGTGGTGACCGATCACGTCGATCGCTTCGTCGCGGAGGGCATCCGGCTGAAGAGCGGACGATTGCTGGAGGCCGACGTGATCGTGGCGGCGACTGGCCTCAAGGTGCGGCTGCTGGCCGATGCGCGGTTCAGCATCGACGGCGTGCAGCGCAAGCTGGGCGGCGCCATGACCTACAAGGGCATGATGTTCGGCGGAGTACCGAACCTTAGCTACAGCTTCGGCTACACTAATGCGTCGTGGACGCTGAAGGCCGACTTGTCGTCCTACTATCTGTGCCGGCTGCTCAACCGCCTCGCCGCGAAGCGGCAGACGATTGCGGTGCCAGAGCCCGATCCGCAGGTACAGGCGGTCAATTTCCTCGATTTCACCTCGGGCTACCTGCAGCGCGCCACGGCGGTGCTTCCGGTCCAGGGCGACCGCGGGCCATGGAAGCTTTATCAGAACTACGCGCTCGACCTCGCGGCCCTGAAATATGGCCGGGTCTACGACGGGGTCATGCTGTTTTCCGGACAGGCCGAGCGCCTGCCGCCCTCCCCAACCCTGACCCGGAGAATGACATGAGAAAATGGGTGATCGCGGGGGCGTCGCTGGCGGCGGGCCTTGCCGGTGCCGGGCTGTTCAGTACCGGCATGGCCCGGCGGGCGGAGAAGCGGGTGCCGATGGACGGTCGGCTGGTCCAGGCCGGCGGCACGTTGCTTCATGTCACCGAGCAGGGCGACGGACCGCCGCTGCTGCTGATCCATGGCCTCGGCGCCCAGTTGCGCAGCTTTGCGGGGGAAATGGTCGACGAGCTTGCCCTCGACCATCGCGTGATCAGGGTCGACCGGCCGGGGTCGGGCTATTCGCCGCCCCTGCCCTCCCGCTCGCAGCATCTCGCCCATCAGGCCGAAGCCATCGCCGCGCTGATCGATGAACTAGGCCTGGAGAGGCCGTGGCTGGTCGGCCATTCGCTCGGCGGCGCGCTCAGCCTGCATGTCGGCGAGCGCTTTCCCGACAAGGTCGCGGGTCTTGCGCTGATCGCCCCGGCGACCCAGCCGGTGGTCGAGGTGCCGGATGTCTTTCGCGGACTGCTGGTTCCGCTGCCGATCGTCGGCCTCGTTTCGCGAACGCTCGCCGTCCCGCTCGGCATGGCGAGCCGCGCCAAGGTATTGAAGGAAGTGTTCAAGCCCGAGCCGGTGCCGGACGACTATCTGACTGCCGGAGGCGGAGCGCTGGCGCTGCGGCCCGGCAGCATCGAGGCGGCCTGCGGTGACCTGCAACTTGCCCAGCAAGGCGCCAGGGAGATGGTCGGGCGTTACGCCGCCATGACCCTCCAGGTGCGCATCCTCTACGGCTGCGGGGACAATCTGCTCGACTATCGCCTGCACGGCGGCGCAACGGCCGATGCGATCCCGGGTGCGACGCTGACGCTGGTCGAGGGCGGGCACATGCTGCCCTTCACGCAGCCGCTGGAGACTGCGCGGTGGGTGCGATCGGTCACGCGGCGAGGTTGAAGGTGGAGGGCAATCGCGCCACATGGGCCTCATGCTGATCACCACCGAGCTGACGCCCAACCCGTCGACCCGCAAGTTCCTGCCGGGCACCACCGTCATGGAAGCGGGCAGCCGCGACTTTCCCGATGCCGCCAGCGCCGAAGCGAGCCCGCTCGCCGAGGCCCTGTTCGCGACCGGCGACGTCGAGGGAGTGTTCTTCGGCCGCGACTTTGTGTCGGTCACCGCCGCGCCTGACATCGACTGGGCCGGGCTCGAGATCGACGTGGTGCAGATCCTGCTCGATCACTTCGTCTCGGGCGCGCCGCTGTTCCGGGCCGGGAGCGCGGGCGGCATCCACGTCGCGGCGGACGAGGACGCCAGCTACGACGAGGATCCGGCCGATGCCGAGATCGTGGCGCAGATCAAGGAACTGCTCGAGACCCGGGTCCGCCCCGCGGTCGCCCAGGACGGCGGCGACATCGTCTATCGCGGCTACAAGGCCGGCACGCTGTTCCTGGCGATGCAGGGCGCCTGCGCTGGCTGCCCGAGCTCGGCGGTGACGCTGAAGCGCGGGGTCGAGAACCTCATTCGTCACTACGTGCCCGAAGTGGAAATCGTCGAGGCGGTCTAGGACTTTCACCTGCAGCCACACGGTGGCTAGAACAGCCTTTCACTTCCGGAGCCTGTCCATGCCCTCAGCCTATATCGTCGCCGCCGCTCGCACTGCCGGGGGCAAGAGGGGTGGAGCGCTCAAGGACTGGCACCCGGCCGACCTTGGCGCCAGGGTGCTGGACGCGCTGGTCGAGCGGTCGGGGATCGATCCGGCCGCCGTCGAGGACGTGATTGCCGGCTGCGTCGGCCAGATCGGTGAGCAAAGCTTCCACATCGGGCGCAACATGGTGCTGGCGTCGAGCCTGCCCGACAGCGTACCGGCGGTATCGATCGACCGGCAGTGCGGGTCTTCCCAACAGTCGATCCACTTCGCCGCGCAGGCGGTGATGAGCGGGACGCAGGACGTGGTGATCGCCGCCGGGGTCGAGAGCATGACTCGGGTTCCGATGGGGCTTCCGGTGCTGCTGCCCATGCAGGCCGGGATCGGCATCGGGCCGTGGCCGCAGTCGATCAAGGATCGCTACGGCGTGACCGAATTCAGCCAGTTCACCGGGGCCGAGATGATCGCCGGCAATTACGGGATGAGCCGCGAGGAACTGGACAGCTTCGCGCTCGAAAGCCACCGGCGCGGAGCGGCGGCGACCGAGCGGGGCGACTTCGATCAGGAGATCGTCCCGCTGACGGTCGTCGATGCCGACGGCCGGGAGCGCCAGCACGTCCGCGACGAGGGCATCCGCGCCGACGCCTCGATGGAGCGGCTGGGCAGCCTCAAGACGCTGAAGCCCGACGGAGTGATCACCGCCGGCAACGCCAGCCAGATCTGCGACGGCGCGTCGGGCGTGATGGTGGTCAGCGAGCGGGCGCTGAAGGAGCATGGGCTGACCCCCCTCGCTCGGATCGATCACCTGACTGTCACCGCGGGCGACCCGGTGATTATGCTGATCGAGCCGATCCCCGCCACCCGCCGCGCGCTCGAGCGGTCGGGGCGGCGGATCGAGGACATCGCCCTGTACGAGGTCAACGAGGCCTTTGCCCCGGTGCCGCTGGCTTGGCTGCGCGAGATTGGCGGCGATCCGGAGCGGCTGAACGTCAACGGCGGGGCGATCAGCCTCGGCCACCCGTTGGGCGCTAGCGGGACCAAGCTGATGACGACGCTGGTCCATGCGCTGCGCAAGCGGGGCGGCGGCTATGGCCTCCAGACGATGTGCGAAGGTGGCGGCATCGCCAACGTAACCGTCATCGAAGCGCTCTGAGCGCATGATCATCAACGTGACCACCCGCGACGGCCATGCCCGTGCCATCGAGGGCCAGGGTGGCCGGTCGCTGATGGAGAACCTCCGCGCTGGCGGGATCGAGGAAGTGCTGGCGCTGTGCGGCGGCTGCTGTTCGTGCGGCACCTGCCACGTCTTGGTCGGCGAAGAGTGGTTGGCCGCCTTGCCCGCGCTAAAGGAGGATGAGGACGATCTGCTGGCGATGAGCGACGAGCGCCGGCCCAACAGCCGCCTGTCGTGCCAGATAAGGTTCGAGGCGGAACTGGACGGGATCAAGGTTACGGTCGCACCGGAAGATTGAGCGGCGCAGGGTCACCCGACGAGAAAAAAGAGCGAACCGTAAAGGTTCACAGCGCCATGCTTTGTCCTACGTTGCAAGCCTCTGCAGCCGACCCTAGATGCCTGCCCATGAAAAGCCTTTCTTTCCTCGTTGCGGCTCTGGCCGTCGCAGCGCCCGCGACCGCACAGGCCCCTGCCCTTCACGTCGGCGGCTGGGTCCGCGCCGGGGTGGGCAGCAGCGCGGCCTATGTCAGCGTGCACAATGGCGGCGGGGCCGACCGCCTGCTGGGCGCGAGCAGCCCAGCCGCGGGCCAGGTGTCGATCCACGACAGCCAGAACAATGGCGGGGTGGTGCGGATGCGGGCGGCGGGTGCCCTGCCCCTCCCCGCCGGGGCAAGCATCGCGATGAAGCCCGGTGGGCTGCACATCATGCTGACCGGACTGAAGGCACCGCTGCGCCCCGGCGCCAAGCTGCCGATCGTGCTGCGTTTCGCCAAGGCGGGGCTGGTCCGTGCAAGCCTGCCGATCCTGCCGCCCGGGGCGCAGGGTCCGGCCGCCGCGGGGGCGCATCATGGCCACTGAGGCGCCCGCGTCGAAGCTGAAGGTGCTGCGCCTGGTCTTGTGGTCGCTGGTCGGCCTCGCCGCCCTCGCCTTCGCCTGGCTGCTGCTGATACGGCCGGAGGGCCTGACGGTGACCAGCCGGGCCGATCCCGGCATGCCCGGCTTCACCATCGGCGCGCCGTTCACGCTGACCGGGGCCACCGGGAAACCGTTCAACAGCGCGCAGGCGCTGGCAGGGCGGCCCTATGCGATGTTCTTCGGCTTCACCAACTGCCCCGACGTCTGCCCCAACACGCTGGGCAAACTGGCCAAGCTGCGCGGCCAGTTGGACAAGGGTGACCAGGCGTTCGACATCGTGTTCGTCTCGGTCGACCCGGGGCGCGACACGCCCAAGGTCGTGGGCGACTATGTCCAGCTGTTCGGAACCCCGATCATCGGCCTGACCGGGACCGAGGAGCAGGTGGCAGCGGTCGCCAAGAGCCACGCCATCTACCAGGCGCGGGTGCCCGACAAGGCGGCGCCCGGCGGCTACACCGTGGACCATGGCAGCCAGGTGCTGCTGTTCGGGCGCGACGGCAAGTTCGTGTCGACCATCGCGCAGGAAGAGGCCGATGCGCCGGCCCTCGACAAGCTGCGGCGGATCGTCGCCTAAAGCTTCTTGCGCGTAGGCTGAAGCGGTTGGGAAAAGTCTGACCCAGGCAACGACGTCGGCCATCACGCCAGGGCGGACATTGCATCCGACGTATGCATCGAGCAGCATCCTGATTTACGCCCATCTTTGCCGGAGGCGGCCGTGCTTTCTTACGCCAGTCTAGCTGCGCTGCTCGGTTTGGCGCCCGCCCCGACAAACGCGCCGGGTGTAGTACTAAGACGCCACTGTTCGTGACCGTCAGCGAACGGCCCAACAATGATGTTCAGCGCCCTTCCGCCATCCTGTCGCAAGGGACCACCGACTGGTTGTTTCGTCCGGGCCCGAAGGTGGATCTCCTGCGCAAGCAGGCTATCGTGGGCGGCGATCCGACGGTGGGCGGGGTGACGCTTCGCGATGGTTCGGGTCTGTCGTTCGACCGCGACTGCCGCGGCGACCGTTGCCTGTATACGGGCCTCTCACGGGTCGCTCGGCCCGATGCCTGCTGGAATCTGTCCTACGATGCCCGGAAAGGCGATGGCGACCTGGTCCTCGGAAGGAACAGGGTCGTCGTCGCCCCGAAGGGCGAGGGAAGCGAAGTCCGCTTGGTCAGGAACGACCCCGCTGCGCCGCCAAGATCCCTACTGCTTTTGGAAACCGCGAGTCCGATCGTCGGGCTGAACGTCTCGATCCTTTCCTTTCACGGCGGTCTGCGCACCTTCGACGTCATTCGCGGGGAAGCGGGCGGAACCTTGGTGCTGACCACCTACGTATTCGATCACAAGGTCGCCCCCTGAGGTTAAGCCTCGAGGTCGACGGACTCTTAGTGCTGGGGACCCGTGAACAGGCGGGGAATCGTCCACATCATCAGGAACACGATGATCGCTCCCCAGGTGGCGAATGGCCAGTTCCTGTTCTTCAGATCCCTTCCAGTCTGGATCGCGCAATAGGCGAGCACCGGAAGTATGAAGATCAAAGCCAACCCGCCCACTACCTGCTTCCTTTTCCGGAGTTTGAGGTGGTCGCCACAACCGATCGCCGCAATAGGTCAAAGGCGGACTTAAGGAACTGGCGGCTCGTAAGGCGAAATCCTGTACGTGGTCACGATCAGCGAACCGTTCCTATGTTGTCGGATAACGTCCATGGTGAACAACACGCCGTGGAGCGGTGGCGACAGGCCAATCGCGACGATGCGCTCTCCACCGACAAGGAGCCGCCTTTCGATCCACCTGTCGCCGATGGCTCGGCGAAGGAAGAGCTCGCTTGGACTGCCGGGACGCTTGAAAACGAGTTGGGTCTTCGCGTCGATCTCGACGATGCCATTGCGTGAAATCCGGTATGGTGCGTCCGCGAGCCACGGCCAGCATGCGGACGCCACGCCGGTTCGATTGAGCCCTAGGTAGATGCAGCGCGCTCCCGAGCAATCACGATCGAATTGGAGGCCCGACCCGTCGTCCAGCAATGCCACCCCCATCGTGGGGTCCTCGGCGACGATCGTCTTTCCGGCGAGCGGGTGACGCTGCCTTCCGAGGCTGAAAACGACATCCGTCGCACCTTCACTGATGATGCTGGTGGGAAATCCAAAGCTGGTGGCGGGTCGCTCCGTGACAGTCGATGCTACCGCAGTGGTTTGGCACGCCCCAATGGGCGTCGGAGAGACTGTGCCGCCGACGGCGCTCAAGGCAAGAATCGATAGCAGCATTTACCCAAGGTAGCTGACGCCGGGGCTTCGGCAACGGGTCGCAAGGGCAACGGTACCGCGCCCATCGCTGAACCATCCACAACTTTCACGATCCCAGATGTTCTTGAATTGTTCTCCCCGATGTAACCCGGCCGGGTGAGCACGAAGCATATCCGGACAATCGCCGACCTAGTTCGATTCGGCGCGAGCTTGCGCATCGATTGCGGAGACTGCGGCGCATCCCTGACCATGGATGGCCTGGAGGCGGCCCGAAGGAGCGGTGCCCGCGATCTGCGGTCGCTTCAGCCGCGGCTGCGCTGCCGACGGTGCGGAGCCAGGAATTCGAAGCTGACGATCCTGCCGCCGCTCTAGATTGCAATTCCGGGAAGGGCGGAGATCGACCTACGATTGAATAGCGCCCTGACGCCTCTCATTGAGAATCGCCGCAACCCGATCGGCACAGCGCCGTAGCAGAGCTACCGTCTCGACGGTGCTGAGCACGCGCTCTTCGGGGTCGATGGCGCACAGCGTTCCGTAGAATTCGCCATTGGCGAGAACGATCGGGAGCGAGGCGTAGCTCTCGAAACCGTAGAGCATGGGGACGGGGTGGGTTCGCCATTCGGGATCGTCGGCGATGCGGTCGATGATGATGGCTTGGCCGCACCTGCGGATGTCGTCGCAGATGGTCTTCTTCACTTCCAGTTCGCCCCCGGGGTCGAGCCCGAAGCCGATGCGGTCGACCACCTGGGCGGCGATCCAGCGCTCTTCGGTGACCCTGGCGACCGCGACGAAGCCCATGCGGGTGGCGTGGCAGACCTCCAGGAGGATGCTGCCGATCTCCGGATCGCTGCCTTCAGCCGCGACTTCGCGTGCGAACTCGTCGTTCATGCGGGAAGGTATGATCGTCAGGAGAGGTGCTGACAACTCGGGGAATAGTGGAACGTTGGTCGGGGATGTTGACCACTTTCTGGCGCAGGTTAGTCTCGCGAGGTGTCACGCCACCTGATCACGCTCATGGCTGCCCTGGTTGCCTTTCCTTCGGTGGCATGGGCCTGCAGTTGTGCCGACCCGGACGATCTGACGGAACGCCAGATGCGTCACCTCCTGAGCAAGGTATCGCTCATCGCTCGCGGGCGCGTGGTGGCGGTGGATTATCCCGCCGGCTGCAGCGTCGCCCCGTTGCGGTGGGCCTATGCGATTGCGGGTGCCCGGCTTCCGGTGACCTATACGATCGCGGTTCGCGAGACACTGCTCGGGCGTCCTGTCAGGACGACGACCGTGGTGCAGCGTCAAGGCGCGGGGTTTGACGGTTGCAGGCCCCTTGGTTCGGCCGCTTGCGAGGACACGCTGCCGACTGTTGACACGCTATGGGTGCTCAACCGCATGCCAAATGGAGAGCAGCGCTCAGCCGGGGGATGCGGCTTGGCGCTGGCACCCCATTTCCTTCGACTTGCGAAGCAGCGCCGCAGCAGCGCGGGCTGATCAATTCTGCTCCGGGTAGCGTTCCGGAAATCCGGCTGCGCTTCAGCCCTTCACCCGTGCCAGCAGGCGTTCGACGGCGGCGATGCTTTCGGGTTCGTCGAAGCTGGGGGCGTGACCAACCTGTTCGATGGTCACCAGTTCGGCCTCGTCGCCCAGTTCGCGGACCATGCGGTCGGCGGTGGCGGCGGAAAAGAGGTCGCTGGTGGCGCCGCGCAGGATGGTCACCGGGCGACCCTTGAGGTGGTCGAGCCACGGCCAGAGATTGGGCTGGGTGGCGTCATTGGCCTCGGCGAAGGGCTCGGCGATGCGCATGTCATAGTCGTAGACGACCTGCGGCCCTTCCTCGCGGCAGCAGCGGCGGGCGAAGCGCTCCCACTCGGCCGCGCCCCAGCGGGGATAGACGTCGCCCATCCGGCTCATCATCGCTGCGCCGGCGTCGGCGAAGCTGGTCCAGGTCACCGGCTGGCCGACATAGGTGCGGATGCGCTCGATCCCCTTAGGGTCGACCTCGGGCCCGATGTCGTTGAGCAAAGCTCCGGCGATCCGTTCATTCTCCATCGCCGCGATCAGCATGGTGACGAGCCCACCGAGCGAGGTGCCGATGAACACCGCGTCAGCGATGCCGAGCTGGTCGAGCAGCTTGATCACATCGCGGGCATAGGTCGCCGGCATGTAGCGCGAGGGATCGGGGTCGGCCGCGCTTCCGCCGCGGCCACGGAAGTCGAGCGCGAGGACCCGCCATTCGCCGGCGAAGCGGTCGGCCACCGGCTCGAAATCGCGGGCATTGCGGGTCAGGCCCGGAAGGCACAGGATCGGGGGCTGGTCGGGGTCTCCACCCGCATAATCGCGATAATGGAGCCGAAGGCCGTCCGTGCTGTTGTAGTTCCGGTCCTCGTACCGAGCCACTCGCTGCTCCTTTTCTGATCGCCTGCCTCTATCCGGACAAGATGACGCCTGTGCAACCCTACCAACCCGATCCGCGCATCCTGGAGCTTGGCGACGGCTTCTACGACCCGGTCCGGGCGGCGGAGTTTCCGGCGTGCACGGCGCGGTTCGTGAATGAGCGCGCAGCGGCAGAGGTCGGGCTGGAGTCGGCCGACTGGGCGCGGCACTTCTGCCGGTTCGAGCCGCTGCCGGGCAATCTCGAGGCGCCGCTGGCGCTGCGCTATCACGGGCATCAGTTCCGGTCGTACAATCCGGAGCTTGGCGATGGGCGCGGGTTCCTGTTTGCGCAGCTACGCGACCGTGGCGGGCGGCTGACGGACCTCGGCACCAAGGGTTCGGGGCAGACGCCGTGGAGTAGGTTCGGCGACGGGCGGCTGACGCTCAAGGGCGGGGTGCGCGAGGTGCTGGCGACCGAGATGCTGGAAGCGCTGGGTGTCAACACGAGCCGGACCTTCGCACTGTTCGAGACGGGCGAGGAATTGCAGCGCAACGACGAGCCCTCCCCGGCCCGCTCGGCCGTGCTGACCCGGCTGAGCCATGGGCACATCCGGATCGGCACCTTTCAAAGGCTGGCGTTTGGCGAGGACGTCGAGGGACTCGAGCGGCTGGTGAGCTATTGCCTCGAGCATCTGTATGGCGAGCCGGCCGATGGCGGGGCCGAGCGGCTGTTCGCGCTGGTGACCGAGCGGACCGCGGCGCTGGCGGCGAGCTACATGGTGGCCGGCTTCGTCCATGGGGTGCTCAACACCGACAATATCAACATCACCGGCGAGAGCTTCGACTATGGGCCGTGGCGGTTCGCGCCGACCTGGGAGCCCGGCTTCACCGCGGCCTATTTCGATCATTCCGGGCTCTATGCGTTCGGGCGGCAGCCGGAGGCGATCCAGTGGAACCTGGCGCAGCTGGCGGGGTGCCTGGCGCTGCTGACCGACGGGCACGAGCGGCTGCAGGCGAGCTTGGAGGGCTTCGCCGCCCACTTCCACGCAGCCCTTTCGGCGGGGATGGTGCGGCGGCTGGGTCTGACCCCCGCTGGGGCCGAGGAAGATCGGGTGGTTGCCCGGGCGGTGGTGGCGGCGCTGGGGACCGGCAAGGTCGGGATCGACCGTTTCTTTTTCGACTGGTTCGGCGGCGCGCGTCCGACGGGCGAGGCTTATGCCGATCCGGCGTTCGAGGCACTGGCCGAGGCGATCGGGGACCGGCGGGGTGAGCGGCGCCACGCCTATTGGTCGGACGCGCAACCCTGTTCGATTCTGATCGACGAGGTCGAAGCAATCTGGGCGGCGATTGCCAGCGACGACGATTGGGCGCCGTTCGAGGACAAGGTGGCGGCGATACGGCGGATGGGCGAGGCCTTGACGGAGACGGCGGGCTCGGCTTCTTCGCCAACTCCATGACATTGATTTCCTTTGAGCCGGCGACCGGCGACACCCTGTGGTCCGGCGAGCCCGGCGATGCGGCGACCGAGGTCGCAGCCGCGCGCGAAGCCTTTCCGGCCTGGGCCGCGCAGCCGGTCACGTATCGCGCCGAGACCCTGCGCCGCTTTGCCAATGCGGTGCGGGCGAGGGAAGCGGAGTTCGCCCGGCTGATCGCGCGCGAGACGGGCAAGCCCCTGTGGGAGGCGAAGACCGAAGTCGGCGCGGTGGTCGGCAAGGTCGAGATTTCGATCAGCGCCTACATGCAGCGGACCGGGACCACCCGCCAGGAAGCGGCGCTGGGGTCCAAGGTCGCGGTTCGGCACAAGCCGCACGGGGTGCTGGCGGTGCTGGGGCCGTACAATTTCCCGGCGCACCTGCCCAACGGGCACATCGTTCCGGCGCTGCTCGCCGGCAATACGGTGGTGTTCAAGCCGTCGGAAAAGACCCCGGCGGTCGGCGAGATGCTGGTCCAGCTGTATCACGAAGCGGGCGTGCCGGAAGGCGCGGTCAGGCTGCTGATCGGGGGGCCGAACGAGGGCCGTGCGCTGGCCGGCGAGGACGGGATCGACGGGCTGCTGTTCACCGGTTCGGCCCGGGCCGGACAGGCGCTCCACCGCCAGTTCGCCGACATGCCGCACAAGATCCTGGCGCTGGAACTGGGCGGCAACAACCCCCTGGTGGTGTGGGACGCGGCCGACACTGCCGCCGCGGCGACCATTGCGGTGCAGTCGGCCTATCTGTCGGCCGGGCAGCGCTGCACCGCCGCGCGGCGGCTGATCGTGCCCGAGGGCCGCGCCGGGGACGCGCTGGTCCAGGCGATGCTCAAGCTGATGGACCGGCTGATTGTCGGCGAGCCGTTCGCCGAGCCGCAGCCGTTCATGGGGCCGGTGATCGACAATGACGCGGCCGACCATATCCAGGCGCAGTTCCTCGACCTGATGATCAAGGGTGGGAAGGTGATCCGCCGCCTCGACCGGCCGCAGGAGCAGCAGCCGTTCCTGACCCCGGCGCTGATCGAAGTGACCGACGTGGCGGGTCGCCCCGACGAGGAGATGTTCGGGCCGGCGCTGCAGCTGATCCGGGTCGACAGCTTCGAGGCGGCCATCGCCGAGGCCAACAACACCCGCTTCGGGCTTGCCGCGAGCCTAGTCGGTGGGTCGCCCGAGCAGTTCGACCGCTTCTGGAACGAGGTAAGGGCCGGGGTGATCAACTGGAACAAGCCGACCAACGGTGCGCCGTCGAACGCGCCGTTCGGAGGCGTCGGCCTCAGCGGCAACCACCGGCCGAGCGCGGCCTATGCGGCGGATTATTGCGCTTATCCGGTGACCAGCAGCGAGGCGGAGATTGCGCGGGCCACGATCGGCGAGGGTCTGCGCGACCCCACTATGCTGGAAGACTAAGGGCCATCGCGGGCCGGAGCGTCTGAAGCGCGTCCGGCCCGCGGCCCACCCCCGGGCAGGGGCTAGTGGAAGTCGGGCGTGTGCCCCTCTTCCACCAGATCGGTGAACTTGGTGATCCGGGCATCGAACTTGAGCTTGACCTTGCCGGTGGCGCCGTGGCGCTGCTTGGCGATGATCAGTTCGGCGGTGCCGTAGATCTTGGCCATTTCCTCTTGCCACGACGGCAGGTCGGGATGGTCGTCCGGCGGCTGCTTGGCCATCAGGTAATAGTCGCCGCGGTAGATGAACCAGACCATGTCGGCGTCCTGCTCGATCGAGCCCGATTCGCGAAGGTCGGACAGCTGCGGGCGCTTGTCTTCGCGCTGCTCGACCGCACGGCTGAGCTGGGACAGGGCGACGACGGGCACGTGCAGTTCCTTGGCGAGGCTCTTGAGGCCGCGGCTGATCTCGGAGATTTCCTGGACGCGATTGCCATCGCTGCTCTTGCCCGTCCCGCTGAGCAGCTGGAGATAGTCGACGATCACCAGCCCGATGTTCTTCTGGCGCTTCAGCCGGCGGGCGCGGGCGCGCAGGGCGGCGATGGTCAGGCCGGGGGTGTCGTCGATGTAGAGCGGCAGGCTGTTGAGCTCGGCCGCGACCCGCGCGAACTCGCGGAATTCGTTGATGTTCATGTTGCCGGTGCGGATCTGCGTGCCGGGGATATTGCTCTGTTCGGCGAGCACGCGGGTCGCCAGCTGGTCGGCCGACATTTCGAGGCTGAAAAAGGCCACCGCAGCGCCGGCCGAGCGCTCGGACACGATGCCGTCGGCATTGTCCTGGAGCATCCGCCGGGCGGCATTGAAGGCGATGTTGGTGGCGAGCGAGGTCTTGCCCATGCCGGGGCGCCCGGCGAGGATGATGAGGTCGGAGCGGTGCATGCCGCCCATTCGCGAATTGACCTCGGTGAAGCCGGTGGTGATCCCCGACAGCGCACCACCCGAGTTAAGGGCGGCCTCGGCGATCAGAAGCGCTTCCTTCGACGCGTCGGCGAAGGTCTTGACCTTGCCTTCGCCCCCGCCCTGCTCGGCGACCTTGTAGAGTTCGGTCTCGGCGCGCTCGATCTGTTCGAGCGGCTTGACGTCCTCCGAGGTGTCGAGGGCGCCGGTGACGAGGTCGCGCCCGACCGCGACCAGGCTGCGTAGAAGCGCAAGGTCGTAAATCTGGGAGGCGAAGTCGCGCGCCGCGATCAGCGCCGCGCCCGATCCGGTCAGCTGCGCGAGATAGGACGGGCCGCCGACCTGCCGCATCGCTTCGTCCGCTTCGAACAGGGGCTTCAACGTCACCGGGTTGGCGATCATGTTGCGATCGGTCAGCCGGAGCACGGCGTCGTAGATGCGGCCGTGCAACGGCTCGAAGAAATGATCGGCGCGCAGCTTGAGCTGGACGTCCTCGACCAGCCGGTTGTCCATCAGCAGCGCGCCAAGCAGCGCGGCCTCGGCCTCGACATTGTGGGGAAGCTGCTGGACCGGGGTCTCGGCGGGCCCGGCGCCCGGATGAAGGAGGATTTCGGCCATGAGCGTTCCTCTACGCCTTTCGCGGGCGCGGCCAAGCTGTGGATAACGGGGAAATCGTGGGGAGCGCGGATTTCCGCCCGGCGGGAATCGACGAACCGTTGGGCGCACGGCTAAGCCCTGCCCCATGAGCATCCTTTCCGACCGCTGGATCCGCGAGCAGGCCCAGAACTCCGGCATGATCGAGCCGTTCGTCGAGGCGCAGCGGCGCGACGGGTGCATCAGCTATGGCCTGTCGAGCTACGGCTATGACGCCCGGGTCGCGGACGAGTTCAAGATCTTCACCAACGTCGATTCGGCGGTGGTCGACCCCAAGGACTTCGCCGCCAACAGTTTCGTCGATCGCAAGACCGACTGCTGCATCATCCCGCCCAACAGCTTCGCGCTGGCGCGTACGGTGGAATATTTCCGGGTGCCGCGCGACGTGCTGGTGATCTGCCTCGGCAAATCGACCTATGCGCGGTGCGGGATCATCGTGAACGTCACCCCGCTCGAGCCGGGCTGGGAAGGGCATGTGACGCTGGAGTTCAGCAACACCACGCCGCTGCCGGCGAAGATCTACGCCAACGAGGGGGCGTGCCAGTTCCTGTTCCTCAAGGGCAACGAGCCGTGCGAGGTCAGCTATGCCGACCGCGCGGGCAAGTATCAGGGGCAGCAGGGGGTGACGCTGCCCAAGCTGTGATCAGGCCTGCCTGTCGACCCACGCGATGAAGGTGTCGGCGAAGCCATCGATCAGCTTGGCGAGGCCTTCGTCGCTGACCTTGCCGTCGTCGCCGAACTTGCCCGCCGACAGGTTGCCGACGTACATTTCGGGTTGGCCGAGTACAATGGCGTCGAGGTGGACCAAACTCTGACGGAGGTGGTGGTTGCAGCCGAAGCCGCCGGTGCCGCCTGTCGATTGAGTGACGACGGCGGCGGGCTTTTGCTGGAAAACGCCCTGACCGTAGGGCCGCGAGCCGATGTCGATCGCATTCTTGAGGCCGCCGGGGACCGAGCGGTTCCATTCGGGCGAGACGAATAGCAGTCCGTCGCAGCCCATCACCGCGGCGCGGAAGGCGTCCCAGGCGGGGTGGGCCGCGTCCTTTTCGAGGTCAGGATTGTAGAGCGGCAGCGCGTGGATCTCGACGTCCTTGAACGTCAGCCGGTCGCCGACCGCGAGTTCGATGCCCCGGGCAAGCTTTTTGGTCAGGCTGTCGGCACGCGGGCTGCCGCGAAGGACGGCGATGGTCTTGGGCATGGGTGAACTGTTCCTAGCGCTTGCGGGATTGGTGGCGGATGTTTGCCGGTCGGCCGCGGCGACCGCCAGCAGGCTTAAAGACGCGGTCACGCCGTTGTTCCCTGGGGCCTCCGGCGGGACGGCCGTAGCTGCCCTCCGGAAGCTCGAAACGGAGCGCGCCGCTGACCGGATTGGCTTCGGTCAGGCGCAGCTGGAGTCGCTGGCCGATGCGATAGGTTTCGCCGGTCTCGTCACCGACCAGCTGGCGCCCGGCCTCGTCGTAGCGGAAATATTCATGCCCAAGGTCGGCGGCAAGGATCAGGCCGTCACCGCCGAGACCATCAACTGTGGCGAAGAAGCCGAACGGCTGGACGCCCGAGATGCGGCAATCGAGCAATTGGCCGACGTGATCGGCGAGATAGGCGGCGACGTAGCGGTCGATGGTGTCGCGCTCGGCCTCCATTGCGCGGCGTTCGAGCATGGAGATGAGCTCGCCAATCTCGGTGAAGCGGGCGGCGTCGTCAGCGGGCAATCCGCCTTCGCCCAGCTTGTAGTGACTGACCAGCGCGCGGTGGACGAGGAGATCGGCGTAGCGGCGGATCGGCGAGGTGAAGTGGGCGTAGGACGGCAGCGCCAGCCCGAAGTGGCCGAGCGGATCGGGCGAGTAGCGGGCCTGGGTCTGGGTGCGCAGGATCTGCTCGGTGATCTCGGGCAGCGCATCCCCGTCCCCAACCCGCTCGATGATGCGGTTGAAGGTCGCGGGCTTGATCACCTGGCCCAGCGCGAACTCCATATCGAAGGTGGCGAGATAATCCTTGAGCGCGGTCAGCTTCTCACGGCCGGGCGTCTCGTGGACGCGGTACATGACCGGCGCCTTCTTCGCCTCCAGCGCCTTGGCGGCGGCGACGTTGGCGGCGATCATGAAATCTTCGACCAGTTTGTGCGCGTCGAGCCGCTCGCGCGGGGCGACCGAGGTGATTCGACCCTTCTCGTCGAGGACGACCTGGCGTTCGGGCAGGTCGAGTTCGAGCGGCTCGCGCTTCTGGCGGGCGGCGTAAAGCGCGGCCCAGCAGTCCCACAGCGGCTTCAGCGCGGTGTCGAGCAATTCGGGTTCCACCCCGCCTTCGCCATCGATGGCGCGCTGGGCGTCCTCATAGGCGATATTGGCGGCGACCCGGATCACGGCGCGGGTGAAGCGGTGCGCCTCGAGGCTACCGTCGGGGCCGACCTGGAGGTGGCAGGCGAGCGCGGCGCGGTCCTGGCCTTCCTTCAGCGAACAGATGTCGGACGACAGTTCGTGCGGCAGCATCGGGACGACGCGGTCGGGGAAGTAGACGCTGTTGCCGCGGCGGCGGGCTTCGCGGTCGAGCGCGCTGCCGGGGCGGACGTAGAAGCTGACGTCGGCGATGGCGACGATCGCATCCCACCCGCCGTCTTCGCGGGGCGAGGCCCAGATGGCGTCGTCATGGTCGCGGGCGTCGGCGGGGTCGATGGCGACGATCGGCAGGTGGCGCAGGTCCTCGCGGTCGGAGCCGAGCGGCAGGCTCGACACCTCGCGCGCTTCCTCGACCGTTTCGTTGGGGAATTCGTGCGGAAGCCCGTGCTTGTGAATGGCGATCAGGCTGAAGCTGCGCGGGGCGAAGGGATCGCCGAGGACGGCGTCGACCTTGGCCGACACGCGCGGCGGGCGGCCGGAGGGTTCGGCCAGGACGAGGTCCCCGGTCTGCGCCTCCCCGAGGTCGGACAGGGGAAGCTGGCGGCGTTCACGCTTGTCGACGGGTTTCAGCCACTTGGCG
The DNA here is from genome assembly GCF_023380025.1 of Sphingomonas glaciei. NCBI lineage: Bacteria > Pseudomonadati > Pseudomonadota > Alphaproteobacteria > Sphingomonadales > Sphingomonadaceae > Sphingomonas > Sphingomonas glaciei. The sequence goes on from NZ_CP097253.1 coordinate 1,092,999, forward strand.
CCCGCTTCGTCCTCGTGGACGACGCCGAGGATGAGGTCGGCCGAGCGCTGCAGCTTCTTCATTAGGTGGGCGACATGGCCCGACCCGCGCTCCTCGGTACGGGCGAGAATGCGATCGTTGAGCGCGAGTGCCGAGCGGCGGCCCTTCTCGAGCACGCGGAGTTTTGGCGGCGGCCCCTCCCCCTGCCAATTGTCGGGAACCGCGAGCGCCTGCTCCTCGATCGCGACGATGCGGAGCACGGTGACACGGGGCACGCCGCCCGTCTTGTGGAAGGCGCGGCCGGGAGCGCTGTCGATCAGCCCCTCGTCGGCCATGTCCTTGAGCAGGGCCTTCAAGGCGATCTTGTCGTGACCGTGCAGGCCGAAGGCGCGGGCGATCTCGCGCTTGCCGGCAGGCTGGCCCGACTTCTCGATGAAGTCGAGGATCTGCCTGGAGGTGGGAAGGCCGGTGTGGGCGGGCTTGCGGGGCATTCGGGTCCTTATGACGGGGTGGCAGCACGGGCCGCTAGAGCAGCGCGCCGGGCGAGATGATGTTCCCGCCAGACGATGACGAGACCGCTGGCGATGATCACCGGCGCGCCGAGCCAGACGGTGGCGGTGGGCAGCTCGGCAAACAGCCACAGCCCGAGCAGGGTCGCCCAGAGCAGGGAGGTATAGTCCATCGGCATAACCAGCGCGACCGGGGCGAGACGGAGACTGGCGGTCAGGGTAAGCTGGGCAAGACCGCCGGCCAGCGCGAGGCCGGCAAGGATGGCGAAGGTGGCGGCGTCATGCGCACGGCCGAAGTGGAGCATGAGCAGTCCGAGCGGCAGGAGGCTGCTGGCGGCGAACCAGAAGACCGTGGTCGACGCCCGCTCGGTCGCGCCGAGACGGCGGATGACAATGGTCACGGCGGCGGTCATGCCGGCCCCGACCAGCGCCACCGCAGCGCCGAGTAGCGGCACCCCGCCCTCGCCCGGATGAACGATCAGTAGGACGCCAAGGAAACCGACCACCACCGCGCCCCACCGCCAGCGCCCCGTTGCCTCGCCCAGCACGAGGGCGGCGAGGATCGTCGCGAAGATCGGCACTGTGAAACCGATCGCGGTGGCGTCGGCCAGCGGCAACAGCAGGATGGCGAGGAAGTTCATCGCCATCGAGGTGAGGCCGAGCGCCATCCGGCCGATGTGGGCGCCGACCCGCCTGGTCCGCAGCGAGGCGAGACCGGGTCCAGCGAGGACCAGCCCGGTGGCGCAGACGACCGAGCCGATCTGACGATAGAAGAGGCTTTCCACGACATGGACGCCGCGATTGCCCGCCAGCTTCACGCCGGCGAACATGATCGCCAGGAGCAGCGCCGTCACCAGCCGCAGCAGGATACCGGCAAGCGGGCGCTGGGCGGCGGGACGGTCGGTATCTTCCGCGGTCATCGCCGCGCCGAGCCTGGACTCACTTGGTCTCCGGCGCCACGTACGGCTTGAACGCGCCGCCCGGGACAGCGCTGGCAACCGGGCTTTCCCAGCCGTCCTTGCCGACCGAAGACACGCCGAACACCCAGTCGTCGACGCGGATGCCCTTCAGGACGGCCTGCTTCTGCGCGCCTTCGACCCGGCCCATGGTGGCGTTGTTCGACGGACGATTGGGATTGAGCGCCGACCCTGCCGGCGGCGCTTCGTTCGTGACCAGCACGTCCGAGACCGCGGTCGACGACTTGGTCCAGTTGTTCTCGTCGGTCCGGCGCCAGTGCACCTTGTAGGCCGGGACGCCCGCCACCGGGGGCCAGTTGACCGTGGTGTCGGTGCTGACCGCGCCCTGGGCGACCGGGGCGGGCGGCGGCGGGGCGTTGGCGATCGCCATCAGCGCGGCGACGTTGAGGCGCACGATCTTGGCGAGGTAGGGGAAGTCCATCTCGTCGATGGTGTCGCCGAACTTGCGACCATTCTCGGTGCGCAGGTCCTGGTGCTGGTGGTCGTAATCCTCGACCGCGACCGAGAAGCGGACGGCGGGGAAGCCGGCGTTGAGGAATTCGGTATGGTCGCCGCCGCGCCCGAACCGGTCGTTGCGCCACACCTGGCGGACGTCGAGGCCGATCTGCGGCAGCCGCTCTGCAAGGCGATCGAGGAAGCGGCTGATGTTGCGGCTCGGGCTGTCATTCTCCCCGCCGAGGCTGCGCTGCGAAGCGGCGAGCGCTTCGCGGCCCTGCCAGCGCGGGCCTTCGGAGAAGACCCGCACGGCCTTGGCATCGCATACGCCGTCCGACCCGCAGCTGTTGCCGATGATGTCGTTGTTGAGGTTGGCGACGACGTTCCAGCCCTGCGCCTTGGCGTAATCAGAGAGGATTTTGCCGCCGAGCAGCCCCTGCTCTTCTCCCGACAGCACGCCATAGACGATGGTCCCGCCGAACTTGGCGCCGCGCAGGGCGCGGGCGGCCTCCAGCACCGCGACGGTGCCCGACCCATCGTCATTGGCCCCGGGCGAGTCGTTGGTCGCGTCCATGACGTCGGTCACGCGGCTGTCGATGTGGCCGGTGATGATCACCACGTCGTTCGGCCGTTCGGCCCCGCGCTGGATGCCGACGGCATTGCAGACCCTGGTCGGCTGCGGCACGCGGCGGCCAGTCACCGTGTCGCAGGTCTGGAGCGTCTCGAGGCCCAGCGCCTTGAGTTCGGCTTCGGCCCAGCGCACCGAGGCGCCGATCCCGCGTTTCGGGTCGGTCTGGCTGGACAGGGTGTGGCGGGTGCCGAACCCGACCAGCCGGACGACATCGGCGCGCAGCCGCGCTTCGCTGACCTTGCGCGCGGCTGCCATGATCTGTTGTTCGGGGGTCGCCGCCGCCGACGCGGCAGTGCTGGCGAGGAGAAAGGTGGAAATGGTCAGCGCCAGCGGTTTCAGCATCGAAAACTCCCAAGTCATGCGGTCGTGCGGTGGAGTAGGTTTTTCCCGAAGCCCGGTCTAGGCTGCTGCATTCTTAACGGGGAGCAGTGACATGGGGATGGTGCGTTGGGCCCTTGCGGCGGGGGCGTCGCTGAGCGTGTTGGCGAGTTCGGTGGTGGCGCAGGGCCTGCCTCCGATCCTGACAGGCGCGCCCACCGCTGCCGCCGTGTCCGCGCGATGCACCGAGATGCTGACCCGCAGCGCGGCGTTGCGCAAGGCGCTCGAAGCGCCGGGCAAGAGCGCCTCGGCGCTGCAACAGTTCGACGATCTCCTCAACGTGCTGATCGGCGCCAGCGGCGAAGCGACGCTGTATCGCGAAGTGCTCGTCGACGACGCTGCCCGCACCGCCGCGCAGGATTGCGAGGTCAAGGTCGGGACCGAATTTAATGCCGTCACCTTGTCGCGGCCGATCTACGAGAAGCTGAAGGCACTGCCGACGCCGGCCGACAAGGCGAGCGCTTTCTACCTCCAGCGCATGTTGCAGGCCTTCGAACTGTCGGGCGTGGCTCTCGATGCCGACAAGCGGGTCGAAGCGCGCCGGCTCGCCGATCGGATCTCCGAACTCACCACCACCTTCCAGGCCAATATCCCCAAGGGCTAGCGAACGATCACCGTCACCGCGGCCGAACTCGACGGGGTGCCGGCCGATTTCATCGCCGCCCGCAAGCCGGGCGCCGACGGGCGCATCACCCTTCGCACCGACAGCGCCGATTTCGTGCCGGTGATGACCTACGCCAGGAGCAGCGCGCTGCGCGAGCGCTTCCAGCGTGAATATGCGCAAGTCGCTTATCCGCAGAACGACGCGGTGCTGCGCGAGATGATCGATACGCGGCAGGCATTCGCCAAGCTGATCGGGCGGCCCGACTTCGCCACCGTCGATTTCGAGCCGCGGATACTGAACACGCCGGCCAAGGTCGAGGCACTGCTGGCCGAAATGGCTGCCGCGGCCAGGCCCGCCGCCCAGAGCGACTATGCCAAGAGCTCGCCGTGCTGCGCCAGACCGATCCGCAGGCGAGCAAGATCAACCCGTGGGACAATGGCTATCTGACCCCGCTCGTCCAGAAGCAGAGCTATGGCTTCGATCGGCAGGAAGCGCGCAAATACTTCAACTATCCCAAGGTGCGCGGCGGCATCCTGCAGCTGAGCGAGGACCTGTTCAGGGTCGACATCAAGCCGTGGAAGACCGCGCTGTGGCACCCCAAGGCCGAAGCCTATGAGATGTTCGAAGGCGGCAAGCTGATCGGCCGCTTCTACCTCGACATGCACCCGCGGCCAGGCAAGTATGAGCATGCCAACGTGGTCCCGCTGCGTCAGGGCAAGGGCGGCCAGGTCCCGGTGATCGCGCTGGTGATGAATGCTCCCGACGGCCTGATGGAGCATGGCGACGTCGTCACTTTCCTCCACGAATATGGCCACCTGCTGCACGGCATCTTCGGTGGCCAGAACCAGCATTGGGCCGGGCAGAGCGGGATCGCGACCGAGGCCGACTTCGGCGAAGCGCCCTCGCAGATGCTCGAGGAATGGGTGTTCGACTATGACACGCTGAAGCGGTTCGCGACCAACGAGGCGGGCCAGCCGATCCCGCAGGAACTGGTGGCGCAGATGAATCGTGCGCGCCTGTTCAACCTTGGGATGGGCGACATGCGCCAGCTCGGGCTGAGCGAAGTCGCGCTGAGGCTCTACCAGCAAGGAGCGCCCGCCGATCTCGGCGCCGCTTACCGTGGTTACGTCAATCGCTACGACCTGATCCCGCTGCCCGAATGGTCGCAGGGCCAAAACAGTTTCAGCCACCTCGCCGGCTATGGCGCGAGCTATTACACCTATCGCTGGTCGAAGGTGATCGCCGACGACCTGTTCACCCGCTTCGCCAGGGAAGGACTGCGCAATCCGAAGACCGCGGCCGATTACCGGCGGCTGGTGCTGGCGCCGGGCGGGACCAAGCCGGCGGCGGAGCTGGTCCGAGATTTCCTCGGGCGGCCGATCAGCATCGACGCCTACAAGGCGGAGATGGCCAGGGCCGCGCGCTGAGCCGCGCGAGCATTGGCAAGCGGCGCTGACCGGGGCTAGAGGGAGCGGCAATCCCCTTCCCTAGTCAGGACGCGTCCTCATGCTTCGTCAGATCGACCATTTCATCGGTGGCACTTCGGTGGCGGCGGGGGACCGCTCCGGCGATGTCTTCAACCCATCAGCGGGCGAGGTCCAGGCGACCGTCCGCCTCGGCACCGCGACCGACCTCCAGAAGGCGGTCGACGCCGCTAACGCCGCCCTACCCGGCTGGGCCGCGACCAACCCGCAGCGCCGCGCCCGGGTCATGTTCAACTTCAAGGCGCTGATCGAGAAGAACATGGAGGAGCTCGCCGCCACCTTGGCGTCCGAGCATGGCAAGGTGATCGCCGACGCCAAGGGTGACATCCAGCGCGGGCTGGAAGTGATCGAGTTCGCCTGCGGCATCCCCCACGCGCTGAAGGGCGAATATACCCAGGGCGCAGGCCCCGGCATCGACGTCTATTCGATGCGCCAGCCGCTCGGCATCTGCGTCGGAATCACCCCGTTCAACTTCCCGGCGATGATCCCGATGTGGATGTTCGGCGTCGCCATCGCCTGCGGCAACGCCTTCATCCTCAAGCCGTCCGAGCGCGATCCGAGCGTCCCCGTGCGGCTGGCCGAACTGATGAAGGAAGCGGGCCTGCCCGACGGTATTCTCAACGTTGTCCATGGCGACAAGGAGATGGTCGACGCGATCCTCGATCATCCGGACGTCAAGGCGGTGAGCTTCGTCGGCTCTTCCGACATTGCTCAGTATATCTACAGCCGCGGCACCGCGAACGGCAAGCGCGTGCAGGCGTTCGGCGGGGCCAAGAACCATGGCATCGTCATGCCCGATGCCGACCTCGACCAGGTGGTCAACGACCTGACCGGCGCCGCCTTCGGTTCGGCCGGCGAACGCTGCATGGCGTTGCCCGTCGTCGTCCCGGTCGGCGAGAAGACCGCCGATGCACTCCGTGAAAAGCTGATCCCGGCGATCGAGGCGTTGCGGGTCGGTGTGTCGACCGATCCCGACGCGCACTATGGGCCGGTGGTCAACGAAGCGCATAAGAACCGGGTCGAGGAGTGGATCCAGACCTGCGCCGACGAGGGCGGCGAGCTGGTGGTCGATGGCCGCGGCTTCAGCCTGCAAGGCTCGGAGAAGGGCTATTTCGTCGGGCCGACCCTGTTCGACCATGTGAAGCCGCACTTCCGCTCGTACCAGGAAGAGATCTTCGGCCCCGTCCTGCAGATCGTCCGCGCCGCCGACTTCAACGAAGCGGTTCGCCTGCCGAGCGAGCATCAATATGGCAACGGCGTCGCCATCTTCACCCGCAACGGCCACGCCGCGCGCGAGTTCGCGGCGCGGGTCAACGTCGGGATGGTCGGCATCAACGTGCCGATCCCGGTGCCGGTCGCCTATCACACGTTCGGCGGGTGGAAGCGGTCGGGCTTCGGCGACACCAACCAGCACGGGATGGAGGGCGTCAAGTTCTGGACCAAGGTCAAGACGGTGACGGCGCGCTGGCCCGACGGCGGCGTTGGCGACGGCGGCAACGCCTTCATCATCCCGACCATGGGCTGAGGCGGGTGCGCTTCCTCCTCCTGCTGCTGGCGCTGCTTCTGATCGGAGCGCCGGCGGCAGCGGCGGACAAGCGCATCGCGCTGACCTTCGACGACGCACCGCGGCAGCGCGGGGCCTATTTCACGCCCGACGAGCGGTCCAAGCGGCTGATCGCCGGCCTGCGCAAGGCAAAGGTTCGCCAGGCTGCGTTCTTCGTCATTCCCGGCAATTTCGGCAAGAACGACGGCGTCGGCGGCGAGCAACGGATCGCGGCTTATGTCCGGGCCGGGCACGTCATCGCCAACCACAGCTGGAGCCACCCGGCGCTGACCGAGGTCACGGCGGCCGACTATGTCGCCAACATCGACCGGGCCGAGCAATGTCTCAAGGGCCAGCCGGGCCGGCGCCCGTGGTTCCGCTTTCCGTATCTCAATGAAGGCCGGGCCGACAAAGCCAAGCGCGATGCGGTTCGCACGGCGCTGGCGGCGCGGGGCCTGCGCAATGGTTACGTCACCGCTGACGGGGCCGACTGGAACATGGAAGCGCTGACCACGGCGGCGGTGAAGGCGGGCAAGCCGGTCGACATGGCCGCGCTCCGCCAATTGTATGTCGAGACCATGGTCGGCGCGGCCGAGTATAACGACGGTCTGGCGCGCAAGGTGCTGGGCCGGGCGCCGGCGCAGGTGCTGCTGCTTCACGAGACCGACCTGGCGGCCTTGTTCGTCGCCGACCTTGCCGCCGCGCTGCGCAAGGCCGGGTGGACGATCATCACCGCCGACGAGGCCTATCGCGATCCCATCGGCTCGCTCCACCCCGACGTCCCCTCGATGCAGGGCACGCTGACCGAGGCATTGGCGTGGGAGAAGGGCCTTGCGGCGCCCCGCTGGTACGACCGGGTCAGTCCCAAGGTCGCCGATCCGTTGTTTGCCCAGCGTGTCCTGGGGGAGACCCGGCCGTGAAGCGGGCGCAGGGAAGCTCGCCCTATGAAGCGCGCTACGGCTTCTCCCGCGCGGTCCGGGTGGGCGAGCGGATCCTGGTGGCCGGAACCGCGCCGGTCGAGGCCGATGGCTCCTCGACCCCCGGCGACGCGGCCGATCAGGCGCGGCGCTGCCTCACCATCATCCTCGGCGCGATCGCCGAGCTGGGCGGATCCGCGGCGGACGTGGTGCGGACCCGGATGTATATCGTCGATCCCGCCGATGCCGATGCGATCGGCGCCGTGCATGGCGAGTATTTCGGCGAGATCAGGCCCGCATCGACGATGGTCGTCGTAAAAGCGCTGCTTCGCGACGAATGGCGGGTCGAGATCGAAGCCGAGGCGTTGGTGAGGGGTGAAACATAATCTTCTAGCGCTGATCGTCGCCCTTCCCCTCCTTGCCTGCACCCCCGCCGGGGACAAGGCCGAGACCGGCGAGGCGATCGCCCAGGGGGCCGGGGTCGGCGATGGCCCGACCGGCCGGGTCGGTCCCTCGGTTGCGCGCGGGGCCGACAAGGGCCCCATCCCCTCCGACATCGACGAGGGCCTGAACCCGGCGAACGAGGCCGCCCCGAAAGGCGAGCCGGCCGCCAAGCCGACCATGATCCCGGCCCAGTTCCACGGCCGCTGGGGCCTGACTGCCAACGACTGCAAGCCCGAGTTCGTCAGCGCCGCCAAGGGGCTGATGGTGGTGAACGACAGCCGGCTGACCTTTTACGAAAGCCGCGGCACCCTCGACCGGATCGACGCCTGGACGCCGGCCAATCGCTTCACGGCCAACTACGGCTTTTCGGGCGAAGGCATGACGTGGGAGCGGGTGATCACGCTGGAGCGTACCGGTTCCACGCTTCGCCGGACGGAGAAGGGCGGCGACGAGGGCCCTGTCGACCTCCGCTACACCGCCTGTCCAACCACCTAGGGGCGGCGGAGCAAGTCTGCTCCCATGCCGACCTGACCTTGATACCGGGCCGCTGGAAAGTCGCAGCGGTCGGAGCTAGGGCGAGCCCATGTCCCAATTCGACCTCACCGACGACCAGCGCCAGATCCAGGATCTGGCGCGGCAGTTCACCGCCGCCGAAATCACGCCCCACGCCGCCGAGTGGGACGAGAAGCACCATTTCCCGCGCGCCACCGTTCAGAAAGCGGCCGAACTCGGATTCGGGGCGATCTACGTGTCCGAGGAAAGCGGCGGGATCGGGCTCGGCCGGCTCGAATCGGCGCTGATCTTCGAGGCGCTGAGCTACGGCTGCCCGTCGACCAGTGCGTTCATCTCGATCCACAACATGGCGGCGTGGATGATCGACCGCTTCGGCTCGGACGCGGTCAGGCAGAAGTATCTGCCGAGCATGATCGGGATGGAGCGGCTGGGCTCCTATTGCCTTACCGAACCGGCGAGCGGGTCGGATGCGGCGGCGCTCAAGACCCGCGCGGTGCGCGACGGCGACCATTACGTCGTCTCGGGCTCCAAGGCGTTCATTTCGGGCGGCGGCGAGAACGAGATCTACGTCACCATGGTCCGCACCGGCGAGGACGGCCCCAAGGGCATCAGTGCGATGGTGATCGAAAAGGACATGCCTGGCGTCAGCTTCGGCGCGCAGGAGCGCAAGCTCGGGTGGCATTCCCAGCCCACCGCGCAGGTCAATTTCGACGAGGTCCGGGTGCCGGTCGAAAACCGCGTCGGCGGCGAGGGCGAGGGCTTTCGCATCGCGATGATGGGGCTCGATGGCGGGCGGCTCAACATCGGCGCCTGCAGCCTCGGCGGCGGGCAGCGCTGCCTCGACGAGGCGGTCGCTTATACCAAGGAGCGCAAGCAGTTCGGCACCGCCATTGCCGACTTCCAGAATACCCAGTTCATGCTGGCCGACATGGCGACCGAGCTGGAGGCGGCCCGTGCGCTGCTGTATCTCGCGGCGGCCAAGGTCACCGACAATGCGCCGGACAAGACCCGCTTTGCGGCGATGGCCAAGCGGCTTGCGACCGACACCGGCTCCTCGGTCGCCGACCGCGCGTTGCAGCTGCATGGTGGCTATGGCTATTTGATGGACTATCCGATCGAGCGCTTCTGGCGCGACCTTCGGGTTCACTCGATCCTTGAAGGGACCAACCAGGTCATGCGCATGATCACCGCGCGGGAGATGCTGCGCCAGTGACCAACGATGTCCTGATCACAACCGAAGGCGCGCTGGGCCGGATCCGGCTCAATCGACCGCGGGCGATCCATGCGCTGACCCGCGACATGTGCGAGGCGATGAGCGACGCGCTGCTGGCGTGGCGCGACGATCCCGCGATCCAGGCGGTGTTGATCGACCATGCCGAGGGGCGCGGCTTCTGCGCCGGGGGCGACGTGGTCGCGCTGGCAAAGTCGGGCGCCGGTGACGGGACGGAGGCGGCCGCCTTCTTCCACGCCGAATATCGCCTCAACCATCTGCTGTTCACCTATCCCAAGCCGACCATCGCGTTGATGGACGGGATCACCATGGGCGGCGGCGTGGGCATCGCCCTCCCCTGCCAGGTCCGGGTCGCGACCGAGAATACGCGGCTGGCCATGCCCGAGACCGGGATCGGCCTGTTCCCCGACGTCGGCGGCGGCTGGTATCTGTCGCGGCTGGAAAGCCGGGTCGGCCAGTTCATGGCACTGACCGGCGCGCGGCTGGACGGGGCGGAGTGCCGCTACCTTGGCCTTGCCACCCATTATGTGCCGCAGTCCGCCATGCCCGACCTGGTCGAGCGGCTGGCCGCCGCGCCGGCGCGGGCCGCGGGAGCTGCCGGCAATTTCGTCGGCAACATGCCGGCGGCGCGAATCGAGCAAAACATGGCCGACATCGCCCGGCTGTTCGCGCCCGACACGCTGGAGGAAGTGATTGCCGGCCTGGAAGCCGAGGACAGCGATTGGGCCCGGTCGGAACTGGCGACGCTGCGCAGCAAGAGCCCACTGTCGTGCAAGGTCTCGCTGCGGCTGCTGGCGGAAGGCGCCGGGCGGGCGACGTTCGAGGACGAGATGCGCGCCGAATATGCGCTCGCCTGCCGTGTCGTGCACACCCACGATTTCGTCGAAGGCGTCCGCGCGCTGCTGATCGACAAGGACAACAACCCCGAGTGGAAGCCGGCGGTGCCCGAGGCCGTGCTGGACGAGACCGTCGACCAGCTGTTCGTCGAGCTTCCGCCCGAAGAAGCCTGGACGCCGTTTCCGGAGATCGCATGACCGAATACACCACCCTGCTGATCGAGCGGCACGATGCCGTTACCCTGGTCCGCCTCAACCGCCCGCAGGCGCTGAACGCGCTCAACAGCCAGGTGCTGGCCGAACTGATCGATGTCTTTGCCGCCTATGACGCCGACGACAGCCAGCACTGCCTGGTCCTGACCGGCAGCGAAAAGGCATTCGCCGCAGGGGCCGACATCAAGGAGATGCAGAGCCAGGGCTTTGCCGACATGTACTCGGCCAATTTCTTCGCCGGGTGGGAGCGGGTCACCGACACCCGCAAGCCGTGGATCGCGGCGGTCAGCGGCTTTGCGCTGGGCGGCGGCTGCGAGGTGGCGATGATGGCCGATTTCATCATCGCCGGCGACAATGCCAGGTTTGGCCAGCCTGAGATCAAGCTAGGCGTCACCCCCGGCATGGGCGGATCGCAGCGTCTGGCGGCGGCGGTCGGGAAGGCCAAGGCGATGGAAATGTGCCTGACCGGGCGGATGATGGGCGCCGAGGAGGCCGAAAAGGCTGGCCTCGTGGCGCGCGTCGTGCCGGCCGCGTCGTTGGTCGACGAAGCGCTCAAGACCGCGGCCGAGATCGCTGCCATGCCCCCGCTCGCGGCGATCGCGGCCAAGGAAATGGTCAATGCGGCGTTCGAGCTTCCGCTGGCGCAGGGCGTCAGGTTCGAGAGGCGGTTGTTCCACGGCCTGTTCGGGACCGAGGACCAGAAGGAAGGCATGGCCGCGTTCGTCGAGAAGCGGCCTGGCAAGTGGACCGGCAAGTAGGAGCGTCAAGCATGCGGATCGCATTCATCGGGCTCGGCAACATGGGCGGCGGAATGGCTGCCAACCTCGCCAAGGCGGGGCATGAGGTTCGCGCGTTCGACCTTAGCGAGGCGGCGCTGGCCAAGGCCGAGAAGCGCGGTGCGACGCGGGCGGCGGATGCGGCGGCTGCGGTCGAGGGCGCCGAGGCGGTGGTTACCATGCTGCCGGCCGGTAAGCACGTGGCCGAGGTCTATCGCTCGGCGGTGTTCGGCAAGGCTCCGGCCAGCGCCATCCTGCTCGATTGTTCGACCATCGACGTCGCCACTGCCCGCACCGTCGGGGAAGAGGCCCGCGCGGCCGGCTACGAGATGGTCGATGCACCGGTGTCGGGCGGGATCGCCGCGGCCGAGGGCGGGACGCTGACCTTCATGGTCGGCGGCTCGGCTGAAGGCTTCGAGCGGGCGCGGCCGATCCTCGAGCAGATGGGCAAGGCGGTGATCCATGCCGGCGGCAGCGGATCGGGACAGGCCGCCAAGATCGTCAACAATATGCTGCTCGGCGTCACCATGGCCGGGACCTGCGAGGCGTTCGTGCTGGCGCAGAAGCTCGGCCTCGACCCGCAGGTTTTCTTCGACATTTCGAGCAAGGCGAGCGGGCAGAGCTGGTCGATGACCTCCTATTGCCCGGTGCCGGGCGTCGGACCGGAAACCCCGGCCGATCGCGGCTATGACGGCGGGTTTGCGGCGCAGCTGATGCTCAAGGACCTGACGCTGGCGATGGAAGCGGCGCAGGCGGCGGGGGCCTACACCCCGATGGGCGGCGAGGCTGAGGAGCTTTACCGCCGCTTCGTCGAGCGGGGTGGTGGCCCCAAGGACTTTTCCGCGCTGATCAAGATGATCGATGACAGCTGGACGCCGCCCGCCCAGTCGAACTAGGCTGCGCCATCATTCTTGCCGGAGCAACCATCCGATGCGCATCCTGATCCTGTCTTCCGTTGCGGCTGCCGTCCTCGGCACGGCCGCCATCGCGGCTCCGCTTTCGCGTGAGGCGGGCGTCAGGATGATCGCGCAGCGGCATGCCGGCTACGAACAGCTTGGCAAGGCGATGCGCGCCGCCAAGCAGTCGATCGACAAGGGCGACGTGGTGACAACCCGCGCCACGGCCAACCAGATCACCGCCCTCGCGGCTCGAGCGCCGACGTGGTTTCCTGCGGGCAGTGGTCCGGAGGCCGGCAAGACCCACGCCAAGGCGCTGGTGTGGCAGCAGCGGGCCGACTTCGACGCCAAGATGAAGGATCTCGGCAGCGCATCGCGGCTGTTCCAGGCCGCGGCGGCGGGCGGCGATCTCGATGCCATCAAGGCCGCTCATGGCAAGCTTGGACAGACCTGCGGCGCCTGTCATCGCCAGTATCGCGAAGAGCATTGAGGCCCGGCGGACCCCTGGGGTCAAAACTGGGCTGTTCCCGCACGCCTTGAGGAGTCTTCGATGCGTTCGATCCTGCTGGTTTCCGCCGCCTTCCTGACCCTGTCCGCGTGCGGCAGCGGGAGCGATGACGCCAATGCCGTCCTCAACGATGCCAACGCCAGCGGCGCCGAGGCGACCGCCACGGTGACCAACACCGCCATGGCTGCCGCCGACACGCCGCTCGAACGCGAGGCGGCCCTGGCCAAGATGAAGGAGCGGCACGACGGCTACGAGAAGATCGGCAAGGCGATGCGCGCGGCCAAGCAGGGCATCGACAAGCAGGACCTGAATGCGGTGCGCGCCTCGGCCGACCAGATCGCCAGCCTGGCCCCGCAGGCGATCGGCTGGTTCCCGCTTGGCACCGGCCCCGACGTCGGCAAGACCGGCGCCAAGGCCGAAATCTGGCAGCAGAAGGCCGAATTCGACAAGGGCATGACCCGCTTCAACGAGGCGGCCAAGGTGTTCCAGGCGACCACCGCCGGCGGTGATTTCGGTGCGATCAAGGAAGCCCACGCCAATCTCGGCAAGACCTGCGCGGCCTGCCACGACCGCTTCCGCACCAAGGATGACTGACGCCGCGGCAAGCGTCAGGGGGCATGGCGGCGCGCCGCGCGCGGCGGTGCCCGTCTGGGACCTCCCGATCCGCCTGGTTCACTGGAGCATCGCGCTGCTGGTGCTTTTCTCCTGGTGGTCGGCGGAAAACGGCAAGATCGAGTGGCATATCAGGAGCGGGCTCACGATCCTGTTCCTGCTGCTGTTCCGGCTCCTGTGGGGCGTCCTCGGAAGCTCGACGGCGCGCTTCGCTTCCTTCGTGACGGCGCCGTCGCGGGTCGCCGCTTACCTTCGTGATCCGGCCGGCTGGTCGCGGGTCGGGCATACCCCGCTCGGCGCGCTCAGCGTGGTCGCGCTGCTGAGCCTGCTTGTGCTGCAGGTCGCCTTCGGCCTGCCACTGTCCGACGAGGATGGCATCGTCACCGGGCCGCTCAACCGGCTGGTGAGCTTCGACACCGCCGAATGGGCGCACGAGGTCCACGAGATCCTGTTCAACGTGCTGCTCGCCTTCATCGTGCTGCACGTGGCTGCCATTGCCTACTACCGATGGAAAGGCAGGCACCTCGTCAGTGCGATGGTGACGGGGGACAGCAAGGATTATCCTGCGGGCACCCCGGGACTGGTCAAGGCCGGCGCGGGCCGGCTGGTCGTCAGCCTGGGAATCGCCGCGGCGGTGACCTCGTGGATAGCGAACGGAGTGCCTGGACTATGAGCGAAGCCCGCATCGATTATGTCGAACTGCCGAGCGCCAGTGCGCACGAACTGACCCGCGCTTTCTATCGCAAGGCGTTCGGCTGGACCTTCACCGATTATGGCCCGACCTATAGCGCGGTTGAAGGAAGCGCGGTCAGCGTGGGCCTGCAGGGAGACCGGGAAGAAGCGCTGTCGGCGCCGCTGCCGGTGGTCCGGGTCGACGACCTCGACGCTGCGTTCGATGCCGTTACGAAGGCCGGCGGCCATATCGCCAAGCCGATCTTTGCCTTCCCGGGCGGCCGCCGCTTTCACTTCATCGATCCGGGCGGCAACGAGATCGCGGTCTGGGTCACGGCCTAAGGTCGTCCGCCGGCCCACGGCAGGCGTCCAAGCCGCTCGGCGACGCTTGCCACCCTGCCCCGCCGGGCATCGATGACCAGCCCCCCGCTCTGCCGCAGGCGCGGCGCATCAAGCGTCAGCCAGCGGGCGCGGCAGGCGCGCGGCAGGCGGCGGTCGGCGACCACGATGTCGGCCGCGGCGCAGGCCCGAATCAGTTCGCGCCAGTCGAGCCGCTGGGTCGAGCGCAGCGCCAGCAGGGTGCGCCTGGTCCCGCCAAGGTCGGCGACGCAGCTGTCGGCGCTGCACCGCGCCCGGCGGTAGGCCGCGAGCGGCGGCGGGTCGCCGTCGAACCCGGCATTCTCGGCCATGAGGTCACGCACGAAATCGCCGGCCCGGTCGCGCAGCAGCCACGGTGTTCCGGCCTCGTCGATCACCGCCAGATGCTTGCCGTCGCCGGTGACCAGGACGTCGGGCAACGGCTCGGCGAGGGTGAGGGGGATGCCGACCGCGATCGGGGCCAGGCCCCACCGCCGCCAGGCGCTGTTCCACAGGCAGAACCACAAGCCGCCGCCGATGATCAGCCCGAAGGCGGTACGCGGCATGGCGGGGAGGATCGCGCTCGCCCCCGGCGTATCCGCCACCGAGTGGGCGATGTGCAGGAGAAGGCCGATCGACCAGTCGGTGAGCGCCCACAGCGGCGCGCCGAGACCGAGGGTGTCGAGCAGCAGGGCGCTCGCCTCAAGCGGCATGATGACGAAGGTGGTGAGCGGAATGGCGACCAGATTCGCCGCAACGCCGTACAGGCCGGCCCGGTGAAAGTGATAAAGCGCGAAGGGCATCAGCGCGACTTCGATCGCCAGGCTGGTCGCGGTCATCGCTCCGAGGCTGCGCAAGGTGGCCGCCGCCCGCCCTTCTTCGCGCCGTTCGAACAATCGCTTGAATCGGGCCGAGCCGTACACCGTAACGAGGGTCAGGACGGCGGCAAAGCTGAGCTGGAAGCTGGCGCCGGCAATCGCCTCGGGGCGGATCAGCAGGACCAGCAGCGCCCCGGTCGCAAGGAGGCGGATGCTCATCGCCTCGCGCCCGAGCAGGATCCCGGCGAGGACCAGCAGGGCCGCGACGCAGCTGCGCACGGTCGGCACCTGCAGGCCGGTCAGGACGGTATAGGCGACCCCGGCCAAGGCGCCGGCCGCGAACCCGATCGCGACCAGGTTCCAGCGCAGCGCCAAGGTCGGCACCAGCGCCAGGGAGCGGAGAACGAGCAGGTAGAAGAAGCCGACCGCGGCGGCGATGTGGAGGCCGCTGACCGACAGCAAATGGGCGAGCCCCGAGCGGCGCATTGCCTCGGCGTCGGCCTCCAGCACCGAGCCCTGGTCGCCGGTGACTAGCGCGGTGGCGATCCCGCCTGCGCTGGCCCCAAGCTGGCCGCGGATGTGGGTGTCGAGATCGCGGCGGATACGGTCGAGCCCGGTTTCATGCGCGGGCGTGACGACCGTCACCTTGCCCAACGCCTTGCCGGTGGCGCCGAACCCCATGAACCACGCGTCGCGGGCAAAGTCGTGGGTGCCGGGCAGCGCCATCGGCATCGGCGGGGCCAGCCGGGCGCGCAGGCGCACCACCGCCCCCACGCCGAGCGTCGGGCCGAGCGCTTCGGCGTCGGGCAGGGGAAGCGAGACCCGGATCCGCGGCGGAAGGCCGGGGCTGGCTACGGCAAGCGTCAAGCGGAGGTTGCCACGGGCGACCAGCCGCTCGGCCTTGAGCACCTTGCCCTCGATCGCGGCGATGAGCGGCCGGTCGAGCCGCGGCGCCGCCACCTCGCCGCTGCGCCACCAGATGAGCGCGCAGCCGAGCGCCAGGCCGGCGCCGGCGGTGGCGATCACCTGGCCGGTACGGCCCCGAACGACCAGTCCGGCGGCGACGAGCCCGGCACAGCACAGCAACATCGCCGCCCAGGCGAGCGGGTCGGCAAGCACCAGCCAGGCGGCGATTCCGCCCCCCAAGGCGACCACCGCCCACGGCGCAAGCTGGGAACGTTCGACCTCAAGGCGGTTTTCCGCACTTGCGAAGAACGCTCCGGCTTGCCAGTGCACGGGTGCCGGTATGTTATCCGGGGAAGCGGCCACGTCCATTGCTGCCTCCCTAGTGAAGGCATGCGATCCGGCGGAACCGAAGAAAGAGGAAAGCGCGCTTGAGCGCAAGCACCATCGTCACGCGCTTTGCGCCCAGTCCGACCGGCTTTCTCCACATCGGAGGGGCGCGGACGGCCTTGTTCAACTGGCTGTTCGCGCGCCATCACGGCGGCAAATACCTGCTGCGGATCGAAGACACCGACAAGGCTCGCTCGACCCCAGAGGCGATCGAGGCCATCCTCGACGGGCTGTCGTGGCTCGACATCACTGGTGACGGCGAGCCGCACTTCCAGTCGCAGTTCGAGGCGCGTCACGCCGAAGTCGCCCATCAGCTGATCGAGCGCGGTGCGGCCTATCGCTGCTACCTGACCCAGGAAGAGCTGGCCCGCCGCCGCGAGGAAGCGCAGACGCAGAAGAAGCCGTTCCGGATCACCAGCGAGTGGCGCGATTGCACTGACGCGCCCTCCCCCGATGCGCCTTTCGTGGTCCGCCTGAAGGCGCCGCGCGAGGGCGAGACGGTGATCGAGGACCTGGTGCAGGGCCGGGTGGTAGTCCAGAATGCCGAGCTCGACGACTTCGTCCTGCTCCGGTCCGACGGCACCCCCACCTACATGCTGGCGGTGGTGGTCGACGACCATGATATGGGTGTCACCCACGTCATCCGCGGCGATGACCATCTCAACAATGCCTTCCGCCAGCTGGTGATCATCCGCGCGATGGGCTGGCCCGAGCCGACCTATGGCCACATCCCGCTGATCCATGGGGCCGACGGCGCCAAGCTCAGCAAGCGCCACGGCGCGCTGGGAGTCGACGCCTATCGCGACGAGATGGGGATCCTTCCCGAGGCGCTGTTCAACTATCTGCTCCGGCTCGGCTGGGGCCATGGCGACGATGAGATCATCAGCCGCGAGCAGGCGGTGGAATGGTTCGACATCGACCACGTCGGCAAGTCGCCCAGCCGGTTCGACACCAAGAAGCTGGAGAACCTTAACGGCCATTACATCCGCCATGCCGAGGACAGCCGCCTGGCGGTGCTGGTCGCGGCCCGCCGCGGGGGCCTGGAAGCTGAGGAATTGGCGCTGCTCGAGCAGGCGATGCCCGAGCTCAAGGCACGGGCCAAGGACCTGAACGAACTCAGCGCCAACGCCGATTTCCTGTTCGTGTCGCGGCCGTTGCAGCTGGACGAAAAGGCTGCGGCCTTGCTCGACGGTGATGCGCGGGCGTTGCTGGCGAAGCTGCACGCTACCCTTTCGTCGGTGAGCGAGTGGACCCACGACGGCACCGAGAGCGTGGTCAAGGCTCTGGCCGAGGCCGAAAATCTGAAATTGGGCAAGCTTGCCCAGCCGCTTCGGGCGGCACTGACCGGGCGGGCGACCAGTCCCGGCATCTTCGACGTGCTGGTATTGCTGGGTCAGGACGAAAGCCTGGCCCGCATCGGCGACCAGCTCGACCCCTCTACAGTGATGTTGCACCTCAAGGAGCGCAATTGATGTCGAATGCCAATCTGACCCTGGGCGACAAGGCGCTCGACCTGCCGGTGTTGAGCGGCACTGTCGGGCCCGATGTCGTCGACATCCGCAAGCTGTACGGTGCGACCGACGTCTTCACCTACGATCCGGGCTTCACCTCCACTGCCAGCTGCCGCAGCGCGATCACTTATATCGACGGCGAAGCGGGGATCCTGCTTCACCGCGGCTATCCGATCGACCAGCTGGCCGACAAGTCGAGCTTCATGGAAGTCGCGGCGCTGCTGCTGCACGGCGAACTTCCGAGCAAGGACGAACTCGACAAATTCACCTACACCATCAGCCGCCACACCATGCTGCACGAGCAGCTGGCGACCTTTTTCCGCGGCTTCCGCCGTGACGCGCATCCGATGGCGATCATGTGCGGCGTGGTCGGCGCGCTGTCGTCCTTCTATCATGACAGCACCGACATCACCGATCCCAAGCAGCGCGAGATCGCCTCGCATCGCCTGATCGCCAAGATGCCGACCATCGCGGCAATGGCCTACAAGTACAGCATCGGGCAGCCGTTCCTGTATCCGGACAACTCGCTGTCCTACACCGGCAACTTCCTGCGCATGACCTTCGGCGTTCCGGCCGAGGATTATCAGGTGAACCCGATCGTCGAAAAGGCGATGGACCGGATCTTCATCCTCCACGCCGACCATGAGCAGAATGCCTCGACCTCGACCGTCCGCTTGGCCGGCTCGTCGGGTGCCAACCCGTTCGCCTGCATCGCGGCGGGCATCGCCTGCCTGTGGGGCCCGGCACATGGCGGCGCCAACGAGGCCGCGCTCAACATGCTGCGCGAGATCGGTCACGTCGACCGCATCCCGGAATATATCGCCCGCGCCAAGGACAAGGACGATCCGTTCCGCCTGATGGGCTTCGGCCACCGGGTGTACAAGAACTTCGATCCCCGCGCGAAGGTGATGAAGGAGACCGCCGACGAGGTGCTGCGTGAGCTCAACATCTCCGATCCGGTGCTGGACGTCGCCAAGGAGCTGGAGCGGATCGCGCTCAGCGACAACTACTTCATCGACAAGAAGCTGTACCCGAACGTCGACTTCTATTCGGGCGTGATCCTGAACGCGATCGGCTTCCCGACCGAGATGTTCACCGCGCTGTTCGCACTTGCCCGCACGGTCGGGTGGGTCGCGCAGTGGAACGAGATGATCGCCGATCCCGAGCAGAAGATCGGCCGTCCGCGCCAGCTCTACACCGGTGCGACGCAGCGCGATTACGTGGACGTCGGCGCCCGCTAGGCGAGCGGAAGGGTCAGCCGAAAGGCGGCGCCGGGTCCGGGGAGGTCGAGCAATTCGACCTCTCCGCCCATGTCGCGGGCGAGCCGGCGGGAAATGGCGAGGCCGAGGCCGGCGCTACCGCCCCGTGCTTCCGCCCCCTGTTCGAAGCGTTCGAAGATCCGTTCCCGGTCGGCGGCGGCGACGCCGGGTCCTTGGTCGATCACCGTGATCGCGGCGGTGGATCCCCGCTCCAGCTGCAGCGCCACGGTCCCGCCTTCGGGCGAGAAGCGGACCGCATTGCCGATCAGGTTGACGAGGATCTGGGTGATGGCGCGCGGCTGCCCGCGGGCCTGCACGCTGCCCTCCCCTCCGACGTCGAGCAGGATGCGGCGGCTCGACGCATTGGCCTGAAGCAGGCTGGCGGCGTCGAGCACCAATTCGGCCAGATCGAGTTGCTCGCCGGGCGATTCGCCGACCTCGGCGCCCCCGGAGGCGCCGTCGCCGAGCGCCGTCAGCAATTCCAGCAGGTGCCGGGCCGCGGTCGCAATGTCCGTTCCATAGCCCGCATAGTCGGTCTTGAGCGGGCCCTGGCTGCGGGCGGCGATCTCTTCCGCCCGGCTGATGATCGAAGCCAACGGATCGCGCAGCAGTTCGTCGAGCGGCGGCAGGTCCGAACCTTTACGGGCCGCCACCTCATCCGGCGCGCGGACGCGGATGGTGTAGCCGACGAAGCGGCCATCCTCGACCCGCGGTTCGCCGTCGATCAGCACCGCGGCTTCGTCCCCGCGCAGCAGCGCCATCTGGCCGGCAAAGGCGGTGCGGCCCGCCAGCGCCTCCAGCAACGGCAGGTTGCCGTCCGCGTCTTCGACCGGGCGGACGAGGCGCGACAGGGCCTGGCCGATGAGGTCGCTCTCGTCCTGCCCGAGGCGCCGGGCGAGGCCGGGACTGACGCCCAGGATGCGCAGGGCTTGGTCGGTAACGACGTCTTCGGCGGCCGCCCGTTCCTCCGCCGCGGCTCCCTCGCCGCTACGCCCGCCACCCAGCCAGCGCGATTGCGCAGGCGGGCGCGCCGTCCAGCGCTCGACCGACAGGGTGACCCCGTCGCGATCGGGCTCGGCGCGGACCAGGAGGTCGAGATCCTCGTCCTCGCTGGCGGCCAGGACAGGGCGCGTGATCCCGACACCGAGGCGGGAGGCGAGCCGCACGAGGGCGGCAAGCTGGGGCACCGACAGGGTGTTGCCTAGCGTCGATCCGGCCTGTTCCTGCAAGGCCAGCAACGGGGGGTCGGCGGCGACCAGCCGGCCGGCCGCGTCGACCCGTGCGGAAATCGGGGGCTGGAGGGGGAGGCTAGCCACGACGGCCGATGATCCGCCGGGCGTTGCGATAGGCCCCGGGCAGCGCGAGTTCGGCACGAGCGGCCTCGACCGTGTCGTTGCTCATGGCGTCGAACGCATCGATGGCGCGGACCGGATCGCCGATCCCGAGCGCGGGACCGGCGGCGGCGAGCAGCGCGGCGACTTCGGGCCGTGGCGCACCGGCGAGGCGAAGCAGCAAGGCGATTCGGTCCGGGCCGCCGAGCAGCGCGCTCCACGCCTCGTCGGCGGGAATGCAGGCCTCGGCCGCGAGAATGGCGGCGAGGATCTGAGCGTCACCCTCTTCGGCAAGGGTCATCAGCAGACCCGGTTCGCGGCGGCCGTCGCCTCCAAGCGCGTCGGCCAGCGCGCCTTCGAGCTGTTCGAGCGAGGGGGTTTCGAAGCGCGATGAAAGCAGGTCGCTGATCGCATCGGCCATTTCGGCGTCACTCGGGTTTTGGCAGCGCAAGGCAAGTGCAGCGCCGATCGCGACCACCAGCCCGGTGGCAAGAGCGGCGGGAAGGTCCGGCAGGTCGAGCGCAACGCGGCCGAAGCGGTCGCGTCCGCGCCCCCGCGCGGCGATTAATGTCATGGCTGCGGCGGCGATGTCGGCGTCCTCGACGGCAGTCCAGCGCTGCAGGGTCGACCGGCCGCCGCGGCCCGCCGAGGCGATCCGCTGGCCGTCGGCACGGCGCAGCAGCAGCCTGATCAGCATCTCGTCCTGTATCAGCCCGGCACGGGTCAGGTCGGCGATTAGTTCGGCCGGGCTTGCGGTGCAGTCGGCGGCTGCCTCGGCCGACAGGCGCACCCGAAGCTCGATCGCAATGCGCTCGATCAGCCCATGAAGCATCACCGCCATCACCGAGCGTTCCTGCTCGGTCAGGCGGTCGTCGGGAGCAAGAAACAGGTCCTGTACGACAGCCGCGATCCGGCGCCCCTCACTCGCCGGAAAGGCGAGGGAAGGTCGATGCGGGTGCTGCCTCGGGGGAGGCGCAGCAATGGGCCATTCGGCGGGCATGTCGAAGCGGTTTAGCAAAGGTGCCTTAACGCCGCGTCAATCGCGATCGGCAAGCACCAGTTGCTGGACGATGAAGAAGCTTGCGGCGGCATAAAGGGCGAGCGCCACCGTTAGCAGGCTCCAGGCTCCGAACGCCGCGAAGGGCAATGCCAGGAACACCGCGCTGCGCGGGGTCAGCAGCCACAGGTCGGGGCCAAGCTCGCGTCCGCGCCGCTCCACCCGTGCAGCTTCGCCGAACGCGATCGCCGCCGCCGCCGCGACCAGCGCGCCCCACCCGCCACCGTGGCGGGCCTCGAACCAGGCGAGCCCGAGCAAGGCGATTCCATGGGCGGGAGCGAGCAGCCGGAACAGGAGGCCGTGCCGCGAGAAGGGCCGCAGCCGAACCGTCGCCAGCCGCTCGGCAAGGCGATCGAGCGGGCTTGCCGCGACCAGCAGGCCCATCGCCCACAAGGGCTCTCCGCGAGTGAACAGCAGGGCAGCGCCAAGGACCATCAGCACCGCCGCCCACAGCAGGGCGGTAGGGCGGACCGGCGCGCCCATCAGCTGGCGGGTGAGAAAGTCCTCGACCGGCGGGAGCAGGTAGCGGCTCGGCCAGTCGCGGCGGCGGTGGCGGCTGCTGTCGATCAGGTGGCGGTCGAAGGCGGCGCTGCTGGTGTCGCTGGCGGCGAGGAACGGGCGCAGACCCTCGGGCGCCGGAACCAGCCGCGCGCCTTCTTGCACCGCGCGGCGCAGCAGGGTCGAATGGAGATCCCAGTCACCCAGCATCCGCGCGGTATCGGTCAGCATCTTGGAGGAGATCAGGGCCAGCCCGGCCCAGCGATGGTCGTTGTCGATCCGCTCGAACGCATGGTGGCGTTCGTCGTCCGGAACGGTGAGGATGGCGGGACCGGGCTCTTCGGCCAGTTCGGCAAGCAGGGGCGCCGCAGGAGCGATCCCGTCGGCCATCTGCAGTACCGCGATCTCCGGATCGAACCGCGCCGCAGCTTCCATGGCGTCGGTGACGGGGACAACCGAAATGCCCTCGGCGCGGAGTCTTTCGAACGCGGCCTGGAGGGTCGGCGGCACACGCTCGACGATCACGACGATCGGGGCCGCGCCGACCGCAGCGGCGCAGCGAGCCTGATATTCGACGAGGGTGCGACCTGCGAGCGGCGCCAGTGCATGGAGCCCGCCCTGATCATCCTCGTCATGCGCCGCGATCAACGCACCGAGCGCCATTCCCACCCCTTCCTTCTGGCCCTCCCTCTTGCACGCTTCCGTAGTCGAGCAAAGGTGGTAAACATGGCGCCATGACGCCGTCCCAGCCCCGCTCCATGCACGACGCATCGGATGAGCCCCTCGAGCTGACGGAGGCGGTTGGCGCCCCGGTCGTGGAGGATCGGTCAGAAGAATTGTCCTGGGTGGACGAGCCCGTTCCCGCGGTCGAGAGCGGCGCCGACGGCAGGCGCGTGCTGGGCTGGACGCTGGGATTGCTGGCGCTGGCGTGGATCGGTTTTTCCGGATGGAGCGCCGGCCAGGCGCTGGGTCAGGCGGCGAGCGCGCCTCTGCTTGCGCAATGGCTGGCGGTCGCGGCGGCGCCCCTGGTCCTGCTCGGCCTCGCCTGGCTGATCTTCGGTCGCACCCGGCGGCGCGAGGCAGAGAGCTTCACCCGGTCGGTGCAGGTGATGCGCTCGGAAGCGCGCAGCCTGGAGCAATTGCTCGGCGTGCTGCGCCAGCGGCTCGACGACGAGCAGGCGGCGCTGTCCAGCCATGCCGACCGGCTGATGGGGCTAGGAGACGAAGCGGGCCACCGGCTCGGTAACGTCACCCGCGAACTGGCGTCCGGAAGCGAAGCGCTGAGCCGCCATGCGGCAGTGCTCGACCGCGCGGCGGAAAGCGCACGGAACGACATTGGCGTCCTGCTCGACGACCTGCCACGGGCGGAGGCGAGCAGCCGCGCGATGGCCGAGGAGTTGCGCCAGTCGGGGCGCGAGGCGAGCGCGCAGGCCGCCAGCCTCGAAGCGCAACTAGCGGCGATCAGCGGTCGCGCGCGCGAAGCGGAAGACCAGGTCGGCGGCGCTTCGCAGCGGCTGGTCGCCCATCTCACCCAGATTGAAAGTGCCGGCGCGGCCGCCGCGCTGCGGGTCGGGGAGTCCGGAACCACGGCGTCGGCGCAGATCGACGCCCTTCTCGAGCGCACGGCCGAGGCGCTGGGCGTCATCCGCTCGGGCATCGACGAACAGGCCGCAGCGGTTCGCGGGCTGGTGGACCAGAGTTCGGCGGCGCTAGGCGTCGCCGGGCAGGAAGCCGCGATCCAGCTCGGCGGGCGCCTCAGCACCGCCGGCCAGGCGCTCGACGGCCTGTCGTCGCGGATCGCGGAGCAGGATCGCGCGGTCACTGCTTTGGTGTCGAGCCTCGAACGCCAGCTTGGCGATGTCGATCAGCGCTTCGTCGATCTTGCGGCCGAAGGCGACCTGCGGGCGCAGGCGGTGGCGACGGCGATCGACCGGGTCCGCCGCGAACTCGACGGCCTTGGCGCCCAGCAGGCGGCAAGCGGCGGCACGCTGGACGACCTCAGCCACCGCACCGAGCATCTGCGCACCGCCATCGCCGGCTTGCAGCGCGAGTGCGGGACCGAACTGATCGGCGCGCTCGAAGCCGCCGAAGGCGGGGCGGAACGGCTCCTGGCGGCGGTGCAGGCCGCACGGCCCGACGTCGAATGGATGAGTCAGGCCGCCGACGGGGTGACCACCCGCCTCGAGCAGGGCACTTCGGGCCTTGCCGGACAGCAGGAGCGGCTTGCGGGCCTCCTGGCAAGCGTCGAGAGCGGCGTCGGCGGGGCCGAGCAGCGGCTTGGTGAGCTCCGCACCGCCCTCTCCGCTGCAGGTGAGGAAGCGACCCGGCTGCAGGCCGAAACCGGCCCCGCACTGGTCCAGGCGATGGTCCAGGTCCGCGAGGCCGCGGCGCAGGCGGCGACCCGGGCGCGCGAGGCGCTCGCCTCGGTGGTGCCGGAAACCGCGCAGCAGTTGTCGGTCGAGGCACAGGCGGCGCTCAGCCGGGCAATCGAACAGAGCGTGTCACAGCAACTGGGCGAAGTCGAACGGGTCGCCGCCCGCGCGCTGGAAGCGGCGCGTCACGCCTCGACCGGGCTGTCGCAGCAGATGCTCAACATTGGCCGCACCGCCACCGCGCTCGAACAGCATATCGAGAAGACCCGAGAAGACGGCCGGGTAGCGGACAGCGAAGCCTTTTCCCGCCGTGCCGCGGTGTTGATCGATTCGCTTCACTCGGCCTCGATCGACGTCGGCCGGATCCTCAGCGACGAGGTCGATGACCGAGCCTGGGCCGCCTATCTCAAGGGCGATCGTGGCGTGTTCACCCGCAAGGCGGTACGGCTGCTGTCGGCAGGCGAGCTTCGGCTGGTCGAGCAGCAACTCGGGAGCGACCCGGAATTCGCTTCGTCGGTCACCCGCTACGTGGGGGACTTCGAATCGATGCTGCGCCGCGCCTCGGCCGAACAGGAGGGCGGCATGATGGCCGTCACCCTGCTGTCGAGCGACATGGGCCGGCTCTACACCGCGCTTGCCCAAGTACTGGAACGCCGCCGCGCCTTCTGAGCGGACCGGACAAACTAATTGTAGAAGTCGAGCGTCTCGGCGGTGATCCAGCCCTGGGTCCAGTTGGCGTAGAACAAGGCAAACAGCAGCGCCGAGATGACGGCCGCCCGCAGCAGGTGCCGCTTGAGGTCGAACCGGTGCGGCGCGCTGTCGGCCTGGCCGGGAACCCGGGGCGCGCCCGCCTCCTCATCCGTCCGCATGCCGAACGGCAGCATCAGGAATGCCGTGAAGACGAAGATCAGGAAGTAGACGGCAAGGGCGCTCCCGGGGTTCACAGGCGGGTCACCAGCACTTCCACGTTGGGCTTCTTGCCCGTCCACAGCGTCGCGCAGCGGCGGACCGCGAGCCGGATGTTCTCGCGCAATCTGTCCTCGTCGCGGATCGGCTCGACAGCCTTCGCCGCGGTGGCCTGCGCATCGCGGATGAAGTCTTCGCGATCCTCCTCGACCGGCACGCCGACTGCCCGCACTACCGGGTCGGCGGCGAGCGAGCCGTTGCTGCGCAGCACCACGCTGACCGCGATCACGCCCTGCTGGGAGATGCGGCGGCGCTCGTTGATTGTCGTGCCGTCGGCCGGAAGGATGACGTCGCCGTCGAGCACCAGTCGGCCGACACGCTCCTCGCCAACCTTCTTGGCATTGCCGGGCGCGAGGCGGATGAGGTCGCCATTCTCCTGCACCAGGGCAGCGGGGATGCCACTGTCGGTGCCGAGGCGGGCCTGTTCGAGCATGTGGCGGCGCTCGCCATGGACGGGGATCAGCAGCTTGGGCCGGATCCACTCGTACATCTGCTGGAGCTCAGGCCGGCCCGGGTGGCCCGAGACGTGGACATGCGCCTGCCGCTCTGTGACCGTGCGGACGCCGAGCTCGGCCAGCTGGTTCATCACCCGGCCGACGGCATTCTCGTTGCCGGGGATCTGGCGCGAGGAGAAGATGACGGTGTCGTTCTCGCCGAACTTAATCTCGTGCTGCCCTGCCGCAATCCGCCCAAGTGCAGCGCGCGGTTCGCCCTGCCCGCCGGTGGCGACCACCAACAGCTCGCGACGTGGCATCCGCATCGCTTCGTCATAACGAATGGTGTCGGGAAAGTCGGTGAGGTAGCCGGTGGCGCGGGCGACCTTGAGGTAGCGCTCGATCGAGCGGCCCGCGACGGCCACCCGGCGCCCGGTCGCTTCGGCGACCTTGCCGATGGTGTGCAGCCGCGCAGCGTTGGAGGCGAAGGTCGTGACCAACACTCGGCCGGTCGATTCTTCAACCGCCGCGCGCAGTCCGTCGAACAGCTCGGCCTCGGAGCCCGACGCCTTTTCGGTAAAGGCGTTGGTCGAATCGCAGACCATCACATCGATTCCAAGGTCGCCGATCGCCTTCAGCTTCTCGGGGCTGGTCGGGTTGCCGAGCACCGGGGTGGGATCGAGCTTCCAGTCGCCGGTGTGGAAGATCCGGCCGTGGCGCGTCTCGATCAGCAGGCCGTTGGCCTCGGGGATCGAGTGGGCGAGCGGCACCGGTGTGACCTTGAACGGCCCGAGGTCGAGGACGTCACCCGGATGGATGAGCTTGAGCTTGACCTGGCCGGTAAGGCCTTCCTCCTCCAGCTTGTGGGCGATCAGCCCTGCGGTGAACGGCGTCGCGTAGAGCGGCACCTGGAGGTCGGCGGCGAGATACGGGATCGCGCCGATATGGTCTTCGTGGCCGTGGGTGAGGACGAGCCCGACGAGGTCCCTGCGGCGCTTTTCGATGAATTCGAGGTCGGGCAGGACGAGGTCGATGCCGGGATAGTCGGCCTCACCGAAGGTCATGCCGCAATCGACCATCAGCCACTTGCCTTCGGTGCCGTAGAGATTGACGTTCATGCCAATCTCGCCCGAGCCGCCGAGCGCGAGGAAGAGCAGTTCGTTTCCTGGTGTCACGATGTTTCCTGTCTGGGCCCGTCACGCGGGCCGATCTACGCAGTCCATTGGTCAGGTCAGGAGAAGCGGCTGGACTGACTTTGCCGCTTTGCTCCTCGCATTTGGGTCAGGCGGGCCGGTGGCTCCGCTGGTGGAGCAGCGCCAACCCGCGAATGGTGAGGTCGGGCTCGACCGCATCGAACAGGTTGTGCTGCTGAAAGAGGGTGGCAAGGCCGCCGGTGGCGATGCAGGTAACCGGGCGGCCGATTTCCGCCTTCACCCGGGCCAGCAGGCCTTCGATCATCGCGACATAGCCCCAGTAGATGCCGGACAGCATCTGACTGGCGGTGGTGCGGCCGATGACGGTCTGGTCGGTCGGCGCCTCGATCGCGATGCGCGGCAGCTTGGCGGCGGCGGCGACCAGGGCGTCGAGGCTTAGGTTGATCCCCGGGGCGATGATCCCGCCCTTGTAGGCGCCGTCATAGTCGACGACGTCGAAGGTGGTGGCAGTGCCGAAGTCGATCACTACCAGGTCGCCGGGATAGGCCGCGTGGCCGGCGATGGCGTTGAGCACCCGGTCCGCGCCGACATTGTGCGGCTCGTCGACGTCGAGTCGAATGCCCCAGTCGGCCGCGCCCTGCCCCGCGACCATCGCCTCCTGGCCGAAATATTTGCGGGCGAGGACCTGGAGATTGTGGAGCGCGCGCGGGACGACGGTGCCGATGATCACTCCGGTCACGTCGCTGCGGGCATAACCTTCGAGGCTCAGCAACTGGTGGAGCCAGACGGCATATTCGTCAGCGGTGCGGCGCGGGTCCGTGGCAATCCGCCAGCGCGCGGCGATGCTGCCGTCCTCCGCCAGCAGCGCGAAGACGACATTGGTGTTACCGGCATCGACCGCGAGCAGCATGAGGTCAGGCGTTCCCGAGCATTACGTCGGCCGCATGAATGCGCCGTTCCTCGCCACCCGGCAAGGCAAGGCGGAGCGCTCCATCGGGGGCAAGGCCGGCGAAGGTGCCTGCGAGCTTCTCGTCGGCGGCGACATGGACCGACAGGGCGGTGCCAACCGGGTGGGCACTCTCTAGCCATAAAGCGGCGAGCCCCAGCGGGTCGTCCCGCCAGCGCTGCAGTTCGCGGGCAAAGGCGGCGGCGAGTAGCGGGGCAAAGGCTTCCGGGCTGACCAGCGCAACCGAGGAGAGGGCAACTGTCTCACGGCCTTCGATGGCGGGCGCCTGGGCGAGATTGACCCCGAACCCCGCGACCACCCGGTCCTCCTGCCGCTCGAGCAGGATGCCAGCCAGCTTGGCCGATCCCAGCAACAGGTCGTTGGGCCATTTTAGGATGAGTCCGGTCGCCGGGGCGGCGGCCTCGACGGCGCGGATCAGCGCCAGCCCGGCGGCGAGCGCGAGCGTGCCGGCCTGCGGATCGGTCGGTGCCAGGCGGACCAGGGTGGAGCCGTGGAAATTGCCGCTCGGGCTTTCCCACGTTCGGTTCTGCCGGCCCCTGCCCTGTTCCTGCCGGGCGGCGATCAGCCATTCGCCCTCGGGCGCGTGGCGTTCGGCCAGTAGGTCGCTGTTGGTCGAGCCGGTACGCTCGACAAAGCGGATGCGGGTCAACAGCGCGGCCCGCGCAGCATCAGAAAACGCTGGCCGCGTCGGCTGCGGCGGTGGTCAGCGGGCTGATGAGAAGATAGCCGAGCGGGCTGATGGCGATCGCGCAGGCGGCGATCAGGGCCGTCTCCGTCTTGCCGCGGGCCGGGGCGAACGGCTCGGCCGGGGTGTCGAAGTACATGACCTTGACGACCTTGAGATAGTAGAAGGCGCCGATCACGGTCAAGACGGCCGCGGCCACCGCCAGCCAGACGAAGCCCGCATTTACCGCCGCGAAGAACACCATCAGCTTGGGCCAGAAGCCGAACAGCGGCGGAATGCCGGCGAGGCTGAGCATGAACATCGCGATGGCCAAGGCCAGCAGCGGGCGAGTCTGCGAAAGCCCCGACAGGTCGCTGAGCTTCTCCAGCGGACGCCCATCGGCATCGCGCATCCGCATGATGCAGAGGAAGGCGCCCAGAGTCATCACGACATAGACCGCCGAATAGACCAGCACCGCAGTGGCGCCTTCACGGCCACCGGCGGCAAGGCCGACGAGGGCAAAGCCGACGTTGTTAATCGATGAATACGCCAGCAGCCGCTTGACGTTGGTCTGGCCGTAGGCGGCGACCGCACCCAGCACGATCGAAGCCAGCGCAGCGAAGATCACGATCTGGCGCCACTGGTCGGTCACGGGTCCGAGCGCTTCGAGGCAGACCCGGGTGGCGAGGAGGATGGCGGCGGCTTTCTGACCGGCCGCGAAGAAGGCGGTGACGGGCGTCGGCGCGCCTTCGTAGACGTCGGGCGTCCACATGTGGAACGGCACGGCGGCGATCTTGAAGGCGATGCCCGCCAGCGTGAAGACCAAGCCGAACAGCAGACCGAGGCTGGCGCCGTTCGGGCCGGCGAAGGCGGCTGCGATACCCTCGAAGCCCGTGGTCCCGGCAAAGCCGTAGAGCAGGCTGATGCCGTAGAGCAGGATGCCGCTGGCAAGCCCGCCGAGCACGAAATATTTGAGGCCCGCCTCGGCCGAGCGTTCGTCATGCCGGCGGTAGGAGGCGAGGACGTAGGCCGACAGGCTCTGCAGCTCGAGGCCGACGTAGAGCATCATCAGGTCGGACGCGCTGACCATCACCGACGCGCCCAGCGCCGAGAGCAGGATCAGCACCGCATATTCGGCGCCATGCTCATGATTTTGGTCGAACCAGCCGTGGGCCATGACGATCGCCACCGCGGCGGCAAGGTAGATGATGACCTTGCCGAAGGCGGCGAAGCCATCCGCGGCCCACATGCCGTCGAACACTCGGCCCGCTTCCTGCGCTGCGCCGATCAGCGCGAAGCAAGCGGCCACCAGCAGCGCGATGGCGGCGACATGGGTGATGGTCGAAGACCGGCGCACGAAGGCGGCGACCATCATCAGCGCGATGGCGCCGAGGCCGAGGATGATCTCGGGAAGAATCGGGGCGAAATTCATCAGTGCGCCTCCCCGGCGCCATGTTCACTGGCCTTGGCCGCGGCGGCTGCGGCAGGATTGCCGGCGGTCGGACGGCTGTCGCCGGCCGGCTTCGCTCGCTCGATCCGCGTCAGCAGACGGCCGACATCCTCACGCATCGGCGCCATGAAACTTTCGGGATAGACGCCCATCCACAGCACGATCGCGGCGATCGGCGCCAGCAGCGCCCATTCGCGGCGGTCGAGGTCGATCATCGCCGAGGCTTCCTCGGTGCGGGCTGCGCCATAGGAAATGCGCCAGTAGAGCCACAGCATATAGGCGGCGCCGAGGATGATGCCGGTGGTGGCGAAGATCGCACCCCAGGTCGACACTTCGTAGGTGCCCATCATCGCCAGGAATTCGCCGACGAAACCGCTGGTGCCC
Organism: Sphingomonas glaciei; assembly: GCF_023380025.1. Classification (NCBI taxonomy): domain Bacteria; kingdom Pseudomonadati; phylum Pseudomonadota; class Alphaproteobacteria; order Sphingomonadales; family Sphingomonadaceae; genus Sphingomonas; species Sphingomonas glaciei. The sequence goes on from NZ_CP097253.1 coordinate 1,123,672, forward strand.
GGAAGGCCGACCGCGGCCATGGTGAACAGCAGGAACAGCAGCGCATAGGCCGGCATGTTGTTGGCGAGGCCACCATACTTGGCGATCTCGCGGGTGTGCATCCGGTCGTAGATCACGCCGACGCAGAGGAACAGCGCGCCCGACACCAGGCCGTGGCTCAGCATCACGATCAGCGCGCCTTCGATGCCCTGCCGATTGAAGGCGAACAGGCCGAAGGTGACGAACGCCATGTGCGCGACTGAGGAATAAGCGATCAGCTTTTTCATGTCGCCCTGCACCAGCGCGACGAGGCTGGTATAGACGATCGCGACGCTCGACAGGCCGAACACCAGGGGCACGAACTGCGCGCTGGCTTCGGGGAACATCGGCAGGCTGAAGCGGATGAAGCCGTAGCCGCCCATCTTAAGCAATACGCCGGCCAGGATCACCGAGCCCGCGGTCGGGGCCTGGACGTGAGCGTCCGGCAGCCACGTGTGGACCGGCCACATCGGCATCTTCACCGCGAAGCTGGCGAAGAAAGCCAGCCACAGCCAAGTCTGCAGCCCCGGCGCGAAGTCGGTCGCCATCAGGGTCGGGATGTCACCGGTGCCGGTCTGGCCGATCATCACCAGCATCGCGACCAGCATCAGCACCGAGCCGAGCAGGGTATAAAGGAAAAACTTGTAGCTCGCCTTGATCCGCTCGACGCCGCCCCAGATGCCGATGATCAGGTACATCGGGATCAGGCCGGCTTCGAAGAAAATGTAGAACAGCAGCAGGTCCTGCGCCATGAACACGCCGAGCATCAGCGCCTCCATGAGAAGGAAGGCGGCCATATATTCGGGCACGCGCTTGTCGATCGAGCGCCAGCTAGCGCCGATGCAGATCGGCATCAGGAACACGCTGAGCATGATCAGCATCAGCGCGATGCCGTCGATGCCGAGCGCCCAGTTGAGGAACGGCGTGCCGAGGCTCACCCGCTCTTGGAACTGCCACTGCGCGCCGCCGACGTCATAGCCCGCCCACAGGACGCAGCCGAGGACGAACAGCGCCAGCGTGGCGCCGAGCGCCAGCCAGCGCGCGCCGTTCGCCTTGAGGAACAGGCAGCAGAGCGCCGCCAGCAGGGGCAGCGCGATCATCAGGGAAAGAATGGGAAAGCTCATATCAGCTGGTCATCGCCCAGGTCGCCAGGCCGACGAGGCCGAGCATCATGACGAGGGCATAGGAGTTGAGGTAGCCCGACTGCAGGGCCGCGGTCATGCGATTGCCGACACCCACCGCATGGGCCGCGCCGTGCGGGCCGAAACGGTCGATCGTCTGCACATCGCCGCGCTTCCAGAAAAAGCGGCCGAGGGAGAGCGAGGGCCGGACGAACAGGAAGGCGTAAAGCTCGTCGAAATACCACTTTTTCATCAGGAAGGCGTGGATCGGACCGGTCGCGGCGACCCATTTGGCGGGCGTGTCGGGCCGGCGGATGTAGTGGTTCCAGGCGATGCCCAGCCCGACCAGCATGACGAGGCCGGGAGTGAGCTTGACCCACAGCGGCACCTCATGCGCCGCGTGCATCAGATGCTCGTTGAAGACCAGCGAGCCGCCCCAGAATTCGGCGCCGCCTTCAGGCTCGATGAACCAGTGGTGGAAGCCGAAGCCGGCGAACACCGCGCCGAGGCTGAGGACGGCGAGCGGCACCAGCATCGACCAAGGGCTTTCGTGCGGGTGATAACCCGCGGTGCCGGTCACCGGCTGCGCGGTCGAATGGCTGCTGTCGCCATGCTCCTCGTCGGGATGGTCGTGGTGATCGCCGTGGACCGCATGCTGGATATGCTCCGAACTCGCCCAGCGCGCTTCGCCGAAGAAAGTCAGGAAGATCAGCCGCCAGCTGTAGAAGCTGGTCAGCAGCGCGGCGAAGGCGCCGACGAAGAAGGCCATCGTCCCATGCACGCTGCCGCTGGCGAACGCGCTCTCGAGGATCGAATCCTTGGAATAGAAGCCGGCGAAACCGAACACCCCGATGATCCCGACACCGGTGATCGCCAGCGTGCCGAGCACCATCGCCCAGAAGGTCAGCGGGATCTCCTTCCGGAGCGCGCCATAGTAACGCATGTCCTGTTCATGGTGCATGGCATGGATGACCGAGCCCGCGCCGAGGAACAGCAGCGCCTTGAAGAAGGCGTGGGTGAACAGGTGGAACATCGCCGCGCCATAGGCGCCGACGCCAGCCGCGAAGAACATGTAGCCGAGTTGGCTACAGGTCGAATAAGCGATCACGCGCTTGATGTCGTTCTGTACCAAGCCGACCGTCGCCGCGAAGAGCGCGGTGGCCAGGCCGACATAGGTCACTACCGTCATCGCGGTGGGGCTGACCTCGAACATCGGCGACAGGCGACAGACCATGAACACGCCGGCGGTGACCATGGTCGCGGCATGGATCAGTGCGCTGACCGGAGTCGGGCCTTCCATCGCGTCGGGCAGCCAGGTGTGGAGGCCCAATTGCGCCGACTTGCCCATCGCGCCGACGAAGAGCAGCAGGCAGAGCAGGGTCATGGTGTCGACCCGCATCCCGGCAAAGCCGATGGTCGATCCGGCCATCCCCGGCGCCGCGGCGAGGATCGCGGGGATGGAGACGGTGCCGAACACCAGGAAGGTGCCGAAGATGCCGAGACTGAAGCCGAAGTCGCCGACCCGGTTGACCACGAACGCCTTCATCGCCGCGGCGTTGGCCGAAGGCTTGTGGTACCAGAAGCCGATCAGCAGGTAGGAGGCGAGACCGACCCCTTCCCATCCGAAGAACATCTGGATCAGGCTGTCGGCGGTCACCAACATCAGCATGGCGAAGGTGAACAGCGACAGGTAGGCGAAGAAGCGAGGCTGGCTCGGATCCTCGTCCATATAGCCCCAGCTGTAGAGGTGGACGAGGCTGGACACGGTGGTGATCACCACCAGCATGACCGCGGTCAGCGCGTCGACCCGGAGGCTCCAGTCGACCTGGAGGTCGCCCGAGCGAATCCACTCCAGCACCGGCACGACGGTTGCTTCGTTGGCGCCCGACATGAAGCCGAGGAAGATCGGCCACGACAGTGCGCAGCTGATGAACAAGGCGGCGGTGGTGACGGCCTTGGCCGGGACCTTACCGATGATCCGCCCGCCAAGGCCGGCGACGAGCGCGGCCAGCAGCGGCAGGAAGACGATGAGGATGATGGAGGACTGCATGTTACCCGCGCATCTGGTCGGCGGCGTCGACCGCGATGGTCCCGCGGCGGCGGAAGAAGATCACCAGGATCGCCAGCCCGATCGCAGCCTCGGCGGCGGCGACGGTCAGGACAAACATGGCGAAGATCTGCCCCTTCATGTCGCCGAGGAAGGCACTGAAGGCGACGAGGTTGATGTTGACGCTGAGCAGCAGCAATTCGATCGCCATCAGCATCAGGATGACGTTGCGGCGATTGAGGAAGATGCCGAGCACGCCGATCACGAACAGGATCGCCGACACCGTCAGATAATGCGCCAGGCCGATCATGATCGGCACCCCTCGAGAAAGCGCCCGATCACAGCTCGATCCCCTCGCCGACAGGCTGGTTGACGTTGCGCACCGCATCCTGCGGGCGGCGGCCGATCTGGCGGCTGGCGTTCTGGCCGCGGGCGTCGCCGCGGCTGCGGTGGGTCAGCACGATCGCGCCGATCATCGCCACCAGCAGGATGAAGCCGGCAAGCTCGAACGGCAGCAGGTAGCGGGTGTAGAGCTCGGCGCCGAGCGCCTCGATGTTGTGGACCGCCTGGACCGGAGGCGCGCCGGCCATCGCCGGACCCGCCTTATAGGCCGACATGGCGATCACGATCTCGGCCAGCAGGACGATCGCGATCAACAAGCCGAACGGCAGGTTGCGGTTGAAGCCCGAGCGCAGCTGGCTGAAGTCGATGTCCAGCATCATGACCACGAACAGGAACAGGACTGCGACTGCGCCGACGTAGACGATCACCAGCAGCATGGCGATGAATTCGGCCCCGACCAGCAGCATCAGCCCGGCCGCGTTGAAGAAGGCCAGGATCAGCCACAGCACCGAATGCACGGGGTTGCGGGCGAAGATCACCAGCACGGCGGACGTGATGGTAACGGTCGCGAACAGGTAGAAGGCAAGAAGGGCGATCATGGGTTGGCCGGGCGCTTAACGGTAGGGCGCATCGGCGGCAAGGTTCGCCGCGATCGCCGCTTCCCAGCGGTCGCCGTTGGCGAGCAGCTTGGACTTGTCGTAGAGCAGTTCCTCGCGGCTCTCGGTCGAAAATTCGATGTTCGGACCCTCGACGATGGCGTCGACCGGGCAAGCCTCTGCGCACAGCCCGCAATAGATGCACTTGACCATGTCGATGTCGTAGCGGGTGGTCCGGCGGCTGCCGTCCTCGCGCGGTTCGGCCTCGATGGTGATCGCCAGCGCCGGGCACACCGCCTCGCACAGCTTGCACGCGATGCAGCGCTCTTCGCCATTGGGATAGCGGCGCAGCGCATGTTCACCCCGGAAGCGCGGGCTCTGCGGCGTCTTCTCATAGGGGTAGTTGATCGTCGCCTTGGGCTTGAAGAAATACTTCAGGGTCAATGCGTGACCCTTCACCAGCTCCCACAGCGTGAACGACTTGATGATCTGCGCGGCATTCATGGCCGGTCAGGCTCCATAACGGGTCAGCATCAGCCACAGGCTGATGGCGAAGACGAAGAACAGCGACAGCGGAAGGAAGATCTTCCAGCCAAGCCGCATCAGCTGGTCGTAGCGGTACCTCGGCACGGTCGCGCGGACCCAGCCGAAGATGAAGAAGAAGATGGACATCTTGAGCAGCAGCCAGAGGATGCCGGGGATGTCGAACCACGGAATGAGGTCGATGTTGAGCGGCGGCAAAAACCCGCCCCAGAATAGGATGGCGTTCAAGGCGCACATCAGGATGACGTTGCCATACTCGCCAAGCCAGAACAGCGCGAAGCTCATCGACGAATATTCGGTCTGGAAGCCGGCGACGAGCTCACTCTCCGCCTCGGTCAGATCGAACGGGGTGCGGAAGGTCTCGGCCATCGACGAGATCAGGAAGACCACCGCCATAGGGAAAAGCAGCGGGTTGAACCCGAAGCCGTTCAGCAGGCCGAAGATGTGACCTTCCTGGGCCATGACGATGCCGGTCATGTTGAAGGTGCCGGCGTAGAGCACGACGCAGATCAGGACGAAGCCGATCGACACCTCGTAGCTGACCATCTGCGCGGCCGCACGAAGCGCCGAGAAGAAGGGGTATTTCGAGTTGGACGCCCAGCCGGCGATGATGATGCCGTAGACGCCAAGGCTCGACGCCGCGAGGATGTAGAGCAGGCCGACGTTGATGTCCGCCAGCACCACGCCGACGTCGAACGGCACCACCGCCCAAACGATCAGCGCAACCGTGAAGCTGATGATCGGTGCCAGCAGGAACAGGCCCTTGTTGGCGCTGGTCGGAACGATGGTCTCCTTGAGGAAGACCTTGAGGCCGTCGGCGAAGCTTTGCAGCAGGCCGAACGGGCCGACCACGTTGGGCCCGCGGCGGAGCGCCATGGCAGCCCAAATCTTGCGCTCGGCATAGATGATCATCGCCACCGCCAGCATCAGCGGAAGCGCGATCAGCAGGATGCCGGCAATGGTCGCCAGAAACCACGACCAGTCGTAGTTGAGGCCCCAGCCCTGGAAGGTAGCGGTCATTCGGCGGCCTCGGCGAAGGTCTGGCCATGGATCAGCTCGGCGGAGCAGCGCTGCATCACAGGGCTGGCGCGGCTGATGGCGTTGGTGAGGTAGAAGTCCTTGACCGGCAAATTGACTGGGCCGCTCGCCTCCGCAGAGAGCGAAGGCGGCGACCACGCCAGGTCGACGAGGCCGAGCTCACCCAGCGCGGGCACTTCGGCGATCATCGCGGCGCGCAGCTGGTCGAAGCGGTCAAAGGAAAGCGGCTTGCCGATGAGGTCGGACACGGCACGCAGTATTGTCCAGTCCTCGCGCGCCTCGCCCGGGGCGAAGCTGGCCTTTTCGGATTGCTGCACCCGGCCTTCAAGATTGACGAAGGTGCCGTGCTTCTCGCTGTAGGCGGAACCGGGGAGGACCAGGTCGGCCTGCTTGGCGCCCTTGTCGCCATGGTGACCGATATAGACCTTGAACGCACCGGCGAAGCGCTCAGGAGCGACTTCGTCGGCACCGAGCAGCACCACTAACTCGGGCGATGCAGCCTCGAGGTCAGCGATTCCGCCCGGCTGCGCAAAGCCCAGCATCAGCGAGGCCATGCGGCTGGCGGCGGTGTGGATGACGTTGAAGCCATTCCAGCCGTCCTTGATGAGGCCGAGCGGTCCGACCAACGCCAGCGCGGCGCCGAGCGCCCCGGCGCCAAGCGCGCCCGGACCGACTATGACCGCCGGACGCTCCGCCTTGGCGAAGGCATCGGTGACCGCCGACGGCAGCTTGCCCAGCAGCGACAGGTCGTCGCCGATGTCGGTGACCGGATAGGTGAGGTCGACCGCCGGGCCGATGCTGAACACCGCCGCGCCCGCACGACGCGACGCCTTGAGCAGGCGGGTGTTGACCAGCGGCGCTTCCCACCGCGGGTTGGTCCCGATCAGCAGGATGGCGTCGGCGGTCTCGATTCCGGCCAGGGTCGAATTGAACGCCACCGCGCTGAGTGAGGTCACGTCATAGTCGAGGCCGGTCTGGCGCCCTTCGAGCAGGGTCGAGCCCTGCCCTTCGAGCAGCTTCTTGGCCGCAAACATGGTTTCGGCGTCAAGCAGGTCGCCAGCGATTGCCGCGACCTTGGAGCCCGCGCCCTTAAGCTTGGCGGCGAAGACATCGAGCGCCTCGGCCCAGGTCGCCGCGCGGAGCTTGCCGCCCTCGCGCAGCCACGGACGGTCGAGGCGATTACGGACTAGCGCGTCGGCATGGTGCCGCGTCTTGTCGCTGATCCACTCCTCGTTGACGTCCTCGTTGATGCGCGGAAGGATCCGCATCACCTGCGGCCCGCGCACGTCGAGGCGGATGTTGCTGCCGACCGCGTCCATCACGTCGATCGACGGGATCTTGCGCAGCTCCCACGGGCGATATTCGAAATTCTGCGGCGCCTGCAGCAGCGCGCCCACCGGGCACAGGTCGGCAAGGTTGCCCGACAGCTCGCTGGTCAGAGCGCGCTCCAGATACGCCGTGATCTGCGCATCCTCGCCGCGGTACAGCATGCCGAGTTCGGGCGTGCCCGCCACTTCCTCGGCAAAGCGCACGCAACGGGTGCACTGGATGCAGCGGGTCATCGCGGTCTTGATGACCGGACCCATGTATTTGTCGTCGACCGAGCGCTTGTTCTCGTCGAACCGGCTGGACGAGCGGCCATAGGCCATCGCCTGGTCCTGCAGGTCGCATTCGCCGCCCTGGTCGCAGATCGGGCAGTCGAGCGGGTGGTTGATGAGGAGGAACTCCATCACCCCTTCGCGCGCCTTCTTGACCATCGCGGTGTCGGTGCGGATCACCTGGTTGTCGGCGGCCGGGAGCGCACAGCTGGCCTGCGGCTTGGGAGGGCCCGGCGACACCTCGACCAGGCACATGCGGCAATTGCCGGCAATGCTCAGCCGTTCATGATAGCAGAAGCGCGGGATCTCCTTGCCGGCAAGCTCGCACGCCTGCAGCACGGTCGCCCCTGCGGGGACCTCGATCTCTTCGCCGTCGACGGTAACCTTGGGCATCAGTCCTTCTCTCGATCGGTCAGTTCGGGCAGCAAGGCCAGTAAGGCCTGGACGTTGCCAATCACGATTGCGTCCCCGTTGGGTCGAGACGAAGCAGGGCTTCGGCAAGAAGGAAGCGAATCCACGGCGCGTTCAACCGGACGGTGAAGCCCGGCATACAGGTCCGGAAACCCGGCCAGATCGCAGCGACTGCCCTCACTTCTTCCGGTGTCCCGAGCCGGGTTTTCAAGACCGAAAGCACCTGTTGGCGGTTGCCTGCGGCATAACAGCGAGCGACTGCGTGGAGGTTGCGCGTCTCGGTCGCTGCTGGTGCCGCCAAACGGAATGTGTCCGGAATTCCTTCACTGCTTCGCAGCAGGCCTTCGGCAATCGCGCCCCGCGCATAAAGCAGCGACATCGTCATGTTCGATCCGGCGCTCAGGCAACTGCCTCCTTCGCCAAAAACGTACTTGTCGAACGCTTTCTCTTCTTCCTTCGAGTCCGGTGTCGTCTCGATCAGCAGCAATGCCACCTTGCGCTGACTCTTTGCGATGCACTCGCCAAACAGCTGAAGGTCGCGATAAGCGGCGATTAACGGCACCGGCGTCGACGAAGAGAGGCCGGAACGGCCAGGGGCTATCTGAGCGGATGCCGGGGAGCCGAAAGCCGACAGGAGAAATGCTGCCGCGACGGCAGCCCGAAGGCCGCTAACCTGTAGCCGCCCATGTGGTCGAATGGACATCGTCGGTCTCACTCCGCTGCCTCGAGCATCGCGCCGCCGTTGCGTTCCGTCATGCGCCGCTCGAGCTCGGGGCGGAAGTGCTTGATAAGGCCCTGGATCGGCCACGCCGCCGCGTCGCCGAGCGCGCAGATGGTGTGGCCTTCGACCTGCTTGGTGACGTCGTACAGCTTGTCGATCAGCTCGGGGCTGCCGTCGCCTTCGCGAAGCCGCTCCATGATCCGCCACATCCAGCCGGTGCCTTCGCGGCACGGGGTGCACTGGCCGCAGCTCTCATGCTTGTAGAAATAGCTGATGCGGCTGATCGCGCGGACGATGTCGGTCGACTTGTCCATGACGATCACCGCCGCGGTGCCGAGGCCGGAGCCGACCGCCTTCAAGCCGTCGAAGTCCATCGGCGCGTCCATGATCTCGGCGGCCGGAACCAGGGGGACAGAGGAACCGCCCGGGATCACCGCGAGCAAATTGTCCCACCCGCCGCGGATGCCGCCGCAATGGCGGTCGATCAGCTCGCGGAAGGAGATGCTCATGCTCTCCTCGACGACGCACGGCTTCTCGACATGACCGCTGATCTGGAAGAGCTTGGTGCCCTCGTTCTTCTCGCGGCCGAAGCCGGCGAACCAGCTGGCGCCGCGGCGCAGGATGGTCGGGACGACCGCAATCGATTCGACGTTGTTGACCGTCGTCGGGCAGCCATAGAGGCCGGCACCGGCCGGGAACGGCGGCTTGAGGCGCGGACGGCCCTGCTTGCCTTCGAGGCTTTCCAGCATCGCGGTTTCTTCGCCGCAGATGTAGGCGCCCGCGCCGCGGTGGCAGAAGATGTCGAAGTCGTAGCCCGATCCCGCCGCATTCTTGCCGACCAGGCCGGCTGCATAAGCCTCGGCGATGGCCTTTTCGAGCGCCTGCGCCTCGCGGATATATTCGCCGCGAATGTAGATGTAGCAGGCCCGCGCGCGCATCGCGAAACTGGCAATCAGCGCGCCTTCGATCAGCTTGTGCGGATCGTGGCGGATGATCTCGCGATCCTTGCAAGATCCGGGCTCGGATTCGTCGGCGTTGATGACCAGGAAGTTGGGTTTGCCGGGCTTGGGCTCCTTGGGCATGAAGCTCCACTTCATGCCGGTCGGGAAGCCCGCCCCGCCGCGCCCGCGCAGGCCCGAGGCCTTGACGATGTCGATCAGCGCGTCGGGCCCGGCGGCCATCAGCGCCTTGGTATTGTCCCAGTCGCCGCGCGCCTGCGCCGCCTTCAGATCGGGCGACTGGAAGCCGTAGACGTTGGTGAAGATGCGGTCCTTGTCGAACAGCGGTCCTGTGTAGCCCATCTTAGAGCGAGCCCTGGCTGAGGAAGTAGATGACCGCGATCACGATCGCCGCGAGCACGGCAAACTTGATCACGCCCTTGATGAACTTGAGCGCGAGAAACGCGGCGATCACACCGACGATGATCAGGATGACGGAGCCGTCCACTCAGGCGCCCTCGCCCGCTTCGGCCCACATCGGCCGATAGTCGTAGTTGCGCTCGGTCATCTTCTTGAGGCTGGTGGGACCGCCCTCGGGGCAGCTGGTCTGCCGCCCGATCTGCGAGCCCGGCTTGACCGGCTTTCCGGACGCCAGCGCGTCGAGCACGGCGGTCATGCTGGCCTCGGTCAGATCCTCGAAATTGTCGTCGTTGATCTGGACCATCGGTGCGTTGGCGCAGGCGCCCAGGCACTCGACCTCGGTCAGCGTCCACAGCCCGTCGGGCGAAGTCCCGCCCTTCTTCATGCCCTTGGCGTAGCAGGCCTTGAGCACGTCGTCGGATCCGCGCAGCATGCACGGCGTCGTGCCGCACACCTGCACATGGTACTTACCGACCGGCACCAGGTTGAACATGGTGTAGAAGCTGGCGACCTCCATCGCGCGAATCGGGGGAAGTCCGCATTCCGCCGCGACGAATTCGATAACCGGGATTGGCAGCCAGCCCTGCGTACCGGTCTCCGCGCCGACCTGGCGCTGGGCCAGGTCGAGCAACGGGATCACGGCCGAGGCCTTGCGGCCGTCCGGATATTTGCCGAGCGCACGCGCGGCTTCGGGCGCATGCGCCTTGTCCCAGGTGAAGGTGCCCCAGCGCTCGCGCAGCTCGGGAATGTCGGGGGCGAAATGACGCTCGGCCATTAGCGGTCACACTCCCCGAACACGATGTCCATCGCGCCCAGCACCGCAGTCGTATCGGCCAGCATGTGACCCTTCATCATGAAATCCATCGCCTGCAGGTGGCTGAACGCGGTCGGCCTGATCTTGCAGCGGTAAGGCTTGTTGGTGCCGTCGGCGACCAGATAGACGCCGAACTCGCCCTTGGGGCTTTCGGTCGCGACATATACTTCGCCCGCAGGCACGTGATAGCCCTCGGTGTACAGCTTGAAGTGGTGGATGAGCGCTTCCATCGAGGTCTTCATCTCAGCCCGCTTGGGCGGGAATACCTTGCGGTCGCTCGAACCGATCTCGCCCGACGGCATCTCGTTCAGGCATTGGCGGACGATCCGCCAGCTTTGGCGAACCTCTTCGACCCGCACCATGAAGCGGTCGTAGCAGTCGCCGCGCGTGCCGACCGGCACGTCGAACTGCATCCGGTCGTAGACTTCGTAAGGCTGGCTCTTGCGGATATCCCACGGAATGCCCGAGCCGCGGATCATCGGGCCCGAGAAGCCCCAGGCGATCGCGTCTTCCTTGGTGACTGTGGCGATGTCGACGTTACGCTGCTTGAAGATGCGGTTGTCGGCGACCAGGCTGATCGCGTCCTCGAACAATTGCAGGCGGGTATCGAGGAAGGTGCCGATCTGGTCGAGCACCTTGGGCGGGATGTCCTGGTGGACGCCGCCGACGCGGAAGTAATTGGCGTGCATCCGCGCGCCCGACACGCTTTCGTAGATCTGCATCAGATCTTCGCGCAGCTCGAACATCCACAGGTTGGGCGTCATCGCGCCCACGTCCATGACGTGGCTGCCGAGATTCAGCATGTGGTTCTTGATGCGGGTCAGCTCCGCCATCATCACCCGGATATACTGGGCGCGGATCGGGACCTCGAGGCCCATCAATTTCTCGGCCGCGAGCACGAAGCTATGCTCCATGCACATCGGCGAGCAGTAATCGAGGCGATCGAAATAGGGGATCGCCTGCGCGTAAGTCTTGTATTCGATCAGCTTCTCGGTGCCGCGGTGGAGCAGGCCGACGTGCGGATCGACCCGCTCGACGATCTCGCCGTCGAGCTCGAGGATCAGGCGCAGCACGCCGTGGGCGGCCGGGTGCTGGGGGCCGAAGTTGATGGTGTAATTCTGGATCGTCTCGTCGCCGGGGTTCTGGTCGCCCAGTTCCGGCATCACGCCGACCTCGACGCGGGTTGTCTGGCGCTTCTCGTCGACGACGACGCCATTCTCTTCGCTGATTGCCATTACTGCGCCTCCCCGCTGTCGCGGGTCACCTTGCTGCTGTCAGGCACCGGCTCATCGATCGCCGTGGCCTTGCCACCGACCTGGGCCGACTTGTCGCCGTTCGACTTGCGCGCTTCGGCCGAGGCTTCGGCCATGCCTGCAGTCTTCCGGTCTTCATTGTCGGTAATGTAGGGCTTTTCGCCGCCGCGCGGACCGGCACCGGCGGCCGGAGCGACCTTGGCCGGCTCGGCGGTGGCAGGCGCCGGCGAGGCACCGCCCGGAGCGCCCGGCTCAGCCTTTTCGTCGCCCGGCAGGCGATATTCGGGCCCGTTCCACGGCGTCAGGAAATCGAACGCGCGGAAATCCTGGGCCAGGCTGACCGGCTCGTAAACGACCCGCTTCTCGGCTTCCGAATAGCGCATCTCGGTATAGCCCGTCAGCGGGAAGTCCTTGCGCAGTGGGTGCCCCTCGAACCCATAGTCGGTGAGTATGCGGCGGAGGTCCGAGTTGCCGGCGAAGGTCACGCCGTAGAGGTCGAACACCTCGCGCTCGAGCCAGCCGGCGACCGGCCACAGATTCGTGACGGTCGGCACCGGTGTGACCTCGTCGGTCCGCACCTTGACGCGGATGCGGCGGTTCCGGGTCAGCGAGAGCAGGTGATAGTTGACCTCGAACCGCTCGGGGATCTCGGGATAATCGACCCCGGCGATCTCCATCAGCTGCTGATATTCCAGCCCCGGCGTGTCGCGCAGCAGGCGGCAGGCGTCGGCCACCCCCTCGCGCGCGACAGTCAGCGTAATCTCGTCAGCGGCGTGCTTTTCCTCGAGGATCAAGGCACCGAGCGCGGCCCGCGCAGCCTCGATCACGCCCTCATCGGAAGCGGTCCTAGGAGCCGAATGAGTCACCGCTCGAACGTCCCCTCGCGGCGGATCTTCCGCTGCAACTGCATGATCCCGTAGAGCAGGGCCTCGGCGGTCGGCGGGCAGCCCGGGACATAGATATCAACCGGAACGATCCGGTCGCAGCCGCGCACCACCGAATAGCTGTAATGATAATAGCCGCCGCCATTGGCGCAGCTGCCCATCGAGATGACGTAGCGCGGCTCGGCCATCTGATCGTAGACCCGGCGCAGGGCCGGAGCCATCTTGTTGCACAGGGTGCCGGCGACGATCATCACGTCCGACTGGCGCGGTGACGCGCGCGGGGCGACGCCGAACCGCTCAAGGTCGTAGCGCGGCATGTTGACGTGGATCATCTCCACCGCGCAGCAGGCGAGCCCGAAGGTCATCCACCACAGCGAGCCGGTCCGGGCCCACGTGAACAGGTCCTCGGCCGAGGTGACCAGAAAGCCCTTCTCGTCGAGGTCCTTGCCCATCTCGGTCAGGCGGGCATGTTCGGGCGAACCCGGAACCAGGCCATAGGCGCGGGCGAGCTCCTCCTCGGTAGGATAGGGATTCACCGCGGGGTCAAGCATCACTCCCATTCGAGCGCTCCCTTCTTCCAGGCATAGGCAAGGCCGAGCGCGAGTTCCGCAAGGAACACCATCATCGCGCCCCAGCCCAGCCAGCCGGTGGTGTCGAGCGTGACCGCCCAGGGGAACAGGAACGCCGCTTCCAGGTCGAACACGATGAACAGGATCGCGACCAGGTAGAAGCGGACGTCGAACTGCGAGCGCGAGTCCTCGAAGGCCGGGAAGCCGCACTCGTATTCGGTCAGCTTCTCGGCATAGGGCCGGTCGGCGCCGGTGAATTTGGACGCAATGATCGGCGCGATCACGAACAACAGGCTGAGACCGAGGGCAACGCCCAGGAACAGCAGGATCGGCAGATATTGTGCGGCAACTGAGGCCACGCGAGACTCTCCGGAATTAGGTTGGCCGCGCTCTAGAGCAGGGCTGGTGCGGAAACAACCATCAGAAGGACCTTCTGGTCCCCCTTTGTCCCTTCATCGAGAAGCCCTCGGCCTCAGCCGCGCAATGCGCTCGCGACGAGCTTGTGGAGGCGGCTGTGGAGGTCGCCGTTGGCGGCGAGATACTCGCGCCGTTCCATCATCCGGTCCTGGCCACGATAGTCGGACACGAAGCCGCCCGCTTCCTTGACCAGAAGCATGCCCGCAGCGCTGTCCCACGGATCGAGATCTTCTTCCCAGAAGCCGTCCATCCGCCCGGCCGCGACCCATGCGAAATCGAGGCTGGCGGCGCCGAAGCGGCGGATTCCGGCGACTTCAGGCGCGATCGCATTGTAGATCTTGGTCCACTGCGCCGCGTCCGACCGCCCGAGATGCGGGATGCCAGTGCCGATCAGGCTTTCGTCGAGATAGCGGCGGGCCGACACCCGGAGGCGGCGGTCGTGAAGCCAGGCACCACGGCCCTTTTCAGCCCAGAACGTCTCGTCGGTCAGCGGCTGGTAGACCAGGGCATGAGTGATGTCGGGCTGGCCGTTCGGCTTCTTCTCTTCGACCGCGATCGAGATGGCGAAGTGCGGGATGCCGTGGAGGAAGTTGCTGGTTCCATCGAGCGGATCGACGATGAACCGCGGCTTGGCCGGGTTGCCCTCGATCGTGCCGCCCTCCTCCAGCAGCATGCCCCAATCGGGACGCGCGGCGCGAAGTTCGCTGACGATCGTCTCTTCCGACGCCTTGTCAGCCATGGTGACGAAGTCGCCCGGCCCCTTCTTCGAGACCTGCAGCTCGGCCACTTCGCCGAAGTCGCGACGAAGCTTGGGCGCGGCCTTGCGCGCGGCCTTTTGCATAACGGCGATCAGGCCGGAGTGGGTTGCCATATCTTTTCTCCCCCCTCCTGCTTGCGGGAGGGGACGGGGGTGAATCGGTCGTGCGGGGTGGTCGATGCCCACCCCTGCCCCTCCCGCCAGCGGGAAGGGAATTGAGGTCAGTCCGCGCGGCGGACGTAGGTCTGTTCGTAAACGTCGACCACGATCTTGGTGCCGGCACCAATGTGCGGCGGGACCATGACGCGGACGCCATTCTCGAGGATCGCGGGCTTGTAGCTCGACGACGCGGTCTGGCCCTTCACCACGGCATCGGCCTCGACGATGGTGGCTTCGACCGTGTCGGGAAGCTGGACGCTGATCGGGCGCTCGTCATACAGCTCCATCACCACGTCCATGCCGTCCTGCAGGAAGGCCGCGGCATCGCCCAGCGTGTCGCGCGACAGAGTGATCTGCTCGTAGGTTTCCTTGTCCATGAACACCAGGTCTTCGCCCTCGGCGTACAGGTAGGAGAAGTCCTTGGTGTCGAGGCGAACGCGCTCCACCGTCTCGGCGGAACGGAAGCGGACGTTGTTCTTGCGGCCGTCGATGAGGTTCTTGAGCTCGACCTGCATGTAGGCACCGCCCTTGCCGGGCTGGGTGTGCTGGATCTTCACCGCACGCCAGATGCCCTTCTCATATTCGATGATATTGCCGGGACGAATTTCGACGCCGCTGATCTTCATGGATCCGCTGTTCCGCTTCTACAGGTTGAAAGAGCTTGCCGGACCAGGGTCCGACCCACGGCAGCGCCACTAGCCGCGATCGCGCCGAACGGCAAGCTACCGGGCGGCCGACCGCCTGCTCGCGAGCTGCGGATAGGGGTTAATCGGAGCGCCCTGCCACCAGCGTTCGCCCGGGCTCATCCGGTAGATGGCATAGTGGAGATGCGGGCCAGACGGGTTGGCGTTGCCACTGATCCCGACCGTGCCGACCGGGTCGCCGCGACGGATCCGCTGCCCTTCCCTCAGCCCCGGCGCATAGGAATCGAGGTGGGCGTAATAGTGCAGCCACTGGCCGTCGGGGGAACGGACATAGGCAGTGATCCCGCCGCCGCCGTGCGAATAATAGAGCTTCTCGACCGTTCCCTCGGTCGCCGCGACGACCGGGGTCCCGCGCGGAGCCATGATGTCGATCGCATTGTGCACCCGGCTGCCTCCGCCGCGGCTGGCGGTGAAGGTATCGGTCAGCTGGTCGAACCCAATGCCGGCGACCGGAATGGCCAGCCCAGAAGCGGAGACGATCAGGGGCCCGGCCGGACCGCCCGTCCGCCGCGGTGCGCCGCGGCTGCTGTCGACCCCGACCTTCTCGGCGGATTCGGCGAGGATCGCGACGGCGGCGGACGGCGGGTCGGCCGTCCGCGACACGTTGCGCCACCACAGCCAGGCGCCGAATGCCAGCAAGGCGAACACCAGGGAATTGCCGAACAAGCTGAAGCGGCTGACCCTCATCTTGGTTCAGGCCTGGAAGATCGCCGTGAAGCCCGGCTTCATGATCCGGCTGAGGCGGATCACGTCCCAGTTGGCAAGCCGGATGCAGCCCGAGCTTTCGGCCCTGCCGATGGTCTCGGGCGAATCGGTGCCGTGAATGCCGTAATGCTCCTTGGTAAGGTCGAGCCAGGCGATTCCGACCGGGCCGTTGGGCCCGGGCGGAAGCATCTGCTCGGGCTCGTTGGGATCCTTGCCCTTGAGCAGGCGCGGCTGATATTTGAATGGCGGCTCGAAGGCGTAGGTGGTGACCTTCCAGCGCCCGATCGGCAGCGGATATTGCGACGAGCCCATAGTTACCGGGAACTGGGCGACCAGCTTGCCGGGGTCGTCGTCAAGCTTGGGCGCCGGTCCGGGATTCGAGTTGGTGCTGAACTCGCCCTTCGGCACTTCCCCCTCATAAACCCGCATCACCCCTTCCGACTTGTCGACGACGATGAAGTCGCCCTTGGGCTGAGTGGCGTCGACGTTGAAGAAGTTGAGCAGCCGCCCCTGCTTCTCGTCAATCGCCCCGGCATAGTCGCGCGACGCAGGGAGGACGTTGGGAAGCCGAAGCACGGCGCCCGGCCCGATCGGCTTGTCGGGACCATTAAGAGCCACGATCGTCTGCGGCGTGGTGTGGAAACGCTCGGAAAGCTGCTCGAGCGAATTGCGGTAGTGAAGTCCGTCGAGCTTGGCCTGGTCGGCGGCGTCCTTGGGGAACGGGAAGACGAACGGCCCGCGCAGATCGTTGTCGCCAAGCCGAAGCATCCGCGTCGATGGGCGGCTAAGCTGCAGCAGCGCTTGGCGCGTGGCGCCGTCGAGCTCGCCCGTGACCGGGAGGTTGCGGCTTTGCTGGAAGCCCTTGACCGCCTGGGCGAAGACCATGCCCTTCTTGCCGTCGATTACCCCGCTCGGGAATCCGGCGGCGTCCAGCAGCACCTGGGCATGGAAGATCGTACCGTCGATCGGGGAGCCCGGTGTGCCCGGCGCGACCCACGGCCGGGCGGCTGTCTGAGCATTGGCTGGAGCGGCCGAATTGCCGGCCGGTTGCTGCGCCAGGGCGTGGCCGGCGACAGCAAGCCCGGCGCTCGCAGCAAGAAGAAGAACGACCTTACGCATGGAACTGGCACCTCGATGACCAATAGGGTTGCAGCCCGAAACGACCGACGGACGGCTTCTTTCCCACCTCGGGCGGAAACGCTGGTCTCCTGCCTCGTTGGGCGATGATGCTCCAGGCCATTCTCTTCGATGTCGACGGCACCCTTGTCGACAGCAACCAGTTCCATGTGCTCGCCTGGGCGGAGGCGTTCCATGCGGCGGGACATGATCTCCGCCTGGCCGATATTCACGCGCAGATCGGCAAGGGTGCGGACAACTTCGTGCCCGCCCTGCTGCCGGACGTCAGCGAAGCGGAAGCGAAGGAGCTGGGCGAGGCGCACAAGGCGCTGTTCGCCCGGCACTATTCGCACCGGCTCAAACCCTTTCCCCGTGCGCGCGAAATGCTCCGGCGATGCCGCGACGCGGGGCTCAAGGTGATGCTCGCCACTTCGGCGAGCGGGCGCGAGCTGGAGCGGAACCTAGACGTGCTGGACGCGCGCGGGATCGTCGACGGCTGGACCAGCGCCGACGACGTCGGTCACTCGAAACCCTCTCCGGACCTGTTCAAAGCTGCGGCCCGCAAGGCCGGTGTCCGGCCGGAAGAGAGCCTGGTGGTGGGCGATACGCCTTACGACATCGACGCGGCGACGGCGGCGGGGATCCGAACCGTCGCGGTCCGTTCCGGGCTGTTCGACGACGAAGTGCTGGCGGGCGCGATCGCCATCTATGACAATGTCGCCGACCTGCTTGCGCGGTTCGACGACAGCCCGCTCAGCGGCCGCTCAGCCACCGGCGACTAGGTCGCCCGGCCTTAGGGGCTCCGCTTGAGCAGGGGCTGGAAGGCCGCGACGACCTGCGCCGGGTCTGGCTCGTTCCACACGGCTCCGCAGACCGCGAGGAAGTCGGCGCCCGCCTCGACCAGCGGCCGGCCGTTGGCCGGGGTGATTCCGCCAATCGCCACGCAGGGTAGTTCGAACAGGGTGCCCCACCAGCCGAGGATGCCCAGTTCGGGGACGTGGCTGACCTGTTTGGTAGCGGTCGGGTAGAACGCCCCGAAGGCGACATAGTCCGCGCCTTTCTCGCCCGCTTCCATCGCCAGGTGGCGGCTGTCGTGGCAGGTGACGCCGATCTGCGCCATCGGCCCCAGCAGGGCGCGGGCTTCGCGCGGATCGCCGTCCTTCTGCCCGAGGTGAACGCCGTCCGCGCCCAGCCGCTTAGCGAGGCCCATGTCGTCGTTGACGATGAACGCCAGCTCATGGTCGGCGCAGATGCGCTGCAGCGGCTCGGCCGCCTTGGCCAGCGCATGCTGGTCGAGGCCCTTCACCCGAAACTGGAAGGCCGCCACCCCGCCCCCGCCGAGTGCCGCGCGCAGGCGGTCGGGGAAGTCGCCTTCCACCTCCTGCGGGCTGATCAGGTACAGCGAAGCGTCGCCGCGGGATTCTCCGTGGAAGCGCTCGGCGAAGCCTTCCACCGTCAGTTCGTCGTCTTCATGTTCAATCATCGCGCCGCCCTAGCGGACCGCGCGGCGGTCTCCAACGGCTGCGCTCCAGAACAGCGCGGCGGCGATCAGCCACAGGAAGGCGAAGAAGGAGCTGAACCGTGCGCCGCGCATATCGACGCCCATTCCGCCGAGTGCGAGGCCGAGTTGCACGGCGGCTGCCGCAGCCATGATGATGGCGGTCCGGCGCGGATCGAACCGCACGGCGGCCGCGGCGATGAACGCCAGCACCGGCACGCCCATGAAAAACAGGTTGTAGGGATTGTCCTCCGATCCGATCATCCCGACCGCCAGATTGGCCCAGACCGTCATGAACGCGGTCAGCACCGCCACTACGGCGCCCAGGCGGAAGGCATTGCTTCCCGAACGCCGCACCAGGAACTCAATCCCAAGCCCGACACTGCCGAGCATGATCCCCATGATGACGAAATCGGAGGCGGTCCAGGGAAAGCGAAAAATGGCCGGTAGCGAGAGCAGGGTCGCGAGCGTCCCCCACATGGCGAGGCGCCACAGGGCGGATCGTCCGCCGGTCGATCGGGTCATCCTTGTCACTCCTGGAAAGCGGTTGCGATGCTTGTCTCCTGCCCCACCCTTCTGCTCAAAGGCATGACGAAGGGGTGAGCATTTGCTGAGCGGGATGAGCAATGAAGTGCTGGAGTTCGAGGGCTTCACGCTGGAGCCCGCCGAGCGCCGCCTGACCCGCGACGGGGCGCCGGTGGAGATCAGCGGCCGCTACCTCGATGCGCTGCTGCTTCTGGCCGGTCGCCCGGGTGAACTCATCACCAAGGACCGCTTCATGGGCGAGGTCTGGCGCGGGGTGCCGGTGACCGATGAGGCGCTGACCCAATGCATCCGCAACCTGCGCAAGGCGCTGGGCGACCAGGCCGGCCGCCCGCGCTTCATCGAGACGGTGCCGCGGCATGGGTATCGGTTCGTCGCGGAGGTCCGGGTGCGGGGTGCGGCATCTGAGGCGGACGCTATCGGTGATGCGGCGTGGCAAAGCGGTCCGGCAATGAGGGCCGAAGCGACAGTTGCAGGCTTTACTTCGGCAGCGTCACCTGACGGGGAAATCCCCGTCCTCCATGGTGCTGCCCCCATCCCGAACACACGAACCGACCGCCCGAACAATTTGAAACCTGATTCATCTTTCAAGTCCCAGTCAGCTCGTTCGCAGTTCTTGCTGATTGCGGCGGCGGGGCTGGTTGGCGGGGCGGGTTCGGGGCTGGTCGGCGGGATCGGTTATGGGCTGATTGCGGCGACGGAGCCGCCGGCCGGGACCGGGGCGATTTCGATCCTGCTCGTCATGACCTGCCTGTGCGTGCTGATCGGCCTGATCGGCGGGCTCGGCGTGGGCGGCGGGAGTGCGCTTGGGCGGCTGGTCGCCCGCGGACGGCTGTTTCCGCTTATGGCGGGCGGGGCGTTCGGGGGACTGGCGGTCGGGGCGCTGGGCCGGCTGATCGGGCTCGACGCCTTCTCGCTGCTGATCGGCAGCCGTCCGCTGGCGATCACGGGTGGCAGCGAGGGACTGATCATCGGCGCGATCGCGGGGGCCGCGCTGTGGCTGGCCGAGCGCGATGGCGACACGCCGCCCGCGACCACCGCGGGCAAGGGAGCGCTGCTCGGCGCGATCGCCGGACTGCTGATGACGCTGGGCGGCGGCAAGATGATGGCGGGCAGCCTCGCCGGCCTTGCCGCGGTGCATCCCGACGCCCCGCTCGGACGCCTGCTGACCGAACTGACGCCCCCGCTCCTGCTGGCGGCCGGAGCGGCGGAGGGGGCGATCTTCATCGCCGCCCTCACGCTCTCCTACGCGCTGGTGCTGCGGAGCCGGAGCGCTCCCGGCCTGTAGGTTCAGGCCACCGAAGCGGCGTGGATCTCGTCGATCGCGGTGCCGAGCGTCTTGTCGAACTCCTCGTCCGACTGCCCGTGGCGAAGGTCGCTCAGCAGCGCGCGGCTGAAGCTGGCGATCATCCCGGGGTTGCGGGCGAGCTGCTCGCAGGCGTCGGCACGGCTGAAGCCGCCCGACAGTGCAACGACGCGAAGCACGCGGGGATGCTCGGTGAGCGGCTGGAACAGGCCGGCCTCGGCCGGGATCGAGAGCTTGAGCATGACCTGCTCGCTCTCCGGCAAGCGGTCGAGATGACGGAGGATTTCATCGCGCAGGATCGCGTCGGAGGCAGCGCGGTCGGTGCTCTTAATGTTGACCTCGGGCTCGATGATCGGGACCAGGCCGTGGCGCAGGACCTGGATCGCCAGCTCGAATTGCTGGCCGACGACGGCGGAGATGCCTGCTTCGTTGGCCTGATTGACAACCGAGCGTTCCTTGGTGCCGAACACGCCGAGGCCCTTGGCGCGGGTCAGCAGTTCGTCGAGGCCTGAGATCGGCTTCATCAACTGGACGCCGTCGCGCTCGTCCTCGAGACCCTTGTCGATCTTGATGAACGGCACGATCCCGCGCTCGATCAGCGCGGCCGGGGTCGGACGCCCATCGACCTCGCCGTCCATGGTCTTTTCGAACAAGATGGCGCCGATCACCTTTTCGCCCGAAAAACAGGGCGAGGTGATGATCCGGCTGCGCATCTGGTGAATGAGGCCGAACATTTCCTCGTCGCCCGAGTAAGCGTCTTCCTCGACGCCGTAGCCCTTGAGCGCCTTGGGGGTCGAGCCACCCGACTGGTCGAGCGCCGCAATGAAGCCCTGGCCAGCGGCGATCTTGTCACGCATGTCATTGAACTGCATCTTTTATCCTCTTGGCTGCAGGAGCGCGGAGACGCCCGGAAGGTCGCGTCCTTCCATCCATTCCAGGAATGCCCCCCCGGCGGTTGAAACAAAGGTGAAGTCGGCGGCCACCCCGGCATGGTTGAGCGCGGCGACCGTGTCCCCGCCTCCCGCGACCGACACCAGGCTGCCGTCGGTGGTCAGCGCTGCGGCGATCCGGGCGAGCGCGACGGTGGCGGTGTCGAACGGCGGCGTCTCGAACGCGCCGAGCGGACCGTTCCAGACCAGGGTCCGGCAGGTCTTGAGCGCATCGCCGAGCGACTCGACCGCCGACGGGCCGACGTCGAGGATCATCTCGTCCGAGGCGACCTCGTGCACGTTGACGGTGCGCAAGGACGGCGGATTGGCGGCGAATTCCTTGGCGACCACCACGTCATACGGCAGGTGGACAGTGCAATTCGCCTTGTCGGCGGCGTCGAGGATCGCCTCGGCCTGGCCGGTCAGCTCATGCTCGCACAAAGACTTGCCGACATTCACGCCTCGCGCGGCAAGGAAGGTGTTGGCCATGCCGCCGCCGATGATCAGGTGATCGACCTTGCCGACGAGGTGAAGCAGGACGGCGAGCTTCGTCGAGACCTTGGCCCCCCCGACCACCGCCGCCACCGGCCTCTCGGGCGAGCCGAGCGCGGCCTGCAGGGCTTTCAGTTCGGCTTCCATCGCCCGACCGGCAAAGCTGGACAGCAGGTGGGCCACACCCTCGGTCGAGCTGTGCGCGCGGTGCGCGGCGGAGAAAGCGTCGTTGACGTAATAGTCGCCGAGCGCCGCGATCCCGCGGCTGAGTTCGGGGTCGTTCTTTTCCTCGCCGGCGTGAAAGCGGGTATTCTCCAGCACCGCGATCGAGCCCGCGGTCATCGTCGAAATCGCCCGCGCCGCATGCTCGCCCTGGCAATCCTCGACGAAGCGGACCGAGCGGCCGGTGAGGTCGGTCAGCGGTTTGACCAAGAGGGCGGTCGACATGTCGGGCCGCGACTGGCCCTTGGGCCGGCCGAAATGGCTGAGCAGCAGCACGATCGACCCGCGGTCCGACAGTTCGAGGATCGTCGGCAGCGCGGACTTGAGGCGCGTCGCATCCGACACCGCCCCGTCCTGCATCGGCACGTTGAGGTCGACGCGGACGAGCACGCGCTTGCCCGTCAGGTCGGCCGGGAGGTCGTCGAGGGTGTGGAAATCGGGCAAGTGGCGCTCCAATTCCTCTCCCGCTTGCGGGAGGGGTCAGGGGTGGGTGTGACCGGCAGGGGCTCGAAGGCCCACCCCCGGCCCCTCCCGCGAGCGGGAGGGGAGAAGATCAGCCCAGCTTGGCCATGGCCGAGGCGGTGTCGACCATGCGGTTCGAGAAGCCCCATTCATTGTCGTACCAGCTGACCACCCGGACCAGCTTGCCTTCGAGCACGGCGGTCTCGAGGCTGTCGACGGTCGAGCTGGCGGGCGTATGGTTGAGGTCGATCGAGACGAGGGGATCGGTCGAATAGTCGAGAATGCCCTTTAGCGGGCCGCTCTCGGATGCTGCCTTCAGCACGCCGTTGACCTCGTCGAGGCTGGTGTCGCGCTTGGGGGTGAAGGTGAGGTCGACCATGCTGACGTTGGGGGTCGGCACCCGGATCGCCGACCCGTCGAGCTTGCCCTTGAGCTCCGGAAGCACCTCGCCGACCGCGCGGGCGGCGCCGGTGGTGGTCGGGATCATGCTCATTCCGGCGGCACGGGCGCGGCGCATGTCGGAGTGGATCTGGTCGAGGATCTTCTGGTCGTTGGTGTAGGCGTGGATCGTCGTCATCAGCCCGCGCTCGATGCCGATGGTGTCGTTCAGCACCTTGGCGATCGGGGCCAGGCAGTTGGTGGTGCAGCTGGCGTTGGAGACGACCCGATGCTCGGCGGTGAGCTTGTCGTGGTTGACGCCATAGACGACGGTCAGGTCGGCCCCCTTGGCCGGGGCCGAGATCAGGACGCGCTTGGCGCCCGCCGCGATATGCTTCTCGCCGCCTTCCTTGTCGGTGAAGAAACCGGTGCACTCCAGCGCGATGTCGACGCCGTGCTGCTTGTGCGGCAGGTTCGCCGGGTCACGCTCGGCGGTAACGGCGATGCGCTTGCCGTTGACGATGATCGCGTCGCCCTCGGCGGTCACTTCGCCAGGGAATTTGCCATGGACGCTGTCGCGCTGGAACAGCCAGGCGTTGCTCTTGGCGTCCGCGAGGTCGTTGATCGCGACCAGCTCGAGCCCGCAATCGGGACGCTCGAGGATAGCGCGGGCGACGAGGCGGCCGATGCGCCCGAAACCATTGATGGCGACCTTTGTCATTTTCTCTTCATTCCTCTCTTCGGTTCGCCCCGAGCGAAGTCGAGGGGCAGTGCGCTCGGGTGCCTCGATCTCGCTCGGCACGGACGGCGCGGGTTATCAACTTGGATGGGCTTCGACCTCGGCAAGGTCGGCTGATGGTTCGGCGATCTGGCGCCGATCTGAATTCAATTCGGCCAAGCGGGCCAGAACCTGCGGAACGATCTTCTCCACCGTCAGGCCGAAATGATCGTACAGGTTCTTGGCCGGCGCGCTGGCGCCGAAGCCGTCGAGGCCGAAGCGAAGACCCTGGACCATCGTCAGCCGCTCCCACCCGAAAGCGGTCCCGGCCTCGATCGAGACGCGCAGGATCTGCTCGGGCGCGGCGCTCGGTAGCACGGATTCGCGGTAGTTTTCGTCCTGCGCCTCGAACCGGCGCCAGTTGGGCAGGCTGACGACGCGGACGGCGACACCCTCCCCATCCAGTTTCGCCGCGATGTCGAGCGCCAGTTCGACTTCCGAGCCGGTGGCGATCAGGATGACCTGCGGGTCGGCGCACTCGCGAACGACGTAGCCGCCGCGGGCCGACAAATTGTCATTCGCCTTTTCGGTGCGGACCGGGCGGAGGTTCTGGCGCGACAGACACAGCACCGACGGGCCGTCGTGCCCTAGGGCATCTGCCCAGGCTTCCGCCGTCTCCACCGCGTCGGCCGGACGCCACACCTCGAGGTTGGGTATCAACCGCAAGCTCTGGATGTGCTCGACCGGCTGGTGGGTCGGGCCATCCTCGCCAAGCCCGATCGAATCGTGGGTCATGACGTAGATGACCCGGGCATTCTGCAGCGCCGACAGGCGGATCGCGGCGCGGCAATAGTCGGAGAAGACCAGGAAGGTCCCGCCATAGGGAATGACCCCGCCATGCAGCGCCATGCCGTTCATCGCCGCCGCCATGCCGAACTCGCGGATGCCGTAATAGATGTAGCGGCCGGAATAATCGTCGGCAGTCAGCGGGCCGGTCGACTTGGTTTTGGTGTTGTTGGAGCCGGTCAGGTCGGCCGAACCGCCGATGGTGGCCGGCACTGCGACGTTGATGACCTCCAGCGCCATTTCGCTCGCTTTGCGGGTGGCGACGGTGGGCGGATTGTCGAGCAGGGCGTCGAGATAGGGCTGAAGCCAGCGCCCGTCGGTCTCGCCGGCCATGCGGCGGGTGAATTCGTCGGCCTTGCCGCTCTTGGCGAGGCGCTTCTCCCAAGCCGCCCGTTCGGCGGCGCCGCGACTGCCGGCCTTGAGCCAGGCTTCGCGCACGTCGGCGGGGATGGTAAATTCCTGCGGGTCGAGGCCGAGGCCCTTGCGGGCGGCTTCGACTTCATCCTTGCCGAGCGCGGCGCCGTGGGTTGCCGAGGTACCCTGCTTGTTGGGCGCGCCATAGCCAATGATCGTCTTGCAGCGGATCAGGCTCGGGCGGTGGTCGGCCTTGGCCTTTTCGAGCGCCTGGGCGACCTTGCCCGCATCGAGGCCGTCGCATTCGATCGTATGCCACCCGCTGGCCGCGTGGCGGGCCATCACGTCTTCCGACCGGCTGAGCTCGGTCGACCCGTCGATGGTGATCTTGTTGTCGTCCCACAGCACGATCAACCGGCCGAGCTTCAAGTGCCCGGCAAGGCCCACCGCCTCGTGGTTGATGCCTTCCATCAGGCAGCCGTCGCCGGCGATGACATAAGTGTGATGATCGACCAGGCCGTCGCCGTAGAGGGCATTCAGGTGGCGCTCGGCGATCGCCATGCCGACCCCGGTGGCGAGACCCTGGCCGAGCGGACCGGTGGTGGTCTCGATCCCGTCGAGTTCGAAATTCTCGGGGTGGCCGGCGCACGGGCTGCCGAGCTGGCGGAAGTTCTTGATGTCGTCGAGCGTCGGCCGCTCGAACCCGGTCAGGTGAAGGAGCGCATAGATCAGCATCGATCCGTGGCCGGCCGACAGCACGAAGCGGTCGCGGTCGGGCCATTTGGGATCGGCCGGGTCGAACTTCATGACCTTGGTGAAGAGCGCGGTGGCGGCGTCCGCCATCCCCATCGGCATTCCCGGGTGGCCGGAATTGGCGGCCTCTACCGCGTCCATGGCCAGTGCCCTGATGGCATTGGCTAGACGGCGCTGGGTCGGCTGCATCATGTCTCCGTGATCGTGACGGCGCCGCACCGGAGTCGGGTGCGCCGGTAGTGCGGCCCCTTTGGGCGGTGAGCCGTTGAGCGTCAACACCCGCGCCGCTTGTGGCGGTCCATCAAGAGGCATAGGTCAGGGTCATGACACAGGAAGCATTGGAAACGGCACTGACGCGGGCCGAACGCGCGCTTGCCCGGATCGAGCGGGTGGCCGAACAGGTCGGCCGGCGCGGCGATGGCGAGGAACGGCTGCGCGAAAAGGTTCGGACGGCGATCGCCGAACTCGACCAGATCATTCGCAAGGTGGAGGCCTGACGCATGGCCGAGATCGACATCGAGATCGCCGGACGACGCTACAAGGTCGCCTGCCGCGACGGCGAGGAGCAGAATCTGCGCCACGCCGCCGAGATGGTGGACGCCAAGAGCCGCGAGGCGCTGGCCGGGCTTGGCGCTCTGTCCGAAAGCCGGACCCTGCTGTTCGCCTCGCTGCTGCTGGCCGACCAGTTGATCGACAAGCGCGGCGTCGCGACCCCGCTGCCGACGATGCCGCCCGACCCTCAGGTCGTGCGCCGGGTCGACGCGCTGGCCGAACGGCTCGAGCATCTTGCCGCCAACCTTGAGAAAGAGATCGCAAGCGCCTAAGTATGAGGGGACGGGTACTGCCTGGCACGCGCCTCATAAATCCCTGAGGCTATTCCCGATCCATGGGGGCTGTCCCTGGCTGCGTCACTAGGGTCTCCTAGGGGCACGGCACACATGGCTCCCACCTGACGTTACAGGCGTCAGAGGATTACAAGGCATCGACCTCATGGTGGTCCCGTCAACCTCCCCTCCCCTCGCCGACAAGGTCGCCCGGCGAGCCGCGCTTCGTGCCCGGCGGCGGGACTATGCCGCCAGCTTGGCGCCGGACACCCGCAAGGCGCTCGAAGAGGCCCTCAGCGCAGCGCTCGAGCCGTTGCTGTTCGCGGCCCGGATCGTCGCCGCCTACCAGCCGATGAAGGACGAGATCAGCCCGCTCGGCGTGCTGTTCCGGGCCCAGGCGCTGGGTAAGTCCACCGCCTTGCCCGCTTTTGCCGAGCGCGATTCCCGGATGACCTTCCGCAGCGGCGACGCGATCGAAGCGGGACCGTGGGGCCTGCTCCAGCCGCCGTTGAGCGCACCGCCCGTGCAGCCCGACCTGATCCTCATCCCGCTGGTCGGCTGCGACCGGTCGGGTAATCGCATCGGCATGGGCCAGGGACATTACGATCGCGCGCTCGAAGGGCTACGGAACAATGCCCGGCTGGTCGGGATCGGTTGGGACTTCCAGTTGCTGGACGAACCGGTCGGCGCCGACCCCTGGGATCAAAGGCTCGACGCATTTGCCTCGCCAGCCGGAATAACGGAGTTCGAAGCCACGTGAATCACGAAGAACAGCCTCGCCCGCGGCCCACCGCGGGCGTATTCATGATCATCGGAATCATCATCGTCTGGGCGGCGCTGATCGCGTCCGTGTCGGACACGGTGACCCGCTGGCCAGGACTGGTTCAGCTGAATTTCTATATCGTCGCCGGCGTCGTCTGGATTCTGCCGCTGCGTCCGATCCTGCGTTGGAGTGAGACCGGACGCTGGCGGGCCGACCCACCCAAACCTTGAAAAACGCGACTGAGTTAGCTACCTCATACACTCTTCCATGACCTCTTTGACCCTCCCCTCCGGCCGGCTTCACCCGGCGAAGCAGGCCGCAGCCTTGCTCCGTGCCCGACCGCGCGAGAGCGCCGGCGCCGGGTTGCTGGTACTCGCTGCCTGTCTGTCGGTGGCAGCGGTGGCGAACGACAGCGGCGCCGTTCCGGTGCGTGCCGAGGGAGTCGCAGCGCCGGCCGCCCCCGCGGTACAGGACATGACCCCGTTCGCGGTTCGCCAGATCGCGCCGAGTGACGCGCAGAAGCTGAATGCGGCGGTGCCGCTCGCCGGCGGTCCCAACCCCGCCGCCGCGCCGTTCGTGCTGAAGGCGGACAGCAAGACCTATGGCCGGGCGCTCGAATGCCTGACCCAGGTGATCTATTACGAAGCCGCGCGCGAGCCCGAGGAAGGCCAGCGCGGGGTCGCGCAGGTGGTCCTGAACCGTATGCGCCACCCGGCCTATCCGGCCAGCGTCTGCGCAGTGGTCTATCAAGGTGCCGAGCGCCCGACCGGCTGCCAGTTCAGCTTCACCTGTGATGGCTCGCTGGCCCGGGCACCGATGCGCGATTATTGGGACCGTGCCCGCCGCATCGCCGACGAGGCGCTCAAGGGATATGTCGTCGCCCCGGTCGGCAACGCCACCCATTACCATGCTGATTATGTCGCGCCCTACTGGGCGCCGACGCTGACCAAAAATGCCGTGATCGGCGCGCACATCTTCTATCGCTGGCGCGGCAATTGGGGCCAGTCGGGCGCCTTCACCCAGAAGTGGGCCAAGCGCGAGTCCGATCCCGCCTTCCTGCGCAGCGCGGCGCTTGCCGCCGAGGCGCGCTACGCCGTGACGCCCAGCATCTCGACGACGGTCGCCGAGGCACGCCAGAACCTGCCTCCCGAGCTCGCCAGGCTGGTCGAACCGGAGATTGCCGCCGGGGGTGCCAAGCGCGTCGCCCTGCGCCTGGAGGCCCGTCGCCGGGTCGAGGAAGCCACGCGTGAGCCCAGGGCGGCCGCTAGCGGCTCCAGCAGCCTCAACTGGGGGCTGACCGGCACTCCTGCGGGCGAAGCCGAACAGGCGCCGCTTGGCCGCAAGCCGGCCGAGCCTGCGGTCGCTGCCGGTGGTGAAGCCGCGCCAAGCGCGACCGAATAAGCGCGCGCATGGGCCAGCCGCGGCGCGGCGGCCCCGCGGCCATGCCGCACTTCCAGCGATGACGGGAAATGGCGCGAGTGACGGGGCTCGAACCCGCGACCTCCGGCGTGACAGGCCGGCGCTCTAACCAACTGAGCTACACCCGCGTTTGGTGTGGGCGGCCAACTAGGAGACAAGCGCGGGAGCGTCAACCGCAATAACGCACGTGCCGCCCGACTTTCGCTATGCGGCCGCCGTCAGGCCTCCTGCGCCGGGGCGGGATGTTCTTCATCTTCCTCGCCGGCATGGGTCAGCGTACCCTGTTCGAACAGGAACCCGGCGATGTCGGGCGTGCCGGCCGCGGCGAAGACGGTCTTGAGGATGATCAGCAGCGGGATCGCCAGCAGCGCGCCGGTGGTGCCCCACACCCACGCCCAGAAGCTCAAGGACAGCAGGATCAGCAGCGGATTGATCCTGACCCTCTTGCCGACCACCAGCGGAGTGATGGCATTGGCCTCGACCATGTGCATCCCGATAAAGATTAGCGGCGGGAGCAGGGCGGTCCACGGATCGGAAAAGCTGATCAGACCACCGAGCGCCAGCAGGAGGGCGGCGGCGATCGGCCCGAGGTAGGGTATGTAGTTGAGCACTGCGACGATGCCGCCCCACATCAAGGGCGAATCCATCCCCATCCACCACAGGATGCCGGCCACCAGCGTACCGAGGGTGACGTTAATGAGGGTGATGGTGCCAAGATAGGTGGAGGTCGCCGCGACCACTTGCTGGATGACCCGCGCGGTAGTCAGCGCCCCTTCGAAGCTGCCGCGGCTGGTGATCGTCTGCTTGCGCATGGCGGTCCAGCCGGACAGGAAAAAGTAGATCACCAGAAGCGCGAAGAACAACTGGATCAGGGCGTGCGGCGCGCTGCTGGTCAGCAGGTCGAACATCGAATTGGGGGTTTCGACCTGGACCGTCCGGGCGCCACCCTCAGCGCTGCTGGGAAGCTGGCGGAGGATGCGATCAACGAACCGCTCGAGATCCTTGACCATCGCCAGGATCGGCTCGAGCGCTTCACGGACGCGGCCGATCCGCTCGGGCAGGAGCGCGACCCAGTCGATCGCCGGTATGACGATCGACAGCAGGGCAAAGGCCATCACGCCCAGGAAAATGATCACGCAGGACAGCGCCGACAGCGCCGAGGGCAGGCCGCGGCGTTCGAACCATTCGAGCAGTGGCACCAGGGCGACGGCGATGACCAGGGCGGCGGTGACGGGCAGGAAGAATTCGGCTCCCGCCCGCAAGGCGAAGGGAATGGCAAAGACCAGCCCGATCCCGGCGATCAAGGTCAGCGAGGCGAGAAGCCGGTCGCGCTTGATCGTGATGTGCTCGGCAATGACGGCCGCTTCGTCCTCGGCATGATCGGGTCGTGAGGTGGGCGCGTCCATCGCCCCACCCTAGTCAGCCGCGCGTCACTCCGCCAGCGCTCACGCCGGCAGCCGTCAAATGAGGACTGAGCCGGCCGCTCACCGCCAGGAAGAACATCCGAAAGTCGCTGAACAGCGACCACAGGGGATAGGTAAAGGTCGCCGGCCGGTTCTTTTCAACGAAGAAGTGCGCGAACCAGGCGAAGCCATAGCCGGCCAGCGGCATGGCAAGCGCCCACCACGCATTGCCGGTGACAAGCAGGGCGATGAAGGCGGCGAGCACCAGCGCCGTCCCGACATAGTGGATCAGGCGGGTACGCCGACCCGAATGCTCGCGCAGGTAATAGGGCCAGAATTCGCGGAAGGTCTTGTAGCTGCGCTCTGCCATGACCGCAGACTAGCTTGGCGCCCCTGCCCCCTCAACCCGTTTCGGCGGAGCCTCGTCCGGGTCCGCCTGCTCCTCCCCCGTGACCTCATCGAGCGCGATGCCGGCGGTGAGGCCGTGGACCAGGGTCGAGAACAAGATAGTGCCGACGATCGTCGCCCACAGCTCATATTCGTTGGTCAGCTCTACATGGTGCCCGGCATAGGCGAGGTAGTAGATCGAACCGATCCCCCGCACCCCGTAGAAGGCGACCACCGCCCGCTGCCGACCGCGCAGGCTGGTGCCGAGCAGCGAGGCCCAGGCGGCGGCGGGACGGATGACCAGGATCAGCACCCCGGCGATCAGCGCATTGGCGGCGGTGAAATGCGGCCACAGCACTGGCAGGATGGCGCCCAGGCCGACCAGCAGGATCGAGGTCAGCGCGTGCTCGAGCGATTCGGAGAAATCGTGCAGCTTCTTGTGGAAGTCGTGGGTGCTTTCCGAACGCCGGAGGGTCAGGCCGGCGACGAAGGCAGCGATAAAGCCATAGCCCTCGACCAGCTCGGTCGCGCCATAGGCGAGCAGCACCCCGGCAAAGGCGATCACGCCGCTTTCGGTCCGGGCCAGCGCATTCTCGCGCGGCCAGTCGAACAGCAGCTTGCCGAGCAGCCAGCCGACCGCCGCACCGGACAATCCCCCGACCGCTACGCGGTAGACGAGGTCGCGAAGCACCCACTCCCCGGCCATTTCCCAGCTGATCATGCCAGCGCCGGCGATCAGGATGCCGAGGTGGACGAAAGGGAAGGCGAGGCCATCGTTGAGCCCGGCTTCGGTGGTGAGGGTGAAGCGGACCGGATGCTCGCCCCCTTCCAGCGGCGGCCCGACCGCGACGTCGGCGGCCAGCACCGGATCGGTCGGGGCCAGCACTGCGCCCAGCAGCAGGGCGCCGGCAAAGGTCATGCCAGCCGCGAACCAGCCGAACAGCGCCAGCGCGGCAATACACAAGGGCATGGCGATCAGCAGCAGCCGCAGCGTCGGCCACCACTGCCCCCGGTCCATCAGCCGGTCGATCCTGAGTCCCGTTCCGAACAGCCCGACGATCACGCAGATCTCGGCCATGATCTCCCACCCGCGCGGCTGGCTGACGGGGTCGAGCACCGCCCTGGCTTCGGGAAAGGGCAGAAAGGCGAGCAGCCCCGCGACGATCAGCAGTGCCGAGGCCGCCGGCTCGCGCCCCGAGATGAAGCGCGGAAGCCAGAAAGCGACGAGGATCGCAAGGCCGACCCCGGCGAGGCCGATGTGATAGGTTTCAAATCCGAACATGTGCCGCCCAATGCTTGGGAGCGAGCAGTCGTTGCGCTTGATCAACTATGGCGCATCAGCCCACGAAAAAGGGGAGCGGCCGCAGCCACTCCCCTTCCACGCAATATACAGGCTCGGATCAAGCCATCTGGAGCAGGTGAGCCGAGCGGCGCTGACGGCGCATGGCACCACCGATGACGCCGAAACCGAGCAGCATCATCGCCCAGGTGCCCGGCTCCGGCACGGCCGCAACCGCCGCGAAGTTGAACGAGCGCGACCCGAACGTACCCGATGCCGCGACATTGTCCGCATAGCCGACGAAGCTCGCACCGGCACCGCTACCGTTGCCAACGCTGAGTCCGCTGACGAACGCGCTGTCGGTGTAGAAGGACGAAGCGCCCCACCCGCTGATGGTGTTGAAGACGTAGGAGCCAGGGCTCGCCGGATCGAAGGTCGGACCCTGC
Source organism: Sphingomonas glaciei (assembly GCF_023380025.1). NCBI lineage: Bacteria > Pseudomonadati > Pseudomonadota > Alphaproteobacteria > Sphingomonadales > Sphingomonadaceae > Sphingomonas > Sphingomonas glaciei. Next base: position 1,155,865 of record NZ_CP097253.1, read on the forward strand.
CCGGCAACGAACCGCCAGAAGACGGCGTTCGGGTTGCTGTTGTACCAGGTGTCCAGATCATAGAACCCCGCGCCGGCGCCATTGGCGTCATTGTAGGCCGCTTCCCAGATCAGTTCGGAACGCTGATCGCCGTCCTGGACCAGCAAACGCAACGCGGGCGAGGCATTGCCGTTGGGTCCGCCGTTGGCGACCATCCACTCGAACGTCAGCGTGCTGACTTGGTCGAGCGTGGCACCGGTCGGCGTGCCGCCGCCATATTGAACGCCGGTCTGGACGCGAGTGCGGTCACCGGTCAGCATCAGGGCGCCGTCGCCGTCCTTCGACGTCTCACCCTGGATCGACACAGTTCCGGTGTTCTCGCCCGGAATAACGCCCCAGTTCTCGCCCGCCGGCAGCGGCGAATCGAGATCGGTGATCGTGTATTGCTGCGCGGCTGCAGGCGTCACGAAAAGGGCCGCAGCAGCGACCGCCAAGATCTTACGCATGTTTGATTAGGTCCCCTCGAAGCCAAGACCCACTCGCGTCCTGGCAATTGTTGCTTCCGCCCCACCGGGTGACCCCAATGACCAGCAGCGCGTTAACCTTTAGGTAGGGACCTTTGTTAACGCAAGTATCTGTTCGAAATAATTCTGCTTTTTAGTCCGAGGTGCAATTTAGTTTGGTCCAGAATGAGACAGTGTTGCCTGTTCGACTGTCGGGGTGCAGACATACGGAGCCAACAGCCGCAGAAATACTACCGCCGACTTGGCAATTACTATTCGAAACAGCAGTTTTTGGATGGTGCCCCCGGTCCGACTCGAACGGACACGTCTCTCGACAACCGATTTTGAGTCGGTCGCGTCTACCATTCCGCCACGGGGGCAACGTCGGCGCTTCTATGCAAACCCGTCGCGCCGAGCAAGGCGGGCTCACCAGTCGTTTTTGTATCGATGAGTTCGGTCGTGGCTGCGACCGCCGGCGCCCGTCACCGATATGCCGGCTCACTGCGCTCCAAACTGTTGCATCCGCCTCCCTCAATTGCGCGGCGCGACCCGGCGATAGCTCAGCGCTTCGGCGACATGGATGCGGCCGACAGTCTCGGCGCCGCCCAGGTCGGCGATGGTGCGGGCGACGCGGAGCACGCGATGGTAGCCCCGGGCGCTTAGGCGCATCGCTGCGGCCGCATCGGCCAGCAGCCGCCGGCCGGGCTCGTCGGGGGTCGCCACCTCGTCGAGCAGCTCGCCGTCGGCCTCGGCATTGGTGCGCGGGCCGTGGCCGTTGAAGCGCCGCGTCTGCACCGCCCTCGCCCGCGCCACCCGCTCGGCCACGGCTTCGCTGCCTTCGGCCGGCGGGGGCAGCGACAGGTCGGCGGCGCTGACCCCGGCGACCTCGACGTGGAGGTCGATCCGGTCGAGCAAGGGGCCCGAGATCCGCGCCTGATAGTCGGCGGCGCAGCGCGGGGCGCGGGCGCAGGCCAGCGCCGGATCGCCGAGATGGCCGCAGCGGCACGGGTTCATCGCCGCCACCAATTGGACCCGCGCGGGAAAGGTCAGGTGGCTGTTGGCCCGCGCCACGCTTACCGTCCCAGTCTCAAGCGGCTGGCGAAGGCCGTCGAGGACCGCGCGCTGGAATTCGGGCAGCTCGTCGAGGAACAGCACGCCGAGGTGGGCGAGGCTGATCTCGCCCGGACGCACCTTGAGCCCGCCACCGACCAGCGCGGGCATCGAGGCACTGTGGTGGGGCGAGCGGAACGGTCGCCGCCGCTTGATTTGCCCGCCCTCCATCTCGCCCGCGACCGACGCGACCATCGACACTTCCAGTGCTTCCGAGGGAGAGAGGGGCGGAAGGATGCCCGGCAGACAGGAAGCGAGCAGCGACTTGCCCGCGCCCGGCGGGCCGCTCATCAGCATATTGTGGCCGCCCGCCGCGGCGATCTCCAGCGCCCGCTTGGCGACTTCCTGGCCCTTCACCTGCCGCAGGTCGGGGCCGGCGACCATCGCCTCCGCCTCGCCCTGCCGCGGCGCCGCGAGCAGCGTCGTTCCCTTGAGGTGCGCAAGAAGCGACAGGAGGTCGGCGGCGGCGAGCACCTCGACCTGTCCCGCCCAAGCCGCCTCCGACCCTTGCGCGGCAGGACAAATCAGGCCCTTTTCTTCCCCCCCGGCATGGAGCGCGGCCAGCAGCACGCCGGGCGAGGCATTGATCCGGCCGTCGAGCGACAATTCACCGACCGCGACATAATGGCTCAGCATCTCGGCATCGACCGCGCCGACCGCCGCCAGCAGCCCGAGCGCGATCGGCAAGTCGAAGTGACTGCCCTCCTTGGGCAGGTCGGCGGGCGACATGTTGACGGTGATGACCTTGGGTGGAAGCGCCAGGCCGATCGCGGTCAGCGCGGCGCGGACCCGCTCGCGGCTTTCAGCGACGGCCTTGTCGGGCAGGCCGACGATGACGAAGCGCGGGATGCCGGTGGACAGCTGGACCTGCACCTCGACGGCGCGCGCCTCCAGTCCGAGATAGGCAACGGTGGACACGATCGCGACCATCAGCCGCGAGCCCCCGTCACCAGCAATGCACGACGCAATGGGCCCCCTAGCTCGGCATGGGCGAGGCTAAGCGCATTGCCGGCGCTGGGCAAGCGCCTCCCCTTGCCGAGCCGTCTTAGTTCCCTACATCACCGTCCATGTCCCTGGGCTCCCGCCTTCTCGCGATCCGCGACACGCGAGCGGCGCAGACCCTGCTCTTCGGGCTGGGCATCTTCCTGATGTTCGTCGCCGCGCCGCTGGCCAGCCCCCTGCCCGGCCCCGGCGGACTGCTAATTGCCGCCGCCGGGCTGACCCTGGTCCTGCGCACCAGCTTGTGGGCCAAGCGCCGCTATGTCCATTTCAAGCGCTGGCAGCCGAAGGCCGGCACCTGGTTCGACTGGGGCCTGCGTCGCGGCAGCGCGCGCCGGCGAGAAGCCCTGCGCAAGGAGCGCGAGCGGCAGGAGGCCCCGCCCCCTTCCGAAGTGCCGCGCACCGATGACCCGCTGCCCAAAGCGGGACTTGAAGTCATGCCGATCGATCCGACCCCGACCGAGGTCGCTCCGGCCGAACCGCCGGTCACCGGCGAGGCCTCGCGGCATTGACTTGGGAGCCTGCCTTGAGTAACGGCCCCCCAAGCAATGCGGCTGCCCCTGATTGGGCGGCCCTTTTTGTTCTTAACTCGAAGGCCATGAGCGATGAAGCGCACTTTCCAGCCCAGCAATCTCGTCCGCAAGCGGCGTCACGGCTTCCGCTCGCGCTCGGCGACGGTGGGCGGCCGCAAGGTGCTGGCGGCGCGCCGGGCGCGCGGCCGCAAGAAGCTCAGCGCTTAATCACCCTTACCAGGCGCGCTGACTTCCTGGCCGCGAACAGCGGCCGGCGCGCGCCGATGCCCGGCTTCGTCCTGCTGGTCCGCCCTCGCGGCGACGGGGAGCAGGCGATGCGGATCGGCTATACCGTCAGCAAGAAGGTCGGCAATGCGGTGGTTCGCAACCGCATGAAGCGGCGCCTGCGCGCGCTTGCCGCCGAACTGTTGCCCGTAGCGGGAATCGCCGGCGCCGACCATGTGCTGATTGGTCGCCAGAGCGGGATCGAACGCGACTATGCGCTGCTTCGCGCCGAGCTGGCCAAGGCGCTGGCGAAAGTGACCCGGTGATCGCGCGGATGCTGATCCTGGTGGCGCGCGGCTGGCAGCTTGGGCCAAGCGCGATTCTGCCCCCTTCCTGCCGCTTCACGCCGTCCTGCTCGGCCTATGCAATCACCGCCTGGACCCGCTATGGGGCGCTGCGCGGAAGCTGGCTGGCCCTGCGAAGGATCGGCCGCTGCCATCCCTGGGGGGGCCAGGGTCACGACCCGGTCCCGTGAGCCGGGCTTTGGGAACACACGAGGACATGGACTGACGTGAGCGAAGATACCCGCAACATGATCCTCGCCATCGTGCTGAGCGCTGCTGTGCTGCTCGGCTGGGGCCTCTTGTCGGAGCGCTACTTCCCGACTCCGAAGCCAGCGGTCACCGCGAGCAAGAACGGTTCGCCGGCGGTCCCGGCCCAGACCCCGGGCGCACCCGCCGCAGCGGCGGCCCCGGCGCTTTCGCGGGCGCAGGCGCTGCAGGGCGTCCCGCGGGTCAGGATCGAGACCCCCAATCTCGTCGGCTCTCTCAGCCTCAAGGGCGCGACCTTCGACGACTTGCGGATGGTCAACCAGACCGATCGCGTCGGCAAGGACGCCCAGCCTGCCCGCCTGCTCAGCCCGGCCGGTGCAGCGGGTGCCTATTTCGCGCGCTTCGGCTGGACCGGCCAGGGCGTCGCGGTGCCCGACGCCAATACCGTCTGGACCCCCAGCGCCGCCACCCTCACCCCGGGCAAGCCGGTCAACCTGAGCTGGACCAACCCGACCGGCCAGCGCTTCGAACTCACCGTCGCGGTCGACGACGGCTACCTGTTCACCGTGACGCAGCGCGTGTCGAACCTCGGCGGCGCGCCGATTGCGGTGCGCCCGTTCGGCCTCCTCAGCCGCGCCAACGCCGGTCCTGACGCCAAGTCTGACGGCTGGACGCACCACGTCGGCCCGATGAGCGTGATCGACGGACGGTCCGACTATGAGGTCAATTACGGGACCCTCGACGACGAAGGCTCCAAGCGCTTTACCGGCAGCAATGGCTGGGTTGGGTTCACCGACAAATATTGGCTGACCGCGCTTGCGCCGGTCGGCAATGCCCCGCTCAGCGCCAGCCTGCGCCGTGGCCAAGGCACCAGCTACCAGGCCGATTATGCGCTTGAGCCGACCATCGTCGCGCCGGGCCGGGCGATCCAGGCCAGCACCCACCTGTTCGCCGGGGCCAAGGAGAAGAAGTGGCTCGACGCCTATGAGGCTTCGGGCGCGGTGCCGGTGATCTCCGACTCGATCGACTGGGGCTGGTTCGAATTCGCCATGCGGCCAATCTTCGCGCTGCTGATCTGGCTGTTCGGCGCCATCGGCAACTTCGGCTGGGCGATCATCGCGCTGACCTTCATCGTCCGCCTGCTGATGTACCCGATCTTCGACCGTCAGTTCCGCTCGATGGCGGGAATGCGCGCGATGCAGCCCAAGATGAAGGAGCTGCAGGAGCGTCACAAGGACGACAAGACCAAGATGCAGCAGGAGCTGCTCGAGCTGTACAAGCGCGAGAAGATCAATCCTGCCGCCGGCTGCCTGCCGATCCTGATTCAGATCCCGGTCTTCTACGCGCTCTACAAGGTGCTGACCGTGACCGTCGAAATGCGCCATCAGCCGTGGGAACTGTGGATCAAGGACCTGTCGGCGCCCGACCCGCTGACTCCGATCAACCTGTTCGGCCTGCTGAACTTCGACCCGCCGGGCCTGCTTCACCTGGGCGTGCTGCCGATCCTGCTCGGCATCACCATGTGGCTGCAGTTCAAGCTCAATCCGGCGCCGATGGACGACATCCAGAAGCAGATCTTCTCGATCATGCCGTGGGTGATGATGTTCGCCATGGCGCCGTTCGCCGCCGGCCTGCAGCTCTACTGGGTGGTCTCCAACCTCCTCGGCATCGCGCAACAGAAGTATCTCTACTCCAAGTATGATGCGGAGAAGATCGCGGCGCGGGCCGGCGTGGCGACGGCCAAGACCTGATGGAAGAGCATGATGCCGAACTGACCGAGCGGGCGCGCAAGCTGTTCGCCGGTCCGGTCGAGTTTCTGAAGTCGGCCCCCGGGCTCGAGTTCCTGCCCGGTGCCGACGCGCCCGAGGTCGCCTTCGCTGGGCGCTCGAACGTCGGCAAGAGCTCGCTGCTCAACGCCATCACCGGCCGCAACAAGCTGGCACGGACGTCGAACACGCCGGGCAGGACGCAGGAGCTTAACTTCTTCGACGTCGGCAACCCGCTCGTCCTGCGGCTGGTCGACATGCCGGGTTATGGCTTTGCCGAAGCGCCCAAGGACATGGTCAAGCGCTGGCGCTTCCTGGTGAACGACTATCTGCGCGGGCGGCAGGTGCTGAAGCGCGCGGTGGTGCTGATCGACAGCCGGCACGGCGTGAAGCCGGTCGACCAGGAGATCATGGCCATGCTCGACGCCGCCGCGGTCGGCTACCGGCTGGTGCTGACCAAGGCCGACAAGATCAAGGCCAGCGAGCTTGCCGCGGTGCGCACCGCGACCGAGGCCGAGGCGCGCAAGCATCCGGCCGCCTTCCCGCAGCTGATCGCCACCTCGTCCGAAAAGGGCATGGGCATCGCCGAGCTGCGGACAGCCTTGCTCGAAGATGCGTTGAGCTAATTCAACCGACGGCGGAGACCCCATTGCTCAAGCTCATTCTCGGCAACAAGGCCTATTCCTCCTGGTCGATGCGCGGCTGGCTCGCGCTCAAGGCGTCGGAGCTGGAGTTCGAGGAACTGGTCGTACCGCTCTACGACAGCGGCTGGAACGAGCGGCGCGAGGGCGACGAATTTGCCCCGTCGTCGGGCAAGGTGCCTTTGCTGTGGCATGACGACCTGGTGGTGTGGGACAGCATGGCGATCATCGAATATTGCGCCGACCTGACCGAAGTCATCCGCTTCTGGCCCGAGGATATCGCGGCTCGCGCCATGGCCCGCTCGATGGCGGCGGAGATGCACTCGGGTTTTGCGGCGCTGCGCCGCGAGTGCCCGATGAACGTGCGCCGCAACGTGCCCAGGCCCGACCTGTCGCGCGACACGATCGCCGACATCAACCGCATCCTCGTCCTGTGGGCGCAGGCCAGGGCCCGGCACGGAGGCAGTGGTCCGTTCCTGTTCGGCGACTGGACCGCGGTCGACATGATGTATGCCCCGGTGGTCACCCGCTTCCTGACCTATTCTATCCCGGTCCCGCCCTTCGCCCGCCAGTATATGTCCGACGTGCTTCGGCATCCGCATGTCGCCGCATGGATCGAAGCGGCGCAGGACGAACCGTGGGTTATCGAACAATATGAAGGCGATCACGGAACCGCCTGACTCCCCGTTCGTCTCGGGGATGTGCGTAAACTTTTCCTTATCGCCGCGGTAGTTACCGTCTCGGCTTGTGCCACTCCCAAAGCGCAAATCGCGGAGGGCCTGACCGGTTATGGGGTCGCTGAGGGCCCCGCCAAATGCGTTGGCGAACGACTACAAAGCAATCTTTCGCTCGGCCAGTTGCGGGAGCTTGGCCGCGTCGCCAGCGCCACCCGCGCGCGTGATCCCGACCCCTCGCGGCTGACCATCGACGACTTCCTTCGCGCTGCCAGCGAAGTGCGCGACCCGCAGATCGGCATCGAGGTCGCCAAGGCCGCCGGGCGCTGCAACCTGGTGCCGCTGGGCTTTGCCCCGGCCAAGTATGAGATGGACGACGCCTGAGCCTGTCGGACTGCCCCGCGGGCTGCTAGCAAGCGGCCCATGCCCATCATCGACCCCGTCGACCTTGCCGCCCGGCTGATCTCCGTCTCTTCGGTCACGCCCGCCAGCGGCGCGGTATTCGATGTGCTCGACGAAGCGCTGGGCAGCCTCGGGTTCGCCATCCACCGCTTCACGCTTGGCGAGGCCCCCGACGGACCGACCGAGAATATGGTCGCCATCCGTGATCGCGGCCCGGGGCCACACGTCGGCTTTGCGGGCCACCTCGACGTCGTGCCTGCCGGGGAGGGATGGCAAGGCGATGCCTTCACCGCCCGCATCGAGGATGGACGCCTGATCGGTCGCGGCGCCAACGACATGAAGAGCGCGATCGCCGCCGCAGTCGCCGCCGTGTCCGGGATCGACCAATCGAACGGCACGCTATCCTTCCTCATCACCGGCGACGAGGAAGGCTATGCCACCTACGGGACGCCGCGAATCATCGATTGGCTGAACGAGCGGACGATCCGCCCCGACATGATCCTGATCGGTGAACCGACCAGCGAGACCCGGCTTGGCGACACGGTAAAGATCGGCCGGCGCGGCTCGCTCAATTTCTGGATCAAGACCAAGGGAATCCAGGGCCATGTCGCCTACCCGCACAAGGCCGACAATCCGGTGCCCCGCCTGGCCCGGATCGTCGCTGCCCTGTCGGCGCTCCACCTCGACGACGGTACCGACGCGTTTCCGCCCTCCAACCTCGAATTCGTCGCGCTCGGCACGCCGACCGCCGCAAGCAACCTTATTCCCGGCGAGGCAAGCGCGCAGGGCAATATACGCTTCAACAACCTGCACTCAGGCGAGCAGCTGATCGGCCTGCTGACCGAGACCGCCCAGGCGATAGACCCGACCTGCGAGCTGCGGACGCGGATTTCCGGCGAGGCATTCCTGACCCCGCCGGGCAGGCTCTACGACCTCGTCACCGAGGCGATCAGGGAGGAATGCGGGATCGCGCCCGCGCTTTCGACCGGCGGCGGCACCTCGGACGGCCGGTTCCTGATTAAGCTCTGCCCGGTGGTCGATTTCGGGCTGCCCAACGCCAGCATGCACAAGGTCGGCGAAAGCGCGGCCGTGGGGGACATCGAGGGTTTGGCCCGGATCTATCGTCGGGTCTTCGAAGGCGGCCTGAAAGCCTAGGCCGCGCTTCGGTCTTCGCTCACCGCGTGCGAGGTCCAGGCCAGGAATTCCTGCTCCAGCATCGGTTGTGCGAAGACGAAGCCCTGGATGGTCTCGCAGCCCATGGTACGCAGGATATCGGCCTGAGCGACCGTTTCGACCGCTTCGGCCACCAGTTCGCAGTCGACTCCGCGGACCAGCTGGATCACTGCCTGGACGACGTTGCGCGCCTGTTCGCTGGTGGTGATGTCGTGGATCAGCGACTGGTCGAGCTTGACCCGGTCGAGCGGCAACTGGCGCAGCCGGGCGATGTTGGAATAGCCGGTGCCGAAATCGTCCAGCGCGATGGTCGCGCCGTCGCGGCGGATATCGGCCATTTCGGCCAGCGTCGCCTGGGAGCATTCCATCGCCGTCGATTCGGTGATCTCGATCTCGATCCGGTCGAGGCCGACCCCGGCCTCGGCGAAGATTTGGCGCAGCTTGGGGAAAAAGTCCTGCCGTTCCAGCTGGCGCGGGGAGACGTTGAAGGCGACCCGCTTCGGCCCCTCCTGCGTTTCGCTCCAGCTGGCCAGCATGGCGGCCACCTCGGCCATCACCCATTCGCCAATCTCGCTGATGATCCCGGTCTGCTCGGCGATCGAAATGAACTGGTTGGGCGGGACCATGCCGCGCAACGGATGCTTCCAGCGCAGTAGGGCTTCGGCGCCCGTCACCGCGCCGCTGACGAGGCTGAGCTGCGGCTGGAGGACGAGGCGGAATTCACCGCGCTCGACCGCATCGGCCAGCGCTTTCTCGGTGTCGATCCGATGCTGGTGCTCGGCCGCCAGCGAATCGCTGAACAGGCAGTGCCCGTGGCCACCACGCGACTTGGCGCGGTACATGGCGATGTCGGCCGCGCGCATCAGCTCTTCGACCGAGCGACCGTGCCGAGGCCCGAGGGCCAGGCCGACCGAGGCGCCGACGTCGATGCTGTGGCCGTGCAATTCGAAGGGCTCTCCGATCGCCAGCACCACGCGGCGAGCGATCCGCTCCGCCTCCGTTTCTCCAGCGACGTCAGGAAAGAACAGCGTGAATTCGTCGCCCGCGAGCCGTGCGAGCAAGGGCCGCCGCGCGGCGCCGACCGCCTCGCTGTTGATCAGCACGCGAAGCCGGTTGGCGACCATCACTAGCAACTGGTCGCCGCGGGCATGGCCGAGGCTGTCGTTGACCGCCTTGAACCGGTCGAGGTCGACGAACAGCATGGCGGGAGTGCGGTTCTCGGACTTGGCGAGCAGCCGCTCCGCCTCGGCCCGGAAATTGAGGCGATTGGGCAGGCTGGTGACGGGATCGTACATCCCCAGCGCCTGCGCATTGTCGATCGAGCTGCGAACCTCGGCGAACAGGGTATCCACCGCCGCCGCCACCTTGGGCATCGCCCTCCGCACCGCTTCGGGCGCCGGGCTGGTGAGGTCGCCCTCCTCAACCGCCAGCAAGCGGTCGCGCAGCGCCGCAAGCGCCCGGGCACCGGCGCTGTTCGGGCGCTCGGCGGCGATATAGCAGACCACGAGGCAGAAGCCGCCAGCGACCACCGCGGCAGTGATCTGCTGCGGCAGCTGAGTGATGGTCACGAAGACGTACAGCGAGAAGACAAAGGACGCGACGCCAGCCAGGCCGGACAGGACCATGTTGCTGATCTTTTGCGCAGTGCCGACCTTCATCACCTCCGCTGCATTAAGGATGCGGAGTTAAGAAGCGGTATAGCCGTGCGGACGCCCGCTCAGCGCCGCAGGATGAGGTACAGGCTGCCGCCTCCACCGTGGCGGCGATGCGCGCTGCGGACGGCGGCGATCCGCTCGGCATGGCGCGATACCGCAAGCCAGTCGTGAACGGCGGCGCGGATCTTGCCGCGCTGGATCGGCGGCTCGCCGGGTCGGTGGTGGCCGGTGATCAGCAGCAGCACGCGGTCGCCGGTCAGGACCGCCCGCTCGAGCGCCGCGTCCAGCGCTTCATAGGCGCGCTCGAGGTTATGGCCGTGGAGATCGATCGTGCGGTCGACGGGAATGTTGCCGCTCTTCAGCCGCCGTTCCCAATGGCTGTCAAGATTGCCGTGGATGGTCGCGCGGCGGACCGGCGCGGCGGTCACTTCACGCGGCGGCGGAACCCGCCCCTTGGCTGGCCGGCCGGGCGGGGTCACGGAGGGCAAGGCAATCGCCGGTTGCACCGCCGCGACTTGCCGGGGCCTCACCGGCCCATCCCTGCTGAGCGGCGTAATGGACGCGGTCACCCGCGCCCACAGCGCCGCTTCGTCAGGGCTGAGCGACCGCACGTTGGCTCAGCAGTCGATCGACGCTGACCCGGGGAAGCAGCAGTAGCGCCTCGCCCTTGGAGGACATGCCTCCGGCGATGCGCCGCGCTTCCTCGCCGGCACCCCAGAAGGTGTCGAAGCGATTGGCACCCTTGATCGCGCCGCCGGTATCCTGCGCCACCCACAAGCCGTCGGCGTCGTTGGTCGCCATGTCGAGCCACACCGGGGCGCCTAGCGGCACGAACATCGGGTCGGTCGCGACGGTCCCGCGCGCGGTAACCGGCAGGCCGAGCGCGCCGAGCGGTCCGGGGCCGGTCAGTTCCTTGAAGAAGATCTTCGACAGGTTCTCGCGCATCAGGCCCATCCCGCCGTCGGGCTGCGCGCGCATCCAGCGCTTGATCGAATCCATGTCGGCGCCGCCCGGCGGCAGGATACCGCGGTCGCGCAGCAGCTTCCCGACCCCGACATATTCGCGGCCGTTCTGGTTGTCGTAGCCGATTCGCATGACCGAGCCGTCCGGCAGCTTGAGCCGGCCCGAGCCCTGGATCTCGAGGAAGAACATGTCGATCGGATCGGCGGCGTAGGCAAGTTCGAGCCCGCGTCCGGCCAGCGCTCCGTCGTAGATCTCGACGCGTGTCCAGTAGGGGACGCATTGCCCCGTCTCGTCCAGCCGCCCGCGTCCGGCAGTCCCGTCGGTGCGCGTGCAACGGACGAGGTCGGCCGGGGTGCGATAGATCGGCAGCGCATAGCCGGGTCCGGGCACCCGCGAGCCGAGGATCTCGGGCTCCCAATAGCCGGTCGCGAACGCCGGCTCGGCGCCGACTTTCACCCACGAAAAGCCTGTCTCGAAGAAGCGCTTCGCGTCGGCAGAGGTGTCGGGCACCAGCCGGGCCTGGTTGCAGACCGCGCGCCAGTCCTCGCCCTGGGTCAGGCCGGAGGTGTCGGGACGGCGGACCACCGACGGGCAGGAAATGCGGAACGCCGCCAGCGCGCGAAGCGCGGCCTCGGCGGTAAACGGGCGCGGCGCGGCGGGCGTGATCCCGCTCAGCGCCGCGGTCGCGGGCTTGGGCGGGGTCGGCGTCGGCACTGGCTCGGGCGTGGCCACCGGCGGTGTCGGCTCAACCGTCGGCAACGGGCGAGTGGCACAGGCGGCCAGCGACAGGGCGAGCAGCGCTCCAAGCCCGAACTTAAGGGACGTCACCTTATTCGTCGTCGGTTTCGACCAGGATCCAGTTGGGATCGCTGCTGCCAAGGTCGCGGCGGAAGGTCCACCGGTCGCGGGTCTGGACCGCATCGCTGACCGAACCGGCAAGCACGTTGCCCTCGGCGTCGCGGGTGATCGCCACGATATCGGCCTCGAAGCGGACGGTGATCGTCGCGACCTTGCCGGCGGTGTTGGCGGCGGCGATGATCGCCTGCTCGATCGCGATCAGGCGATTGTCGAGCCGCTGCCCGGCCGCCTCGCGCTCGGCGATCGCCTCGTCGAAGGCGCCCGCGATCTCGGGATCGAGGAAGCTGCGGACCTCGTCGATCTGGCCCTTCCAAAAAGCATCCAGGATCATCCGGTAGGCGCCCTGCGCGCCTTCCAGGAACCGGGCCACGTCGAAGCTCGGGTCCGCCGCCAGCAGCGCGCGGACGCCGGGTCCGGCGGTCGGCAGGTAGGCGGTGTCGAGCGGCTCGACCTGAGCACCGTTGGCCTGGGCCGGCGAGACCTGCGCAAGCTCGTTCTGCTGCGCGAGTTTCGGCCGCGGCTCATTCGGGTTGCGGGGCAGCTGCTGTTCATGCCCGGTGCGTTCGCCCAGAACGCTGTACAGGCGAAAACCGACAAACAAGGCAACCAGTGCGAGGATGATGATCGAAACCAAGAGTGTCGCCTTCTTTCCCGTCGGGAGTGTATCACAGCAACGCCTAACATAGGCACTGGTGTCCAAGCCGCAAACCCTGGCCCCAAGCATATCTCGCGCCATTGCACCGCTTCGGCCCGGCTGCTAGTCGCCCGCCCCGAACAAGCCGCGGGAAGCAGCCAATTTCCCGTGCCTTTCCTTGTAGCATGTTTGAGGGCATTTGATCATGGCCGCTTCCGATCCCGTTTCCACCGGCGCCAACGGCTCCGCCGAGCCGACCGCCGACGCTCCCCAAGTCGCCGCGCTGGCGCAATATGTGAAGGACCTCTCGGTCGAGAACCCCTCGGCGCCGCAGGTCTTCCAGTGGAACGAGCAGCCCCAGCTCGACGTCCAGTTCAACATCGCGGTCAACAAGATCGCCGACGACGTCCATGAAGTCGTGCTGAAGATCGATGCTTCGGCGCGCTCGGCCTCGGGCGTGCAGTTCGTGCTCGACCTCAGCTACGCCGGCATCTTCGGCCTCCGCAACATTCCGGAAGATCAGCTTGCGCCCTTCATGCTGGTCGAAGCGCCGCGCCTGCTGTTCCCGTTCGCCCGCCAGGTGGTCGCCGCCGCGACCCAGGACGCCGGCTTCCCGCCGCTGATGCTCGATCCGATCGACTTCGCCAGCGTCTACCTGAGCCAGCTCGAAACGGCGCAGGCGATGGCCGACGCCGGCGAACTGCCGCAGGGCGACACCGTTCAGTAAGAGCGCTCCTCCCCTTGCCGGGGAGGGGAACGGGGGAAGGCTAGGCCGATGAATCTCCTCAAGGCCACCGGCACCATCGGCGGGCTAACCATGGTCAGCCGGGTGCTGGGCTTCGTCCGGGACATGATCGCTGCGCGCCTGCTGGGCGCAAGCCATGCCAATGACACCTTCAACCTCGCATTTCTGCTTCCCAACATCTTCCGCCGGCTCTTCGCGGAAGGGGCTTTCTCATCGGGGTTCGTACCCCTGTTCAGCCGCCGCCTGGCCAAGGGCGGAGAGCAGGACGCCGAAGCCTTTTCCAACGAGATCCTCGCGGTGTTCATGCCGGCGTTGCTGCTGGTCACCGTGGTGTTCGTCATCTTCATGCCCGGGGTCATCGCGCTGGTTGCCGGCAGCTACCGCGATGTGCCGGGCAAATATGAGCTGGCGGTCGAGCTCACCCGCTGGACGTTCCCCTACCTATTCTTCATCAGCCTGGTCGCGCTCCTATCGGGCATCCTCAACTCCCTGACCCGCTTCGTTGCGGCCGCCTTTGCGCCGGCGCTGCTCAACCTAGTTCTGATCGCGGCGCTGGTGATTGCCCCGCGCAACGACGACATTGCAACGGTCCGGATCATGGCGATCGCCGTGCTGATCGGCGGCGTCGTCCAGTTCGCCCTGTGCTGGATGGCCGTCCGCCGCGCCGGGGTTCGCCTCTCCCTCCGCCGCCCGCGGATGACCCCGGCGGTCAAGGAACTGGTCGTCCTGATCCTGCCGGCCACCATCGCGGCGGGCGCCTACCAGATCAGCCAGCTGTTCTACGCCTTCTTCTCCGCCCGCCTCGGCGAGGGCGCGTTGACGATGCTGAGCTATGCCGATCGTCTTAATCAGCTTCCTCTGTCGATCATCGGCACGGCGCTGGGCGTCGCCATCCTGCCCGCGATCAGCCGGGCCATCGCCACCGACAACGAGGCCGAGGCAGCCGACGTCCAGGCCCGCGCGTTCGAGCTGTCGATGCTGCTGACCATCCCTGCCACGCTGGCATTGATGGTTGCTGCCTTTCCGATCATCGGCGCCCTGTACCGGGCCGGCGACTACAGCCTCGAGGCGGCCACCACGACCGCCAACATCCTTGCCCTGCTGGTAACCGGCCTGCCCGCCTATGTGCTGGTTAAGGTCCTGACCCCCGCCTTCTACGCCCGCAAGGACGTGAAGACCCCGGTGTGGATCGCGATGGGCATCCTGATCGCGTCCATCCCCGCCAACTTCCTGCTGATCGATCGCATCGGCATCTACAGCCTAGCGGTTGTGACCTCCACCGGAGCATGGCTCAATTTCATTAGCCTGCTGGCCATCCTCTACGCCCGTCGTCAGTTCCGGATGCCGGTCTGGTTAGTCAGCCGCGTCGCGCGGCAACTGGTGGCGGCGCTGGCGATGGCAGGCTCCTTGTTCTTTCTTTGCTCGGCGCTCGCCGACTGGTTTCTGGGCAGCTCGATCGAGCGTGCGGTCGGCCTTGCCATCCTGTGCGGTACCGGCGGGATCGTCTATTTCGGCGTCGCCTTCCTGATTGGTGGGGTCGATCGGGACGCACTGGCCGCGCTGCGTCGCCGTCGCCCCGTGACCGAGGCTGAGCCGTCATGAGCACCACGCCCGTCACCCGGGTCCTGTCGGGCATCCAGCCGACCGGCAACCTCCATCTCGGCAATCTGCTGGGCGCGATCCTGCGCTGGGTCAGGATGCAGGACGAGGCGCCGTGCCTGTTCTTCCTCGCCGACCTCCATTCGCTGAGCGATCACACCCCCGCCGACACCCGCCGCGCGCAGATCCGCAGCATGGCGGCGGCGTTGCTCGCCAGCGGGATCGATCCCGACAAGGCGGTGCTGTTCGCCCAGTCCGACGTCCCCGCCCATGCCGAGCTGTGCTGGATGCTCAACGGCACCGCCCGCATGGGCTGGCTCAGCCGGATGACCCAGTGGAAGGACAAGTCGGGCAAGAACAAGGAGGGCGCAAGCGTCGCGCTGTTCGACTATCCGGTCCTCCAGGCCGCCGACATCCTGCTCTATCGCCCTAGCCACGTGCCCGTCGGCGAGGACCAGAAACAGCATATCGAGCTGACCCGCGATATCGCGACCAAATTCAACCTCGACACCGGGACCGAGACCTTCGTCCTGCCCCAGCCCTTCATCGGCGGCGGCGTCGCGGCGCGGGTCATGTCCCTGCGCGACGGCAGCGCCAAGATGAGCAAGTCCGACCCGTCGGACATGAGCCGCATCAACCTTATCGACAGCGACGACGAGATCGCCGCCAAGATCCGCAAGGCGCGGACCGATCCCGAGCCGCTGCCGGGCGACCCCGATCTGCTCAAGGAGCGACCCGAAGCGCGCAACCTGGTCGGGATCATGGCCGCGGTCACGGGAGAGAACGAGACCACGATCCTCGCGCGATTCGAGGGCCAGGGCTTCGGCGCGTTCAAGCCGGCGCTGGCCGACGCCCTGGTCGCCGCGCTCGCTCCCATCCGCACCCGCTACGAAGCGCTTCAGGGCGACCATGCCGAACTCGACCGGCTGCTCGACGAAGGCGCTGAAAAGGCGCGGCAATTGGCCGCCCCAACCCTACTTGCGGCCAAGCGCGCGCTGGGTCTCGGGCGCTAAGGGTCGGGCACGGCTGGTCGCTTGGCTGGCACCCTTCATCGACGGTTCAACTCGCTCGGTGTTATAAGCCACTCGTTTACCGGGACTTTCCCCCGATTCGAGGGTTTCCGCATCATGACGTTCCTTAAGAAGATTGCCGCCGCCGCCATGATAGGCGCGGCCAGCGTGGGCCTCTCGGCCTGCGCCATGGGCCTTCCCGCCAAGGTCACCCGCTTCCAGGCCATGCCCGCGCCGCAGGGTCAGAGCTTCTATGTCGTCCCCGGCCAGGGTCGCGCGCAGGGCGGCGGGCTGGAGTTCAACCAATATGCCGCTTTGGTCGCCCAGCAGCTGCAGGCGCAGGGCTATGCCCCGGCCGCCAGTCCCAGCCAGGCGAGCATGATCGTGCAGCTCGGCTACACCGTCGACCAGGGGACCGAACGCCAGGTCGTCGATCGCTTCGGACCGGGGGGCTACGACCCCTTCTATCGCGGTTTCTACAGCCCCTACGGGCGCTTCGGCAGCCGTTTCGACCCGCGCTTCGGCATCTATTACGGGCGGCCCTATTACAGCCGCTACGGCGGCTATCGCTCGGCCTTCTACTACGGTTGGGACGACCCGTTCTGGTTCGGCGGCCCGAGCGTCCGCCAATATACCGAGTATAAGTCGGAGCTCGACCTCGACATTCGTCGCCGGGTCGACAATCAGCAGCTGTTCGACGGCCGTGCGCAGGCGCGCTCGACCACCGACAATGCGCAGGTGCTGGTCCCCAACCTGATCCAGGCCATGTTCACCGGCTTCCCCGGCCGCAATGGCGAGACGATCAAGATCACGGTGCCGGCGCAGAAGCGCTAAACCCACGGTTGAACGAGATAGAAGGCCGTCCCTGCCAGCGCTGGGACGGCCTTGTTCGCGTCTACTTCGCGCGCTCGATCCGCTTAGCCGCCTCGTCGATGATGTCGACCACGTCGTTCAGGAGCTCTTCGTTCCAGCCGCCGTGCGCCGCGCGGTTGCGGAGCGCGGTCATCAAATTGCCGACCGCCCGGCCAAGCTCGGGGCGGCTCGATTGGCGGCGCCCTTCCCCGCTCGCCTGCAATCGCTCGAACAGCGCGGTCACTTCGTCGGCACGCTCCTCCAGCATGGCGCGACCCTCATCGGTGATGGCAAAGCTCTTCTTCGAGCCGCTGCTCGCCTGCCGCTCGATCAGGCCCATGTCTTCCAGCAGTTCAAGCCGGGTGTAGAGGATGCCCGCACTCGGCGTGTAGTCGCCGTGGGTCAGCTCCTCGAGCGCCTTGATGATCGCATAACCGTGGCGCGGCTCGTCGGCGATCAGCTTGAGGATGATGAGCTGAAACTCCTCCGAGTTGAACATCCGCCGGCGCCGGCCGCGGGGCGGACCGCCGAACCCACCGCCACGAGGCCCGCCTTCGACCGGTCCGCCGCCATGTTCGAAGTGGATGTTTCCCCACGGAAATTCCCAGTCGCGGCTGCCGAACTGGAACACCGGCGGCCCATCGCCGCAACCGTGCCGCCTGCCATGAAAATGGAATCGCATGACTCCCTCCTGTCTTGAGCGCTCAAGATATATCTTGAAAGAACTTCGTCAAGACAGGCATGGCGCTTGGGTTCGCTTCTTTCTACGAGCCGACGAATGGCCGATCTGTTTGCAGCCGAGCCCGATGCCGCGGTCCCCGCAGAAACCCCGCTCGCCGAGCGACTCCGCCCGGCCAGCCTCGACGAGGTCATTGGCCAAGAGCATCTTACCGGCCCCGACGGCCCGATCGGCCGGATGGTCGCGGCCGGCCGTCTGTCCAGCCTGATCCTGTGGGGACCGCCCGGCACCGGCAAGACGACGATCGCCCGCCTGCTCGCTGGAGCGGTGGGCTACCGCTACGTCGCCATCTCGGCGGTGTTCAGCGGCGTCGCCGACCTCAAGAAGGTGTTCGCCGAGGCCGAGATGCAGTCGCGGTCGGGCAAACGCACCTTGCTGTTCGTGGACGAGATCCACCGCTTCAATCGCAGCCAGCAGGACGGCTTCCTGCCCTATGTCGAGGCGGGCGCGGTGACGCTCGTCGGTGCGACCACCGAGAACCCCAGCTTCGAACTCAACGCCGCCCTGCTGTCGCGGGCGCAGGTGCTGGTCCTCCACCGCCTCGACGAAGCCGCGCTGACAACCCTCCTCGAGCGCGCCGAAGAAGTCGAAGGCGCTTCCCTCCCACTCACCGACGACGCCCGCGCCGCGCTGGTCACCAGTGCCGATGGCGACGGCCGCTTCCTCCTCAACCAGGCCGAAATGCTGTTCGCCGCCGGGATCGAGGAACCGCTCGATACCGCCGCCCTGCGCGACCTCATCCAGCGCCGACTGCCGGTCTACGACAAGGACCGTGAAGGCCATTACGGCCTGATCTCCGCGCTCCACAAGTCGATCCGCGGCTCCGATCCCGACGCCGCCCTCTATTATCTCGGGCGAATGCTGACCGCCGGCGAGGAGCCGCTCTACCTCCTCCGCCGACTGACCCGCGCCGCGGTCGAGGACATCGGCCTCGCCGACCCGCAGGCGCTGGTGCAGTGCATGGCGGCCAAGGACACCTACGACTTCCTTGGTTCTCCGGAGGGCGAACTGGCGATCGTCCAGGCCTGCCTTTACCTCGCCACCGCGCCCAAATCGAACGCGCTCTACATGGCCCAGAAGGACGCCTGGAAGAGCGCCAAGGAACATGGCTCGCTGTCCCCGCCCAAGCATATCCTCGGCGCCCCGACCAAGCTCATGCGCGAGCAGGGTTACGGCAAGGGCTACGAATATGATCACGATGCGCCCGACGCCTTTTCCGGCCAGTCCTACTGGCCCGAGGAAATGGCGCCGCAGACCTATTACCGTCCCACCGACCGCGGCTTTGAAAAACGGCTTGCCGAGCGGCTCGCGTGGTGGAACGAGAAACGCCAATTGCAGCAAGGGGAGCAGTGCTGATGTATCCACCGTCCACGACCGACGAATGGCGGGCCGACATCATCGAATGGGCGCCGCGCATCGCCATCGCGCTGGTCATCATCCTCGCCACCTGGGCGATCGCCCGCGCGGTCAAATGGGCGCTCGCCAAGGCCATCAGCCGCACGCCCGCGCTGCAGCGCCATACCCCAGGCAACGACCATGAAACCGTTGGCCAGCAGATCGGCACCGTCGCCAAGCTGCTGGTCTGGCTGGTCGGGATCATGGCCGCACTCAATTTCCTGCAGATCGGCCAGATCCTCGCCCCGGTGAACACCCTCACCGCCGAGATTTTCGCCTTCCTGCCGCGGCTGCTCGGCGCCGGGCTGCTGTTCTTCGTGATGCTGATCGTCGCCCGCATCGTGCGGCGCCTGATCGAGACCCTGCTTACCGCCCTCAACGTCGATGGCTGGCTTGCCCGGATCGGGCTGGGCGATCATCCGCCCACCGTCCGCACCAGCCCCGAGGCGGTCCCGGCCGGTACCACCCCGCCCGCGACCCGTGCCACGGTCGCCCGCGCCGGCGGGATCCTAGCCTTCGCGGTGATCATCATCCCGTCCGCCATCGCCGCGCTGCAGGTACTCGGCATCGACGCGATCAGCGGGCCCGCGGTCGCCATGCTCAACGAGATCCTCGCCGCGATCCCGCGCATCCTCACCGCTGCGCTGTGGCTCGGGATCGCCTTCATCGCCGCGAAGTTCCTGAAGTCGATCCTCGAGGCGATCCTGCCCCCGACCGGGTTCGATGACGCGCTGCGCTCGACCGGCGTGCTTCCGGTCACCACCACGCCCAGTCGAATCGTCGCCAACATCGCCTTTATCGCGATCATGCTGGCCGCCGCGATCGAGGCCGCGCACCAGCTCGGCGGCGACACCGTCGCGATCTTCCTGGTCCAGGTCACCAGCCTCGGCTCAAAGGTGATCTTCGGCACCTTGATCATCGTCGCCGGCATCTTCCTCGCCCGGCTGCTCGCCAATCTGGTCGGTTCCTCGACCGGCGAAGGCGGCTTTGCGCAGACCATCGTCCGCTACGCCATCATCGCCCTGTTCACCGCCATTGGCCTCACCTTCATGGGGCTGGCCGACGTGATCGTCTACATGGCATTCGGGCTGATCCTGGGCGCCGGCGCGATCGCCACCGCGCTGGCCTTCGGGCTCGGCGGGCGCGAGGCGGCAGGCCGGGTCCTCAACCATTATGCCGACCGCATCACCGGTCCGCGCCCGCCGGCAGCACCCCCGCGGCGCCCGGCCCGGCTCGAAGGGACCAAGGAAACCCCGACCGGCGACGGGGGATCGCTGATCTGACGGCCTTCACCCGTACCGTCGCGATCGACTGGTCGGGCGCCAAGGGACGACGCCACAAGGGCATCGCGGTCGCCGCCTGCGGCCGCGATGGCCCGCCGCGGTTGGTCCGCCCGGGCCACGTCTGGAGCCGGACCGCGGTCGCCGACTGGCTGGTCGCCGAAGCCGCGCGCGAGCCGACTTTGTTCGGCTTCGATTTCTCCTTCGCCCCGCCGTTCGCCGAACGTGGCGCCTATTTGCCGGGCGAGACGGGCGTGCCGGAAAACGCGCGCGACTTCTGGGCCTATGTCGAGGCCCGGGCTCCCGACGAGGATCTCGGCGCCGCCAGTTTCCTCGAGCAGGTCCATCGCCCGCATTTCTATTTCGGGATCGCCGACGGAGTGAAAGCCGACTTCGTCCGCTTCCGCCAGTGCGATCATCGCCTGAACGCATCCGGCGGCCGCAAGACCGCCAGCGCTTACGATGCGATCGGCGCGGCGCAGGTCGCCAAGGCGAGCTTCGCGGGCATGCGCCTGTTGCACCATATCTCGGGAAAGGTCGCGATCTGGCCGATGGATCCGATTCAGCCGGGGCAGAGCGCCGTCGCCGAAATCTACACCCGCATCTATCTTCGCAACGCCGGGCTATCGGGCACCAAGCTGCGCACCCGCACCGATCTCAACCTCGCGTTGAAGGCTCTCGGCAGCCCGCCGGCCCGACTCCGCTTTGAGCCTGACGACCATCAGACCGACGCACTGGTCACCGCTGCCGGCATGCGGGCTCACCTTGCGCACCCCGAAGCCTTCGCCCCGCAAGGCCTGACACCCGAGCTCGCCCGAACCGAGGGCTGGACCTTCGGCATCGTCTAAGCCAAGAGGCGCTCCGCACGACATGATCGTGGGCCGGTTTAGCTCAGTTGGTAGAGCAGCGGTTTTGTAAACCGAAGGTCGCGGGTTCGACTCCTGCAACCGGCACCATCAGACCGCTGCCCCAACCGGGTCAGGCGGCGTGGGCTAGTTCGACCTGCTCGTTCAACGCGGTCGGCAATTCCTCGACCTGGACCGCCGGCTCGGCGACCTGCTCGATCTTGTCCGGGAAGAAGGTGCGGCTGACGAAGACGATGACGCCCAGCGCCACGTAGATGCCAAGCATCGCCACCGGCGCGAAGATGATCCCGGCGCCCAGCGGCACGCGCAGGAAATTGGGGTTGAAGCCGAGGTCGTGACCAAGCGCTTCGCACACGCCAAGGATGGTGTCGTTGCGGAAGGCGACGTTGTTGCGGAAATAGTCGCGGCTCGGAATCAGGCTCATCTTGTCTCTCCAGGGCGGTCGGCCAAGCGACGCTCGACAGGGATGCACACACCGTGCCACCTGAGGCTTTCGCTTGCTTTTCCGATGGTTGGCTGCGTTGGGCAGCCTCGCCGTTCATTCGTTCCGGGCCTATGTTGGGACAATGCACCACTTTGTGAAGGTGCGATCGGCCAAAGCGTCTGGAAATCGGACCGGCGGCGTACCGTTTCTGCCAACCGTCGTTACGCAGCGACCGGCGGCTAGACGCTCGCCCCATGGCTGTCGGCCAGCCCGATGTGCGGCGCGGTCGGGACCAGCGGATATTTGTTGCCCGCCGCGCAGTTGAACAGCAGCACCCGCTCGTCGCGCCCGACCAGCCCCCGCTCCAGCGCGGCGCGCCAGCCGGCCAGCACCGCGGCACCTTCCGGACACAGCAGCAGCCCATCGTCGCGCGCCGCCGCCGCCAGCTCGGTCGCGATCTGCTCCTCCCCGACCGCGATCGCAAAGCCGCCGCTTTCCCGCACCGCGCGCAGGATCAGGAAGTCGCCCACAGCCTTGGGCACGCGAATCCCGGTCGCGATCGTCGCCGGATTGTCCCACCGCTCGGCGAATTCGTCGCCAGCTTCCCAGGCCCGGACCATCGGCGCGCAGCCGGTCGCCTGGACCGCCACCATCCGCGGCCGCTCTGGGCCGATCAGCCCTGCCGCTTCCATCTCGGCGAACGCCTTCCACATCCCGATCAGGCCGGTCCCGCCGCCGGTCGGATAGAAGATGACGTCCGGCAGTTCCCAGCCATATTGCTCGGCCAGCTCCAGCCCCATTACCTTCTTGCCCTCGGCGCGATACGGCTCCTTGAGGGTCGAGACGTCGAACCAGCGGCCCGCCGCGGCGCCCTCGCCGACCAGCCGGCCGCATTCGTCGATCTGCCCGTCGGCGACCAGCACCCGGGCGCCATAGGCCTCGGCCTCGGCGATGTTGATCGGCGGGGTTTCCTCAGGGCAGATCACCGTCGCTTCGATCCCGGCCGCCGCGGCGTAGGCCGCCAGCGCCGCCCCGGCATTGCCATTGGTCGGAAGCGCCATCGCCGTCGTTCCGAAGTGCCTGGCCATGCTGACCGCCATCGCGAGCCCGCGCGCCTTGAACGATCCGGTCGGCAGCCGCCCTTCGTCCTTGACCATCAGCGGGCGCACCCCGGCCCGATGCGACAGGCGGGTGAGCGGAAGGATCGGCGTCTCGATCTCGCCCAGGCTGACCGGCTCGGCGCCCTCGGGCAGCGGGAGCAGTTCGCGCCATTTCCACATCCCCGGCGCACGCCCGGCAAGAATTTCCCGGCTCAATGCCTTGCCGACCCGGTCGAGGTCGTAGCGCACCAGCAAGGGCCGCCCCGCGCGGCTGAGATTGTGGATTTCGCCGGCGGCATAGGGCTCCCCGGTCAGCGAGCATTCGAGATGGGTGACGAACATGCCGGCCGACTAGCGCAAGCCACTCGACAAGACGACCCCGCCCGGCGACCAATGGCCGGCGCGACCTTGCGATGTTGTATCATCCGGCCTACGTGCCCGACAGCTTTTCCCAACCGGATCGACCTTCTTCATGTTCGAATTGCCCCTGGCCGTGCTGCTTGCCGCCACCGCCTCGCCCACCGTTCTCGCCTCTGCGCAAACGGCGGCCCAGCCGGCCGCTCGCAACAGCGACCATGACGCCACGCAGAACCAGGACATCGTGGTCACCGGCATCCGCCGCAATCGCGAGGACGTGCTCGGCGGGATCAGCGTGGTGTCGGGCGAGGAGCTTCAGCGCGACCTCCGCTCGACCATCGGCGAGACCCTGATTCGCCAGCCGGGCGTGTCGGCGACCAGCTTCGGCCCCAACGCTTCGCGTCCGATCCTGCGCGGTCTCGGCGGTGAGCGCGTCCGCGTGCTCACCGACGGCATCGGCAGTCTCGACGTATCGACCTCCAGCGTCGACCACGCCGTCGCGATCAATCCGCTGACCGCCGACCGGATCGAGGTCCTTCGCGGCCCCGCGGCGCTGCTGTTCGGAAGCTCGGCGATCGGCGGCGTCGTCAATGTCATCGACAGCCGCATTCCGCGCAGCATGCCGGAAAGCCCGCTTCACATCGACGTCCTCGGAACGCTCGGCAGTGCCGCCGACGAGCGCTCGGCCAATGCCCGTATCGACGTGCCGGTCGGCCAGAACATCGTGCTTCACGCCGATGGCAGCCTGTTCAAGAGCAACGACGTGCGCACCGGCGGCTACATCCTGTCGCCCGCCCTGCGCGCCGAAGCGGCGGCCAGTGCCGATTCCGAGATCCGCGAACTCGCCACCCTGCGCGGCGACCTCCCCAATTCGGCGGCCAAGTCCTCCGAAATCGCTGGCGGCGTCGCCTATATCGATGGCGGCTTCAACATCGGCGCCTCGATCGCTCGCTTCGACAATCTCTATGGCGCCCCGGTCCGTTACTCGCTCGATCCCGAAGCCGAGGCGGAGGAGGTTCGCCTCGACCAGAAACAGACCCGCTTCGACATCCGCGCCGAAATTCCGGTCGGCGGGTTCCTTGACCAGGTGAAGCTGCGCGGCGGCGCCGTCCGCTATCGCCATGACGAGCTGGAGGAAAGCGGCGAGATCGGCACCACTTTCCGCAGCCGCGGCGAGGAAGGCCGGATCGAGGCGGTGCAGCGGACGGTCGGCGGCTGGGGCGGCGGTTTCGGCGTCCAGCTTCTCGATCGCCGGGTCAGCGTCGTCGGCGAGGAAAAGTATCTCCCCGCCAACCGGCAGCGCCAGCTGGGCCTGTTCACCCTGCAGAATTACGAGACGGGCCCCTACCGGGTCGAAGTCGGCGCCCGGGTCGAGCGCAGCCGCCTCACGGCCGAGGCCGACGCCGACCTCGGCAATCCGGCGCTGAAGCGCAATTTCACCAGCTTGGCCGGATCGATCGGCGGCAGCGTCGCGGTCGCCCCCGCCACCCGCGCCGGGCTCAACCTTTCCTATTCGCAGCGCGCGCCCTCGACCGACGAGCTGTTCGCCAACGGCCCGCATGCCGGCACCCAGGCGTTCGAGATCGGCAATCCCGGCTTCGGCAAGGAACGCAGCCTGTCGGTCGAAGCCAGCCTGCGCCGCTCGTCGGGGCCGCTGACCTTCGGGGTGAACCTCTATCACACCCGCTTCACCGACTTCATCTACCTCCAGCCGACCGACCAGGTCGAAGACGATCTGCCGGTCTATTTCTATCGCCAGAGCGATGCCCGCTTCACCGGGTTCGAGCTCGAAGGCCGGGCACGGCTGGGGACCTTCGGCGGGGTCGAACTCGCCGCCGATGCGCAGGCGGATTATGTCCGGGCGACCGTGAAGGGCTTCGGTCCCGCCCCACAGATCCCGCCGCTGCGCCTGCTCGGTGGGCTCGATGCAAGGGCCGGTGCGCTCGACGGCCGGATCGAGGTGGAGCACAGCTTCGCCCAGAACCGCAACGCCCCGGTCGAGACCGACACCGCGGGCTTCACCCTGCTCAACGCGTCGGTGAACTGGCGCCCACTGCAGGAGCGTCCGCAGCTTACCCTCGCGCTTCAGGCCAACAACCTGTTCGACGTCGAGGCCCGCCGCCACACCAGCCTGCTCAAGGACTATGCCCCGATCGCCGGCCGCGACTTCCGCGCAACCGCGCGTCTCGCGTTCTGACGCTCAGGCGTTGCGATCGATGAAGGCGATGATCTGACTAAAACGAAGTGAAGCGAGCTCCTCGGCTCGCTTCACCTTCTCGGCAACCTGCTCCCTTTTCTCCTGCGTGCCCTCGTCAGAGTTGAGGATTTCCGACGCGACTTCCTCGAGCCTTTCCAGCGTCATGGTGTGTTGCTGGTCGACCATCCGCTTAAGCTCGATCCTGATGGCCTCATCAGGGAAGTCGGGAGCAGGACCACTCAAAGGTCGATCCCGCTGGCGATCGCCTCCAGTTTGCGGATCCGGGCCTTGAGGTCGGCCAGTTCGATCCGGTCAGTGCCGCTGGCTCCCGCAGCGGCGACCGGTTCGTCGGCCTGGGGCCGGCCGCTCGCCAGTTCCAGCTTGCGCACCTCGAGCCAGCCGAACCAGGCGCGGGAGGCGAACATCCCGGCGACCAGCAGCCCGGTCAGGACCAGGGTTCCGGTCAGTGCGATGAGGGACAAGTTGGTCATCATGCCTTCTCCGTGCGAAGCGCCTCGATCTCACGGGCAAGCGCGTCGCTTTCGCTGTTGTTGATGTGGTGGTCGATGGCCATCATCCGGCGGTCGGTGGTGTCGAGCTTTTCGCGCAGGTCCTTGACGCTGGCGCGCGGCGCCTCACCCATCCGCTCATAGTCGCTCCGCCGTCCCTTGAGCTTGCTCATGGCGGCCGCTCCGACCAGCCCGCAGATGAAATAGGCCAGCAGCGCCTGCCACACCGTGACGAAGGTCAGCAGCGGAACCGCGACAAAGGCGATCCGGACAAAGGTGGGATCGACATTCAGCGAGCGGCCGATGCCGGCACAAACACCGATGAGCTTGCGGTCGCGGCGGTCGAGGCTGAAGGCGGGGCGTTTCATGGTCGTGGTCCTCGAAAGGAGGGGGTGGGAGGCGATCAGGCTCTAGCGCTTGATCAGGTTGAACAGGCTTTGCAGGGTTCCGGCGAGCCAGATGTCGACGGTGTCGAGCACCTGGCCGACCGGTCCGAGTTCGGCCGGGGCGGCGGAGATCGGTCCGAGATATTCGAACCGGGCACCGGCCTTGGTGACGACCGGCTCAAGCATAGAAGGCGATCTTCACCGGGGCGGCGACGGCGACGCTCGCCGGGGCGATGGCGGATCCGACGGCGAGGCCACTGACCAGCAGGGCGGCGACGGCGGAGAAGAGAGTGGTCTTGATGTTCATGATCTGGCTCCTTGGATCTGGTTGCCGGCCGTTCGACCGGTCATGCCGTTCATGATGCAGCAAGCGTGCCAATCCCGGTTTTCCTTCATTCTTTTAGCGGTACGCCACTGATTGTGAGCTGGGTTGGTGGGATTTCCCACGTGGCATGGTGTCCCGTCCCAAGTTGGTCGTCGGAACCCGCGCGGCGGTCGCGCGTCATTCCCGCAACAACAGTCACAATCACACAAAGGGTGGACCATGCTGGGCAAGATCGCAGGCGCAATCATCGGAAATCGTATCGCTGGCCGCAACGACGGGGTGAAGGGCGCGCTGCTCGGCGCTGCGGGCGCTCGCCTCGCCTCGCGCGGGCTGGGGCCGCTCGGCACCGCGCTGGCGGTCGGCTACGGCGCCAAGAAGCTCTATGAGTGGAACCGCGCGCGCAAGGCCAACCCGCGCTATCCGTCGGACGCGACGCCCGCGCAGCGCTCGGTCCGCACCCACGGCGTCTGAACCTTAGGAAAAAGAAAGAAGGCGTCGCTCCGGGGTATCCGGCGCGGCGCCTTTTTCTTGTGCTTCAAGGAAGAGGAGCGAGATGCCGCAACGGCACCGCGGCTCACTTGTCGTCGGCAGCCTCGCTGTCGTCGCTCGCCGCAGCGTCACCCTCGGCGGCACGCTCGTAATAGGGCTCGACGGTTCCCTTCAATTTGATCGTCATCGGCTGACCGAACCGGTCGCGGCTCTTTCCGGCGGCGACCTTGATCCAGCCTTCGGACACCGAATATTCCTCGACGTTGGTCTTCTCGACGCCGTTGAAGCGAATCCCGACTCCGCGGCGCAGAAGCTCTTCCTTGAAGAACGGGCTGCGCGGATCGAGGCTGAGGCGGTCGGGCGGGGTATCGGTGATCTCGGACATGGGGCTCGCCCTGCCCTCGCCGCGGCCCTCAAGTCAACCGCCATGCCGCAGTGCAGGATTGCCACGCAGCCACCCTCCGGCCTAAGCGCTGCGCCGATGAGTGAGCCCGCTTCCCCGACGCTCCGCAACGCCCCGCGCCTTGCGCTGCACGTGCCAGAGCCGACCTACCGGCCCGGCGACACGCCCGACTTTTCCAAGGTCGTGGTCCCCGCCGCCGGCTCCGCGCCGCGTCCCGACAGCAGCGCCCCCTCGGCCGACAGCCATCCGCTGGTCAATCACCTGGTCCGGGTCCTCGACGAGGACGGTCGCGCGGTCGGCCCGTGGGACCCGCGCCTGTCGCCCGACATCCTGCGCAAGATGCTGGCCGACATGGTCACCGTGCGGGTGTTCGACGACCGGATGTACCGCGCCCAGCGCCAGGGCAAGACCAGCTTCTACATGAAGTGCACCGGCGAGGAGGCGATCGCGGTCGCCGCCGCCACCGCGCTCGACCGCGACGACATGTGCTTTCCGACCTACCGCCAGCAGGGCCTGCTGGTGGCGCGCGGCTATCCGCTGGTCGACATGATGTGCCAGATTTATAGCAACGCCGGCGACAAGCTCCACGGCCGCCAGCTGCCGATCATGTATTCGGACAAGCCGCACGGTTTCTTCTCGATCTCGGGCAACCTCGGCACGCAGTATCCGCAGGCGGTGGGCTGGGCGATGGCATCCGCGATCAAGGGCGACAGCCGGATCGCGATGGGCTGGATCGGCGAGGGCGCCACGGCCGAGGGCGATTTCCACTCCGCCCTGACCTTTGCCGCGGTCTATCAAGCGCCGGTGATCCTGGCGGTGGTCAACAACCAGTGGGCGATTTCCAGCTTCTCCGGCATCGCCGGGGCCGAACAGTCGACCTTCGCCGCCCGCGCGGTCGGCTATGGCATCGCTGGCCTGCGCGTCGACGGCAATGACGCGCTCGCCGTCTATGCCGCGGTGCAATGGGCGTCCGAGCGCGCCCGCGCCAACGCCGGGCCAAGCTTGATCGAGTTCTTCACCTACCGCGCCGAGGGGCACAGCACTTCGGACGATCCCACCGGCTACCGCCCGGCCGGCGAAGCGCAGCAATGGCCGCTCGGCGATCCGGTCGAGCGCCTGAAAGCGCATCTCGTCGGGCTTGGCGAATGGGACGACGAGCGCCACGCCGCGCTGGTCGCCGACGCCGACAAGGCCGTCCGCGCCGCGCAGAAGCAGGCCGAAGCGCAGGGCATCCTGCCGCAGCAGGGCTTCGACCGCATCGGCTCGATGTTCGAGGACGTCTATTCCGACACCCCCTGGCACCTCGCCGAACAACGCGACGCCGCGCTCGGCGAAGCCCGCATCTTCCTCGGACGGGACGTCGCCTGATGCCGACCAAGAACATGATCGAGGCGATCAACGACGCCCACCGCGTGACCATGGCCGCCGATCCCGACATCGTCGTGTTCGGTGAGGACGTCGGCTACTTCGGCGGCGTGTTCCGCGCCACTGCCGGCCTCCAGCAGGAGTTCGGCAAGACCCGCTGCTTCGACGCGCCTATCAGCGAAGGCGGGATCATCGGTGCCGCGGTTGGCATGGCCGCTTATGGCCTGAAGCCGGTGGTCGAGATCCAATTCGCCGATTACATCTATCCCGGCTACGACCAGATCGTCTCCGAGGTCGCCCGGATGCGTTATCGCACCGCCGGCGAGTGGACCATGCCGATGGTCATTCGCTCCCCCTATGGCGGCGGCATCTTCGGCGGCCAGACCCATAGCCAAAGCCCCGAGGCGCTGTTCACCCACGTCGCTGGCCTCAAAGTCGTCATCCCCTCGACCCCCCTTGACGCCAAGGGCCTGCTGATCGCCGCCATCGAGGATCCGGACCCGGTCCTCTTCTTCGAGCCCAAGCGCATCTACAACGGTCCGTTCGACGGCCACCACGACCGCCCGGTGACCCCCTGGGCCAGGCACCCCGACAGCGAAGTGCCCGACGGGCACTATACCGTGCCGCTGGGCAAGGCGCGGATCGTGCGACCCGGCAACGACCTCACCGTCATCGCCTATGGCACGATGGTCCACGTCGCGCTTGCTGCGGTCGAGGAGAATGGCATCGACGCCGAGGTGATCGACCTGCGCACCCTCGTTCCGCTCGACATCGCGACGATCGAGGAAAGCGTGAAGAAGACCGGCCGCGCGCTGGTGGTGCAGGAAGCGACCAAGACCAGCGGCTTCGGGTCCGAACTCGCCACCCTTATCCAGGAGCGCTGCTTCTACCACCTCGAAGCGCCGGTCGCGCGCGTGACCGGCTGGGACACGCCCTACCCCCACGCCTACGAATGGATCTACTTCCCTGGCCCGATCCGGATGCGCCAGGCTCTCGAGAAAGTGATGGCCGAGTAATGGCGACCTACCTCTTCAAGCTCCCCGACATCGGCGAAGGCATTGCCGAGGCCGAGATCGTCGCCTGGCACATCAAGGTCGGCGACCGGGTCGAGGAAGACCAGCAGTTGGCCGACATGATGACCGACAAGGCGACGGTGGAGATGGAATCGCCCGTCGCCGGAATCGTCCGCAAGCTGGCAGGCGAAGTCGGGGACCAGATCGCGATCGGTTCGGTGCTGGTCGAGATCGAGACCGACGGCGCGGCTGCCACTGCAGCCCCGGCTGCGACTGAGGAAGTGCCGCTGGCCGATGGTGCCGCCGTGCCGACCGAAGCGCAGGAAGAAGCCAACCCGACGCTGGAAGTTGCCGACGAGCCCGCTCCGGTCGCAGCGCCAGCGCCGCTGCCCGAGCCTGCCACTCCCGCCGCGCCTGCGGCGGAACACAAGACCCAGGTCCTTACCACCCCCGCTGTCCGTGCCCGCGCGCGCGACCTCGGCATCGACCTTGCCCAGGTGAAGCACCAGGGCGAGCACATCCGCCACGCCGATCTCGACGCCTATCTCCTCTACAACGGCGGGCAGGTCTCTGGACGCGCCACCGGCGCGCTGCGCGCCGACGAGCAGATCAAGGTCGTCGGCCTCCGCCGCAAGATCGCGGAGAATATGCAGGCTGCCAAGCGCCGCATCCCGCACTTCGCCCTGGTCGAGGAATATGACGTCACCGCGCTGGAGGAAACCCGCGCGATGATGAACCGTGATCGCGGCTCCAACCCCAAGCTCACTCTGCTGCCGTTCCTGATCACTGCGCTGAACAAGGCACTAGCCGACTTCCCGATGATCAACGCCACCTACGATGATGAGGCCAACGTCATCACCCGCCACGGCAGCGTCCACATGGGCATGGCGGCGCAGACCCCGAACGGGCTGATGGTCCCGGTGATCCGCAATGCCGAGCGGCTGTCGGTGTGGCAGCTCGCCACCGAGGTCGCCCGCCTGTCGGATGCCGCAAAGACCGGCAAGGCCACGCGCGAGGAGCTCAGCAACCCCACCTTCACCATCAGCTCGCTCGGGCCGATGGGCGGGGTCGTCTCCACCCCCGTCATCTCGCCCCCGCAGGTCGCCACGATCGCGGTCAACAAGGTCGAGGAGAAGGTGGTGCCGGTGAACGGCGAGCTGGAGATCCGCAAGCGGATGAACCTGTCGCTGTCCTGCGATCACCGTGTGGTCGATGGCTGGGACGCGGCAAGCTTCCTCGCGAGCCTCAAGCCGCTGATCGAGAACCCGCTGCGCCTGCTTGCCTGAGCAGAGGCTGGCGCGGCGGCCTCAATCGCGGCCGATCTCGCGCCAGCTCTTCTCCGTGACCTCGACGTCGAACTTCTTGGCCGCGGCGAGGATGCGCTTCCACGCTTCGTCGCGCTCCTTGTCGCTGACGCCCTTGACCTGATTGAAGCGCGCGATCGCGTTGCGGACGTGCTTTGCGTCCTCGATCGGCTCCTTGCGCTGCTCCTGGAAGGCGAACTGGCGGGCGGACAGGTCGTCGCGATCTTTTTGGTCGAGCTTGGCCATCATGGGTCTCCTTCGCCGGGAAAACGCCCCGGCGAAGGACCTGTGCCGTACTACGCCGCCAGCAGATCGACGTCGCGCAGCGCCTGTTCTACCGACTTGGCCTTCACTTCCGGCCCGAGGTTGATCCCGTCGGCGCGGACGAACTCGGGGACGATCCCGATGAAGCCGAAGAATGCCTTCAGATAGCTTTCGAGATGCTCGAAGTCGGCATTGCCCTGCTCGGTGCCGTAATAGCCGCCGCGCGATAGGGCGATGATCACCCGCTTCGGCCCAGCCAGCCCCTCGGGCTTGCCCTCGGCCGTGTAGCGGAAGGTGCGGCCGTTCACCGCCAGCCGGTCGATCCACGCCTTGAGCTGGCTCGGCAGCGTGAAATTATACATCGGCGCACCGACGACCACCGTGTCGGCGGCGAGGAACTCGTCAAGCACGCTCGCATCGGCGAACTGGTCGAGAGTGAGATGCGCGATCGGATCGGCGACGAGATCGCGGTCGATGACGCGCGCGTCCGGCCTGGTGGCGAGCTGCTGTTCGACGATACGGCTCGTGATCTGCCGACTAACGCTATGCTCGCCGGTGATCGAGCTGTCGACGCGAAGGATGGTGGACCCTGACATTGTATCTCCAGTCACAAATGATTACCTGGACACCATAGGTAACCAGCCGTTCGGATAAAAAAAGACGGCACATGAAGGGTATCAGGTCACATGCATGATACTGATTTCGCAGACGCTTCCGGCCAGACTCTCGAGGGGGCCTCGGGCCTCAAGGCGGCCGGCTGCCGCAACGTCACGCCGGTGCTCAATCGCATCGGCGACAAATGGTCGGTGCTGATCGTCATGATCCTCGCCCGCCGCGCGCATCGCTTCAACGAACTGAAGCGGGAGATCGACGGGATCAGCCAGCGGATGCTGACGCTGACCTTGCGCGGGCTCGAGCGCGATGGCCTCGTCAGCCGTTCGGTCGAACCGACCGTGCCCCCGCGTGTCACCTATGCCCTGACCGAGCTCGGCGTCAGCCTGATCGAGCCGGTCGAGGCGCTCGGCCGCTGGGCCTTTGCGCACATCGCCTGCATCCGCGCCGCGCAGGAGCGGTTCGACGCGGCGAATGCGCCCGAGGAACCGGCGAGGGTCGCCGTTTCGAACGACCTCGCCATGACGGCCTGAGGCCGCTAACCGCCGGCGCATGCCTACCGATCTCGCCGCCCTCGGCATTCTCGAAGAACGCCTGCGCTATTTTGCCGCCAACATCATTCACCATGCCAACCACGTCCGCAACAGCGCGGATGGGCTGAAGGTCGGCGGTCACCAGGCGTCCAGCGCGTCGATGACGGCGATCATGGCTGCGCTCTATTTCGATGCGCTGGGGCCCAACGACCGGGTGGCGGTGAAGCCCCACGCCGGCCCGGTGCTCCACGCCATACACTACCTGCTTGGGTCGCAGGATCGCGCCACGCTGGAGAACTTCCGCGGCTTCGGCGGTGCGCAAAGCTATCCCAGCCGCACGAAGGACCGCATCCCGGTTGACTTCTCCACCGGCTCGGTCGGACTTGGGGTCGCCATCACCCTGTTCGCCAGCCTGGTCCAGGACTGGCTCTCCGCTCGCGGCGCGCTTCCCGACGACCAGCGTGGCCGCTTCGTCGCGCTGATGGGCGATGCCGAACTCGACGAAGGCAACATCTACGAAGCCCTGATCGAGGGCCACAAGCATGACGTCCGCAACCTGTGGTGGATCGTCGACTACAACCGCCAGAGCCTCGACGCGACCAGCGCCGACCGCATGTTCGAGCGCTTCGACGACATCTTCGCGACCTGCGGCTGGCGGGTCGAGACGCTGAAATACGGCCGCCTCCAGCGCGACCTGTTCGAGCGTCCCGGCGGTGAAGCGCTGCAGATCTGGATCGATCGCTGCCCCAACGTCGATTATGCTGCGCTCACCTATGGCGGCGGTGCGGCCTGGCGCACTCGCCTCCAGGCCGACCTAGCGGGCAATGCCGACACGCTGAGCCTGGTCGCCGGCCTCGACGACGAAGCGCTCGGCCGGCTGATGACCAACCTTGGCGGTCACTGCCTCGAAACCCTGGTCGACGCCTTCCGCCGCAACGAGGACGACCAGCCGACCCTGTTCATCGCCTACACCATCAAGGGCTTCGGCCTGCCGTTCGCCGGCCACAAGGACAATCACGCCGGACTGATGAACCCGACCCAGTTCGCCGCCTTCCGCGACTCGCTCGGCATCGCCGCAGGCGAGGAATGGGAGCCGCTTGCCGGTCTCGGCGGCAATGCCCGCTCGGGCGTCGAGGCGTTGGTCGAAGCCACCAAGGTCCGCCGCGCGAAGGAACCTCGCAACTTCACCGGCTGGCCGGTCCCCGTCCTCCCCACCCCCTCGGGCGAAGAACAGAGCACGCAGGCGGCGTTCGGCCGCATCCTCCTCGACCTCGCCAAGTCGGGCGACCCGCTCGCCGACCGCATCCTCACCACCTCGCCCGACGTCACCGTCTCGACCAACCTCGGCGCGTTCGTGAACAGCCGCGGGCTGTTCCACCGCCGCGACATCCGCGACGTCTTTGCCGAAGCCAAGATCCCCTCGGCGCAGAAGTGGGCCGCGAAAGACGCCGGCCAGCATGTCGAGCTCGGAATCGCCGAATCCAACCTGTTCCTGATGCTTGCCGCCGCGGGCCTGTCGGGTGACCTGTTCGGCCACCGGCTCGTGCCGATCGGCACCCTCTACGACCCGTTCATCGCGCGCGGCCTCGATAGCCTCAACTACGGCTGCTACCAGGACGCCCGCTTCCTGCTGGTGGCCACCCCGTCGGGCCTGACCCTCGGGCCCGAAGGCGGCGCGCACCAGTCGATCAACCCGCCGCTGATCGCGCTCGGCCAGCCCGGCCTGCGCCATTACGAGCCCGCCTTCGCCGATGAGCTCGCGCTCTTCATGCGCGAGGCGATCCGCCTGATCGACGACCCCGCCGGCGAATCGACCTACCTCCGCCTTTCGACTCGCAGCCTGCGGCAGGAATCCCGCACCTCCGACGACTGGCAGGCCGATGCGCTCGCCGGCGGCTACTGGCTGCGCGAGCCCGGCCCGGGCGCCGAAGCCGCCATCGTCGCGATGGGCGCGATCATGCCCGAGGCGCTCGCCGCGTTCGATGCGCTCAAGGACGACGTCCCCGGTCTCGGCCTGCTCAGCGTCACCAGCCCCAACCTCCTCCACCGCGGGTGGAGCGCCGCCGAAGCCGGCCGCTGGAACAGCACCAACCAGCCGAGCCACGTCGCCACCCTGCTCTCGCGCCTGTCGCCCACAGCCCGCCTCGTCACGCTGTGCGATGCCGCGCCCGCCTCTCTGTCCTGGCTAGGCGCCGTTCTCGGCCACCGCGTCGCTCCGCTCGGCGTCGATCGCTTCGGCCAGACCGGCAATCTCCCCGACCTCTACGGCGAATATCGCCTCGACGGGGAGGCGATCACCGAAGCGATGGTGGGGCTTCTCATCGGCTGAACCGAAGCCTAAGCGTCCCCCATGCCCGGACGCCCATATGACGAGTGGAAGGAAGGCGACACCGTCGCGCACGCCCTCCGCCGCACGGTGACGGAGACCGACAATCTCCTCATCTCGACGCTGACCCACAATCCCCAGCCGCTGCACCTCGACGCCGAAGCGGCCAAGGACACCGAGTTCGGCCGCATCCTCGTCAACAGCTGCTTCACTTTCAGCCTGCTGGTCGGCGCGTCGGTCGCCGACACCACCGAAGGCGTGCTGGTCGCCAACCTCGGCTTCGACGAGGTCCGCCTGCCCTCCCCCGTCTTCATCGGCGACACGCTGCACTTCGAAAGCAGCTGCGTCTCGAAGCGCGACAGCAAGTCCCGCCCGACCGCCGGCCTCGTCACCTGGGAACATCGCGCAATCAACCAGCATGGGGCAACCGTCTGCACCATGAAACGCACCGCGCTGATCCAGAAAGCCGCCGTATGAACCGCCTGCCCCGCTCCTGGCTATTCGTCCCCACCGACAGCGAAAAGAAGATCGCCAAAGCCCTCGAAAGCGAAGCCGACGCCCTGATCTTCGACCTCGAGGACAGCGTCGCCGCCGCCAACAAGGCGCTCGCCCGCGACCTCCTCCGCAACCTCCCCGCCCGCTCCGGCGGCCCGCAATGGTGGGTCCGCATCAACCCCTTGCGCACCGAGGATCACCGCCTCGATCTCGAACTCTTGGGCAAGGCCGACATTCACGGCCTGGTCCTGCCCAAGGCCGAGAGCGGCGCCGACATCACCGAGCTTGCCCACCGCTCGGGCTCGATCCCGATCCACGCCATCGTCACCGAAACCGCCGCCTCGCTGTTCGGCCTGCTCACCTACCGCGACGTCAAGGATAGCCCCCTCGCCGCGATGAGCTGGGGCGCCGAGGATCTTTCCGCCGCGCTCGGCGCCGCCTCCAACCGGGACGGCAAGGGTCGCTACACCGCCCCCTACACGCTGGCCCGCACGCTCACCCTCGCCGGCGCCGCCGCGGCGGGCGTCCAGCCGGTCGACGGCGTGTTCGCCGACTTCCGCGACGAGCCGGGGCTGATCGACGAAGCGCTCGACGCCGCGCGCGACGGCTTCACCGGCAAGCTCGCGATCCACCCGGCGCAGGTCCGTCCGATCAACGAGGCCTTTTCCCCAACGGACGACCAACTCGCCCATGCGCGTGCGATCGTCGCAGCCTTTGCCGCCGAACCCTCGGCCGGCGTGTTGAGCGTTGACGGCCGAATGGTCGACAAACCCCATCTGATCCAGGCCCAGCGCACGCTGGCCCGCGCAGGAGAATAAGCATGCCGACTACCGCAAAGGGCTGGGGCACCGACGCCGCCGACCAGCCGCTCCGCCCAATGGAATTCGAACGCCGCGATCTGCGCGCCAATGACGTGGCGATCCAGATCACCCATTCGGGCATCTGCCATTCCGACCTTCACACCTGCCGCAACGACTGGGGCGGAAGCCGCTATCCCGTCGTCCCCGGCCACGAAATCGTCGGCACCGTCACCGCGGTCGGTCCCGACGTCACCAAGCACAAGGTCGGCGACACCGTCGCGGTCGGCTGCATGGTCGACAGCTGCATGGAATGCGACCAGTGCCTCGAGGGCTGGGAAATCTTCTGCCGCAAGGGCGCGATCCAGACCTACAACAGCAAGGATTACCACGACGGCACCGTCACCAAGGGCGGCTATTCCGACCACGTCGTGGTCCGCGACCATTTCGTCTGCAAGGTGCCCGAGGGCATGGACGTCAAGCGCGTCGCGCCCTTGCTGTGCGCCGGGATCACCACTTATTCGCCGCTGCGCCAGTACAATGTCGGTAAGGACACCAAGGTCGCCGTCGTCGGCCTCGGCGGTCTGGGCCACATGGGCGTGAAGCTTGCCGCCGCGATGGGCGCCCATGTCACGATGATCACCACCACGCCTGAAAAGGGCAAGGACGCGCGCGAACTTGGCGCGCACGACGTGATTGTTTCGACCGACCCCGAACAGATGAAGGCCGCGGCTACCCGCTTCGACTTCATCCTCAACACCATCCCCGTCAGCCATGAGATCGACGGCTATCTGCAACTCCTCGGCCGCTCGGGCAGGATGGTGATCGTCGGTGCGCTGACCCCGATGCCGGGCTTCGTCGGTGCCAACCTCATCTTCTGGAACCGCGCGGTCGGCGGCTCGGCGATCGGCGGCATTCCCGAGACTCAGGAAATGCTCGAATTCTGCGCCACGCACGGCATCTATCCCGAGACCGAGCATATCAAGATCGATCAGGTCAACGAAGCCTACGAGCGCCTGCTCAAGAACGACGTCCGCTACCGCTTCGTCATCGACATGGAGCAGAACGCCTAAATGACCCCGACCGAGCTCGCCGCGCTGCATGAGGCTCACGCCTCCGATCCCCACGCCTTCTGGCTGGAGCAAGCGCGGCGGCTCGATTGGGAGCGAGTTCCGGAGCGATCGGGGGACACGTCGTTCGATCGCTCCGACTTCCACATCCGCTGGTATGAGGATGGCAGCCTCAATCTGTCGGCCAATTGCCTCGACCGCCACCTGCCCGAGCGTGCGAACGACACCGCGCTCGTTTTCGAACCGGACGAACCGGGCGCCGGCCGCTCGGTCACCTATGCCGAGCTGCACGATCTCACCTGCCGCCTCGCCAACCTCCTGAAGGAGCGCGGCGTCGCCAAGGGCGACCGGGTGATGATCTACATGCCGATGGTCCCCGAAGCGGCGGCGGCGATGCTCGCCTGCGCCCGGATCGGTGCGGTCCATTCGGTGGTGTTCGGTGGCTTCTCCCCCGAAAGTCTCGCCGGCCGGATCGACGATTGCGGCGCTCGCGTCGTCGTTACCGCCGACGAAGGCGTGCGCGGCGGCAAACGCATTCCCCTGAAGGCCAATGTCGACGCCGCCTGTGACCTGTCTGGTGCGATCGACACAATCATCGTCGTCACCCGCACCGGCGGCGAGGTGACGATGCGCGAAGGTCGCGACCTCCGCTGGGAAGACCATTGCGAGCGCCTGTCCTCCGACTGCCCGGCCGAGCCGATGGCCGCCGAAGACCCCCTGTTCATCCTCTACACCTCTGGATCGACCGGAAAGCCCAAGGGCGTGGTTCACACCACCGGCGGCTATGCCGTGTGGGTCGCCACCACCTTCGAGTGGGTATTCGATCCGCGGCCCGGCGACCTCTACTGGTGCACTGCCGACATCGGCTGGATCACCGGCCACAGCTATACGCTCTACGGGCCACTGATGACCGGCACCCCCACCGTCATGTTCGACGGCGTGCCCACCTACCCCGATGCGAGCCGGCTTTGGGAAACCATAGACCGCTTGGGCGTCACCATCCTCTACACCGCCCCCACCGCCATCCGCGCCCTGATGCGCGAGGGCGACGAGCCAGTCCGCAAGCACCGGCGCGACAGCCTGCGCTTGCTCGGCACCGTCGGCGAACCCATCAATCCCGAGGCCTGGCGTTGGTACCATGACGTGGTCGGCGACGGCCGCCGTGCAATCGTCGACACTTGGTGGCAGACCGAGACCGGCGGCGTCCTCATGACCCCGCTTCCCGGCGCCACCTCGATGAAGCCCGGCAGCGCCACCCGGCCCCTCCCCGGGATCGAACCGCTCCTCGTCGACGCCGAAGGCCGCGAGATCCGCGGCAACGACGTCAGCGGCAACCTTTGCTTGCGCGGGTCATGGCCCGGCCAGATGCGCACCGTCTGGGGCGATCCGCAGCGATTCATCGATACCTATTTCGCCACCTACCCCGGCCTCTACTTCACCGGCGACGGCTGCCGCCGTGACGAGGACGGCGATTACTGGATCACCGGCCGGGTCGACGACGTGATCAACGTGTCCGGCCACCGCATCGGCACCGCCGAAGTCGAAAGCGCGCTGGTCGCCCACCCCCTCGTCGCCGAGGCCGCGGTTGTCGGCGCGCCCCATGACCTCAAGGGCCAGGGCATTCACGCCTTCGTTACATTGAACGCCGGCGAAGAGGGCGGCGAACACATCGTTCGCGAACTACACGCCGAAGTCCGCAAGCATATCGGCGCGCTGGCCATCCCCGAACGCATCCAGTTCGCTCGCGGCCTGCCCAAGACTCGCAGCGGCAAGATCATGCGCCGAATCCTACGCAAGATCGCCGAAGGGCAGCTCGATCAGCTTGGTGACACCAGCACCCTGGCCGACCCAGGCGTCGTCGATGCGCTTGTGCGTGACCGCTAGACTCGCCGCGCTCGCGCCGGCGCTGGCATTCGCCGGCTGCGCCCAGTCCGAACTCCCGGCCGGTTCCGCGCCGCTCGACCCGGTTGCCTTCTTCACCGGCGACAGTCGCGGCACGGGAATGCTCGATCCGGTTGTCGGCAAGACCGTACCCATCCGGGTTGAAAGCCGCGGCATCCGACGAGGCGATACGCTGAACCTTGTCCAGCGCATCACCGAAGGGAGCAAGCCGCAGCGAACCCGCGTGTGGCGGTTCCGCACTCTTCCCGGCGGCGGCTATCTCGGAACCCTTACCGACGCGCAGGGCGTCGTCGCCATGGACCTGCAGGGTCCCCGCGCCTTTGTCAGTTACACCACCCCGAGCGGGATGAAGATCCGCCAGCAGCTCGCGCTCCAGCCCGATGGCCGAACCATCCTCAACCGGTTGGAAGCGTTCAAATATGGCATCCGCCTCGCCGTCCTGAACGAGACCATCCGCAAATAGCGCCCGCCTAGCTTTGGCCGCACTTTTCGGCTAACGGCCCCGCTCCCCATGGCAACAGTACTTCCCACCCCGCCGCGCGTCGGCATGGTCAGTCTCGGCTGTCCCAAGAACCTCGTCGACAGCGAGCGGATCCTCGGTCAGCTGCGCTCGGACGGCTATCAGATGAGCGCCGACTATCAGGGCGCCGACGTCGTCCTGGTCAACACCTGCGGCTTTCTCGACTCTGCCAAGGAAGAAAGCCTCGAAGCGATCGGCGAAGCGCTGGCCGAGAACGGCCGCGTCATCGTCACCGGTTGCATGGGCCGCGAGGCCGAGGTCATCCGTGCCCGCTTCCCGAACGTCCTCGCGATCACCGGTGCCCACGCCTACGAGGACGTCGTCGCCGCGGTGCATGACGCCGCCCCCGCGCCTCGCTCGCCCTATCTCGACCTCGTCCCGCAGGCGACGCCCAACCTCAAGCTGACGCCGCGGCACTACAGCTATCTGAAGATCTCCGAGGGCTGCAATCACCGCTGCGCCTTCTGCATCATCCCGCAGATCCGCGGCGACCTCGTCTCGCGCCGCCCGGACGCCATCCTGCGCGAGGCCGAGAAGCTGCTCGCCCAAGGTACCCGTGAGTTGCTGGTGATCAGCCAGGACACCAGCGCCTACGGCCTCGACCTCAAGCACGCCGCCTGGCCGTGGAAGGGCGGCGACGTTCGCGCCCACATGACCGACCTCGCCCGTGCGCTGGGTGAGCTTCGCGCCCCCGACGGCACCCGGCCGTGGGTCCGCCTGCACTACGTCTACCCTTACCCCCACGTCGACCGGATCATGCCGCTGATGGCCGAAGGGCTGGTCCTCCCCTACCTCGATATCCCCTTCCAGCACGCGAGCCCCAAGGTGCTGAAGGCGATGCGCCGTCCGGCGAACGAGGCCCGCGTCCTTGAGCGGCTGGTCCAGTGGCGCCGCGAAGTCCCCGATATCGCCATCCGCTCCTCCTTCGTGGTCGGCTTCCCCGGCGAGACTGAGGAGGACTTCGACTACCTCCTCCAATGGCTGGCCGAAGCCCGCCTCGACCGCGTCGGCGCCTTCCGCTTCGAGCCTGTCGAGGGCGCCCCCGCCAATGATCTGCCCGGCCACGTGTCGCCCGAGGTCAAGGAAGAGCGCTACGCCCGAGTGATGGAGCTCACCGCCCGCATCTCGGCCGATAAGCTTGCCGCCAAGGTCGGACAAAGCATCGACATCATCATCGATGCGGTCGACCCCGAAACCGGCGGCGCCACCGGCCGCAGCAAGGCCGACGCGCCCGAGATCGACGGCGAGGTCCACCTGCGCGATGCCGGCCATCTCGTCCCCGGCGACTTTGCCACCGTGCTGGTCGAGGAAGCCGACGAACATGACCTGTTCGGCGTCCCCGTACAGGAGCAGGCGAATGAGGCGGCTCGAGGATAAGCTGTGCATCGTCACCGGTGCCGCCCGCGGCATCGGTCACGCCATCGCCCTGCGCTTCCATGAGGAAGGCGCCCGCCTGGTCATGACCGACGTCGATCAAGACGCCGGAATGGCCGCGGCCGAAGCGCTCGGTGGCGATTTCCTGCTGCTCGACGTCCGCGACGAAGAGCATTGGGCCGAACTCGCCCGCCTTCACCCCACCTGCGACGTGCTGGTCAACAATGCCGGCATCACCGGCTTTGAGCAGGGCGCCGGCCCACACGATCCCGAGAACGCCAGCCTCGCCGAATGGCACGCCGTCCACCGCACCAACCTCGACGGCACCTTCCTCGGCTGCCGCTATGCGATTCGCGCGATGAAGGCCAAGGGCGACGGCTCGATCATCAACATCTCCTCGCGTTCGGGCCTGGTTGGCATCCCCGGCGCCGCTGCCTACGCCTCGTCCAAGGCCGCGATCCGCAATCACAGCAAGTCGGTCGCGCTCTACTGTGCGCAGCATGGTTGGCGGATCCGCTGCAACAGCGTCCACCCCGCCGCCATCCTGACCCCGATGTGGGAAGCGCTGATCGGCGACGGCCCCGACCGCGAGGCGAAGATGGCGGCGATGGTCGCCGACACGCCGCTGCGACGCTTCGGCACGCCGGAAGAGGTGGCCGCGCTGGTCGCCTATCTCGCCGCCGACGAGAGCGCCTACGTGACGGGGTCCGAGTTCACCATCGACGGCGGACTCCTCGCCGGCTCGGCCGCCAGCCCGGGCGACTGAACAAAGCCGCTCCCTGCTTCGTAGTGGGGCCATGAGCAGCCCCGGCATCTTCCCGACCTTCTTCCTGTCCGGCTTTGAATGTTCGACCTTCGAGTGGAAAGACCGCGGCCGCCGCGACCTTTCGGCCGAGCTTCAGCATTACACCCACGCCGACGAAGACTACCGGATGCTCGCCGAACTAGGCATCGGCGTCGCCCGCGAGGGCATTCCCTGGCCGCTCGTCGACAAGGGCAATGGCGAATACGACTTCTCGTCGATCGACGTCTTCCTCGACGCCCAACGCCGCCACTGCATCCTGCCGATCTGGGACCTGTGCCACTACGGTTACCCCGACGGCCTCGATCCCTGGTCGCCGGCTTTCGTCACCCGCTTCGCTGCCTATGCCCGCGCCGCCGCCGCTTATGTCGCGGAGCGCGCCCACCACGGCCCGCTCTGCTTCACCCCCGTCAACGAGCCGACCTTCTGGGGCTATATGGGCGGCGAGTGGGGCTGGTGCGCACCGTTCGGCAAGACCGCCGAGGACCGCCGCCGCTGGACCACCCAGCTTGCCACCGCCGACATCGCCGCGGTGAAGGCGATCCGCGCCGACCACCCGGACGCGCGCATGGTCCACATCGACCCGCTGATCTGGGTCGTCCCACCGCGCGACCGTCCCGACCTTGCCGACGAAGCCCACCGCGAAAGCTACGAGGACGCCTACATCGCCTGGGACATCATCTCGGGCCTCAAGCATCCCGAACTCGGCGGCAGCCCCGAAGTGATCGATATCCTCGGCTTCAACAACTACAGCTTCGGGCAGATGGAATATGCCGGCGGCGGCAAGCCCAACCAGCCGCTCGAGCCCGACGACGACCGCATCCGAACGCTCTGCTCGCTGATCGAGGAAGCCTGGGCCAAATACCGCCGGCCATGTATCATCGCCGAGACTTCTGGCCTTCACGGTGGCCGGGTAAACTGGCTCAACGACCTGATGACGGAGGCGCTGTCGGCGGTGAAGCGCGGCGTCGATCTCCACGGTACCTGCCTGTTCCCGGCGGTCGACATGACCGACTGGAACACCGGCGAGTGGCTGCACATGGGCCTCGCGGACGTCGAGCCGCTTCCCAGCGGCGCCCTGATGCGCAAACCCTACCTGCCCTACGTCGACGCGCTCCACC
Organism: Sphingomonas glaciei; assembly: GCF_023380025.1. NCBI lineage: Bacteria > Pseudomonadati > Pseudomonadota > Alphaproteobacteria > Sphingomonadales > Sphingomonadaceae > Sphingomonas > Sphingomonas glaciei. Next base: position 1,198,684 of record NZ_CP097253.1, read on the forward strand.
GCTGGCAGGAACGGCTCAAGCGCTCGACCAAGCTCGACGAAGACCCCTTCGACACCCCAGTCGACCTAGACGACGTCCGTGATGCTGCCGAGCGGATCGCGGCCACCCCCGACGCCAACTGGCACTAAGACCTGCCTTCCTGCGCGGCGATCTTGTCGGCTAAGGCTCCTGCATGACCGATTTCGCCACCCTCCTGCGCCCCGACCGCGGCGAGCCTGCCCGCCTCCTCCACTTGGTCGATGCGACCCTGCTGCCCGAATGGCTCAAGGCCCACGCCGGCCCCCGCCGCCAGCTGGTCGAGGCCGCGCGCTTCGAGGGCAAGGCCGGGCAGTTCCTGCTGGTCCCCGGCAACGCCGCTGGCGAATGGGAAGCACTGGTCGGCGTCGCCAAACTGTCGGTGCTCACCCCATGGTGCCTCGCCACCGCCGCCGAGCGCCTGTCGGAGGGCACCTACCGCCTCGCCGGCGAGATGGTCCCCGGCGCTGCCGCGCTCGGCTGGCTGCTCGCCCAGCACCGCTTCACCGCATACAAGAGCAAACCCGACACCCCCGCCGGCCCCCGCGTCTTGCTTAGCGGCGAGCCGGCGCGGATCGACGCGATGGTCCGGCTGGCCGACGCCTCTGCACTCGTCCGCGACCTCGTCGACACCCCGGCCGCCGATCTCGGCCCGGCCGAGCTCGAACGAGCCGTTCGCGACTGGGCGAAAGGCTCGGGCGCGGAGGTCGAGGTCACCAAGGGTGACGCGCTGGAAGAGGGCTATCCCCTGATCCACGCGGTCGGCGCCGCCGCTTTGCCGTCGCGCGCCCCGCGGCTGATCGAGGCGCACTGGGGCGATCCGGCCAATCCCCGCCTTGCGATTGTCGGCAAGGGCGTGGTGTTCGACACCGGCGGCCTCAATCTCAAGCCCGGCGCCGGCATGCGGCTGATGAAGAAGGACATGGGCGGCGCCGCCCACGCCCTCGCCTTGGCCCGGTTGATCGTCGCCGAACGCTGGCCGGTACGCCTCCACCTGCTCATCCCCGCGGTCGAGAATGCGGTGGCTGGCGGTGCTTTCCGCCCCGGCGACATTCTGACCAGCCGCCATGGCCTCACCGTAGAGATCGACAATACCGACGCCGAGGGCCGCCTGATCCTCGCCGACGCGCTGTCTCGCGCCGGAGAAGAGGGCGCCGCGACCATTGTCGACTTCGCCACCCTGACCGGCGCGGCTCGGATCGCGCTCGGCCCCGACCTCCCCGCCACCTTCAGCAACGACGACTCGCTTGCAGCCGACCTGCTCGCCGCCGGGACCGAGGTTGCCGACCCCCTGTGGCGCCTCCCCTTGTGGGACGGTTATGACGACATGCTGAAAAGCGATCTCGCCGACCTGGCGAACAGCGCCGACTCGCCGCTCGCCGGCACCATTACCGCCGCCCTGTTCCTTCGCCGCTTCGTTCCCGAAGGCACCGCCTGGGCTCATCTCGACACTTTTGCTTGGCGTCCGGCGCCGCGTCCGGGGCGCCCCAAAGGCGGCGAAGCGCTCGGCCTGCGCGCGGTCCATGCCGCTCTATCCCGCCGCTTCCGTCGCGCTTAGCGACTGTTTTTCGGTCCAAACGTCGCACGGGCGCAACATTTCGGTTCCTCGCCGGTTAATCGGGCACGCTAGGCAGGCGAGGAGTTTTCCAGTCCAATGAGCGATGCATCGCTAAGCGGGTGGATGCGAGCCCTTGTCGCATACGTGAGATCCGGTGAGCCGGATCTGACGAACCGGCAGATGGCTCTGCTGATGATGGTCTATCTGACGCCTGGTCCCCATACCGTCCGCGGGCTCGCTCGTGTTCTTGGTGTTTCCAAGCCGGTCGTGACCCGCGCCTTGAATACCTTGGGTGCCCTCGGCTATCTGCGCCGCGAACGAGATCAGGACGACCGTCGAAACGTGTTCGTCGTCCGGACCAGCAGCGGGGCCGATTTCCTTGAAGGGTTCAAGCGTAACATCCGGGGCAGCGAACGCGGCGGCGACCGCGATCCCGACCGGCGGCCGGCCCTCGGGCAACTCGCCCACGCCCATCGCTGAGACTCCGGCGGGCGGTTTTCCCCTCGCCGGCCCGTCGCTCCATCCCGACCCACGTACCAGCGCCTATCGCCAGGACCTGGCCGATATCGCCCTGGCAGGGACGGTCATCGCCTCGCACTATGCCGAGCCGCTGCAATGCCACCTCGCGCATGGCGCCTCGCTGATGGCCGGCCCCTCAATTGATTCCGAGACACTGGCCGAGCTTGAGCCGGGTGCATCGATCCGGATCCTCGACAAGAGCCGCGGCTGGGCGTGGGGCTATGCCGGCGGTCTTGTCGGCTATGTGTCGGCCGCCGCGCTGCGGGCATGATCCGGCTCCTCTTCGGCGCGATCGTCGCGGGGCTGGTTGCTGCGGCCGCCGCGGTGACCTTGTTATGGTGGTCGGGCGGCTCGGCCAAGGCGGAGACGGTCACCGTCACCGAAGGCGCCACGCTCACTCGCCTTTGCCCCGAACTTGACCGCCGCGGGCTCATTGCGGGCAATTGCACCAGCTATCGCCTATTCGCGCGGCTGCTCGGTTCGCCTGACGGCATCCAGGCCGGTGAGTTCGAGATCCCTGCCGGCACCAGTGGCGCCCGATTGCTCGACATCCTCCAGCACGGCCAGCCGGTCCAGCGCCTGGTCACCATTCCCGAAGGCACGCCAAGCATCCTCGTCGCCGAGAAGCTCGCCGCCGTCCCCTACCTCACCGGCCCGGTGCCCGCGATCGCGGAAGGCTCGGTCCTTCCCGACAGCTACAGCTTCGCGCGCGGAGAACCCCGTGCGGCTGTGGCGGCGCGGATGAAGGCCGCGATGGACCGCACGCTGGCCGACCTGTGGCCCAAGCGGAAGGTCGGCACCTGTCCGGTCGCCACTCCGCAGGAAGCTGTCACCCTCGCCTCGATCGTCGAAAAGGAAACCGGCAAGCCGGCCGAGCGCCGTGCGGTAGCCGGCGTCTACTGCAACCGGCTGAAAATCGGCATGAAGCTCGATGCTGATCCGACGGTCATCTACCCGGTCACTAAGGGCAAGCCGCTTGGTCGCCGGATCCTCCGCTCGGAGCTCAACGCCGACACCGGTTACAACACCTATCGCCGCGCCGGCCTGCCGCTCGGCCCGATCGCCAATCCCGGCCGCGCCAGCATCGCCGCGGTGCTCGACCCCGAACCCCACCAGTATATCTACTTCGTCGCCGACGGCACCGGCGGACACGTGTTCGCGCGTACGCTCGCCGAGCATAATGCCAACGTCCAGAAGTGGTTCGCTATCCGCCGCGCTCGCGGCGAGATGTAGAGGCTCCGGCCTCGCCGGAGCCCGTCCGATCAGATCGCCTTCATGATCAGCGAGGCGTTGGTCCCGCCAAAGCCGAAGCTGTTGTTCAGCACCGCGGTCACCGGCCGCTTCTTGGCATGGTGCGGAACCAGGTCGACGCCTTCGGTACCCTCGTCAGGCGTGTCGAGGTTGAGCGTCGGCGGCACGATCTGGTCGCGGATCGCTAGGATGCAGAAGATGCTCTCCACCGCCCCCGCGCCGCCCAGCAGGTGGCCGATCGCCGACTTGGTGCTGCTCATCGATGCGCCGCCAAGATCGTCGCCGAACACTCGCTTGGCAGCGGCGAGTTCGATCGTGTCGGCCATGGTCGAGGTGCCGTGGGCGTTGATATAGTCGATATCGCTCGGCTCCATTCCGGCCTTGCGCAGCGCCATGCGCATGGCGTTCTCCGCCCCCGCGCCATGGGGGTGCGGAGCGGTCACGTGATAGGCATCGCCCGACAGCCCGTAGCCGACCACTTCGGCATAGATGGTGGCGCCGCGCGCCTTGGCATGCTCATATTCCTCGAGCACCACCACGCCCGCGCCTTCGCCCATGACGAAGCCGTCGCGGTCCTTGTCGTAGGGTCGGCTGGCCTGCTCGGGCCGGTCGTTATAGCTCATGTTGAGCGCGCGGGCCTGGGCGAAGCCGGCCACGCCGATTGGGCAGATGGTCGCCTCGGCGCCGCCCGCGACCATGATGTCGGCATCGTCGTCACGGATCATCCGCGCCGCGTCGCCGATCGAATGCGCGCCGGTCGAGCAGGCGGTGACCACCGCATGGTTCGGACCCATCAGTCCGTACTTGATCGACACCTGGCCCGAAATGAGGTTGATCAGCCGCCCGTGGACGAAGTGCGGCGAGACCCGTCCCGGTCCCTTCTCTGCCAGCACCAGACTCTCGCTCTCGATCCCCGGAAGCCCGCCGATGCCGCTGCCGATCGAGCAGCCGGCGCGAAGCTTCATCTCGTCGCTCATGTCGGTCAGCCCGGCATCCTCGAGCGCCTGTCCGGCCGCGTCGAGGCCGAAGATGATGAACGGGTCAACCTGGCGCTGGATCTTGTGATCGACGCGCTTGCCCGGGTCGAATCCATATGGGTGGTCGGCCGGCTTCACCTCGCAGGCGATCTGGCACTTGTATTCGGAAGCATCGAACCGCGTGATCGGCCCCGCGCCGCTCTTGGACGCAAGGATGTTTTTCCAGGCGGTTTCGACATCGCAGCCAAGCGGCGTCACCAATCCCAGACCCGTCACCACGACACGACGCATAAGCATTCCCCTTCGAAAACAAGACGAGGCCCGGATACGAGAACAGGCCCGGCAACGCCGAGCCTGTCCTTATCGCCTCGGCGAACCCGTGGGTTCGAGCTCAGCTCTGATGCTGGTCGATGTAGTCGATCGCATCCTTGACGGTGGTGATCTTCTCCGCCGCGTCGTCGGGAATTTCAACTCCGAACTCTTCCTCGAACGCCATCACCAGCTCGACGATGTCGAGGCTGTCGGCGCCGAGATCGTCGATGAAGCTCGCCTCTTCCGTCACCTTCTCGGCTTCGACACCGAGGTGCTCGACAACGATCTTCTTCACCCGTTCAGCGGTCTCGCTCATCTCAACACTTTCCTTCCGTGAAACCTTTGGCCAGTGCGTTAGCGAGACGCCCGCGCGTTGCCAAGAGCCCGCGAGTGCCAAGAGGATGTGTCCGATGTCGCCCGCACGCTGCCTGACCCGAGGCGAGATCGAGATGGCACGATCGGTGTTCGGCGACGGCGTCGATTACCCTTCCGTCCAGCTCGTCCGACGCAAATGGTGGCCCTTCCAGCCACGCGGGATCGTCATGGCGCCGTGCGGCCATATCCACTTCCATCCCGACGATCCCAATTGGCGTGACGATTTCAGCCGCGCCGACTGGGCCCTGCAGGGTCTTTTCATCCACGAGATGACCCACGTCTGGCAGACCGCCCGCGCCGGGCGCTTCTACCTGCCGCTGATGCGCCACCCCTTTTGCCGCTACGCCTACCGGTTCGAGGAAGGCCGGCCGTTCCTCCGCTATGGCCTTGAACAGCAAGCGGAACTGGTCCGTCACGCGTTTCTCCAGCGCCACGGCATCAAGCCGGTCAAAGCTGCCGACCTCGCCAGAATCGAGCCGATTCTGCCGTTTTCCGCCACTCGCGGAGTTGTTACATGAACGCAACAAGGGTGTCGCAATAGTCTCCTGAAGCGATCCTTTCCCTCGCGAATGACGTCAGTTGGCGATAGCCTCCCCGGCACAATCAGAAGGGGGATCTCCATGCGCCTGCCCGTCAGCACCACCCGAACCCTGCTCGCCACCACCGCCTGCCTCGCCTTTGCCGTTCCGGCAGCGGCGCAGACGACCGGCGAGGCCCAGGCGCAGGCCGCGAATTCGACCGCTTCCGATCCCGCCCCCGACGAGGACGAACGCGGACTTGGCGACATTATCGTGACCGCGACCAAGCGCGCGTCCACCGTCCAGGACGTCCCCTTCTCGATCAATGCCCAGACCCAGGAAGACATCCAGCGCGCCAACGCCTCGACCATCGAGGACATCAGCCGCAACGTCGCCGGCCTCCAGGTCCAGAACCTCGGGCCGGGGCAAAGCCAGGTCAGCGTTCGCGGCGTGTCCGCCGGCCAGATCGTCCGCGACCAGCCCGGCGTGAAGGAGCAGGTCGGCGTCTACCTCGACGAAAGCGTGATCTCGCTGTCGCTGTTCACGCCCGACTTTGACCTGTTCGACTTGAACCGCGTCGAAACCCTGCGCGGGCCGCAGGGCACGCTGTTCGGTTCGGGCAGCGTCGGCGGCACCATCCGCTACATTACCAACCAGCCGCGTATCGACCGCACCGAGGGGCTGATCGAGGCCAATATCAATACCCTCGCCGACGGCGGACAGGGAGGCCACCTCAAGGGCGCGATCAACCTGCCGCTCGGCCCCACCGCCGCGCTTCGAGTGGTCGGCTACGGAACCAGGTTCGCGGGCTTCGTCGATGCGGTCGGCCCCGCCGCGGGCAAGGACGTCAACGACGGCACCCGCGTCGGCACCCGCATCTCGCTGCTGTGGGAGCCCGCGCCCGGCATCCGCCTCACCCCGCGCGTCGTCTATCAGGAGATCGAGGCCGACGGCTTCAACCGCCAGGAGATCTTCAACCTCTATTCCAACCCGTTCACCGTGCCCCTGCGCGTCTATGAGGAGCGCCAGCAATACCTCCTCTTGCGCGAGAAATTCCGCGACAAGACGCGGCTTGCCGACCTCACCGCCAGCGCGGACTTCGGCGGCGTCGAGCTGACCTCGGTCACCAGCTATATCGACCGCGACATCCTGGTCAGCCGCGACGCCTCGGCGCTGACCGGCTCGGTGTCGGTCGATCTGGGCTTCCCGAACGCGGCGGTGAACCTGCCGTCGAACCTAGTCGACACCACCGACCTCAAGCAGTGGAGCCAGGAACTTCGCCTGTCCTCGACCGGAGCCGGGCCGTTCAGCTGGGTCCTCGGCGGCTTCTATTCGAAGGTCGATCGCAAATATACGCAGCGCCTGCCCACCCCCGGCTATGACGCGGCGACCGACGCCACGCTGGGCGCCGGAACCGCGGTCGCGGTACGCAACGGCTTCCCGGCCAACTCGCCCTACAACGCCGACCTGCCGTACGACATCAAGCAGAAGGCGGTGTTCGGCGAAGCCACCTACGACTTCGGCCTGGTCAAGCTGACCGGCGGCGGGCGCTTCTACGATTTCTCGGAAAGCCGCGACTTCATCTCCGGCGGCCTGTTCGCCAACGGCGACCGCCGGATCGGCGACAAGACCAAGTCCAACGGCTTCAGCCCGCGCGCCATCCTGTCGTTCGAGCCCAACCGCAACCTCACCTTCAACCTCCAGGCGGCCAAGGGCTTCCGTCTCGGCGGCGTCAACGACCCGCTCAACCTCCCGCTCTGCGACGGTGGCGCGCCAAACGGGCCGGATCGCCAATTGTTCGGCGGCTTCCAGGACTATGATGACGAAACGCTGTGGAACTACGAAGGCGGCGTGAAATTCAGCCGCGGTCCGGTCACCTTCAACGCCGCGGCCTTCTACACCGATATCAAGAACCTGCAGGTTACCCTGGACGCCGGCAGCTGCTCCAGCCGCGTGGTGTTCAACGTCGCCAAGGCCCACACCAAGGGTCTCGAGGCGGAGTTCAACCTGCGCCTGCTCGAAGGCCTGGACCTGAGCTTCGCCGGCAGCCTTCTGGAAGCCGAATTCGACACCACCATTGGCGGGGCGCTCACGGCGGCCACCGGTATCCGCGACGGCAACCGCCTGCCAAGCGTACCCAAATATCAGTTCGCTGCCTCGGCCACTTATGGCAGCCGCTTCAGCGACAGCAGCGAATGGTATGTCTCGACCAGCTGGCAGCGGGTCGGCAACCGCTACACCCAGCCGGCCGACCAGGAGAACAACCCGCGCACCTTCGTCTCGGGCCTGGCGTTCAACGGCGCTCCGGCGACCGCCTCGACCCGGGTCAATCTGCTCCTGCCGGCCTATGACCTGGTCAACCTGTCGGCGGGCATCGACTTCGACAGTGGCCTGGGCGTCCAGCTCTACGCCAACAACCTGTTCGACGAGAACGCCCTGCTGTCGTTCGACCGCGAACGCGGTGGACGCGCCCGCCTCGGCTACAACATCGGCCGTCCGCGGGAGATCGGGCTGACGTTGCGCTACAAGTTCGCCTCTCTCCGTGAGGAAGCGGCCCCGCTGCCTCCTCCTCCGCCGCCGCCCCCGCCGCCAGCTCCTCCGCCGCCGACCCAGACGTGCGGCGATGGATCGGTGATCCTCGCGACCGACGCCTGCCCGGCGCCGCCTCCGCCGCCTCCGCCGCCGCCAGTGGAACCTGTGCGGGGGTGAGTGACCCGACTCCCGTCGTGACGGTAACGCGCCGCTCGCTCCTTCTTGGAGCGGGCGGCGCTGCCGTCTCGGCCCCGGCGATCGTGCGCGCCGACAGCATCGGCTCGGCCCCGCGGGTCGTCGTGCTCGGCGCCGGGGTGTTCGGGACCTGGACCGCCGAACAGCTCCGCCGGCGCGGTGCCCGAGTAACCCTGCTCGACGCCGCGGGCCCCGCCCACAGTCGCGCCAGCAGCGGCGGCGAATCGCGCATGACCCGGGCCGGCTATGGCAAGGACGCCATCTATGCCCGCATGGCGGTCGCCAGCCTGGCCGAATGGAAGAAGCTGAGCGCGGTCGCCGGCCTCCCGATCTTCCACCCGACCGGCGTGCTGTTCTTCTTCCAGGGCGACAACCCGTACTTGACCGACAGCCTGCGCGTGCACCGCGAGCTCGGCCTGCCGACTCAAGCGCTTTCCCAAGCCGAAATGGCCAAGCGCTTCCCGATGATCGACTTCGCGGGTGTCTCGGCAGGCATGTTCGAGCCCGGCTTCGGCGCGCTGATGGCCCGCCGTTCGGTCCAGACCCTGGCCCAGCGCTTCCAGGCCGACGGCGGAGCGTTCCAATCCTTCGCCGCTGCTCCACCCCGCTCGGCAGGCGACAGGATCGAAGGCCTGCACTCCACGGACGGCAAACGCTTCGAAGGCGATCTCTTCATTGCCGCGGCCGGGCCGTGGATGCCCAAGCTGTTCCCCGACGTCGTCGGCCCGCGCATCGTCGCCACGCGGCAGGAAGTCTTCACCTTCGCGCCGCCGCCGGGCGAGCACGCCTACCGCCCCGGCGCAATGCCCGGCTGGGCCGATTTCAACGGCGGCGACGTCTACTACGGCTTCCCCGACCTCGAGGGCAAAGGGGTCAAGTTCGCCCACGACACGCATGGGCCCGACGTCGATCCGGATCGCAACGATCGCCGCTTCAGCGACGCCGCTTTGGCCGAAGTCGTCGCCTTCCGCGACCGCCGTTTCCCGGGGCTACGCGGCGCGCCGCTCGCGACCGCCGAAGTCTGTCAGTATGAAAACAGCGCCAACGGCGACTTCCTGATCGACCGCCATCCGCGCTGGAAGAACATGGTCCTGGTCGGCGGCGGATCGGGCCACGGCTTCAAGCACGGCCCGGAAGTCGGACGCCTCGCCGCCGAAGTGGCGCTCGAAGGCAAGCAGCCCGACCCGCGGTTCAGCCTCGCCGCCAAGGGGACAAAGCCGAACCGCGCCGTCATCTGAGGTCAGCCGGCCTTGTGGCCACCCCGACCAGCGCCGGACGCAGCAGACGGTCCTTGAGCACGTAACCGGCCTGCATTTCCTCGATCACCGTACCGGGTTCGGCATCCGACGGAATCTCGATCATCGCCTGGTGGCGATTGGGATCGAGCGGCAATCCCTTGGCCTCGACCCGGGTGACGCCGTTGCGGCTGAACACCGAATCCAGCTCACGCGCGGTCGCCTCGATCCCCTCGATGAAGTTCTTGAGCTCACCTTCGCGGGCACCTTCCGGAATATGCGACAGCGCGCGGTCGAGATTGTCCTTCACGCTCAGCATGTCGCGGGCGAAACCCGTGTTGGCATAGGTCACAGCCTGGGTCCGCTCCTGGTCGGCCCGGCGGCGCACATTCTGCACCTCGGCGGCGGCGTACAGTGCCTTGGCCTGCGCTTCCTCAAGCTGCGCCTGAAGCTCGGCAAACTGGTCATGTTCCTGTAATTCGGGGCTGTTCTCCGCAGTTTCCGCGCGGATTTCCTCGGCCTCGTCGTGACGATCAGTCATTCTTATCCCATCAATCTGGTGAGTGCTTGCGCCGTATAATCAACCATGGGAACGATCCGCGCATAGTTCAACCGCGTCGGCCCGATCACTCCCACCACGCCGACCACCCGGCCTTCGGCCCCGCGATAGGGCGCGGCGATCACGCTCGATCCCGACAACGCGAACATCCGGTTCTCGGACCCGATGAAGATCCGGCAGCCCTCGCCCTCGCGCGCGCTTTCGAGCAGGCGGACGATTTCCTGCCGGTCCTCCAGTTCGTCAAGCAAGCGGCGCACCCGGTCGAGATCCAGGGCCGCGGCCTCGTCCAGCAGATTGGCCTGTCCCCGGACGATCAGGATCGGCCGCGCCGGCCCGTCTTCGCGCCATTCGGCCAGCCCGGTCGCCACCAGCTCGGCCGCCGCCGCGTCCAACGCCTCTCGCCGGTCCCTGATCTCCTGCCGCAACCGGGTCTCTGCCTCGCCCAGCGTCAGCCCGGCCAGCCGCGCGGTAACATAGGCCGCGATTTCGCTCAGCGCCGAAGCGGTCAGCCCCGGCGGAAGCGCGACCATCCGATTTTCGACGCTGCCGTCTTCGCCGACCACCACCGCCAGCGCCTGCGCCGCGTTCAGGGGTACGAAGGCCAGCTGGCGAAGCCGCCGCTCGATCTTGGGCGCGACCACCACCCCCGCACAGGCCGAAAGCCCGGACAAGGCGGCGGTGGCATTGGCCAGCGCTTCCTCCAGCGGGCGATCCTTGACCTGCCCCTCGATCGCCGCCCGCTCCTCCGCGCTCGGCAAGTGCGACTGCATGATCCCGTCGACGAACAGCCGCAGCCCGGTCTCGGTCGGAAGCCGCCCGGCCGAAGTGTGCGGGTGGGTCAGCAGCCCGCGATCCTCCAATTCGGCCAGGACCGAGCGGATCGACGCCGGCGACAGGTTCACCGCCCCGCTCAGCGACTTGGACCCGATCGGTTGCCCACGCTCCAGATAGGCCTCGACCACGCGGCCAAAGATGTCGCGCATCCTGGTCGTCAGTTCGGGCAGCGGCGGGGTCATGGGTGGCATGTAGGCGGAGATGCGCCCGCTCTCAATCGCCGTGCCTCGACTTGCGCTCCCACATGCGGGTAAGGGCGCGCGAACCATTATCAGGAGTGACAAACATGCGCCCATCCGGCCGCGCCCCCGACCAGATGCGCGAATTGCGCTTCGAACCCGGCTTCACCAAGCACGCCGAAGGCTCCTGCCTCGTCAGCTTCGGCGACACTCGCGTGCTGGTTACCGCCAGCCTCGAGGAAAAGGTCCCGCCGTTCCTGCGCGGCAAGGGCCAGGGCTGGGTCACCGCCGAATATGGCATGCTCCCCCGCGCCACCCACACCCGCGGCGCGCGTGAAGCGGCCAAGGGCAAGCAGTCGGGCCGTACCCAGGAAATCCAGCGCCTGATCGGCCGCTCGCTCCGCGCCGTCACCAACCTGCAACTGCTCGGCGAGCGTCAGATCGTGCTCGACTGCGACGTGATCCAGGCCGACGGCGGCACCCGCACCGCCGCCATCTCGGGCGCCTGGGTCGCGCTTCGCCTCGCGGTCGACGGGATCATGAGCAAGCTCTCCGCCGACCCGATCCGCACCCAGGTCGCCGCAGTCAGCTGCGGGTTCCACCAGGACACCGCGGTCCTCGACCTCGACTATCTCGAGGACTCGACCGCCGGCAGCGACGGCAACTTCGTTCTCACCGCCGACGGCGCGATCGTCGAGGCACAGCTGACCGCCGAAGGCGCGACCTTCGATGAGGAAGGGCTGCTGCGCCTGCTCCGCCTTGCCCGTATCGGCTGCGGCGATATCTTCGCTGCTCAGCTTAAGGCGTGCGGGCGGTGAACGCGGTCGGGCCGAAGCTGGTCATCGCGACTCATAACGAGGGCAAGCTGCGCGAAATACGCGCGCTGGTCGCGCCGTTCGGGATCGAATGCCTCGGTGCTGCCGAACTCGACCTGCCCGAGCCCGAGGAGACCGGTACCAGCTTCGTCGCCAATGCGGAACTGAAGGCCCGCGCCGCTGCCGACCTGACCGGCCTCCCCGCCCTGTCCGACGACAGCGGCCTCAGCATCGACGCACTGAACGGCGATCCCGGCATTCACTCCGCCCGCTGGGCCGAGGATGAGGCCGGCAACCGCGACTTCGGTCGGGCGATGCAGAAGGTCGAGCAAGCGCTGCAAGCCGCCGGACCCGAGGCCGGCCGCGACGCGCATTTCACTTGCGCCCTGTCGCTTGCCTGGCCCGACGGCCGCACCGAAAGCTTCGAGGGCAAGGTGTTCGGCCATCTCGTCTATCCGCCGCGCGGGGCCAACGGCTTCGGTTACGATCCCATCTTCGTGCCGCATGGCCACGAGAAGACCTTCGGCGAGATGGAGCCGGAGGCCAAGCACGCCATGAGCCACCGCGCCAAGGCGTTCGAGCAATTGGTGCAATGGCTGGCGACCTAGCCCTCTACCTTCACTGGCCGTTCTGCGTCAGCAAATGCCCCTATTGCGACTTCAACAGCCACGTTCGCGAGTCGATCGACCAGCAGGCGTGGCGTGATGCGCTGCTCGCCGACCTCGCCTATGAGGCGGGCCTTCTCCCGGGTCGCCGCCTCACCAGCATCTTCTTCGGCGGCGGCACTCCATCGCTGATGGACCCGGCCACTGCCGGAGCGCTGATCGAGGCTGCCAAGAGCCACTGGTCCGCTTCCGACGATGTCGAGATCACGCTTGAGGCCAATCCTTCTTCGGTCGAGGCCGCGCGTTTCGCCGACCTCGCCGCCGCCGGCATCAACCGCGTCAGCCTCGGTCTCCAGTCTCTCGACGACAGCGCCCTTCGTTTCCTCGGCCGCGCCCATTCGGCGCGCGAGGGCCTGGCTGCGCTCGACGTCGCGCAACGCCACTTCGGCCGCGTCAGCTTCGATCTCATCTACGCCCTGCCGGGGCAGACCATCGCTGAGTGGCAGGCAATGCTGGACACGGCTCTCGCGCTCGGCACCGGGCACCTTTCGCTCTATCAATTGACGATCGAGCCCGGCACCCGCTTCGCCGCGCTGCACGCCGCCGGCAAGCTCGCGCCGCTCGATACCGACGAGGCGGCCGACATGTTCGAATTGACCGGCGAGGTCACTGCCGCTGCGGGCCTCCCGCTCTACGAAATCAGCAACCACGCCCGCCCGGGCGAGGAAAGCCGCCACAACCTCACCTACTGGCGCTACGCCGATTATGCCGGCGTCGGCCCCGGCGCGCACGGCCGCCGCCACGGCCAGCGCACCGTTCGCCACAAGAAGCCAGAGAACTTCTTCTCCGGCCTCGCCCGCAACGGCCACGGCATCGTCGAGGAAGCGCCGCTGTCGCCGATCGAGTCCGCCGACGAGGCGCTGGTCATGGGCTTGCGGCTGGCCGAGGGTATCGATCCGGAAGCGATCCGGTCCCGCTTCGGTCTCGACCGCCTGATCGACGATCGCGCCGTCGCCCGCCTCGTCGCCAGCGGCCACCTGTCGTGGACCGGCGACCGCCTCCACACCACGCCGGCAGGCCGGCTCCTACTCGATCACATCCTCGGCCAGATCGCCGACCCTCACCCGCCGTCGGCGGTGATCCGTTCGGCATAGCTGGCGACGTAATCCGAAATCTGCTGGTCGGCGTCGCTCTCGGCGGGCTTACGCGGCCTGCCGTTGCGCAGGTCGATCGCCACCAGCGCCGACTTGAACGCCGTCATCTGCGCCGTGCAACCGGCGCGCGCCAAGCCGTCGAAATCGGCCGATGTCTTCTTGTCCTTCTGCGCCTGCTCGACCGTCGTGCGCAGGCAGGTCACGAACGCCTTGCGCTGCACCGCCCCATCCGCCTGCATCGCTGCCGCGGCGCCGATCAGAACCAATCCTGTAAGCATCACCAAGGCCCCTCCCCAAGTGGTTGCACCTTGCAGGATGACTCGATTCGCGGGGCTTTTCCAGCCCCCCTCAGAAGCTGGTCGGCGCCGGTGAAACGAGGGTCGAACCCGATGCGGTCAGCGCCCGCACCTCGAAGGCGCGCTGCGCGACATTGTCGGAGCGGAAGCGGAAGATCCCGTCGACGCCGGCAAAGCCTTCGCGGTCGTTGATCGCCCCCAGCGGAAAGCGCCGCCCGGGCTTCCATGTGCGCGCCGCCCGTGCGGCCAGCAGGACGGCATCATAGCCAAGGCTGGCGATACGCGGCGGGTTCTGGCCGGGATAACGCGCCCTGTAGCGCCCGAGGAATTGGCTCCAGCGCCCCTCAGTCGGTGCGGCGAACCACGCACCGCGAAGCCGTGTGCTCGCCCCAGCACTACTCGTTGCCCACAATTCGGTCCCGAGGATCCGCGCTCCGGCAGGTACCCCGGGCGCGGCAAGGCCGGCCGTCCGGACGTTGTCGGCGATGAGGATCGCATCGTAAGGCCGTGACGACAGCCGCCGTACTGCCGCCCTTGAAGCGCCAAGCGAATCATAGGTTTCGACCCCGACCACCTGCCCCCCGGTCTGCCCGACGGCGGCGGCTAGCGCCTGGACCGAACGCTGGCCATATTCATTTGCCCGAGCGATCGCAGCGAAGCGGCGGCTGCCCCGCGCAGCAGCTTCCAGCACCACCCGCTCGACAGCCTGGCTCGGTGTGAAACCGAGGATGTATGTCCCCGGCGCGGTCGCCTCGCGGTCGTTGCTGAAGGCGATCAACGGCACCCGCGCTCGCTGCGCCAGCGGCGTGGCGGCGCGCACGTCGGCGCTGAGCAGGGGGCCGAGGATCAGGCCGTGATTGCTCCCGATCGCCTGCTGCGCCGCCGCAGCCGATCCGCGCTGGGCGGTGTCGAACAGCGTAAGCTCGAACGCCTTGGTGCCGGTATCCAACATCGCCAGCCGGGCCGCATTACCCAACGCGCGGCCGACGACGGCGTCGGGTCCGGTAAGCGGCACCAGCACCGCCACCCGGTTGACCCGCGAATTGCCGGACCCGGGCCGATCGAGCGGGCGGCCGGCGCAACCCGCCAGCAGCAATGCGCCAAGTGCGGCGGTAAGAAAGGTGCGGCGGCCTTGTGCCATGCTGGCGGAGAGTGCCATGACGGTGCTGCTTTCTATGAACGATCCCCTGACCCCCGGCCTCTACATCGTCGCGACCCCGATCGGCAATCTTGGCGACCTGACGGTGCGCGCCGCCGACGTGCTTCGCCGTGCAAACCTCGTGCTTGCCGAAGACAAAAGGGTGAGCTCGCGGATCATGGCGCATGTCGACGCGCATGTCCCGATGCGGACCTACAACGACCATAGCGACAGCGCCGATCGCGACGCCATCGTCGCCCGGCTGGGGCAGGAGGTCGTCGCCCTGATCAGCGATGCCGGCACCCCGCTGATCAGCGATCCCGGCTACAAGCTGGTGCGCGAGGCACGGGCTGCGGGGCATAATATCGTCACCGTCCCGGGACCGTGCGCGGCGGTAGCGGCGCTGACCCTCGCCGGCTTGCCCACAGACCGCTTCCTGTTCCTCGGCTTCCTTCCCGCCAAGGAAAAGGCCCGCGCCGACGCCATCGCCGAAGTGGCCGCGATCCGTGCGACCCTGGTCCTCTACGAAAGCGGCCCCCGCCTTGCCGCGACTTTGGGCGCGCTTGCCGGCGGTCTCGGCCCGCGGGAGGCGGCGGTGGCGCGGGAATTGACCAAGATGCACGAGGAGTGCGTGACGGGCGCCCTCCCCGAGCTTGTCGCCCGCTACGCCGATGCCCCGCCCAGGGGCGAGATCGTGATCGTCGTCGCGCCGCCGCCCGAGGCCGAAGCGCCCAGCGTCGAAGACCTGGACGAGGCCTTGCGTGCCGCGCTTGCCGCCGGGGAAAGCGCGAGCCGTGCGGCTGCTTCCGTCGCACAGCGCCTCGGGGTCAGGCGCAAGCTCGCCTACGAACGCGCACTGGAACTCGTCCGCTGACCGAGGCCCGCGCCGAAGCCGAGCGGCGGGGGCGCCGGGCGGAAGATTACGCGGCCTGGTATCTGCGCTGCAAGGGCTGGACGGTGCTTGGCCAGCGGGTCCGGACGCCGGTCGGCGAGATCGATCTCGTCGCTCGCCGCGGCAAGGTGCTGGCGTTCGTCGAGGTCAAGGCGCGCGCCACCCGCCAAGCCGCCGAACTGTCACTTGACACGCCGCGACTAAGGCGCGTCGCCGCCGCCTCAGAACTGCTGCTGCCGCGCTTCATCGGGCAGGCCGAGGAAGTGCGCATCGACGTCATCTACATCGTCCCGGGCCGCCTGCCGCAGCATCTGGTCGATGTCTGGCAAGGATGACAGGCAGTTGGCGGGTCACTAAGGCGGCGGCTCAGTCATCGTCGGAGCCTTCATGAGCCTCATCGTCGCGGTCCAGATGGATCCGCTCGAATCCATCGACATCAAAGGGGATTCGACCTTCGCGCTGATGCTGGAAGCGCAGGGGCGTGGGCACCGCCTGTACGAGTATCCGGCCGAAGCACTGACCTACGAGGACGGCGCCCTGCGCGCGCTCGCCCGGCCCGTGACGGTCAAGCGGGCCGAGGGCGATCACTTCGCGCCGGGCGAACCCGCCGCCCTCAACCTGGCCGAGGACGTGGACGTAATCCTGATGCGTCAGGATCCGCCGTTCGACATGGGCTACATCACGGCTGCGCACCTGCTTGAACGGCTCGAGGGAAAGACCCTGGTGGTCAATGACCCCGCTAACGTCCGCAGCGCGCCCGAGAAATTGTGGGTGCTGGATTTTGCCCGCTTCATGCCGCCGACCCTGATCACGCGCAGCATGGACGAACTGACTGCCTTTCATCGCCGGCACGGCGAGATCGTGATCAAACCGCTTCACGGCAATGCTGGTGCTGCGGTGTTCCGGATCGGTCGCGACGGATCGAACATGCGCGCGCTGGCTGAGTTGTTCTCCGAAACCTGGAAGGAGCCTTTCATCGCCCAGGCCTTCCTTCCCGCAGTCAGCGAGGGCGACAAGCGCATCATCCTCGTCGATGGCGATCCGATTGGCGCGATCAATCGCGTGCCAGGCGCTGGCGAGATTCGCTCCAACCTCGCCGCCGGCGGCACCGCGCACCGAACCGAGCTGAGCGAGCGCGAGCGGGAGATCTGCGAGGCGCTTGGCCCCGAACTCCGCCGCCGCGGGCTGCTGTTCGTCGGGATCGACGTGATCGGCGGCATGCTGACCGAGATCAACGTGACGTCGCCGACCGGCCTCGTCGCGCTCGACCGCTTCGAAGGGATCAACAGCGCCGGGCTGATCTGGGACGCGATCGAGCGCAAGCTTGGCAAGTGTGCCGATCATGGGTGATTGGGTCATCCGCCTGATCGAACAGACAGGCTACCTCGGCGTCGGCTTCCTGATGTTCCTCGAAACCATCTTTCCGCCGATCCCTTCCGAAGTGATCATGCCGGTCGCGGGGGTCGCCGCGGCCAAGGGGCAGATGAGCCTTGCCGGGGTCATCGCCGCGGGAACCACCGGGGCGATGCTCGGCAATATCGTTTGGTATCTCGCCGCCCGGGCGCTCGGGATCATTCGCCTCAAGCCCCTGATCGACCGGTTCGGCCGCTGGATCACGATGGACTGGAATGAAATGCAGCGCGCGGAGCACTGGTTCCGGCAGAACGGCACCTTCTTCGTCTTCCTCGGCCGCATGCTTCCGACCGTGCGGAGCCTGGTGTCGGTCCCGGCCGGCCTGCTCAAGATGCGCTTCAAGACCTTCTTCATCGCGTCGACCATCGGGACGGCAGGATGGACGTCGGCCCTCGCCTATGCCGGCTTCAAACTGCGCGAGCAGTTCACCGAGGTAGACCAGTGGCTGGGTCCCGTCAGCAACGCGATCCTGGTGACACTCGTCCTCGGCTACCTCTGGCGCCTGATCCGCTATCGCGCGACGAATTGATCCACTTCGGTTGATGTCATTAGGTAGACCTATACGAACATCCAACCGTTCCAGATCTTTAGCCCCGCGTTAACCCGCCGGGGCCTTTGTCCAAGTGGTCGAGGCGGCCGGTCAAACCCACAGCCGGTCGCCTTGACAGCTCATCGTCAGGAACGCGGGTGCGCGGTGCGCCAGACGTCGAGCATGTGCGCCGCATCCACCGCTGTATAAACCTGCGTCGAACTGAGGCTGGCATGGCCGAGCAGTTCCTGGAGCGAGCGCAGGTCAGCTCCGCCGGCGAGCAGGTGGGTGGCAAAGCTGTGGCGCAGCGCATGGGGCGTGATGCGATCGCTCAGCCCAAGCGTCCTGCGCGCCGTCGCCACCGCCCGCCGCACCACGTCGCCGCTGAGCGGCCCGCCCTTGGCGCCGCGAAACAGCGGCTGCCCGGGTTCGAGCGGCCAGGGGCATAACGCGGCGTAATTCGCCATCGCATCAGCCACCACCGGGAGGATCGCGACGATCCGGGTCTTGTTGCGCTTGCCGGTGACCCGCAGCGTTTCGCCTAGCGGGTGCGCTTCCGCCGGTAGTCCCAGCGCCTCGGAAATGCGCAGGCCGGAGCCGTAGAGTAACAACAGCAGAGCGGTGTCGCGCGCCGCAATCCACGGCTCGCGCGCCAAGGCACCAGTCTCTTCCGCGAGCGCCATTGCATCAGCTGGAGCAGCCGGACGCGGCAGGGTGCGGGGGCGCTTGGGACTGGCGATACGAGGCAGCGCCAGCGCCACCCCCTGCTGCTCCGCGGCGAACCGCAGAAAGGCCCGGACAGCAGACATTTCGCGCGCTGCGGCCGACGGACCCAGCCCCTCCCCTCTCCGCCGGGCGAGGAAGGCCCGCAGGTCCGTCGCTTCGACCTGGGTCAGTTTGGCAGGGCTCGGCAACTCGCCAAGATGCACCGCAAGAAAGTCGATCAATCGATGGGCCGTAGCGACATAGGCGCGCGCGGTGTGCGGGCTGGAACGGCGGTCTAACCGCAACTGGGCGTCGAACCTGGCGGCGAGGGACCGCGCGTCGGTGTTCAGGGGTTCAGCGTCCACCGCTGCAGCATAGCGCCGAGGCTCGCTCCGAGGAACAGCAGCAATTCGGAGCCATGATGGCCGTCGAGCGGCTCGGCCCCGCGCTGTCCAAGCAGAAGGATGGCTTCGGGCAAGGCGGCGGGCAGCCGGATCAGCGCTTCCGCCCCGATCAGGTCACAGGCCGGCCCGAACAGCGCATGGCCCCGCGCCACGCTACGGACCTCGACCGGTTCGCCGCCACTCACCCACTGGCGCAGCAATGCGGCTTCGCAATGCTGCACGCCGCTCGAATCGACCCGGAAGCCCTGCGGACCGACGACCAGGCCAAGCGCGACGGCATCGAGGCCGAGGATCAATGGCCATTCCTGCACCACGACATGCAGCAGGTGATCGAAATCGGTCGCGTCGAGGGCGGCAAGCACCGCCTGGTGGATGGCGGCAACAGCGCCCGACTGGCCGCGGGCAAAGGCGAGCAGATCCTCCCGCGCCTCTTCGGCGGCGGCCACGCGCTCACGCAGCCGCGCCAATGCATGATCCTCGAAGGAGAGGAGCTGTCCCATGGCGGCAGTGTATGCCTGGGAAGGTTAACGTCCAGTGCCTGGAGGCAACGGTCTTAGCCGATCTTCTGCCCGGTCGCTTCCCAGTCCTTGAGGAAGGCGGCTATGCCCTTGTCCGTCAGGGGGTGCGAGAAGAGCTGGCGGATGACGCTGGGCGGCGCGGTCATCACGTCGGCGCCCAGCTTGGCGCTTTCGTGAACATGGATCGGGCTGCGTACGCTGGCGACCAGGATCTCGGTCCCGAAATCGTAATTGTCGTAGATCATCCGGATGTCGGCGATCAGCTCCATTCCAGGATAGCCGACGTCGTCGTGGCGGCCGACGAACGGGGAAATGAAGCTCGCCCCCGCCTTGGCCGCCAGCAAAGCCTGGTTGGCCGAGAAGCAGAGCGTCACGTTCACCATCGTGCCATCGCTGGTCAGCGCCTTGCACGTCTTCAATCCGTCGATCGTCAACGGAACCTTGATCGTGATATTGTCGGCGATCCGGCGCAGCACCTCGGCCTCGCGCATCATCTCAGCATGGTCGAGCGCGATGACTTCGGCCGACACCGGCCCCGGGCAGATGCGGGCGATCTCGGTGACCGTTTCGATGAAGTCGCCGCCCGATTTCTTCACCAGCGACGGGTTGGTCGTGACCCCGTCAAGCAGACCGGTGTCCATCAGCTCGCGGATGTCGGCGAGGTCGGCGGTGTCGGCGAAGAACTTCATGGCGATACGATCCCAAGTGCAGTTGCCCTGCGCTTAGCGGCGCGGCACACAGGCGTCCATGACCGACCACGTCCTGCACGAGCGCCGCGGCGCCCATCTCCGCCTCTCGCTGAACCGGCCAGAGCGGCGCAATGCGATCACCGTCGCCATGTACGCGGCGCTGGCCGATGCGATTACCGCCGCGCAGGACAACCCGGACATCCGCGTCATCACGCTGGAGGGTGAAGGCGTCGATTTCACCGGCGGGAACGACCTCGCCGACTTCATGAAAGAGATGCCGCAGGACGGGCAGACCGACATCCCGGTCTGGCGGCTGTTGCGGGCGCTCGCGACGAACCAGCTCCCGTTGATCGCCGCGGTACATGGCAATGCGGTGGGCATCGGCACCACCATGCTATTCCATTGCGACCTGGTGGTCGCCGAGGAGGGTACGCGCTTCAAAATGCCGTTCACCGAATTGGGGCTCGTTCCCGAGGCCGCCAGTTCGCTGATCCTTCCGCGCCTGGCCGGCCGCCAACTCGCCGCCAAATATCTCCTGCTGGGCGAGTCCTTCGGGGTGGAGGAGGCCGAGCGCTTCGGCCTTGTCACGCACCGTGCCGCGAGCGGCGAATTGGCCGAGCGCCTGGAAGCCGTGGTCGCCACCCTCCTCTCCCGCCCGCCGGAGGCCACGCGGCTGACCCAGCGCCTGCTCCGCGGGACGTCGCACGATGAAGTGCTGGAGCGGATGGACCTAGAGAACGGTCACTTCTCGGAGCGGCTGACTTCGGACGAGGTCAGGGCCGCGATCAGCGCCTTCTTTATGTCGCGGCAGCGGGCATAGGAGCGCCGGTCACGTAGACGCGCTTGGTACGGGTGAAGACCATCACCGGACCATTCACGAAGATGAGGTTGGTCGGCATCCGGTAGATCACCTGCAGGTCGAGATACGGGATCGTTGCGGTGGAAGGACTGGGGGTGACGGTCGGCTCATCGAACGTGCCGTAGGTCGATGAGAATCGCCGCAGCTTGATGCGAGCGATGATGTCCGCATTGGACGGGCGTCGGCAGCCGGTCGCCAGAGTCGGATTGACACAGAGAGTGGCGAAGCGAGCGCCTTCGCCAAGCGCGTTCTGAATGCCATTGTTGGCATGCATGGCGAGACCGAATTGAGTGATGCCCCAGATCATCGTGAGGAGGACCGGGAGGGCAAGCGCCGTCTCGACCATCGCGCCGCCGGTTTCGTCCCGAAGAAGAGTGCGCGCGATGCTCATCATTGAACCCTCAGTGCCGCGCGTGCCTTGACGACCACCTTGCCCTGCGAGTTCGCCTGGAGCCACGGCATCTTGAATGTGGGATTATAGGCTTTTTCCAGGCTAACCTGGAGAAAGCGGCTGTATTGCACGCCTGGATCGCAGACCTTCTTGTAGTCGTCATCCATCTTGGCGAAGGTGGTGAACTGCGAGGTGCCATTGCACTCAAGCCAGTATTTCACCACGACCGCGCTGGAATCGATTCCGGCCTCGGTCGCGGCTTCGGACTTCAAGGTCGCGTAGATGCCGGTTTGCGGATCGGCCTGAACCCCCTGCATCGCCTTTTCGATCGCGCGCTGCGCGACCTGTTCGAGCAGGAGCTTCTCGTTGTAGCCCTTTCCAAGGTCGACGATGGCGAACAGCACGCCGGTCAGGATCGGCGCGATCAGCGCGAGTTCGACAACCGATGAGCCGGACTCGTCCTTCCAAGGCAGGCGAAACCAGATCACGCCACCAGCCTCACGTGACGGCCGAGGATCGCATTCGGGTCCGAGCCATCATTGCAGCTGTTGTTGATCGTGTTGGTGATCCCGCTGTTACCGGAGAACTCCACCGTCCAGGAGACAAACTGGGCGCAGGTGAACCTGAGCCCGGCGTTACCGTTGATGTTGAGGTGGGTGCGGGGAAAATACATTGCTCCGCCGAAGGTCGAAGTCGACGTGCCGTTGATATGATTCGCGTTGTTGTTCGTCGGGACGGCGCGGCGATCCTGGTAGAACAACAAGCCGCTGTAAGGGCCCGAAGACGGCGCCGTCATGTTCGCATTGGCCTGAGCGTTCATGGTCACCCGGCCGATGTCGGTCGACGTCGCGTCGCTGTTGCTCAGGATGATTGTGCAGCCGGTGCAACTGATGTTGGCGTTGGAGCCGAGATCGAAGTTGCCTCCGTCGATGTAGTAGGTCGCCGACTGCAGCTTTAATGTGCCGTTGACTGACATGTCGCTGACGCAGACGACGCTGCCAGCCGTATCGACCGTGGTGCGGTCGACATTGCCATTGTTCGGGACGTCGAGCTTGTTGGAATTGCCCTTGCAGGGTGAGACCGTCGGGGGGCTGATTCCGGCGTAGGGATCGTCCTGCTTGACCGTGAACGGCAGCAGTTCTGCGCCGTTCCAGTTGTTGCTGGCTGGCACTGCCCCCACCGCCGCGACTGGGGAGGCAAAGACGTCGGATGAACCGGTAGCGATCGCGGCGGTCAGCGACGTCGAATTGGTGATCATTCCGCAGCCGAGATTGATGTCGCCGTTACCCGTCGCGGTGATCCCGGTTGCCGCAGTGTTGACCAGGCTGACGACGCAATAGACCCCGGTGCGGATAGTCGCGGCGGTGGCGCCTGCGGAGATCGTCAGTTGCGGCAGGAACATCGACGAAAAAGCGGGGATTTGAGTGCGGGTCAGTTCGACCCTGACAGGATTGGCCCACCCGGCGGCCGCTGGGAAGCTGACGGCAACATCGGCGGCAGTCAGCGGAAGGCCCGTCGCATTGCGACTGTTGGGATTGTTGCCCGAGATATTGAGTTCGTAGTCGACTGCCTGGCTTGCGGTCTGAGACGCGCCCTGCACGGTCGCATAGACACCAGCGAGCGCGGCCGAGTCTGCAGCGCGCTGGAGCTGACGCTTGGTCAGCGCCCATTGCACGGTGTCCACGGCCAGGCCGGCCGATCCGATGATCAGCGGCATGGCGAATCCCGCCAGGATCAGCACGTTTCCGCGCTCGTTGCGCTGGAGCTTCTTCAGCAGTCGCAGCATCGAATGGCCTCAATTCCTCTGAACCGGACGAGTCTTAGACGAAGCACGGTAAGCAATTCCCTCCGGAACGAGGTTAACGACACCTTGACCCACCGCCGCCTTGAAGCGCCGCTGTATCAGCCATATCATACACTCGCTTCTTGCACCGGGGCCCAGCGGCGGCCATGTTCGCAGGCAAGAAGGGGATGAAGGATATCATGGCTACCGACCCGACCGAGACCCAGACCGCCTCGCCGACCGCGACCAAGCTGAAGCTAGACCCGCCGGCAGCGCTTCAGGCAGTCGTGCCGCAGGAAGCCGCTGGCCTGGTGCCGCTGAAGGAGACCGAGCGAACCGAGCTCGAGAAAAAGGTCGACGGCTTCGTCGATGAGCTCGTCGCGCTGGACAGCAATTCGCCTGAGTTCGGCCGGAAGGTCGATCAGCTGACGGCCATGGGCCGCAAGGAGATTTCGGAGGCGGCCGGGGCGTCGAACCGCTTCCTTGACCGGCCGGTCAAGGCGATCGACAGCGATACCGGCATCGGCGCCGACCTGACGCAGCTGCGCACCACCGTCGAGGCGCTTGATCCCAAGCGTAACGGCGCCCTGACCCCGACCAAGAAGCTGTTCGGGCTGATCCCGTTCGGCAAGTCGATCAAGAACTACTTCCGCCAGTATCAGAGCGCGCAGGGGCACATCAGCGCGATCCTGGCGCGGCTGCAAAGCGGCAAGGACGAGCTGTTGATGGACAATGCCGCCATCGACACTGAGCGTGCCAATCTGTGGAAAACGATGCACAAGCTCGAGCAGATGATCCACATCTCCAAGGCGCTCGACGGCAAGCTGGAAGAGAAGGCCGCCGAGCTCGACGCGACCGAGCCGATGAAGGCCAAGGCGATCCGCGAGACCGCCCTGTTCTACACCCGCCAGCGGACTACTGACCTGCTGACGCAGATGGCGGTGACCGTGCAGGGCTATCTGGCGCTGGACATCGTCAAGAAGAACAATGTCGAGCTGGTGAAGGGCGTCGACCGCGCGTCGACCACGACCGTTTCGGCGCTCAGGACCGCGGTGACGGTCGCGCAGGCGCTGACCAACCAGCGGCTGGTGCTGGAGCAGATCAGCGCGCTAAACACGACCACCGCGGGAATGATCGATTCGAC
Source organism: Sphingomonas glaciei (assembly GCF_023380025.1). NCBI lineage: Bacteria > Pseudomonadati > Pseudomonadota > Alphaproteobacteria > Sphingomonadales > Sphingomonadaceae > Sphingomonas > Sphingomonas glaciei. The sequence continues at coordinate 1,223,078 of NZ_CP097253.1, forward strand.
CGGTCAGCTTCTCAAGAGCCAGTCGGCGAGCATCCACGAGCAGGCGGCGAGTTCAACCATCCCGCTCGACACGCTGCAGCGGGCGTTCCAGAACATCTACGATACGATGGACTCGATCGACAGCTTCAAGCTGAAGGCGCTCGAGAATATGAAGCAGACGGTGAATACCCTCGGCAACGAGGTGGAGAAGAGCCGCGGCTATATCGCCCGGGCGGAGGGGGCCAATAGCGGCGGCGGGAAGCTGGAAGCCAGTTCGCCTTTCGCGACGATCGAGGCCAAGTGAGCGAGACCGACGACAAGGTGTCCAAGGCGCTGGCCCGGTTCGACCGGGTGATGGCGGTGGTCGACGAAAAGCAGGGGCCAGTTGCGACGCAGGCGCGCCAGGAGCGGCAGCGCACCATCCGCCGTTATGGCAAGGCGACCCGAAATGCGGCGCTGGCGCTGCTGGCGGTCAGCATTGCGACGATCGGGCTGGGCATCGTGACGCCGATCGGGCTGTTCGGCTTTCTCGCGGCAGTGCTGCTGGCGGTGGCGATCGCCGGGCTGCTGTTCGTGTGGGGTGCGCGAGAGGAGCCGATGACGTCGGTGCCCAAGGACCTGCCCAACGGCGAGATGGTGCAGCGGTTCGGAAGCTACCTGTACCAGAACCGCCGCGCCCTGCCCGCCCCTGCGCAGGAAGTGGTGGACTCGATCAGCGGCAGGCTCGGCACGCTCAAGCAGACGCTGGAACGCACCGACCCGATGGACCCCGACGCACAGGACGCGCGGCGGCTGATGAGCATCCACCTGCCCGGCCTGATCGACCGCTACGCTAAGGTTCCGCCCGCCTATCGCGGCGAGGCCGACGGCGAGGGCAAGACCATCGACCAGCGGCTGGTCGAGGGACTGAACGCCACGCGCACCGCGCTGGGCGAAGTCAGTGAGCGCTTGGCCAAGCGCGACGTCGATGCGTTCAGCACGCAGGGGCGCTTTATCGAGAGCAAATACGGGCAGGCCGACTGAGCTCCAAGGTTGGAAAGTGTTCCTTTGCATGCACCGTTGCGGCGATCACAATAGTTTAAGTCCTAACCGCTGGTTGTGAAGCAAAGCGGATAGGCAGTCGTGATCCGCTATGGCATTTCTGCTTCGCATGACGAGTACCAGCGAGGCCCGCGCTCTGCTGAGCGAGCGAGAGAAAGCGGTCCTGCGGCTCTTGGCGAATAGTCATGATGCGAAATCGATCGCGCGCGAGCTGGGGCTGTCGGTGCATACCGTCAACGAATATCTCCGCTCGTCCCGGCGCAAGCTTGGCGTGTCCAGCAGCCGGGAAGCAGCGCGGCTGCTGTCGGCCGAGGAAGCAGGCCTGCCCAATTATGCTGTGGACAGAGAAATTGGGATCGATGAGTCCGTCGCCGCGGATAGAAACTGGGATAACCGGACTGAGCGCAGATTCACGGCCCGGCATCTCGCTTTCGCGGTTGGAGGTACGTTCGCCATGTCATTGGTTATCGCAGCAGCTTTGTTCACCTGGTTCACCGGATCGCCCGCCACCGGTCCGCTGTCCAACTGGAGCACCGCCGCCTCGGCGCCCCGATCGAAGACCGTGGTAATCAACCGGGTCCATCTCGACGGGCGGAGCCTACTGTGGAACGGGATGCCGATTTCAGAGCTTCAGGCTCGCCAGTATCTGGATATCACCACGCAGTTGTCGCCGCAGCCGCTGCTGGTCTTCAGCACGTCGCAGACCGCGACCGAAGGGGGCAGACAGCGGGCGCGAGACCTGATCGACAAGAGGTTGAAGTGCACCCCGAGCCTTTGCCTGGAGATCGTCGCCCCCGCAGCCTAGCCGGAATTCCCTTCAGGCAGGCTCGATCGTGTCGATGGTCAGGGTCTGGCCATCGGCAAGCGTGACCTCGTCGCCTTCGACGCTGCCGAGCATGGCGCGGACCAGCGGCGCGGTGAAGCCGATGCGGTTGGTATCGGGATCGGCTTCGTCGTGGCCGACGATCAGGTTCGTGCGGGTCTGGCCGTCGCGGCAGTAGGTGACGCGGGTGCCGATCGCGACCTCTTCGCCATCGGGGGTCGGCACGACCTGCGCGGTGGCGCGGCGGGCGTGCCAGTAACGAGCGTCGCGCTGGACCTTCTTGCGTGCTTCCTCTTCCATCGGCTCGGCGAGCTGCGCCTCGAGCTCGGCAACGCGCTGCTCGATCTGGGCGAGCCCGCGATCCGTGACGAGATTGGGGCCGGGCGGGATCGGCAGCTCGTACTTGGGTTCGAGATGCTCGTCGTCGCTCTCGCGGCGGAAGGCGACGCTCATGGCTGGCTCAAACGGTTGGTCATGACTTCATGAACCGCCGAGGACGGGTCTTAGTTGCCGCGGGTGGCGTCGGTGACATTACGGTCGTGGCCGCTCTTGTCGCTGAAGAAAGCGGCGGCGAACAGGCCGCAGCCGAGCAGGACCGAAATGAAGACGCCGCCAATCACCGCGACGACCATGTGGAGGTAGAGTTCGCCGGTCGCACCGAGATAGGCGAGCGCGCCCATGGTGAAGATGATCCCTGAGATGAGGATCAGCTTCATCACGCGCCGGAAATCGGCGCTGGCCTGCTGGCGTTCGGTGGACATGCAACGGCTCTAGCCCGCGCTGTCACCGCGCGCGATTGGACAGATTGTCCGACCGGTCAGCCGAGTTCGGCGAGAATTTCGTCGGTGTGCTGCCCGAGACGCGGCGGCGGGCGGTCGCTGTCCATCCGCTGATCGTCGAGGCGGACGGGGCTTCCGACGAGGCGCATGCCGTCCATCTCGCGCAGCATCGCGCGGTGGGCGGCCTGCGGGTCGGCGAGCGCTCCGGCGATGCTGTTGATCGGGCCGGCGGGGATGCCGGCGCGTTCGCAGGCTTCGTACCAGCGAGCGGCGGGAGCGGTGCGGGTGATCGCCTCGATCGCGGCGACGAGTTCGGTGCGGTGGGCGATGCGGGCGGCATTGGTGGCGAAACGCTCGTCCGTCGCCCAGCCGGGGTGGCCAAGCAGAGCGGCGAAGGCGGCGAACTGACGGTCGTTGCCGACGGCGACGATCAACGGCTGATCGGCACAGGCGAAGGGCTGGTAGGGGACGAGATTGGGATGGCTGTTGCCCTGTCGCGGCGGGCTTTCGCCGCTGACGAGATAGTTGGATGCCTGGTTGGCGAGCATGGCAAGGCCGCAGTCGAGCAGTGCGCTGTCGATCCTTGCCCCCTCCCCGATCGTGCCGCGACGGACCAGCGCGGCGAGAATGGCGTTGGCGGTGTAGAGGCCGGTGAACAGGTCGACCACCGCAACCCCGGCGCGAAGTGGGCCGCCATTCTCCACCTCGTCGGGGAGGCCGGTGATGCTCATCAGCCCGGCCTGGCCCTGGATCATGAAGTCGTAGCCGGCCTGTGCGGCGCGGGGGCCGTCCTGGCCGAAGCCGGTGATGCTGGCGTAGACGAGACGCGGGTTGCGCTGCCGCAGGGTCGCGGCGTCGAGGCCGTATTTCGCAAGCGCGCCGACCTTGAAATTCTCGACCACCACGTCGCTGCGGTCGGCGAGACGGCGGACCTGTTCGGCGCCTTCTTCGGAAGCGAGATCGATGGCGGCGCTGCGCTTGCCGCGATTGGCGGCGAGGAAATAGGCCGCGGTGCGGGTGCCGTCGTCATGCTCGATCCATGGCGGGCCCCAGTGGCGGGTGTCGTCGCCCTGCCCCGGCCGCTCGATCTTGACGACGTCGGCGCCGAGGTCGGCGAGGAGTTGGGTGCACCACGGTCCAGCGAGGACCCGGCTGAGGTCGAGGACGCGGATGCCGGCGAGGGGCCTCGTCATGCGCGGCGCTTCCACGGGCGGCGGTCGGCGAGGACGGCTTGCGCGGCGTTGTGGCCGGGGGCGCCGGTCACGCCGCCGCCCGGATGCGCGCCCGAGCCGCACAGGTAGAGGCCGGGGAGCGGCATGCGATAGTCGGCGGCGCCGATCATCGGTCGGGCGCTGAACAATTGGTCGAGACCCATCTTGCCGTGGAAGATGTCGCCGCCGACCAGACCGAAGCGGCGCTCGAGATCGAGGGGCGAATGGATCTGGCGGCCGATGACGCTCCTGGCGAAGCCGGGGGCGTGGCGGTCGACGGTGGCGATGACATGATCGGCGACCTTGTCGCGCACCTTGTCCCAATGGAGAGGCGCGGGAAGCTGGTAGCGGAAATGCTGGCAGAACAGGCTGGCGACGTGCTTGCCTTCGGGGGCGAGCGAGGGATCGAGGGTCGAGGGGATGAGCATCTCGACGATCGGCTGTTTCGACCAGCCGTCACGCTTCGCGTCGTCATGGGCGCGGTCCATGTAGGCAAGGCTGGGGGCGATGATGATCCCGCCGGTAAGATGGTCGCCGGCTTCCGGTTTGGCAGTGAAGCGCGGGAGTTCGGACAGCGCGACGTTCATCCGGAAGGTCGCGCTTTCGCAGGCCCAGTTGGTCATGTGCAAATGGGTCTGTTCGGGCACCGCGCCCGTGGGAACGAGCTTGTCGAACAGCAGGCGCGGATTGATTCCGGCGATCACCTGCGGCGCGCGCCACGCCTTGCCCTTGGCGACGACCCCGACCGCGCGTCCCTTGTCGACGATGATCTCTTCCGCCGGCGCGTTCAAGATGATGTCGACCCCGGCCTCGCGCGCGGCTTGGGCCATGGCGCGGGTGATCGCGCCCATCCCGCCGATGGCGTGGCCCCAGGCGCCCGGGACGCCGGCCGCTTCGCCGAACAGGTGGTGGAGGAGGACGTAGGCGGTACCTGGTGTGTAAGGCGAGGCGAAGTTGCCGACCACGCCGTCGAAGCCGAACAGCGCCTTGGCGAGATCACCCGTGAAATGGCGGTCGAGGATGTCGCCGGCCGAGCGGGTCACATAGTCGTGGACGATGCGGATCTGGTCGGTCGACAGGCCGACGAGGTCGCGGCCGAGGCCGAGCATGGTGGGGAGGCCGGCAAGTCCAGAGCCGGCTTCGGGCGGGGCTTTGAGGATCCACTTGCGGAGCAAGGGCACAACCGTCTCGAGCTCGGCCATGTATCGATCGTAGGCGGGGCCGTCCGCCGCATGGTGGCGGACGATCTCGCTGCGGGTCAGGCCGCCGCGGCCGCTGAGGAGATAGTCGCCGTTGTCGCCCGGCAGGAAATTGTCGGTTTTGCGCAGGACGACCTTGAGCCCGTGGCGGGCGAGGTCGAGGTCGCGGATGACCTTGGGCTGGAGCAGCGAGACGGTGTAGCTCGCGGCAGAATTGCGGAAGCCTGGAAGGAATTCGTCGGTGACCGCCGCGCCTCCGACCTGCGGCTGGCTTTCGAGGAGAAGGACCTTGAGGCCCTTCTTCGCGAGGTAGAAGCTGCAGACGAGGCCATTGTGGCCCGCACCGATGATGATCGCGTCGTAGGTTTTCACAGTGCGCGCGTAGCACTCCCCTCCCGCTTGCGGGAGGGGCCGGGGGTGGGACTGGTCGGATCAAAAGCTCGCTTCGCTCGAACCCACCCCTAACCCCTCCCGCGAGCGAGAGGGGAACAGAGCCTAGCGCATCAGCACCAGTTCTTCGGCCATCGTCGGGTGCAGCGCGAACGTGGCGTCGAAGTCGGCCTTGGTGAGCCCCGCCTTCACCGCGACCGCTGCGCCCTGCAGGATCTCGGGGGCGTCGGGACCGATCAGGTGGACGCCGACGACCTTGTCCGAGCCTTCGTCGACGACGATCTTGTAGAGCGCGCGCTCGTTGCGACCGGCGAGAACGTATTTCATCGGGCGGAAGTCCGAGGTGTAGGTCCGGATGACGCCGAGCTTGTTCTTGGCCTGGCTTTCGGTGAGGCCGACCGAGCCGATCGGCGGGTGCGAGAAGACCGCGCTCGGGATATTGTCATAGTCGACCGTGCACGGCTTGTCGCCGAACTGGGTGTCGGCAAAGGCGTGGCCCTCGCGGATGGCGACGGGGGTGAGCTGGATGCGGTCGGTGACGTCGCCGACGGCAAAGATCGAAGGGACGGTCGAGCGATATTGCTCGTCGACCTTCACCGCGCCGCGCTCGGTCAGTTCGACGCCCAGTTCCTCGAGCCCGAGCCCTTCGGTGTTGGGGATGCGGCCGATGGCGAAGAGGACCTGGTCGGCCTCGATGTCGTCGCAGCCCTTCATCTTGCAAAGGATCGACCCGTCCTCCCGCTTCTCGAGCGAGTCGAAGCCGGCGTTGAAGCGGAAGTCGATGCCCTTGGCGAGGCTGGTCTTGACCAGGCGGTCGACGATCTGCTCGTCATAGCCGCGCAGGATGGTGTCCGATCGGTTGACGATGGTGACGTGGGCGCCGAGCTGGTGGAAGACGCCGGCGAATTCGTTGGCAATGTAGCCGCCGCCGGCGATCACGACGCGCTTGGGCATCTCCTCGAGCTCGAACACGTCGTTGGAGGTGATGGCATGCTCGACGCCGGGGATGTCGGGCAGCGCCGGGCGGGCCCCGGGGGAGAGCAGGATCTTGCCGGCGGTGACGGTGCGGCCGTCGGCGATGCGGAGCGATTGGGGGCCGGTCACCACGGCGCGGGTCTTGAGCACCGTCACCTGATGGTTGGCGAGGGTTTCCCCGTAGAGGCCCTCGAGCCGGCCGACCTCGGCCATGACGTTGTCGCGCAGGACCGGCCAGTCGAATCGGCGGCTGGGGATGTCCCAGCCGAACATGGCGGCATCGTCGAGGTCCTCGGCAAAGTGGGCGCCGTAGACGAGCAGTTTCTTGGGCACGCAGCCGCGGATGACGCAGGTCCCGCCGACGCGATGCTCTTCGGCGACGGCGACACGGGCCCCGTGGCCGGCGGCGATGCGCGCTGCGCGGACCCCGCCCGAGCCGGCGCCGAGGACGAACAGGTCGTAGTCGTAGGAAGTGTCAGTCACAGGCCAGCCTTCTCGATGAGGGCGCGGGTGGAGGGGTCGAAGGCGGCGCGGGTGTCGGGATCGTCGATGGCGCGGGCCATGTCCTTGCCAAGTTCGACGCCGAACTGGTCGAACGGGTTGATTCCGAGCAGCACGGCTTCGGCGAAGGTGCGATGTTCGTAGAAGGCGAGCAGGGTGCCGAGCGCCGAGGGATCGAGCTGGTCGAGGAGGATGGTGGTCGAGGGGCGGTCACCAGGATAATTGCGATGCGGATCGTCGGACCCGCGCCCGGTCATCAGCGCGGCGCCTTGGGCGAAGCAGTTGAGCAGTAGTTCGCGGTGGTGGGCGGGGTCCTGCTCGTCGCTGGCCTCGGCCACGGCGATGAACTCGACCGGGACGAGGTGGGTGCCCTGGTGGAGCAGCTGGAACACCGCGTGCTGGGCATCGGTGCCGGTGCCGCCCCACAGGATTGCGGAGGTCTGTCCCTCGACCGGCGAACCGTCGAGGTGCACCCGTTTGCCGTTCGATTCCATCACCAATTGCTGGAGATAGGAAGGGAGCAGCCGGAGCCGTTCGTCATAGGCGAAGATCGCCCGGGTCGAGGCGCCGAAGCCCTGGGTGTAGGTGAGGTCGGCAAGCGCGGCGAGCAGCGGCAGGTTGGCGTCGGCCGGTGCCTCGGCGACATGTTCGTCGACCATCGCGGCGCCATCGAGCATCGCTTCGAACGCGTCGGCGCCGAGCGCGAGGGCAGCGGGGAAGCCGATCGCCGACCACAGCGAATAGCGGCCGCCGACGCTGGGCGCGAAGGACAGGACGCGGGTTTCGTCGATGCCATATTCGATCGCCTTGTCGGGCGCGGCGGTGATGGCGATCAGGCGGCCGTAGGGATCTTCCACCCCCGCCTCTTCGAGCCAGGCCAAGGCGGCATCGGCATTGCGGAGGGTTTCGGCGGTGGTGAAGGTCTTGGAGGCGACGGCGACCAATGTGGTGGCGGGGTCGAGCCGGCCGAGCGCCTCGTCGACCGCCTGGCCGTCGATGTTGGACAGGATCTCCACCCGGTAGCGCCGCTCGGTCCGGCCGAGCGCATCGACCAGCAGCGCGGGCCCGAGCGCCGAGCCGCCGATTCCGATGTGGAGGATGCCGGTGATGTCGCCGAACGCGCCGGCCTCGATCGCATCGACCATCGCGCGCATCCGGCCGCGGCGCTGCGCGGCGAGCGCGACGGCGTCGGGAGAGCCGAAGCCGCGTTCGGCCGGATGCTCGGCAGCGCGGCCTTCGGTCGGGTTGACCACCTCGCCGGCGAACAGGCGGGCCAGCGCGTCGTAATAATCCTCGGTTTGGAGCGCAGCGACGGCTTCGCGGGTGAGGTGGGTCTTTGACAGGTCGAAGCGGATGCCGCCGAGATCATGGCTGAAGTCCTCCGCCCGGGCCGGATCGGCGGCGAACAGGTCGGCGAGGGTGGACGGGGGGCCGGCGCCGAGGAAGGCGAGCGAAGTCGGGGGGGAAGGCATGGTGGGGACATAGCGACGGCGCCCGTGAAATCCACCCTGCCCTGCTTGACCGCGAGCCCCGCCAAAGCCCAAGGCCGTTCGCAGAATGGCACGAACGAAGAACGACAAGTCGAAACAGGAAGGCGGCGGCGGACTGCTGCGCGGCCTGCTGATGATCCTGGTGCTGGCGTGGATCCTGCGCAGCCTGATCGCGGCGCCCTTCAGCATTCCCTCGGGATCGATGCTACCGGGGCTGTATGTCGGCGACTATCTGATCGTGTCCAAATGGAATTACGGATACAGCCGGGCGAGCTTCCTGTTCGGGGTCCCGCCGATCTCGGGCCGGCTGCTGGCCAAGCTGCCCGAGCGCGGCGATGTGGTGGTGTTTCGCGGCCCGGCCGGCAACGACGTCATCAAGCGGGTGATCGGGCTGCCGGGCGACAGCGTCGGTACGATCGGCGGCCGGGTGATCCTGAACGGCCAGGCACTGGCGACCAAGCCGCTGAGCCCCGTCGGCATCCCGGTCAGCGTCAACAGCCCCTGCCGCGCGGTGCGACCGCAGATGCAAGGCAACAGTTGCATGTTCTCCGCCTTCCAGGAGACCCTGCCGGGCGGCAAAAGCTATGTCGTGCTGGACCAGGTCGACAATCCGGTGGTCGACGAATTCGCGCCGGTGCAGGTGCCGGCGGGGCACATCTTCCTGATGGGCGACAATCGCGACGACAGTGCCGACAGCCGCATCCCGCCCGAGATGGGGGGAATGGGCTTTATTCCGATCGAGTCGCTGGTCGGCAAGGCCCAGGTCACCTTCTGGTCGACCGACGGCACTTCGTCGTGGCTGCTGCCGTGGACCTGGTTCAGCGCGGCGCGGAGCGAACGGATCGGATCGTCGCACTGATGGCGGACGTCGGCGCCTTTGTCAGCGAGCGGCTTGGCCATCGTGCCAACGACCCCAAACTGTTCGAGCGGGCGCTGACCCATGGCAGCGTGGGTCGCGACAGCTATGAACGGCTGGAATTTCTGGGCGACCGGGTGCTGGGCCTGGTGATCGCGCGGTGGCTGTACGAGCGCTTTCCCGACGAACCCGAGGGCAAGATGAGCCGGCGCTACAATGCGCTGGTGGCGCGTGAAACCTGCGCCGAGGTCGGGCGAGACTGGGGCGTTCCAGCGCTGGTCAGGCTTGGCAAGCAGGCGCGCGAGGATGGCGCGCAGCTGTCCGACAATGTGGTCGGCGACGTGGTCGAAGCGCTGCTTGGCGCGGTGCTGCTGGACGGCGGACTAGATGTGGCCGAGCGGCTGGTGCGGGCGAGCTGGAGCGGGTATCTCGACGTCCAGAAGAAGGCGCCGCAGCATCCCAAGTCGCAGCTGCAGGAAGTGGCGGCGGCGCGGGGCCTCAAGGCTCCGGTCTATGAGCTGCTGGGGCAGTTCGGGCGGCACCATGCGCCGACCTTCCGGGTCAAGGTGAGCGTCGGCGGGGCCGGCGAGACCGAGGCCGAAGGCGCGAGCAAGCAGGAAGCGGAAACGGCGGCTGCGGCTGCCTTGCTGGAGAAGATCAGTTGAGCAAGCGGTGCGGCCTGGTGGCGGTGATCGGTGCGCCCAATGCGGGCAAGTCGACGCTGGTCAATGCGCTGGTCGGGCAGAAGGTAGCGATCGTCAGTCCCAAGGCGCAGACCACGCGCGCCCGGCTGATGGGGATTGCGATCGAGGGCGACAGCCAGATCCTGCTGGTCGACACTCCCGGCATCTTCTCGCCCAAGCGGCGGCTCGACCGGGCGATGGTCAAGGCAGCGTGGGAAGGTGCGGAAAGCGCCGACCGGCTGGTACTGGTGGTGGATGCGGCGGCGAGCATCGGCCAGCGCGCCGAAATGGTTTTGCAGGGAATCGAAGGGCGGCCCGAGCCCAAGATCCTGGTGCTGAACAAGGTGGATATCGCCGACAAGGGCAATCTGCTGAAGTTCGCGACCGAGCTGAGCGGGCGCCTGTCGCCCGAGCAGGTATTCATGGTCTCCGCGACCAGCGGCGATGGGGTGGCGGACGTTAAGAACCACCTGGCGGCGGCGATGCCGGAAGGGCCGTGGCATTATCCCGAGGACCAGCTCAGCGACGCGACCGACCGGATGGTGGCGGCCGAACTGACCCGTGAGCAGCTGTATCTGCAGCTGCACGCCGAGCTGCCTTATGCCAGCGCGGTCGAGACCGAGAAGTGGGAAGAGCGCAAGGACGGGTCGGCGGTGATCCACCAGCAGATATTGATCGAGCGCGACAGCCAGAAGGCGATCGTGCTGGGCAAGGGCGGGTCGAAGCTGAAGGCGATCGGGGCGGCGGCGCGCGAGGCGATCGGCGAGCATCTCGGCCGCAAGGTGCACCTGTTTCTGCACGTCAAGGTCAACCCGCGGTGGAGTGAGGACAAGGGCCTGTACGAGGATATCGGGCTCGACTGGTCGAACTAGGCGAGCAGTTTTTCCACCCAGGCAGGCACGAGCTCGGACGCTCGTCCGAGTCGCGTTTCGTCGAAGAAGATGCTGCCCTGGCTCGGGTCGAGATTGAGCTCGAGGCAGTGGGCGCCGACGTAACGGGCGGTCTGGACGAAGCCGGCGGCCGGGTAGACCGCGCCCGACGTGCCGATCGAGACGAACAGGTCGCAGCCGCGTAGCGCTTCGTCGATGCGGTCCATCTGGTAGGGCATTTCTCCGAACCACACGATGTCGGGCCGGACCTCGTCGCAGGTCGCGCAAGAGGGGCAAAGCGCCCCCTCCCCCATCGTTCCTGACCAGGCGAAGCGATCGTCGCAGGCGAGGCACCAGCCGCGTTTCAGTTCCCCATGCATGTGGATCAGGCGGGTGGAGCCGGCGCGTTCGTGGAGGTCGTCGACGTTCTGGGTGACCAGCAGGAAGTCGCCGGGCCACTCGCGCTCGAGCCGGGCGAGGGCAAGATGACCGGCATTGGGCGCGACGGCGTCGAGGTAGGCGCGGCGGGCATCGTAGAAGGCGTGGACGAGAGCGGGGTCGCGGACGAAGGCTTCGGGCGTGGCGATGTCTTCGACCCGGTGGCCCTCCCACAGCCCGTCAGCGGCGCGGAAGGTCGGCACGCCGCTGTCGGCGGACATGCCGGCACCGGTGAGGATGACAAGGCGTTCGCCATTTTGTCCGCGTTCGGCAACCATCCTGCAACCTTTTTGTTTACACTATTATCAGCAAGCGCTGATCATAGGATAATCACGCCATGTACCGCCACGAGATCGGCATCGATCCTTCCGACATCGACCACATGGGTCATGTGAACAACAGCGTCTACCTGAAGTGGGTTCAGGAAGCGGTGGTTCGCTATTGGGAGGGGGTCGCCCCGGCCGACGCGGTGACCCGGCACCTGTGGGTGGCGCTGAAGCACGAGATCGAGTTCAGGCGTCCGACCTTCCTCAACGACGTGGTCGTGGCCGATGTGATCGCCGAGCGGGTGCAGGGCGCCAAGGCGCTGTTCACGACGGTCATCCGCCGCGGCGAGGACGTCTTGGCGGAAGTGAAGAGCACCTGGTGCTGCCTCGATGCGACGTCGATGCGGCCGGCTCGCCTGGCCAAGGACATCGTGAGCCGCTTCGTCCCGGCTTGAGTCCGGTTGCTTCGGCCCGGACGCGCCGCCAAGGTGCGCCGATGCGCCCGACCTCCCAGCCGCTTCGCCTGACGCTCATCGCTCCCGAGGGAAGGATGGGGAAGGCGATCGCCGAGGCGGTAGCGGATGATCCGAGCTTCGCGATCGATCCCGACCACGGTGACGTGATCGTCGATTTCTCGGCGCCTGAAGCGCTCGCCGCCTCGCTCGATCGCGCGACCCGGGCGGTGATACCCATTCTGATCGGGACGACCGGGCTGGACGATCTGGCTGATCGGCGCATTGCCGAGGCGAGCCGATCGGTCGCCGTGCTGCGTGCCTCGAATACGTCGCTCGGGGTGGCCCTGCTGGAGGAACTGGTCGAGCGCGCGGCCCGGGTTCTGGGGAACGGCTGGGACGTGGAGGTGCTGGAGATGCACCACCGCCGCAAGCGGGATGCACCCTCCGGGACGGCGCTGACCCTCGGTGAAGCGGCGGCGCGCGGACGCGGCACGCCGATGCGGCGGGAGGACGCCCGCAGCGGGCGGCAACTGGAGCGGGAGGAAGGCGCGATCGGCTTCGCCGCCTTGCGCGGAGGGACCGTGGTCGGCGACCACGACGTGATCTTCGCTGGGACGGACGAGCGGGTGGTCTTTTCCCACCGGGCCGAGAGCCGGATGATCTTCGCTCGCGGCGCACTGGCGGGAGCCCGCTTCCTGGCCGGTCGGGCGCCCGGCCTCTACACCATGCGCGACGTTGTCGGGGCGCTATGAAGAAAGCGCAGGCGGCCGAACTCTACCTGCGCCTCGCCGAGCTCAACCCCGAGCCGAAGGGCGAGCTGGAGTGGACGAGCCCCTACACGTTGCTGGTGGCGGTGGCGCTCTCGGCGCAGGCCACCGATGTCAGCGTCAACATCGCGACGCGGCAGCTGTTCAAGGTAGCCGACACGCCGGAGACGATGCTTGCTTTGGGCGACCAGGGCATCCGTGAGCACATCACGACGATCGGCCTATTCAACACCAAGGCGAAGAACCTGGTGATGATGGCGACCCAGCTGATCGAGCGGCATGGCGGAGAGGTGCCCGCCGACCGGGACGCGCTGGAGCAGCTGGCCGGGGTGGGCCGCAAGACCGCCAATGTCGTGCTCAACATCGCCTTCGGGATGCCGACGATCGCGGTCGATACCCATGTCTTCCGGGTCGCCAACCGTACCGGACTGGCGCCCGGCAAAACCCCGCTCGACGTCGAGCGCAAGCTCGCGAAGGTCACTCCTGCCGAATACCTGCTGCACGCCCATCATTGGTTGATCCTGCACGGGCGCTACATCTGCAAGGCCCGGGCGCCCGAATGCTGGCGATGCCCGATCGTCGAGCTCTGCCGCTACCGTGACAAAAGGCTGGTGCCGCCTAAATCCAGGTCCGCTGGAAGCGCCGCCCCAGCCCCGTGAGAAGCTCGTATTGCGAGATTCCGGTTTGCAGAGCAGCCTGCTGAAGGTCGAACTCCAGATCGACCCAGTCGCCCTCGCGAAGCCCGGGAGCGGCGCTGGCATCGAGAGTGACGAGATCCATCGAAACGCGGCCAATGACGGGCAAGTCGGCGGCGTCGAATACTGCATAACCAAGTGAAGAAAATGCGCGTCGGTAGCCGTCCGCGTAGCCGATGTTGATGATAGCCACCGTCATGTCGCGCGGAGCGGTGAATGTGGCATTGTAGCCAACACCACTGCCGGCCTCGACCCGCCGCAACTGAATGATCTGAGCACGCGGTGTGCAGACCTGCTCTATCTCGGATGCGGCAGGACAAGGGATGCCGCCGTAGAGGGCCAGGCCAGGACGGACGAGGTCGAAGGCATAGTCCCGACCTAGGTAGATGCCGGCACTGTTCGCCAAGCTGTATCTGCCAGCGCTCACCGCGGTCCGAATCTCGCAAAACCGGTTGAGTTGGATCTGGTTGAGAGGATGCGTTTCGTCTGCGCAGGCGAGATGGCTGTGCAGCGTGTGGATCGTGAGGCCGTCGAGGCAATCAAGTTCCGCAAATCCAAGCCCGAGCCGGTTCATGCCGGTATCGACCATGACGTCGCACGGCTCGGAGGCCCAGGAACTGGCCTTCCACCTCGCTACCTGCGCCGGGCTGACCAGAACCGGCCGGACGCCACTGCGAGGCTCGTCGTCCGGCCCGAGACCATGCAGCACCGACAGCAAGCCCGGCTCGAGGAAGCCGAGTTCGGCCGCTTCGCGCCAAGTCGACACGAAGAAGTCGCGACAACCTTCCGCTAATAGCAGTCGCGCGACTGCTTGTACGCCAAGGCCATAGGCGTCAGCCTTTATGGCAGCCCCGGCAACTGTGCCGGAACGGGTACAAAGATGATGATAGTTGGCCGCCAGCGCACTCTTGCAAAGCCGCAAAGCGAGGGGAGAATGCATCGGCGAGCCTTAGCGTCCGCTGCTTCTCAGGTCGAGTGACCCGGCCTCGACGATCGCCGAGACCGGGTCATCATGAGTTCAGCCGCGAACCGGCTCGACAGGCGGTCGAGGCGGAGGCGGAGGCGGTGCCGGGCATGTATCGGTTGCGAGGATCACCGTGCCATCCGGGCAGGTCTGGGTGGCCGGCGGTGGCGGCGGCGCAGGTGCCGGCTCCACGACCGGCGGCAGCGGCGCGACGGGCTCGCGACCCAGATTGAAAATCAGGCTCGCCAAGATCGAATGCGAGCGGAACCGGCCTTCGAGGCTTTCGACCGCTGACAGATTGGCCGCGTCCTGCAGATCGACCTTAGAACGGAAATACCGATACTTGAGGCCGAGATCGACGTTGTAGCTTACCGGAACGCGCATGCCGGCGATCAATTGCCAGGCGAACGACCGGTCGCTGCCGCTGACACCACGACCCGCGGGCACACCCGGCCCTGAGATGACGTTGTTCAGCGCCACGCGGGCAAGCCCAACACCGCCGCCTGCATAGACCTGCAAGGCGTCATCGCTGCCAAAGTCGAGCAGGAGGTTCGCCATCGCCGACCGGACGTTGGTCCTGCCATCGATGGTCAGCGGGCCAGTGTTGTTGAACTGGATCGCTGGAGCGACTGACACGCCCGTGGGCACGGCCCGCTTCCAGCCGAGCTCCGCTTCGGCGCGTACCAGACCAAGATCATAGCCGGCGATGAAGTCGAGATCGAAGCCGGTCTTGTGCTCGATGGCGATTCCGTTCGGAACCTCCAGAGCACGCAGCTGATAGTCGAGCTTGAGCTTCTCCGGCTTTACCGCGCCCCCTTCGAAACCGACATACGGCAACCCATCGCGCGCATAGGCCGCAGATGGAGCAAGCGCCAATAAAGTAGCGGCGAGCAGAGCAGATTTAAACGGCATACGTCCCCCTCTTGGACAAGTTGGGGTCCATAATAGGAAGGCGGTCGCCGATGTTCCTATCATTGTTTTACCGCCGCCTCGAAAAGAGAGGCGTGTGGCTTTCAAGCCGCACTACGCTGATGCGATCAGACCATGGTTGCGCAAGGCCGTCAGCACCTGAGCCAGCGCACTTCGCGCCTCACTGTCGACGACATTTCCTCCTGAAATGTTTGCGATTGGAGGCTGCTGATTCCTTAGCACACGTAACCCGTCGATCTGAACCTCGCTGCCGTTGATGATCCCTGTCGACCACTGACCGGCCAGATACCGCCATGTACGGCCATTGGCTCGATCGACCAGTTGCAACCCGTCGAAGGGAGCTATGAACCTCCACCCGCTTTCCGACCAGCAAGCGATTGCATTTGGGCGACCGGTCCACACGCCACCCGGTGCGCTGCCCACGAGGTATGAGAGGCCTTGCTCTGGCGTCTGTGGTGCGGAGTTGATGGGAGGGCCTGCGCAGCAGGCATGAACAAGTGCATCCAGGAGGATCGTCGCGTAAAAGTAGACATAAGGCTTCTTAGAATAGGGATCGCGAAGGATGCTGGTCTCGGCTCGCTCGGTGATGATGTAGCCGGCCTTGAAGTTGCCAAAGGCGATCGACAGGCTGTTCGCGGCCACGTCGGGCATGTCCTCGGCCTCGATGACCGGATAGCCGAGCAGGGTCGAAGGCTGACCCGCTACCATGCCGCTCTGCCAGATGAAGGCGCCGTCCGTGGTCTTCATCTTTCGGACCAGCGCCGCAGTGGCCGAGTTCATCACGAACACGGCACCCTGGCGGTAAGGCTGGCGCAGCGACTGGACCAGATCGACCAGCTTGTCCTGCGGATTGGTCGCCGGAAAGGCTGCCGACACGCCGGTGCCGATTGTCTGCAGCGTCCCGATCGGACGAACGCCGTCCGCAGTGGTCGCGGTCGGCGAGGACAAAAATCCGAGCGGCTGGTTGGCGCCCGTCCCCTTGACGAAGGCCGACCCCTCGGCGCGGGCAAACTCGGTCGCGATTTCATTGGCAAGCCAGGCTTCGACGTCGAACATCGCATCGTCGAGCATGTGTTGCGACGCCGCCGGGTTGGCGTAGAGCTCCCCCGAGGCCGGGACGATCTCGGTAAAGGTCGGCGTAGCAGTTTCGGGCCGAAGCGCCTCGAAGCCGACCCAGCCCGCCGGCGTTCCGCCAGAGGAGATCAGCTTGCGATAATTCGAGCTACCGATCTTCACCACATTGGCGATACGGCGGATCGGGGAGATCGCTACCAGGGTCCGGTCGATGACCTCGTCGATCTCGCGGGGAATGGCGTGGCCGCCCGCGCCGACGCTCGCATTGTCGACCGACTTGCCTTCGAACCCGCTATCGCCGGTCCGGAGGAAATCGCCGAAGCCTTCCTGCACCGCGCTCTTCTGCTCGGTGCCGAGGTGCGGACGACCCGCCTCGACGAGATTGCTGCGAAGCTTCGCTTTGAGATCGTCGATCTCAGCCCGAAGCCCGCTCACGCCTTCCTGCCCCTGCAGAGCCGTGAACGACTCTGCAAGCGAATCAGCCTTAAATTCCATGCATGTTCTCCAGTGTGGAAACGTGGCTCCGCAACCAGAGTGGTTACGAAGCAACCTTGTGGACGCAGGCGAGCGGCTGCATTGGCCGCCGCACCAGACTGACTTCCAGAAGTTCTAGGTCGCGGATCTCGCGGGCCGAGGCACGCTGCTCCGCCGACCTCACCCGGTAACCGAAGCTCAGTCCCGATAACCGCCCATGTTCGATCTCGCGGGCCAGCAGTCGCCCAAATTCGTCATCGTTCAGCCGCCCGATGACCTGCAGTCCCCGCGCATCCTCGGCCAGATGTTCGATCTGGCCGACTCGCCGCCCTGCCTGGTGCTGCCACAACAGCGGCACGGTGCCGTTCCGCTTCAGCGACTGCCGAAAGGCGCCGGCGCGCACGATGTCGCCGCCCCGGTCGACGCGGTCGAACACCGACGCATAGCCGGCGAAGCGCAGCCCCTTGCGAGCTCGCTCGATGCGCATTGCTCAGTTCCTCAGCAGGTCGCGAAGGCTGGACTGGTAGGCGATCACCACCATCAGGCCGGCCAGGCAAATCCGGACCAACCACCTGGCAACCGTTTGCCAGGCCGATTTCTTGACGTCGCGCCAGGCGCCCAGCAGTTCGCGCAGCTCGTCCATGTCGCGCCGCGCCGTCTTGTCCTCCAGCCCAAGGGAGGTGAGCGCCCGGCACGCCCCCGCGTTGCTGGCCTCTTCGACCATCGCCTGCAGGATGACGAAATTGACCGGCTGACCTTCCGCGCTGGCAATCAGCTGGGCCAGCAGTTCGTCGGAATCGCGCCGGATCAACCTTGCCGCCCCCCGCGCTCGAAGCCGAGCATCTCGCGCTTTTCTTCGGCGGAGATGAAGTCGGCCTGGGCGACCATCTGCCACAGTCGCTCGCGATCCTCTGCAAGCTCGCTGATCGCATCGGTGTCGACCGCCAGCTTGACCGGCCCGACCCAGTCACGCAGCGCCTCCGACACTTCGCCCAGTATGCGCTCGGCAAGCGGCAAAACAGTCTGCCGATACAGGGCTCTCCCCGCCTCACGCATGTTGCTGTAGGCCGTATCCCCCGGCAGCCCGAGCAGCACCGGCGGCACTCCGAAGGCCAGCGCGATGTCTCGAGCGGCGGCTTCCTTGACCGCGACGAAAT
Organism: Sphingomonas glaciei; assembly: GCF_023380025.1. Classification (NCBI taxonomy): domain Bacteria; kingdom Pseudomonadati; phylum Pseudomonadota; class Alphaproteobacteria; order Sphingomonadales; family Sphingomonadaceae; genus Sphingomonas; species Sphingomonas glaciei. Next base: position 1,241,094 of record NZ_CP097253.1, read on the forward strand.
CCATGTCAGTCGGGCTCAGGCCCAGCGATTGCCAGCGCAATCCGCCTTCGAGCAGCATCGGGCGGCCTGCATTCAGGCTCCCGCTGAACTGCTTCTCAATCTCCTCGCGCAGCCGCTCGAACTGCGGCCCGCTCAGCGGCGCGCCGTCCGGCGGATCATAGGTCAGCGCACCCGAAGGCCGCGCCGCATTGTCGAGCAAGGCCTTGTTCCAGCGGCTCGCCCGATTGTGGATCGACGCCGCCGCGCTTGCTGCCTCCAGACAACCCAGCCCGTGCTGATCCTGCACCGGGTTGAGCGACTTGATGTGGATGAGCTGGACCCGCTCCAGCGCGTCGTGGCGATTGATCCTGACCGGCTTGCGCCCTGCCTTATAGACGTAGGCATGCGGCCAGCCACGCTCGTCGGTATCGATGGTGACCCGATCCGGCTGAAGCAGGAACAGCTCCGCCGGCGCACCAAGCGCCTCCACCAGCTGGAGATAGGCATTGCCGTGCAGCAGCAGTGAGGCCGCCGTCTGCTCGAGCAGGCTCGACCGCCCGATCAGCGAAGCCGCTGTCTCGTCGCCTTCGATCGCGTACACTTTGAGGGCGCCGACCGCTCCGGCGATCATCCTGACCGCCCGTTGACCGACCGGATTGCCAAGGAACACTTCCTTCAACTGCGCCTGATAGCCGCTGGGGAAAAGGCTGCGTTCGCTTGATGCCGGATATGACAGGAACAGCGGCGGGACGTCCGCCGACTTGCGTCCGAACCACCGCATTTCAGATCCTTTGATGATCGGACCAACCGCCTTGCGATTCGTCCCAGTGTTCACTTATGTGCCAGAACAGCGTGACGATGTCAAGTGTTTTGTGCCGTATGGGTTCGCACCTTGCTCACGCCCGGGCACGACACTTGCAAGCGAAGCCCACTTGTGCCAAAGGCCCGCGTCCGTTCCCGCAGACCTGTTTGCGTGGCGGACATCAGGAATACCGAAGACAGCCGGAGGGGCGTTCGCATGGGGCGATCGTCAGCGATCGGTCAACATGAGAGATTTGCATGCCGCTTTACGAGCATGTCTTTCTCGCAAGGCAGGATCTGGCTCAAGCCCAGGTCGACGCTCTTGCCGAGACGGCAACCAACATCATCAACGAACACGGTGGAAACATCGTCAAGGCCGAGACCTGGGGTCTTCGCGGCCTCGCCTACCGGATCGCCAAGAACCGCAAGGCTCATTACGTGATGCTCGACATCGACGCGCCGGCCGCTGCCATCGCCGAGCTCGAGCGCCAGACCGGCATCAACGAGGACGTGATCCGCTACATGACCGTGCGCGTCGACGCCCACGAAAAGGGTCCGTCGGCAATGATGCGCCGCCAGGAGCGTGACCGCAGCGAACGTGGCGACCGCGGCGATCGTGGCGACCGTGGCGACCGTGGCCCCCGCATGGACCGGGGCGATCGTCCTGACCGTGCCCCGCGCGAAGAGATGGGAGCGTAACCGATGGCCCGTGCATTTTTCCGCCGCCGCAAGTCGTGCCCCTTCTCGGGCAAGGATGCCCCCCAGATCGACTACAAGGACGTCCGTCTGCTCCAGGGCTTCGTGTCCGAGCGTGGCAAGATCGTCCCGAGCCGCATCACCGCGGTGAGCACCAAGAAGCAGCGCGAGCTGGCCAAGGCGATCAAGCGCGCCCGCCACATCGGCCTGCTCCCCTACGTGGTCAAGTAAGGAGCCTGATCGATGCAAGTCATCCTGCTTGAGCGCGTCGAGAAGCTCGGCGCCATTGGCGATGTCGTCACCGTCAAGAACGGTTTCGCCCGCAACTTCCTTCTTCCCCGCAAGAAGGCGCTTCGTGCCAACGAAGCCAACCGCAAGCTGTTCGAATCGAACCGCGCCAAGATCGAGTCCGACAATGCCGAGCGCCGCTCGGTTGCTCAGGATTCGGCCAAGGGCGTCGACGGCAAGACCGTTCAGCTCATCCGCCAGGCGTCCAATACCGGCCAGCTCTATGGTTCGGTCAGCGCCCGTGACATCGTCGACGCCCTTGAGGCCGACGGTGCCAAGGTCGCCAAGAGCCAGGTCGTCCTTGATCGTCCGATCAAGTCGATCGGCATGCACGAAGTGCGCGTCGTCCTCCACGCCGAGGTTGCAGTCACCGTCAAGGTGAACGTGGCCCGCTCGCCCGAAGAGGCCGAGCTACAGGCGCAGGGCGTCGATGTCATGGCGCAGATGTTCGAGCGTGATAACGCCGGCTTCACCGAGGCCTACGACCCTAACGCCGAGCCTGGCACGATTGCCGAGGAAGGCGAAGCGGAGGCGGAGCAGGCCCCCGAAGCCTGATCTCCACCACTGCTTCTACGGGATTGGGGCCGTCCGGTATCACCGGGCGGCCCTTTCCTTTTGTCGCAACGACTTCCGTCTGCCGCACAGCCACGGAACGCTCTTCGTCGCTGGCTATTCTCTTTCCCAAGAGCACGGGCACTCGGAGGAGACATCAGATGAACGGTGACGAACGCACTCCCGGTCAAGGCAATGGCCAGAAGAGCCCCCAGGACCGGTCCCAGCAGCAGACACAAACTGAGCAACGCGGAAGCCAAGACGGCGGTATGTCGACCGGCCAGGCCTCCTACGGCAACAGCGGCGATACCGCCTCGAGCGCGCCGAGCCAGAGCACCACGCTCGATCAGGAAAGCGACATGGGTCAGTCGGGCGGCGGCGAGCAAGGTCGTGAGACCAGGCTATTCACAGGGTCGGACGACGACATGGGTAGCAGCACCGGGACGGGTCGCAGCGGTATCGAAGGCAGCGCCGACAATCCCGACCAGCCGGACGCCGGTCTTGGCGGAAGCACCGGCCGCTCGGGTATCGCAGGCAGCCTGGACGACAAGGGTGAGGCCATCAGCCAGGACGCCGACGCCCAAAGCTTCGCCGACCAGGGTCAGGGTGCCTTGAACGAGGACCTGATGGGTTCGAGCGGCGACAGCGACAGGACCGATATCGAAACCGAACGTTCGCAAGGTCGCGAAACCGACATCGAGGGCAGCAGCTTCTAGGAGTTCTGGGGAGCGCACCCGCGTGCGCTCCCCAGAACTTTGCATCGTCACCCCTTTGGCGAGAACACCTAACGAATGCGATAATAATCCGCGACCCGGTCGAGTGCCATCTTGAGCACCAGCTTGCCCGCTCGCGCCGGCCAGCCGAGCGCCGTTTCGGCGTCCCTCATCCCCTCCCCCGCGCACACGATCCGCCACAGGATATCGGACATGCCGGTCCCGGCGGCCTGCAGGGCATCGTCGAACCTTGCCTTTGCGATCGCCTGCAATTCGGTTCGCTCCAGCTTCTGGCAGCGACCCTGTCGACTTGCCGATGCCGATGCCGGATCCCAGCGCATCGTCATGCAAGGCGACAGGTTGGCGCGCTCCCAATCGGCCCGGAGCTGTTCCCCCGCGTCGAATTGCCGGCGATCGAGGTGACCGTGACGATGAAGCCATCCAAGCGGTGACTCCACCTGATTGACGGTGACCGATCGGCGAACCCCACGGGTGACCTTGCCGCCGTCCTTGACCGCTTGTTCGACTAACAGGCGCTTGGCCATCCGAGAACTCCCCTTCCGCTTCCGAGTCGATGCCCACTTGCCAGATCGCAGCGAATGTAGGACAGAAGAAAACACCTAAAAGGTTCGCAGGGGGAAGTTCATGATCACGCGCATCCGCGAAGTTCGCAAAGCCAAGCGCATGACGCTCGATGACGTGGCGCGGGCCTGCTCGCCCGCAACGACGCCACAGACCATCGGGCGGCTGGAAACCGGCATGCGTACCGTCTCGATCGGTTGGCTCAACCGTATCGCGGATGCCTTGGGCGTTTCGCCCACCGACCTTGTCGATCATCCTGCTGCCGAGAAGCTGGAAGTCATCGCCCTGCTCAACGGCGACAGTGCGGTCGCCCCACGCAAGGCCCAGGTTGTCCTTCCCCCGCGCCCCGAACCTGCGCAGGTGGCGATCCTCGTCACCGCCAGCATCGCCGATTATCGCACCGGCGACGAATTGTGGTGTGATCGCCTGAACCCGGAGCAGTTCGGACGCGCCCTCAACCGCGACGTCCTGGTGCCAAGGCCCAGCGGCCGCTTCCAGTTCGGCCGCCTGCTCGCCCGCGAGGAAGGCAAGCTCCACCTCCTGCCGCTCGGCAGCGGTGCCCGGCAGGTGGTGGTCAATGATCCGGCCTTCCTCGCGTTGCCAGCCAGACTGGTTCGAAAGGTCGGCTGAAGTCATCTTCTACGGCATGCACCGTCTCAGGGTCGTCGCGCCAGAATAGTGAATAGGCGCAGGGAGAGTGCCTGAAGCCCCTCGCCCTCAGCCCCTGACCCAGCCGCCCCTCAGTTCTCCTCAAATAGCCGATGCGGTTGACCAGCCATCAAAAGACTGGAAAAGGCGCCGTTCCCCTGGCGTGGGGCGCTTAGCTCAGCTGGTAGAGCGGCTCGTTTACACCGAGTAGGTCGGCGGTTCGAACCCGTCAGCGCCCACCATTCTTCGCTTTCCTGGGCGCTCTATCCATTGCCAGGGTCTGCGTCAGCAGCGCCCTCGCGCCCTAAACCGCCGCCATCCCGACTTCATGGAAATAGCGACGTAGTCCGGCGCTGGTCGCCGGGGCCATCTCGATGAAGACACGCCGGCCATCATGTGGATCGTCCCGGCGCACCAGCAGGCCCCGATCGGTCATCGACTTGATCCAGCGTAGCGCCGTGGTCGCCGGCACGGCCGCAGCGATGCATAGGCTCGACACGGGGACTCGGTGCTGCACGATCTCGGCCTGCAACAGGTCCAGCAGCATGTCCCACGCCGGGTCCGCGAACAGGTCGGCTGGGAGGAAGGTGGAGCGGAGCCGCCGCGCGCGGATCATAGCCCGGAGCGCTTCGGCCGAGACGTTGGGCACGTCCGAACGCGGCGGCGCCATCGTCGCGGGGGACAGCGGCGGGCCGGCCGATGCCGTACTCAACCGCGCCAGGGTCGAGGCGATACGGCTCACTTCCTCGCTCAACTGCCGCAGGCGGGCCGCGCTGGCGTCGGAGGCGACGTCGCGCGCGGCACCGATGTGCTGCGGCTGGATCGCCAGCGAGAGGGTGGCGAGCCGTTCCATGTCGTCGGCGTTGACCAGCAGATCGACGTTCGCATCGGCAAGCTGCGCCAGCACTTCATCCACCTGCTCCAGCCGGGTCGCGACGACGACGCCGAAACTCTTGCGCGCGGCCTCCCGACCGGCTCGGTCGAGCAGGCGGCGAACGGGAAGCGTCGGCTCGTCGTCGAGCTCGATCCACAAGGCGGACAGCGTAGCCCGTTCCTCGAGTGCTTCGACCGCTTCGGCCGGGCTGAGCTCCGACAGGGTCCGAAGGCCGCTCAGCTCGGCAGTGGTGCGGGCACGCTGGCGCGCGGCGGGCGTGTCCCCAACGACCATGATGGGCGCGCGGATGGGTTCTGCATTGTCGTAAATGAAAGGAGACGTGGCAACGGTCATGACACCATCCTGTGGGAGCCAATGTAACCGAGCCCGAGCAGACTACACTGCAAATCGGCGCCATGTCAGCGAAATCTTTCTCCGCTTCGGAGATGACCATCATCGGGCAGCAATCAGAAAAGGTGTCTGGGAGAAAAAACGGCAGCTAAGGCGACGGCGACATGACCAGAAATGACAATGATGGCACGTGGTACAGAGGCACGGTCCTGATCAACCTGCGCCATGGTCTTCGCCAGTCGTCACGCCTTGCCGAAGAATTGGCGAGCGACATGATCGTCGGCAGCGAGGCGCGCGGGCTGCTCTGCCGCCTCAAAGCGATCGGTGCCGAATTGGATGATCTCGCCTTCAGCAATCCGGATGTGAGGCGCGCTCATAACGATCCGCTTTGGGAACAGCCGCCGCACCCGTTTCGCAACGCGACCTTCTAGTCCGGCATGTAAGGCGCGAGCAAAGGGCCTCGCCATCCGGAAGAAGCAGCAAAGCCGGGATTGAGGAAACTGGGCTTGCCGTAGCCGAGCGGCGAACCATCCGGCGCATCGACGCGGCCACCCGCAGCAAGCAGCACTGCGTGGCCGGCCGCCGTATCCCACTCGGACGTCGGCGACAGGCGCGGATAATAGTCGGCTGCACTCTCCGCCAGCAGGCAGAATTTGAGGCTCGATCCGACCGACACCAGTTCGGCCTCGGGGACCTCGGCCGCCAGGAAGTCACGGGTCGCCTGGTTCATGTGCGACTTGGAGGCAACCACGGTCAGCCGCTCGCCAGGGACACGTACCCTGAGCGGCTCGCGCGTTCCGCCCGCTTCCTCGACCCAGGCATCGCCGCCGACGATGCCCGCCCACAACCGCCCCTGTTCGGGAGCCAGGACCAGGCCCAGCACCGGCGAGCCCCCCACCACCAGCCCGATATTGACGGTATAATCGTCACCGCCGCGGACATATTCGCGGGTGCCGTCGAGTGGGTCGACCAGGAAGAAGGCGTCGGCGAGATCGGGAATGCGCCCCGCCGCCGCTTCTTCCTCCGCCACCACCGGGATACCCGGGGCATGTCGCGCAAGTGCCGCCAGGATGATCGCCTCGGCGGCGTGATCGGCCTCGGTCACCGGCGAAAGATCGCCCTTGTGCGCAACGTCGAAGCCGCGCCGCCGGACCGCCCGGATCGCCTCCCCAGCCTCGCGGCAGGCAAGCCCGAGCGGCTCCAGCAGTGCGGCCAGATCCACCTTACTTGGGCGCCATCCGGATGCCGCCGTCGAGCCGGACATGCTCGGCATTCATGTAGCTGCTCTCGATCATGAACACCGCGAGATTGGCATATTCCTCCGGCCGGCCGAGCCGCTTGGGGAACGGCACCTGGGCGCCCAGCGCGTCCTGCACCTGCGGCGGCATCATCGCCACCATCGGAGTCTTGAACACGCCGGGCAGGATGGTGTTGACGCGGACGCCCTCGTTCATCAGGTCGCGGGCGATCGGCAGGGTCATGGCGAGCACGCCGCCCTTGGACGCAGAATAGGCGGCCTGGCCGATCTGACCATCCTCGGCGGCGACCGAGGCGGTGTTGATGATCACGCCCTTCTCGCCGTCCTCACCCGGCTCGGCATCGACCATGCCCGCCGCCGAATGCGCGATGCAGCGGAAGGTCCCGACGAGGTTGATCCCGATCACCAGCTCGAACTGGTGGATCGGATATTTCTTTACCGCCTTGGTCTCGCGGTCGCGGCCGACGGTCTTCACCGCATTGGCGACACCGGCGCAGTTGACCAACACTCGCTCCTGACCGTGCGCGGCGCGGGCCTTTTCGAAGCCGGCGGCGACAGTGTCGTCGTTGGTGACGTCCACTTCGCAGAAGATGCCGCCGATCTCGGCCGCGACCTTTTCGCCCTGCTCCTGATTACGGTCGAAAATGGCGACCTTGGCGCCCTTGGCGGCAAGCGCCCGCGCAGTCGCTTCACCAAGGCCGGACGCGCCGCCGGTAACCACTGCCGCAATGCCGTTGATGTTCATGATCGAGCGCTCTCCCGAGAAGAAACCGATAGCGTCCACTTGTTCAGCTTCGGACGCCTGCATAACTGCAGCGCGTCTACCCAAACGCCGGGCGGTAGGACAGGATTATTCGGCCTCGACGCGCGCCAGCACGGCCTCGACCTGCACCTGCGCTCCCGCCTCGACATTGAGTTCCGCCACTACGCCGTCGAACGGTGCGAGCAGGGCATGCTCCATCTTCATCGCCTCGAGCGTCAGCAGACGCTGGCCCTTCTCGACTCGCTCACCGGCGGCGACGTCGACGCTGGTGACCTTGCCCGGCATCGGCGCGAGCAGGCTGCCACTGCCAACGCCGCCGGCATGGCTACCCCGGGCGCGGCGGTCGAAGGCATAAACCTGTCCCCCTTCGAACAGCACGACCCGTTCGTCGTCGGCAAAGCCCGACGCGGGGGCATATTCCTCGGCATCGTCGAGCAGGATGCGGCGGCGGTCGGCACCGAAGCTCAACACCGCGGAAGGCGCCGACGGCGCATTGAGCCGGAACCCCGCCAGCGTCGGCTGATCCTCGGCGGCGAGCGCAACCACCGCTGCGGCGCGCCACAGAGCATCATCGGGCTCGTTGTCCGGCACCAGCGTGTCGAGGCGGCGGGCGATGAAGCCCGTGTCGAGCTCGGCATCCTCGAAAGCCTCGTCGAGCAGGCAGTTGCAAAGGAAACCGGCGTTGGTCCGCACCGGCCAGACCTCGACCCCGTCGAGCATGCTCGCCAGCGCGTCGATCGCCTCCTCGCGGTCGTCGCCGTGGGCGACCAGCTTGGCGATCATCGGGTCGTAGAAGGGAGAGATGGCGTCGCCCTCCTCCACCCCGGTCTCGATCCGGCCTTCCTCGCCGAGATCAAAATGGTCGAGCCGCCCGGTGCTGGGCAGGAATCCGGTCGAAGGATCCTCGGCATAAAGCCGGGCCTCGATCGCATGGCCCGAGATCGACAGCTCGTCCTGGCGCTTTGGCAAGGGTTCGCCGCTGGCGACACGAAGCTGCCATTCGACCAGATCCTGGCCGGTGATCTCCTCGGTCACCGGATGCTCGACCTGCAGGCGGGTGTTCATCTCCATGAACCAGATGCGGTCGGCGCGCAGGCCCTCGCTGCCGTCAGCGATGAACTCGATCGTCCCGGCGCCCTCGTAATTCACCGCCTGGGCCGCGCGTACGGCCGCGCCGCACACCGCTTCGCGAGTCGCCGCGTCCATCCCCGGCGCCGGGGCTTCCTCGATCACTTTCTGGTGACGGCGTTGAAGCGAGCAGTCGCGTTCGAACAGGTGGACGGCATTGCCATGGCTGTCGCCGAACACCTGCACCTCGATATGGCGCGGGCTTTCGATCCATTTCTCGAGCAGCACGACGTCGTTGCCGAAGGACGAGGCCGCCTCGCGCCGGCAGCTATCGAGCGCGTCGGCGAATTCGGCAGGCGCATCGACCTTGCGCATCCCCTTGCCGCCGCCGCCGGCGACCGCCTTGATCAGCACCGGATAACCGATCGCATCAGCCTCGGCCTTGAGGCGTTCAGGCGCCTGGTCGTCGCCCATATAGCCCGGCGTCACCGGCACGCCGGCCTCGGCCATCAGTTTCTTGGCGGCGTCCTTGAGACCCATCGCGCGAATGCTGGCGGGCTTGGGCCCGACCCACACCAGCCCGGCGTCGAGCACCGCCTGCGCGAAGTCGGCATTTTCGGACAGGAAGCCGTAGCCGGGGTGGATCGCCACGGCGCCGCTCTCCTTCGCGGCGGCAATGATCCGCTCGCCGACCAGATAGCTTTCGCGTGCCGGCGAGGGACCGATGTGGACTGCCTCGTCCGCCATGCGAACATGCAGCGCCTGCGCGTCGGCATCGGAATAGACCGCCACCGTCCGAATCCCGAGCTTCTGCGCAGTTCGGATGACGCGGCAGGCGATCTCGCCGCGGTTGGCGATGAGGAGCGAGGTGATCATGCCCAATCGCATAGCCAAGCCGGTGGCCGGGTAACAGGGCTTACTCGGCCGCTTCTGCCACGCGCATCGGCTCCGCGGCCTGCATCGGCGTCAGCCCAAGCTTGGCGAACAGCGCGGCGTCCTTGCTGTCGCCGGCATTGGCGGTGGTCAGCAGCTTGTCGCCGGTGAAGATGCTATTGGCCCCGGCGAGAAAGCACAGCGCCTGGGTCGCCTCGCTCATGCTTTCGCGCCCGGCCGACAGGCGGACCATCGAGCGCGGCATGGTGAGGCGCGCGACCGCGACGGTGCGGACGAACTCGATATCGTCGATCAGTCGCTCGCCCGCGTACATGTCGCCAAGCACCGTTCCCTTGACCGGCACCAGCGCATTGACCGGCACGCTCTCGGGATGGCGCGGCAAGGTGGCGAGGGCGTGGAGGAAGCCGACACGGTCCTCACGGCTTTCGCCCATCCCGACGATCCCGCCGCAGCAGACGCTTATCCCGGCCGCGCGGACTTCCTCCAGCGTGTCGAGCCGCTCGGCGAAGGTGCGGGTGGAGATGATCTCGCCATAATGTTCGGGCGAGGTGTCGATGTTGTGGTTGTAATAGTCGAGACCGGCGGCCTTGAGTTGCCGCGCCTGCTCGCCGCTGAGCATGCCCAGCGTCATGCAGGTTTCGAGGCCCATCGCCTTCACGCCCTCGACCATGCGGCAGACCGCGGCCATGTCGCGGTCCTTGGGGCTGCGCCACGCCGCGCCCATGCAGAAGCGCTGCGAACCAGCCGCCTTGGCGTCAGCGGCGGAAGCAAGGACTGCGTCGACGTCCATCAGCTTCTCGGCCTTGAGCCCGCTCTCTGCGAACGCCGACTGCGAGCAATAGCCGCAATCTTCGGGGCAGCCGCCGGTCTTGATCGACAGCAGGGTGCAAAGCTGCACCTCGCCCGCAGCGTGATGCGCGCGGTGGGTTTCAGCGGCGCGGAACAGCAATTCGGTGAAGGTCAGGTCGAATAGCCCCGCAATTTCTGCGCGGGTCCAGTCTTGGCGGACAGTCGAGGACAAGGTGGAAATCTCCAGAAGTGTTATGGGATCAGAAGCGAACGACGGGCAGCCAGGGCTCGCCTAGCACCACCAGCGCGGTGCCGAGCGACGCCCCGATGTAGGCGCCGAGGTACCAGCGCCAGCCGAGACGCTTCTCGCGCAAGGCAAACGCGGTGAGCAGCGCGAGGAGCAGGATCACGGCCCCGAACAGGGTCCATTTGCCAAGTCCAAGCGCGATCGAAATACGCGCTTCGTCGTTGGGATAGTTGAGACTGGCGGCTGCCGCGATGAGGCGTGACGCCAAGGCGGCGAGGACGATCCCCGCAGCCAAGATCGAGCCGCGCCGCGCATAGAGGAAGGCGACTAACGCAATAGCAATGGTTACCAGCGGTCCGGCGGCCGCCATGGTCAGGCCGTCGGCGACCGAGTCGAACCGGCCCGACGCGATGGTGGCATGATTGGTGCGCACGATGACATCATAGCCCATCGCCTTGCCGGCGAAGGCATGCCCCGCCTCGTGGATGAGGTTCAAGACGACGACCACCACGAAGCCGATGAGGGCGATGAGCAGGATAGCCTGCAGCCCGGTACGCGATGACGCCACGAAAATTCCTTACAGGCTATGGAGAACGGATGTGGCCGAGGCCTACATCCGGAAGACGCCGAACCGCGGGCGCTCCGGCATCGGTGCGTTAAGGCAGGCGGCAAGCGCCAAGCCAAGCACGTCGCGGGTCTGCGCGGGATCGATGATGCCGTCGTCCCACAGCCGCGCGGTGGCGTGCCACGGGTTGCCCTGCGCTTCGTAATCGTCGCGGACGGGCTGCTTGAAGGCTTCGGCCTCCTCCGCCGTCCACTTGTCGGCGTCGCGGTGGACGGTGGCGAGCACACTTGCCGCCTGCTCGCCGCCCATCACGCTGATCCGGCTGTTGGGCCAGCTGAACAGGAAACGGGGCGAGTAAGCGCGGCCGCACATGCCGTAGTTGCCGGCGCCAAAGCTACCGCCGATCAGAACCGTCAGCTTGGGCACCTGCGCGGTGGCGACGGCGGTGACGAGCTTGGCACCATGCTTGGCGATACCCTCCGCCTCATATTTGCCGCCGACCATGAAGCCCGAGATGTTCTGCAGGAACAGCAAAGGCACGCGGCGCTGGCAGGCGAGCTCGATGAAGTGCGCGCCCTTGACCGCGCTCTCGCTGAACAGGACGCCGTTGTTGGCGAGGATCGCGACCGGCTGGCCGTGGATGTGGGCGAAACCGGTAACCAGGGTCGAGCCGTAGAGCGGCTTGAACTCGTGAAATTCGGACGCATCGACGATCCGGGCGATGACCTCGTGCACGTCGTAGGGCGCCCGGACGTCCTCGGGGACGATACCGTACAGCTCCTGCGGGTCGTGGGCGGGGTCGCGCGGCTCGACGCCTTCCAGCTCGGCATATTGCGGCGGCAGGGTGCTGACGATGTCGCGGACGATCGACAGCGCATGCTCGTCGTCGTCGGCAAGGTGGTCGACCACGCCGGACCTGCGCGCGTGGAGGTCGCCGCCGCCCAGCTCCTCGGCGCTGATCTCCTCGCCGGTCGCGGCCTTCACCAGCGGCGGGCCGGCAAGGAAGATGGTGCCCTGTTCGCGCACGATGATGCTCTCGTCGCTCATCGCGGGGACGTAGGCGCCGCCGGCGGTGCACGATCCCATGACGCAGGCGATCTGCGGGATGCCGAGCGCGCTCATATTGGCCTGGTTGAAGAAGATCCGGCCGAAATGGTCGCGGTCGGGGAACACCTCGGCCTGGTGCGGCAGGTTGGCGCCGCCGCTGTCGACCAGATAGATGCACGGCAGCCGGTTGGCCTCGGCGATCTCCTGCGCGCGCAGGTGCTTCTTGACGGTCAGCGGGTAATAAGTGCCGCCCTTCACCGTGGCGTCGTTGCAGACGATCATCACCTGCCGCCCGGACACCCGTCCGATGCCGCAGATGATCGCGGCGCCGGGCACCTCGCCCTCGTACATGTCGCAGGCCGCGAGCTGGCCGATCTCGAGGAACGGCGAACCGGGATCGAGCAGGCGTTCGACCCGCTCGCGGGGGAGCAATTTGCCGCGCGCGACGTGGCGTTCGCGGCTCTTCTCGTTGCCGCCGAGCGCGGCCTTGGCGACGTCGGCGCGAAGCCTGTCCGCCAGCGCGCGATTGTGCGCGGCGCGGGCCTGGAAATCGGCGCTGTCGGGCTGAACCCTGGTCTCGAGGCGCGGCGCGCTCATGCGTTTGGTGATCCCGTTCGTCGAAAACAACTCTCGACTCCGCGCCTAGCCGCGCCCGGGACGCTTGCAAAGCGGGGGCGACCGTCGCAGCGCGTGCCGCATCGCAATCACATACGAGGTACTCGATGGTTCGCTCGCCGCTCCTGCTCGCCGCATCCCTGCTCGCGTTGTCGCTTGGCGGCTGCAACGTCACGACCAAGGACGGCAATACGGCGGAAGCGAACACCGAGGCGGCCGCGGCCGGGACCGCGCTCGGAATCAACCCGGCGGCGCTGGACCGGTCGATCGCACCGGGTGACGATTTCTACCAATTCGCCAACGGCGGATGGATGAAGACGACCGAGATCCCGGCCGACCGGTCGAACATCGGCGCTTTCTACATCGCCGACCAGGTTCGCGAGAAGAATACCCGGGCGCTGTTCGACGAGCTGCTCAAGGCCAACCCCGACGCCGCATCGGACGGAGGCAGGATCGCCAACTACTACAAGGCGTATCTCAACACCGACGCGATCGATAAGGCGGGCATGGCCCCGGCCAAGGCCGACCTCGATGCGATCGCCGCCATCGCCGACAAGAGCGCGCTGTCAGCCGCGATCGGCTCGACCCTCCGGGCCGACGTCGATCCGCTCAACGCGACCAATTACCAGACTGACAATCTGTTCGGGATTTTCGTCACGCAGGGGCTCAACACGCCCGGCGAGACGCTGCCCTACATCCTGCAGGGTGGCCTCGGCATGCCCGAGCGCGAATATTACCTGTCGGCCGACGGCAAGATGGCCGGCCTGCGCGACAAGTATCGTGCTTATGTCCAGCAGGTGATGCAGGCCGCCGGCAATCCCGACCCGGCCGGCGCCGCGGGCCGGGTGCTGGCGCTCGACACCAAGATCGCTCAGGCCCACGCCACCCGCGAGGAGAGCGAGGACTTCAGCAAGGCGGCCAAGGTGTGGACCCGGGCCGAGTTGGAGAAGAATGCGCCCGGGATCGACTGGGGCGCGCTGCTTGGCGCCGCGCAACTGGGCCAGGCGCCCAAGTTCCAGGCCTATCATTCGACCGCGATTCCCAAGCTCGCCGCGCTGGTCGGCTCCGAGCCGCTCGACGCGTGGAAGGACTGGCTGGCGTTCCACACGCTGAACCAGCAGGCAAACGTCCTGCCCAAGCCGGTCCGCGACGCCAGCTTCGCCTTCAACAGCACCGCCCTCCAGGGCACGCCGCAGCCGCGCCCGCGCGACATCCAGGCGCTGAACGCGACCAGCAACGCGCTGCAGGACGCGGTCGGCAAGGCCTATGTCGAGAGGTATTTCCCCGCACCGGCCAAAGCCGAAGTCCAGGCGATGGTCGACAACATCAAGGCCGCCTTCGCCAAGCGGGTCGAGGCGCTCGACTGGATGGCGCCGTCGACCAAGGAAGAGGCGCTGGCCAAGGTGAAGTCGATCGTGGTCGGCGTCGGCTATCCCGACAGCTGGCGCGACTATGGGTCGGTGACGATCGCGGCCGACAATGCCTATGCCAATCAGAAGGCGGCGGGCCTTGCCGAATACAAGCATCAGATCGCCAAGATCGGCAAGCCGATGGACCGCAGCGAATGGTGGATGCCGCCGCAACTGGTCAACGCGGTCAACCTGCCGGTCCAGAACGCGCTCAATTTCCCGGCCGCAATTCTGGTCGCGCCCTTCTTCGATCCCAAGGCCGATCCGGCGTACAACTATGGGGCGATCGGGAGCGTGATCGGGCACGAGATAAGCCACAGCTTCGACAACAATGGCGCGCTGTTTGACTCGACCGGCCGCCTGCGCAACTGGTGGACCCCGCAGGACTTCGCCCGCTTCAGCCAGGCCGGTGACGCGCTCGCCAAGCAATATAACGCCTACGAGCCGCTGCCCGGGCTGCACGTCAACGGCAAGCTGACGCTGGGCGAGAATATCGCCGACGTCGCGGGCCTCGCCGCCGCCTACCAGGCCTATCACGACAGCCTCGGTGGCAAACCCGCGCCGACCATCGACGGCTTCTCCGCCGACCAGCGCTTCTTCATCGCCTATGGTCAGGCGTGGGCGACCAAGATGCGCGAGGAGACGCTACGCGGCCGGATCTCCACCGACGGGCATGCGCCAGGCCAGTATCGCGCCCAGACCGTGCGCAATCTCGATCCGTGGTACGGCGCGTTCGACGTCAAGGCAGGGCAGAAGCTGTACCTGGCGCCCGACCAGCGGGTGAAGGTCTGGTAAGTCACTCCCACTCGCTGTGCGGATGAGCTAGCGGGGCGTCATGCCGACGATCCTGCTGCTCATCTGCTCCAACATCTTCATGACCGCCGCCTGGTACTGGCACCTGAAAGGCGGGATGAGCAAACCGATCCTGCTGGTGATTTTCATCAGCTGGAGCATCGCACTGGTCGCATATTGCTTCGCCGTACCGGCCAACCGGATCGGCTATGCCAACGGCTGGACCGGCGCCCAGCTCAAGATCGCGGAGGAAGCGATCACGCTCATCGTGTTCGGCGGGTTCATGGTCACCGTGCTGGGCGAACCGCTCCACTGGCGGCACCTCGCTGCGTTCGCCTGCATCATGGCCGCTGTCGGTTTTCTGTTCGCCGGCAAGTAAGGCGCGCAACCGCGACTCCATCGCGGACGTTCACCACCCGACTCAACTTTCAGGAGACGGGCGTGTTCATCGACTTCAACCGCGACAATCAGGTGCAGGACAACGAAGCGAGCCAGGAGCAGGTCGAGAGCATCGTCAATCATCGCCTCAGCCGCCTCGACGGCAAGGTGACCAGCGCCCAGGTCCACCTCGCCCACGTTCGCGAAACCAAGTCCAGCAACCCCGATTATCGGTGCTCGATCGAGATCAGGCCTGAGAACCTATCGCCTGTCGCTGCCTCGGCCGAGGGTGCCGGGGTCGACGCCGTGGTCCGCGCAGCCTGCGACAAGGTTCTGCACGCGTATGACAAGGTGGTCGGCAAGCAGGGCGCGCGCTGAGGGTGGACCGCTTCCCTTGTCATTCCCTTAAAGGGTATTAGCCAAGAGGTATCATTGTCAGGCTGCGGCGAAGGGCGAGCATGTCTTACCGATTGCCGCACGAACGATCGGGTCCGATCACGGTCGAGGAATTCTGGAGCGCGCTGAGCCCTGCTCAGCGCCTCCTCCTCGCCGGAGCGATCGCGAACTTTTTCCTGTTCCTGCTCGGCTACCTGCTGATCGGCGGTGACGCGCTGCAGGGGCATCAGGCAGGCGGACGTTATTGGGTGGCCAACAAAGGCGATCTCAGCGAAGTCAGCAAGCTCACCTACCACTACAGCAGCCTGCACGTGATGAGCCTGCTTTTCTCGCATCCGCTCGCCCTCGGCATGATCATTCTCGGTCGAAGCCGTGCCAAAGGCGCGCGCGATGAACCAGCCGGCGACTAGACCCCGATCAACTCGCGCCCAATCAGCATCCGGCGGATCTCGTTAGTCCCCGCACCGATGTCGAGCAGCTTGGCATCGCGCATGAAACGTTCGACCGGCCAGTCCTTCGTATAGCCCGCGCCGCCCAGTGCCTGGACCGCTTCGCCCGCGACCTTGAACGCGCTTTCGCTCGCGAGCAGGATTGCGCCTGCGGCGTCGAAGCGGGTGGTCTTGCCGGCATCGCAGGCCTTCGCGACTTGGTAGACGTAGGCGCGGGCGCTGTTCAGCGCGACATACATGTCGGCGACCTTGGCCTGCATCAGCTGTTGCGACCCGATCGGCTTGCCGAACTGCTTGCGCTCGCGGACGAACGGGATGACCACGTCCAGGCAGGCCTGCATGATGCCGAGCTGGATTCCGGCCAGCACCGCGCGCTCATAATCGAGGCCGCTCATCAGCACGCCGACGCCGCCATTCTCCGGGCCCATGACCTGCTCGGCCGGGACGAAGCAATCGTCGAACACCAGCTCGGAGGTGGGCGAGCCGCGCATGCCGACCTTGTCGATCTTCTGACCGATGGAGAATCCCTCGGTCCCCTTTTCGATCAGGAAGGCGGTGATGCCGCGGCTGCCAGCCTCGGGCGACGTCTTGGCATAGACCACCAGTACGTCGGCATAGGCCCCGTTGGTGATCCAGAACTTCGTCCCGTTGAGGCGATAACCGTTGCCCGACTTCTCGGCCTTCAGCGTCATCGACACCACGTCGGAGCCTGCATTGACCTCGCTCATGGCCAAGGCGCCGACGTGCTCGCCGCTGATCAGCTTGGGAAGGTATTTGCGCTTCTGCTCGTCGTTGCCCCAGCGGCGGACCTGGTTGACGCACAGGTTGGAGTGGGCGCCGTAGCTCAGGCCCACGGAAGCCGACGCACGGGCGACTTCCTCCTGCGCGACGACATGCTCGAGATAGCCAAGACCGAGGCCACCCCATTCCTCCTCGACGGTGATACCGTGAAGGCCCAGCGCACCCATCTCCGGCCACAGCTCGATCGGGAAACGGTCGTCGCGGTCGATCTCCGCCGCCAGCGGCATGATCCGGTCGGTCGCGAAGCGCTGGGTGGAGTCGCGGATGGTGTCGGCCATCTCGCCGAGGTCGAAATCAAGCGTGGGTAAGGACATGGCCGAGCGCTAGCAGAGCCGCGGAGGCTTGGACAAGGCGGCCCGAATGCTTATTGCAGTGCAACATTCTTACACCGGAGTCCGCTTTCATGGCCACCGCATCCGATAACGTCGTCATCCTTTCCTTCGCCCGCACCCCCATGGGGGCGATGCAGGGCGCGCTGGCCGACGTCAGCGCGACCGATCTCGGCGCCACGGCGGTCAAGGCAGCGGTCGAACGCGCCGGCGTGTCGGGCGGCGACATCGACCGCATCTACATGGGCTGCGTGCTTCCCGCGGGCCTGGGCCAGGCCCCGGCGCGTCAGGCCGCGATCAAGGCGGGGCTTCCGACCAGCGTCCAGGCGACCACCGTCAACAAGGTGTGCGGCTCGGGCATGCAGACGGTGATCATGGGCGCAGAGGCAATTCTCACCGGCAATGCCGACGTCATCGTTGCGGGCGGGATGGAGAGCATGACCAACGCGCCCTACCTGCTCAAGAAGCACCGCAGCGGCGCGCGGATCGGCCATGACAAGATCTACGACCACATGTTCCTCGACGGGCTGGAAGACGCCTATGAGGAAGGCCGCGCCATGGGCAGCTTCGCGCAGGCCACCGCCAACGACTATCAGCTTACCCGCGAAGGCATGGACGCCTATGCGATCGAAAGCCTCAACCGCGCCAAGTCGGCGATCGACGGCGGCGGGTTCAAGGATGAAATCGCTCCGGTGACGGTGAAGAGCCGCGCGGGCGAGACGATCGTCGACACCGACGAGGCGCCGGGCCGCGGCCGCCCCGACAAGATCCCGCAGCTGAAGCCCGCCTTCGATAGGGAAGGCACGATCACCGCGGCGACCAGCTCGTCCATCTCCGACGGCGCCGCCGCGGTGGTGCTGGCGCGCGAATCAGACGCTTCGGCCAAGGGCCTACAGCCCGTCGCCCGGATCGTCGCCACCGCCGCACACGCCCAGGCTCCGGCCGAATTCACGATCGCCCCGATCGGCGCGATCCACAAGGTACTCGACAAGGCCGGATGGAGCATCGGCGAAGTCGACCTGTTCGAGGTCAACGAAGCGTTCGCCTGCGTCGCCATGTTCGCGATGAAGGACCTCGGCATCGGCCACGACAAGATCAACGTCCACGGCGGCGCCACTGCGCTCGGTCACCCGATCGGCGCCAGCGGCACCCGGATCATCGTCACGCTGCTGAATGCGCTGAAGCAGAAGGGCCTGAAGCGCGGCATCGCCTCGCTGTGCATCGGCGGCGGCGAAGCGACGGCAGTGGCGGTCGAGCTGGTCTGATCCAGCTCACTGCGTCGGTCAGCGCGGGCGCAGCAGCCCGCGCCGGCCGACCGCAATGAAAACCGCGAGCAGGTAGATCAGGAAGTAGCCGGCGACGAATAGCAGAGGCTCGAACATCGGTACTAGCCCGAGTTGTGCCGCGCCGGCCCAGATACCGAACACCAGGAAGATGAGGTTGGTGGTGGCGACGCCTGCGTCCTTGGCGGCGGCGCGCATCATCTCGTCACCGTGGTTACGGTGGAGGATCGACCAACCGATCAGTCCAAGTGTCGCGCCCGCCGCAACCAGCGTTGCAGTGACCGCGGCAATCATCCCGGTACCAGCCGCCGCAAGCACGCCAACCAGAGCCGCCACCAGCACGAAGCTGACCGCCCCGATGACCAGTACGGAACGCTGCTCTTCCAGCTCCTCGCGATCCTCGACATTAAGGGCGCGAGCGCCGATTCCGGGCGCCATCGCCCCGAGAAGCACGATCAGAGCCATTAGGCCATAGATGAGCGCGGTGCCGATCGCGACCGCGTCGACCGGCCTTACCTCCGCCCCGCTTCGTCCCTCGAACAAGGTCAGCGCGGCGAACATGCCGACACCGCCGCAAATTCCTCCGACGACCAGCTGGAGCAAGATCTTGCGACCCTTGCCGCCAGCGCTCAACGCATTCGTTTCGCTCATGCTTCCGGCTCCCATGCATCGAGGAACAACTGGTCGACTGGCTGGCCGAACAATTTGGCCATGCGCAGCGCCAGCGGGAGGCTCGGGTCGTATTTGTCGGTCTCGACCGCATTCACGGTCTGGCGCGAGACGCCGAGCCGCCGGGCAAGTTCGCCCTGGCTCCAGCCGCATCGTTCGCGATTGTCTTTGACCCGATTCTCCACGGGCCTTTTGTGCTGTAAAGAGCTCTTGTCAGTCAAGAACTCTTTACAGGTTCAATCCTCGACCGTCTCGCCCGGCTCCACGCCCCACAGGTCGGCGACCTTGATGTGGCCTTCGCGGTTGCCGATCTTGATGTGGCACCAGCCTTCGCTGCAGTCGTCGATGCGGCCGACGACGCCGGGCTGGGCGAGGTAGCGGACCCGGCTACCCTCGTCGGCCTTGGTGTGGACCGGACGCGGCGCGCTTCCCCGGACGATCGCGGTGCGGGTGTCGCTGAGCATGGTCCGCAGCATCCAGCCGCGGGTGCCCTCGCTGTCCTCGATCAGGCGCCAGTTTTCATGCAACTTGAGGACCCGGATCGGCAGGTCGCGGCGCTTGTAGAGCCAGATGCCCGGATAGGTGCGGGCGGGCCCCGTACGCATCATCGCCTCGCCGCTCTGGATCGACGCCCAGTAAGGCACGGGGCGGTCCTGCGCCGACGCGCTCGCCGCCAGTCCCAGCAGCGCCAAGCCGGCGAGCCGCTTCATCACGCGCCCGACCGGATCCGTTCCACGAGCTGACCGACGGTGGGGACGAAGCCGTTCGAGTAGAAAGGATCGGTCTTGAACCGGAACGCGGCATGGCCCGCGAACATCAGATTGTCGTCGACCGGTCCGCCGTGCGCGATATCCTGCAGCGTCTTCTGGATGCAGAAGCTGCGCGGATCGGCCAGCCGCCCCGTCGAATTCTTCTCATTGTCGGCCCAGCTCGAAAAGCTGCACTGCGACAGGCAACCCATGCAGTCGGCCTGGTCCTTGCGGATGATCTTTTCTTCGTCCGGCGCGACGAACACCAGCGTGTCGTCCGGCGTCTTCATTGCTTGCGTGTAGCCGGCGCCAAACCATTCGCGGGCGTGCTGCAGATCGCCCTTGGTCACCCAATAATTCTTCTTGGTGCCGATCCCGACATCCAGTTCGAAGGCGTGATCGCCGACCTGCTCGCGCGTGTAGGCGATCTGGCGCTGCGAGCGCGCCTCGAGGTTACGCAGGAACGGCGTCCGCACGGCCGAGCTATAGAAGCCGGTCGGCGAGAATTTGTGAAGCAGGACGTCGCCCTCTTCCAGCGTCGTCAGCCGCGCCTTCCATTCGGGCGGGATCGGGCTTTCCTGGGTGAGCAGCGGGCGGGTGCCGAACTGGAACATGATGCTCCCCAGCTCGGGATTGTCGATCCAGTCTTCCCACTCGTCCAGCCGCCACACGCCGCCGGCCATGACGATCGGCACGCTGTCGGGAACGCCGCATTCGCGCATCATGGTGCGAAGCTCGGCGACCCGCGGAAGCGGCGCCTGGGGGACCTTGGGATCTTCGGCATTGCTGAGGCCGTTATGCCCACCGGCGAGCCACGGATCCTCGTACACCACACCCGACAGATAGTTGGCGAACTTGGAATAAGCCCGCTTCCACAGCGCTCGGAAGGCGCGGCCGGAGCTGACGATCGGCAGGTAGGACACGCCGTAGGAGGCAGCGATCTCGGACAGCTTGTAAGGCATGCCCGCGCCGCAGGTGACGCCCGCCACCTTGCCGCGAGTGCGCTCCAGCACGCCGTGGAGGATCGGTTGCGCGCCGCCCATTTCCCACAGCACGTTGATGTTGATCGCGCCCTTGCCGTTCGACATCTCATAGGCCCGCTCGACCTGCGTCACCGCGCCGTCGATGGCATATTTGATCAGCTCTTCGTGGCGCTCGCGGCGGGTCATGCCGTTGTAAACCTGCGGGATGATCCGGCCTTCGGGGTCGTAGCTGTCGGCGTTCACCGCGCTGACCGTCCCGATGCCGCCGGCAGCGGCCCAGGCGCCCGAGCTCATGTGGTTGGTGGCCGAGACCCCCTTGCCGCCTTCGACCAGCGGCCACACTTCGCGACCGCGGTAGTTTACTGGCGACAAACCCTTGAACACGACATCACTCCTGGCTCTTGCAGTGCAGCGCCTATACTCCGGCCCACCGCAGCCCCAAACGAAAAAGGGGCTGCTGGACCAGCGCCCAGCAGCCCCTTCCCAAGCGACGCCCCTCGCTTAGTAGCGATACCCGTAATTGTAGCCATTGTTGCGGCGGTTGCAGCTGTCCTTGTCGACCTTGCGGCCGAGGAGAGCGCCTACCGCGCCGCCGATGATGGCGCCGGTCGCACCGCTGCCACCGCGGCGGTTGCCGTAATAATCGTAGCTGCGACGGCCACCGGCGATCTTGCTTCCGACCACCGCGCCGGCGACGCCCCCGACGATGGTGCCGGTGGTGCCCGAACAACGATTACCGTAGTAGGTCTGGCCGTTGTAGCCGCCCTGATAACCGCGTTGGTAACCGCGCTGGTAGTTGTTGTTGTAGCCGTTGTTATACCCGCCGTAGCCGGGATAATATTGCGCGCTGGCTGCGCCCGGAATGGCGACGAGCGAGGCGGCGGCGGCAGCGAACAGAAACTTCTTCATGAGCTGGGCTCCTTTGCGTTGGAACCCTTCTGGCCGAGTCGCGGTGTCGCTTGGCTGAACCGCGATGTTGGCGTTCGTTCAGCTAGGCGAGCGCGAAATCGAGCCCGATATCGACCGCCGGCGCCGACTGGGTGATCCGCCCGACCGACACATAAGTTACCCCGGTTTCGGCAATCGCGCGGACGGTGTCGAGCCTGACCCCGCCCGAGGCTTCCAGCGGTACCCGCCCCGCGACCAGCGCTACGGCTTCGCGCAACACCGGCGGCGGCATGTTGTCGAGCAGCAGGCGGTCGGCGCCCGCGGCCAGCGCGGGCTCGATCTGCTCGATCCGATCGACTTCCACCTGAACCGGCAGGCTGGAGCCATAGGCCCGCGCACGCGCTACGGCGGCTTCGACCGAGCCGTTCACCGCGACATGATTGTCCTTGATCAGCAGCCCGTCGTCGAGCCGCATCCGGTGGTTCTGCGCCCCGCCCATCCGCGCCGCATATTTCTCGGGCACGCGAAGGCCGGGAATGGTCTTGCGAGTGTCGAGCAGGATCGCACCCGTCCCCTCGATCGCGTCGACGTAACGGCGGGTCAGGGTGGCGATCCCCGACAGGTGCTGCAGCGTGTTGAGGGCGGAGCGTTCGGCGGCCAGCATCGCGCCGGCCCTGCCCTCGATCCGCATCAGCACCGTGCCGGCCGGAACGCGGCTGCCATCGGCTACGTCGCAATCGAGTGTCACGCCGTCGTCCATCCGGCGGAAGAAGGCGGCGGCGATCTCGATCCCCGCAACCACAATCTCCTCGCGGCAATTCATCGTCGCGGAGAAGCGTGCCTCGGCCGGAATGGTCGCGGCGGAAGTGACATCCCCGCCCTCGCCCAGGTCTTCGGCCAGGGTGCGGGTGACGTATTCGTCGAGGTCGAAGCCGTTGATCATGGCGTTGCTCATGGAGCGGGCGGCCCGCCGGCTCAAGCCTCGGCGGGATCGGCTAGCACTTCCGCCTTGTGCCAGCCGCCGTCGTCCTTGGTGAAGCGGGTCGGCTCGGCGGTCTCGAAGGCGGCGCCGGTCCACCGCTTGAGCCCGAGCGTCACCGACCCTGCTTCGACCTCGAGGATGTTGAAGCTCTGCTCCTCCTCGCGCAGCCGGACCGAGGTGGCGGTGCCGGCCTGCACCACCAGCGCCCCGCCCGCGCGGGTGACGAGATCGCGGGCCTGATGGGTCGAGGCGCGATGGTTGTGCCCGGCCAGCAGCAGGTCGATGCCAAGCTCGTTCACCACGTCGAGCGCCTTTTCCTGCCGGCCGATCGGGCGGCCGAGGATACCCTCGTCGCTGACCGGCAGCGCGAACAGCGGGTGGTGGGTGACCAGCACCTTGAGGTCGCCGACCGGCGCCTCGGCGAAATGGCTGCGGACAAAGTCGCGCTGCTCCGAATTGATCCGCCCATCCTTGATGGTCAGCGACCGCGCCGTGTTGAGGCCTAGCACCGACACGCCGTCGAGCCGGTGCCACGGGCAAAGCGTGTCATCGATATATTTCTTGTAGCGGGCCAGCGGCGACAGGAAGCGGCGGAACACGTCGTACAGGGGCACGTCATGATTGCCCGGCACCGCCAGCATCTCGTGCCCCGCATCGCGCAGCTTGGCGAGAAAGCGGCAGGCTTCCTGATATTGCTCGGTCTTCGCCCGCTGGGTGAAATCACCGCTGATGATGACGAGGTCGGGCGCAGCGGTGTCGACCTCCGCCAGGACTGCGTCGACGATCCTGTCGTCGTGCGCGCCGAAGTGAAGGTCAGAAAGATGTACGAGACGGGCCATGGAGGCTTAATGCGCCGACAGGGCGGCTTGTTTCGTGCGGCCTCGCGCTTAGGGTGCCCAGCCCATGGATCGCACCACCGCAAACACCGGCACGCGCGAGGTGTCCGAGCGCCTCCGCTTCGACGAGACCGCGCTTCAAACCTGGCTGGAAGCGCATGTCGACGGCTTCGTCGGACCGCTGACGGTCAGCCAGTTCAAGGGTGGCCAATCCAACCCGACCTACAAGCTCGACACGCCGTCGGCCTCCTATGTCCTGCGCCGCAAGCCGCCGGGCAAGACCCTTCCGGGCGCCCATGCCGTGGACCGCGAATATCGGGTGATGGAAGCGCTGGGAGGCCAGGGCTTTCCGGTCCCCCGCGTCCACGGGCTGTGCGAGGATGACGACGTGATCGGCACCGCCTTCTTCGTGATGGACATGGTGCCGGGGCGGATCGTGTGGGAAGCGCAGTTTCCCGGCCTGACCCCCGAAGCCCGCGCCGCCCATTTCGACGCGATGAACGCCACCATCGCCCAGCTCCACGGCTATGATCCGCCCGCGATCGGACTTGGTGATTATGGCAAGGCCGGTGGCTTCGTCGCCCGCCAGGTCGCGCGCTGGTCGAAGCAATATCAGGGCGACGTCGAAGCGGGCCGCAACGCCGACATGGACCGGCTGGTCGGCTGGCTGGAGACGCACCTGCCGGCGGACAGCGGCGAAAGCCGGGTGATCCACGGCGACTATCGCTGCGACAACATGATCTTCGACGCCGCCGAGCCGCAGGTGCGGGCGGTGCTGGACTGGGAGCTGTCGACCCTCGGCGACCCCGAAAGCGACTTCGTCTATCATTGCATGATGTACCGCATGCCCGCCGGGCTGTTCACCGGCCTCGCGGGGCTCGACCTGCCTTCGCTCGGCATCCCCAGCGAGGAGGATTACGTCGCCGCCTACTGCCGCCGCACCGGGCGCGAGGGCATTCCGGCGTTCGACTATCTGATGGTGTTCAACCTGTTCCGGCTTGCCGCGATCATCCACGGCATCAAGGGCCGCCTCGCCCGCGGCAGCGCATCCAGCTCGCATGCCGCGGAAAGCGCCAAGGTGCTCGAGCCGCTGGCCGCCATGGCCTGGGCCCAGGCAGAGCAGGCCCGCCTCTAACGAAAAGGCCGCCCCGGTCATCCCGGAGCGGCCCCTTCGATTTAGTTCACCGGGAAGCCCCGGCGCTTCAGCAGCGCCGTCACGTCCGGGTCCCGCCCGCGGAACTGGCGATAGGCTTCGGCCCGGTCGGTCTGGCTACCGGTCGACAGCAGGATCGTGCGGAAGCGATCCGCGATCTGCTTGTTGAACGGATCGCCGGTCTCCTCGAACGCCGCCCAGGTGTCGGCATCCATCGTCTCCGACCACAGGTAGCTGTAATAGCCCGCCGAATAGGCGTCCGAGCTGAACAGGTGTCCGAACTGCGGCAAGCGGTGACGCATCCGCATCTCCTTGGGCATGCCCAGTTCGGCCAGCGTGTCGCGCTCGAATTTGTCGGCATCGACCACCCCGCCCGGCTGCAGGTGCAGCTTCATGTCGACCAGCGCCGAGGACAGATATTCAACCGTCTGGAAACCCTGTCCGAAGGTGTCGGCCCGCTCGATCTTGTCGACCAGGCTCTTGGGCATCGGCTGCTTGGTCTTGTAGTGCAGCGCGAAGCGGTCGAGCACCGGCCGGGTCAGCAGCCAATTCTCGTTCACCTGGCTCGGATATTCCACGAAGTCGCGCTGCGACCCGTTGAAGCTCGGGTAGCGGACGTCCGACAGCAGGTAGTTGATGGCGTGCCCGAACTCGTGGAACAGGGTCGAGGCATCGTCCAGGCTGACCAGCACCGGCTGGCCGGCTTCGGGCTTGTTGAAATTGTTGTTGTTGCTGACCAGCGCCGGGTCCTGGCCGGTCAGGCCGCTCGGCAGGCGATAGCTGGTCATCCACGCGCCCGAGCGCTTGCCCTCGCGGCCATAGGTGTCGAGGTAGAACAGGCCGATGGTCTTGCCTTCGCGGGTGACCTCGAAGGTGCGGACGTCGGGGTGAAACACCGGGACCGACCCGGTATTCTCCTTGAACTGCATGCCGTAGAGCTGCCCGGCGCTCCAGAACATGCCCTGCACCAGATTATCGAGCTGGAAGTAGGGTTTGATCTCCTCTTCCGACAGGTCGTACTTGGCCTTGCGCACCTTCTCGTTGAGGAAGCGCGTGTCCCACGGCTCGACGGTCGAGATTTTCGCCGCGCGGGCGAACGGCGCCATGTCGGCGATCTCTTCCTTGGCCCGCGCGACCGCCGCTGGCCACACCCGCATCATCAGGTCCATGCCCCGCTCGGGGGTTTTGGCCATCGTATCCTGCATCCGCCAGTGGGCGTGGGTCTGGAAGCCGAGCAGCTTGGCGCGATCGGCGCGCAGCTTCACGATCTGCGCGATGAGGCCGTTGGTGTCGTTGGCATTGCCGTTGTCGCCACGATTGACGAACGCGGTCCACACCTTCTGGCGCAGCGCGCGGTTGGTGCCGAAGGTCAGCACCGGCTCGAACGCCGACCGCGTGTTGCGGATCGCGTAGGTGCCGGCAGGCAGGCCCTTGGCCTTTGCGACCGACGCGGCAGCCGCCTTGATGTCGGCCGGAACGCCGGCCATCTCGGCCTCGCTGGCTTGGGTGAAGGTGCCCTCGTCGGCCAGCAGGCGCGCATTGAAGTCGCTGAACAGCGACGCCAGCCGCTGGTTGTAGCCGCTCAGCTGCTGCTTTTGCGCCGGATCGAGCTTGGCGCCGTTACGCACCCGCGCCTCATAGGTCCGCTCGAGCAGGCGCAGCTGCACTGCGTCGAGACCGAGGCTGGCGCGATTGGTGTAAAGCGTCTCGATCCGGCTGAAAAGCTTGGGATCGAGCGTGATCTCGTCACCCGCGGCCGACAGCTTGGGACTCCACTCCTTGTCCAGCGCCTGGATTTCGGGGGTCGACAGATTGTCGGTGTAGACACCGAAGATGCTGCCCACGCGGTCGAGCCGGTCGCCGGCCTTCTGCATTGCCTCGATGGTGTTGGCGAAGGTCGGAGCCTCGGGATTATCGGCAATGGCGCGATATTCGCGGCGCTGCTCGTCAATCGCAAAGGTCAGTGCTTCCGGAAAGTCGCTGGCCTTGACCCGGTCCCACGGCGGAACGCCGCCATAGGCGCCGGTCCAGTCGGCCAGCAGAATGTTGTTCGGGACGGCCGGAGCCGCCTCGACCGGCGCCGCCTCGGCAACCGCGGCAGGGGTGGCGGCGGGCTCAGCGGCCGGCACGGTCGCGCAGCCGGCGAGAAGGATCAGGGAGGAACCGGCAAGAAGGGCAGATTTCAGCATCAAGGAACGACCTCATGGTGGTTGCGAGGGCGTCACTGCCGCCCTTCCCCGTGCCCGCCAAGGCTAAGTTCGACAGACGGGGGTGCATTGGGCCGCACAATAGGCCGTGCCGCTTAACCCAGCATGGCCAAGTCCTTGATCAGCCAAGCAGAAATGGCGCGAGGGGAAGCAGCAGCTTGACGTCGACCGCGACCCCGGCCGCGCGGCGGGCGGCGACGAAGCGAGCCAGATCGTCCCCAGCGACGAGGTGCACGGTGATGTCCTCTTCGCCCGCCACCCCGCCACCCTCGCCGATCCGGCGAACGTCATGGACGCGAACCAGGGTAAAGCTTTCGCTCAGCATGCCGGGCGAGGCGTGGAAATCGCCCAGCCGCTCGACCCTCCCGGCGGTGAAGCCGGTTTCTTCCTCCAGCTCCTTGATCGCGGTCTCCTCGACCGTGGCGCCATCGCCATGGTCGCCGACTAGCCCCGCCGGAAGCTCCAGGCACGGCCCGCCGATCGCAGCGCGGGGTTGCTCAACCAGGATCCACTTGCCGTCATGCTGGGCTAGCACCACCACCGCACGGATACCGCCGACCCGGCCGGCATATTCCCACTTGCCCTTGCGCTGGGCAGTGACGAAGCGGCCCGCCCACATCGTCTCGGGCGGTAGGTCGAGGTCGGGGTCGTGGCTCACAGTTCGATGAGTTTGTCGGGGATCTCGTTCACGTCTTCGCTGGTCTTGGGGAAATGGCGGGTCAGCACCTCGCCCACTTCCTCGACCGCCAGGGCAAGGCCATTGCCGGGCCGTCCTTCGCGAATCTCGCCAATCAACTCGGCCATTGCATCGCCCCAGCATTCGGGTGTTGTGACCTTGGTTACCGCCTCGTCGGCGACGATCTCGGCACGATGCTCGACCAGGCTAAGGTAGATCAGCACGGCGGTGCGGCCGACCGTGCGGCTCTCGGCGGCGGCGCGGAACAGGGCGATCGCCCGGCGGCGCACCCGGCGCTCCTTGGTCGCACCTGGGGTCAGCGCTAGCCGCACCGGCCGCCACTTGAACAGCAGCAGGGCAAGCAGGAAGCCGAGAACCGCAAGGACCATCGCCGAGAACAGCACCTCGCCCGCGCTGGCCGTTTCACCCCAGCCGAACAGGCCTTCCCACGCGCTCGCCAGAACGGCCGACTGCCAGGCGCAGAATGCCAGCACGCCGATCATCGCCGCCACCGCCCAGTGGAGGGCGACATCGTGATAGCTGTCGCTGTCGGCCGACACGATGGTCAGAATCTCGCCGTCGCTGGCGCGTTCCGCCGCGGCGATCGCCTCGCTCACCTTGCGGTGGTCGTCGGGTTCGAGCCGGAGCGTCACCATGATCCCGACGCTCCGCCGCCGCCAAAGCCGCCGCCCCCGCCGGAAAAGCCGCCGCCTCCCCCGAAGCCACCGCCGCCGCCGCCACCGAAGCCGCCGAACCCGCCGCCGCCCTGGCCGCCGCGGGCCGCATGGCTCAGCACGTCAAGGCCCCACAGCACGACCAGCGGATCGACCCCGCCGCCACGCCGCCGCTTGCCGCGATATTTCCGGCCCTGCCCGCGCCGCGCGAAGGACAGGAAGACGAAGCCCACCACCAGGCCCCAGAAGACGATCGGGAAGATCCCGGCGCCGCCTCGCGAACTTTGCCTCGGTGGGGCCTGCGCCTGCTTCTGCGCGGCCTCGACCGCGGCGCGCTCGGCGGCCTCGGGAGGCGCCTGCAATTGCGCAATCAGCGCGTCGGTACCAGCACCGATCCCGCCCGGAAAGTCGCCTGCCTTGAAGCGCGGAATGATCGTCTCTTCGATCACCCGGTTGGAAAAAGCGTCGGTGAGGATCGGTTCGAGCCCGGTGCCGACCTCGACCCGGACCCGGCGCTGGTTGGGCGCGACCAGCAGTATCGCGCCATTGTCGCTCTCCTTCTGCCCAATCCCCCAGGCACGCCCCAGCCGATAGCCATAATCCTCGATCTCGTAGCCGCCGAGGTCGGGCACGGTGGCAACCACCAGCTGGCGGCTCGATTGCTTCTCCAGCGCCTCGAGCTTGGCGGTCAGCGCCGCTTCCTCGGCCGGCGGAATGATGTTCGCGACATCGACCACGCGGCCGGTCAGCTTGGGAAAGTCCTGGGCATGGGCCGGCAGCGACACGCTCAGGACAAGCATCACCAGCAATCCGCGAAGCCAGCTCATGCCGCGCTCCGTCCAAGGGCCATGACCTGGTCGAGGCCGCGCGCGACGCCCGACGCCACCCGGCCTGCCTTGACCTCGGGCGAAATGGCGCGTGCGATCGCCGCGGACTGCGCGGGGTCGCTCAGATTATCGACGCGGACCGAACCCGATCCGACGTCGACCACCAGCATCATCGGCCCTTCAGTGCCGGCCTTGGGCGCGATCGCCCAGGTAACCTGCTCCATCGACTGACCCTCAGCCGGGCGAAGCAGCACGATCGTCAGCTTGCGACCGGTTGCCTCGGCGATTTCCACAATGCGCCTCGCAAGCGACGCCTTGTCGGCAGCGGAAAGGACCTTCGCCTGGTCGATCACCGCCGTGCCCTCGTGCACGGTGACGCGGCGCTCCGGCGTCACTTCCGCGCCGGTGCCGTCGAATTCGCGCACGGTCTCGCCCGCACTGCCCGGCTTGTCGCAGGCAGCGAGGGCGAGCGCCGTCAGCGCGAGGAGCGGCAGCGATCCGCGCACCTTACGACTGGTTGAAGTCGATCTTCGGCGCGACCTCGGCACCCGGAGTGACGGCCTCGAACGGCACCTTGGGCTTGGCGCCGTGGATGATCTTGGCGCCGATCGCGTCCGGGAAGGTGCGGATGGTGGTGTTATAGCTCTGCACCGCCTCGTTATAATCCTGGCGCGCGATCGAGATGCGGTTCTCGGTCCCTTCGATCTGCGCCTGCAGGTCGCGGAAATTGGCGTTGGTCTGAAGCTGCGGATAGGCCTCCTGCAGCTGGCGGAACACCACCGGCGGGGCAAGCCGGGCCTGGGCGTCGGCATAACGCTGTACCGCCGCCGGATCGGACAATTGCTCGGGTGTCAGGCGGATCGAATTGGCCTGCGCGCGCGCTTCGGTGACTTCGCGCAGCACCGTGCGCTCCTGGTTGGCGGCGGCCTGCACTGTCGACACCAAATTGCCGTACAGGTCGGCCCGGCGCTGATACTGATTCTGGACGTTGGCCCACTTGGCGTTGACGTTCTCCTCGGCCGTCGGGACCGAGTTGAGGCCGCAACCGGCGAGCGACAGGGCGGCGAGCGGCGCAAGCAGGCCGAAGCGACGAAGGGTCTTCATGGTCGGTGTTCCCCCTGAGGAAGTTCTGCTGGTGCCTTACGTAGGTGGGACACCGGCCGGCTGCAATGCTACTTCGGCCGGCCGGTATAGCCCGCCGCCTGGCGCAGCGCGTCGCCGTCCATCACGACCCCGTCGCTGACCACCGTCAGCACCCGCCGGAGCGCGCCCAGGTCCTGGCTGACGTCGCCGTCAACGAGGATCATGTCGGCCTCCTTGCCGACCGCGATCGAGCCGGTGCGCTCCGCCGCGCCGACCATCCGCGCCGGGTTGATGGTTGCGGTCTGCAGCGCCGCCGCCTTGCTGAGGCCGCCCTGCTCGTAGAGTTCGAGCTCGCGGACCAGTTCGCGGCCCTCGCCGTCGGTTCCGGCGACGATC
Source organism: Sphingomonas glaciei (assembly GCF_023380025.1). Lineage (NCBI taxonomy): Bacteria > Pseudomonadati > Pseudomonadota > Alphaproteobacteria > Sphingomonadales > Sphingomonadaceae > Sphingomonas > Sphingomonas glaciei. The sequence goes on from NZ_CP097253.1 coordinate 1,271,784, forward strand.
GGGACGCCCGCCTTGTGCAGCGCGCCGGTCAGCTCGACCAGCTTGGCCATGCTCTTGCGATAATCGTCGCGGGTGAGGTTCTCGATCAACGGATGGCCGCCGGCCCGGAAGCCGCGGGCGACCAACGGCGGGACGCTGTCGGCATAGGCCGCGACCGGGGCCTGGGGCACCCCACCCTCGCTCGACAGGGTGGATTCGAACACCACCAGGCTAGGGTCGACCCAGGTGCCTTTCTGCTTCAGCTCGGCCAGCATGGCGCGCGCCTCGGCGCTGGTGAGATCGAGGTTGCGGGCATATTTGGCCGGGCCCTCGATCCGCGCCGCGGTATTGGCCTTGTCGACCACCGCCTGCGGCATCAGCTGCATGACGACGAAGTTGATATGGGTGAGCTCGTCATAGCCCGCGCGCACCGCCTCCAGCGGTCGCATCCGCGCCGGCACGTGGCCGTTGACGTGAAGACCGAGCTTCTTGGCTTCTGCCGCCGCGGGGGCGATCCAGGCCGGGTCCATCGAGGTGTAGAATTTCACCCCCCACAGGCCCTTGGCCTTGATCATCCGCACCGCTTCGACCGCCTCGGCCGCGCTTGACACGGTGGTCGCGCCCTGCGCCGCCAGCGGGTCCTTCTTGTCGACGATCGCCTGGAACCAGCCTTCGCCGCCCAGCAGGGTGCCCGCCTTTTGCGCGGCCATCAGGCGCTCAGCATCCTCGATACTGCTGCCGGGGCTGCGATAACTGGTGATCCCGGTCGCCAGATTGGCGATCAGCGCACGCTCGCTGCCGGCGTGGCGGTGGGCGTCCCACAGGCCCGGCACCAGGCTTTTGCCCTGGCCATCGACCGTACGGCCGCCGGCCGGCGCCTTGAGCGATCCGGCCCGGCCGATCCTGGCCACCTTGCCGCCTTCGACCAGCACCGCCTGCGCCGGCAGGAAGCGGCCGCGATCGGCATCGAACAGGGTGACGTTGTCGAACAGGATCGGAGCGCGATTGGCGGGGGCCAGAAAGCTCGCCGCGACCGCCTTGACCTGGCTGCGCTCAAAGTCGCGCTGGATCGGGCGAAGGATCTTGGGCGCAGCTTCGTAGCCGGCGGGAACGAAGGAAATCCACCCGATCGACCCCCACGGCTCGCCCTTCTCGTCGACCCACGCCGACGACGGCGCCATGCCGAACCCGCGGGTCTGGATCAGCCGCAACGTCTTGGGCCCCGCCGGTCCCTGGACGGTCGCGGTGACCGCGGTCTGGTCGAGATAGGCGCGGCCGACGGGCAGCAGCGGCACGCCCGCCGCTCCGTTCTTGCGCAACGCCGCGGAAAGCGCCGATTCCATCAGGAACGGCGGGGCGCCATTATTGACGTAGAAGCCATTGAGTGGCGCCGATCCGCTATCAGCGGCGGCCTTCCATGTTGCCTTGCCGTCGGGACCGACGCTCATCGTCTCCGCGGCGTCGCCCTCCGGCGACACCCCGCGCACCACCAAGGATGTCGGTAATCCGGCCTCGTTCAGACGGACGACGCCGTCGGTCTCGGTGATCCAACCGCGTAGCGACATCGAGAAGCGGCCGGCGCGGCTGCCGTCGGGCTGGTCCCACAACCAGGCATCGCCATGCTTGGCCGAATCGGAGACGACCACGAAATGCTGGGCTCCGGCGGGCGGCACCAGCAGCTTGTCCTTCGGGAGCGGTACGGTGCCGGGGCCCGGCGGATCCTGCGACAGACCGGCGTGGACCCGTCCGTCGAGTTCCTCGCCTGGGTGGGCGAGCGCGGCGCTCGAGGTCGTGATGAGCAAAGCGGCAGCGGCAAGTGCAAGGCGCATGGAATTCCCCCAGATGATGGCGAGAAGCTGGCACGGCGCGACTGCAAAGAAAAGGTGGGAGGCTTCTGTTGCCCGGTGCCTCCCGTACCGCTGGAATCCGATTCTGTTGCCCGGTTCGGTCCAACCGCGCTTAAGCTTTGTAACGTCTGACCGTTAGGCCGTCAGTTACGCAGCAATCGCGAGCGCCTCGTTATCGTTGGCACTTGTGAGAATGACGGTTTTAGGGCCTGTCCAAGCCCGCTGGCAGCAAGCACTTTACTACGCTCGTCGATCCTGTTTCGCCCCCATCAGCGAGACCGCTGGCGCTTGGCCGCGATCCCGGTGGTGGAGGCGCCGGGGTACTGCCCCCCGGGTCCGAAACGCTTATTTCTACCTACACTCTACCAGCATAGCCGGTTGCCCGGCACCGCCAATGTAGGCGCTTGCCGGATGCATTCCAAGTGATGCGTGACGGAACCGAAAGGAATAGGCTGGCGTTGGGCGCCCTCAAGCGGGTAGAGAACCGCGGGTCACAAGAACCACAAGGGGAGTACCACTATGAAGAAGCTTTCTTTCGCGCTCGTCGGCGCCGCCAGCCTCGCTCTCGCCGCTTGCGGCGGCAAGGGTGACGATTCGCTCGGCGACAACGTCAACGACAACTACGAAGCCGCTGCCGACAACCTGGAAGCCGCTGCCGACAACGCCGCGACTCCGGCTGAGGCCGCGACCCTCGAGAACCAGGCCGATGCGCTTGAAGCCGAGGGCGATCGCAAGGAAGACGCCATCGACGACGCCGACGTCAACGCCGCCAACGGCGCCGGTGCGGCTGCTGCCGTCAACGCGATGTAATCAATCGCTTTCGTAGCGATTGGGACGGGCCGGTCTCCCCTTGCGGGAGGCCGGCCTTTTCTTTTGCCCGCCCGCCCCTCATCATGCCGGGGCATGACCGACAACCCAGCCATTCCCGCGGCGACCCTGGTGGTGATCCGCGAGGTCGCGGTCGGCCCGCCCGAACTGCTGATGGTGGAGAGGCCGCGGACCATGGCCTTTGCCGGCGGGGCGATGGTGTTTCCCGGCGGGCGGATCGACCATAGCGACTGGCACGACGCCGATTCGCTGGACCAGGCCGCCGCCCGCGCCGCCGTGCGCGAAACGGCCGAGGAGACCGGGCTCCGGGTCACGCCCGGCAGCCTGCTGCCATTTGCGCGCTGGCGGCCCGACAATGTCCGCCACCGCCGCTTCGACACCTTTTTCTTCATCGCCCCCTGCCCGCCCGACGCCGGGCCCCTGCTTCCTCAGCCCGGCGAGTGCGAGCGCGCGCTGTGGATATCCGCCGCGGCGATGCTGGACGAGATCGCCGCCGCTCGGGCCAGCGCCATCTTCCCAACGATCCGCAATCTCGAACGGCTCGCGCAATTCGCCACCTTCGGCGAGATCCGCGACCATGCCGAGGCGCATCCGGTCGAGGTGATCAGCCCCTGGATCGAGGAGCGCGAGGGAACCCCTTTCCTCGTCATCCCCGACCACCTCGGCTATCCGGTTACGGCCGAAAGGCTGGACCGCGCGATGCGGGCCTGATCCGCCCCAAGCGCGTTGGTGCCGGCAATGCGCAGCGCGATCCGGATCTTCCTTGCCTTCACCGTCCTTGCCGTGCTGATCATCGAAGGGCTCGCCCTGATGCGCAGTCATTCGCAGGACCTGCCCTGGGCCGAACTCGACCTTGCCGCACCGCCCGGCCGGTTCACCGCCGCCAAGATCGCCGAACTGGGCGAGGATGCACCGCGCTGCCGCGCCCTGCTCGCCGCCGCTGGTAACCAAAGTCGTCCCGCTCCATCTCGTTCCGAAGGCGAAAGCTGCGGTTACGAGGACGGAACCCGAGTCTCGCTCGGCATCGCCCCCAGCCCCGGCGGGCTCATCACCAGTTGCCCGGTCGCGGCGGCCTTAGGGGTGTGGGAACGGCAGGTGCAGGCCGAAGCGCTACGGCTGCTCGGGACCGGGGTGAGCCGCTTCGTCCACGCCGGAAGCTATTCGTGCCGGCGGCTCTACAATCGCGGCGACGGGCCGTTCAGCGAACATGCCACTGCAGACGCGGTCGACATCCTGGAGTTCGAACTGGCCGACGGACGCCGGATCTCGCTGCTGCGCGACTGGAACGGCGCGCCGGCCGACGCCGCCTTCCTGCGCGCCGTCCGCGACGCCGCCTGCCCGGTGTTCAGCACCGTCCTCTCGCCCGACTATAACGAGGCGCACCGCGACCACCTGCACTTCGACACCGCCGATCGCGGCCGGGCCGGCTGGCGCGCCTGCCGATAGGATCGGCCACCCGGCGAATCAATCCATTTTGAGGACTGAATCGTCCCAACGAAAAAGGGCCCGCCTCACGGCGAGCCCTTCGTCAGCAGCAGCGTCCTGGCGACGCGCTTACGACAGATGCTTGGACAGGTGCTTGTTCATCTCGAACATGGTGCAGCGATCCTTGCCGAAGATTTTCTTCAGCTTGTCGTCAGCAACGATTTCGCGCTTGTTCTCAGGATTCTGCAGGTTGTTCTTGCGAATATGGTCCCACACCTTCGACACGACTTCGCTGCGCGGCAGCGGATCCTTGCCGACGATCTCCGCCAGATCTGGCGAAGGTTGAACGGGTCGCGCAAGACCGCCCCCTGCCTTACGTGCTGTCCCGCTCGCTTCCTTTGCCATACGGCCCTCCTGTTGGTTCGGTTTGGAGATAGAGCGCAAAGCGCGCCCCTCTGCAAGAGGCTGCTACGAGTGAGCGCCGCCACTGTTCCGCAGGGGGAAGGGCACGATCCGATTGCCGCTATCGTGACCGATATCGGCGCGGCCCCCGTAGGGCACCCCCGATCGCTCGCACCAGTGCCGCGCGACCGCTTCCAGTTCTGCCCCGAACGGCCGGTCATTGTCCTTGAGCTTGCACCGCCCGAGACGCAGCTGTCGCACCTTGCCGAACCCCGGTTGGCTGCTGACGTGAAACAGGAAGCGGTCGATCCGGTACAGCTCCTCGTCCACTTCCTCGATCAGCATCTCGGCCCCGCTGAAGTCGGGCTCGAGATCGGTTCCCATCAGGCTCGACAGCACCACCAGGTTGAAGGCGAAGGCGGGTCCGTCGAGGCCCGGCTCGACCCCGGCGAAATCATTCCTGGCGAGCCAGCGCAGCGTGCGCAGCACCGCCTCCTCGCCGTCCTTGCGAAGCACGTCCTGGACCATCGGCCCGTGCGCCACCGCAAGCCCGGCCTTGTGCAGCGCCGCCAGCAGGAACCCGCCGTCACTGTATCCGACCACCCGCTTCCATCGCGCGCCTTCCGGCAAGTCGCGCAAAACCTCGGCCGCGATCCGATTGGAGCCGTAGCCGCCGCGGGCGAACCAGACGGCATCGATCTCCGGATCGGCCAGCATCTCGCGCAGCGCGCCCAGCCGCACCTCGTCCGGCCCGGCGAAATGGCCGTCCTCCAGGAAGCATTGGGGGTGGATAACGAGGCTCGCGCCGACCTGTGCCGCCAGCGCCTGGACCCGCTCCGCCGCCTCGACCTTCAACGGGCAGCTTGGCGCCACCACTCCGATCCGCATGGTTCCTCCGATTGCCACCTGCCCGCCGCCTCAATAGGGGCAGCGCCATGATCTCTTCCAGCACCTTCTTCTGCGGGGTCGGGGGCAGCGGCATGCTCCCCCTGGCCTGCATCGTCCGGGCCCGCGGCGGCGCGGTCGCCGGCTCCGACCGCGCGCTCGACGCCGGGCGCCTCGGGCCCAAGTTCGCCTTCCTCCGCAAGGCCGGCATCGCCCTCTTCCCGCAGGACGGCAGCGGGCTGCAGCCGGGGATGACCCTGGTCACCTCGGCCGCGGTCGAGCCGACCATCCCCGACGTGGTTCGCGCCCGCGAGCTTGGCCTCCCCCACCTCACCCGTCCGCAGCTCCTCGCCGAGCTGCTCAACGCCGCCTCGGTCAGCGTCGCGGTCGGCGGGACCTCGGGCAAGTCGACCGTGACCGGCATGATCGGCTGGATTCTCCACCACGCGGGCCGCAAGCCGACGGTGATGAATGGCGCGGTGATGAAGAATTTCGTCTCGCCCGAAGCCCCCTTCGCCAGCGCGCTGGTCGGCGATCCCGAGCTGTTCGTCAGCGAGGTCGACGAAAGCGACGGCTCGATCGCGCTCTACCGCCCGCAAGTGGCCGTGCTGAACAACGTCTCGCTCGACCACAAGGAAATGGACGAGCTGCGCACGCTGTTTGGCGGCTTCCTCGCGGCGGCGGGCACGGCGGTGGTCAATCTCGACGACGAGGAAAGCCGAACACTTGCTCCTGCCGGCACGACCGGCTTCGCGTTCGAGCAGGAGGCCGCGGTACGCGGTTCGGGCCTGATGCTAAGCGACGAGGGCAGCCGCTTCACCGTCACGGTCGGCGAGACCTCGGCCGAGGTGCGCCTCCCCCTGCCCGGCCGGCACAACGCCGGCAATTCGCTCGCCGCAATTGCCGCCGTTCATGCACTCGGCGTGCCGCTGGTCGAGGCCGCCGAGGCGCTCGGCAGCTTCCAAGGGCTGAAGCGCCGGCTCGAGACGGTCGGCACTGCCGGAAGCGTCACGGTGATCGACGACTTCGCGCACAATCCGGACAAGATCGCCGCCACGCTGGCCACCCTGACCGCGCGGTCCGGACGCCTGATCGTGATGTTCCAGCCCCACGGCTACGGCCCGCTGGCCAAGATGGGCGACGAGCTGGCCGCGACCTTTGCGCGCGGCCTGCGGGCGGACGACGTGCTGATCCTCTCCGACCCGGTCTACCAGGGCGGCACGGTGGATCGCTCGCGCGGGTCCGAATGGCTGGTCGAGGCGGTCCGCGCCCAAGGCGGTCGGGCCGAGCATCTGCCCGAACGCCCCGCCATTGCCGCGCGCCTCCTCGCGCTTGCCGCGCCGGGCGACACGATCGCCATCCTTGGCGCGCGCGACGACACGCTGACCGAGTTTGCGGCCGAGCTGGTCGGGAACCTCGACGCGCGCGGCTGATTGACCCTGCCATGACCAATGGCTGGACCCTCGATCGCGGCGAGCGCGACACACTGCTTCGCGACCACCCGCCGCGCTATGCGGAGGTGGTGGCCGATCACGTCACCCTCGACGTCAGGGGAAGCGAGCCTCCGCATGCCGTCAAGGCCGCGATCGTCGGGCGCACTGATGACGACAGCGGAGTCGAGGCATTGGTGGTGACCATCGACGGCAGCGTCGACCGCCCCGACGGCTCGACCTATCACATCACCTGGTCGCTCGAGCCCGGCCGCAAGGCGCGCGAAAGCAACGATGTGCTGAAGGAGCGCGGCTGGAAGGAACTCGACCATCCGGTGCCGATCACCCTCAGCCCGGCCCGGCTCCGGTGAGCGACCCGAGGCTGTTCCTCGACTGTGACGGGGTGCTGGCGGACTTCGACGCCGGGGTGCGCCGCCTGCTTGGCACCGATGCAAAAACCTTCGAGGCGCAGCGCGGCAAGGGCGAATTCTGGAAGCGGCTCGCGCGCGCCGGTGATTTCTATGCCGCCCTGCCCAAGATGGCCGACGCCGACGAGCTGTTCGACGCCGTGCGGCATCTCAACCCCACAATCCTCACCGGCCTGCCAATCGGCAAATGGGCCGCCCCACAGAAGGAACAATGGGCGGCGACCCATTTCCCCGGCGTGCCGATCATCACCTGCATGGCCCGCGACAAGCACCGCCACATGGACGGCCCCGACGTGCTGGTCGACGACAGCGAGCGCCACATGGCGGCGTGGCAGGGCGCGGGCGGGATCTACATCCTCCACACCAACGCTCGCGACAGCATCGCGCAGCTGGCGGAGATCTATCCGAGCGTAAAAGCCTGACGTCGTACCGGCGCAGGCCGGGACCTCAGGCGGCTGGAAGAGGAACCCCCGCCTGCGCCGGGGCGACAAAAGGCCTCAGGCCGCGTCCGCCATGTCGACCTTCTCGACCCACTCCGGCCAGAACACCGGTTCGCGGTTCGACCAGCCGGGCGCAGTGGCGGCGCTTTCGCTGATCGACTGCAGCAGCAGGCGGCGGCGATCGGGGTGGAGGTGCGGCAGCGCCGAAGCAGCGCAGAACGCCGCCGGAAGCCACGGCCGGGCACTTGCACCGAGCAGCCGCTCGTACAGGAAGCGGAACGCCGCGAAATTGGGAATGCGATCCTGGCCAAGGTCGAACGCGGTAAGCGTGATCAGCACGCCCATGAAGGGATCGATGGTGTCCAGCCCGCTGTCGTCGGGCACCTGCATCCTCAGTGCGTCGAGCTGCTTGTAGAGCCGGCCCTGGGCACGGATCGAGGCGGCCTCGCCTTCGTCGCGGGCCCAGCATTCGAGCGCGTCGCGGCGGCCGAAGGCGATGTCGAGACTACGGCGAAGGTAGCGCTGGGTCGCCTTAGGGAACCCTGCGAACTCCTTCATCTCGCTCAGCAGCAACGCTCCACCGGCAGGCTGCGTCGAACGCGTCGTCATGACACCAGGCTCCTCACACTCGGGCTGGTAGATATGCCGATGCAAGCGTTGCGAAGTGCTTAACCATCGGCCCAACCTCGGTTCATATTCAAACCGGATCGGACGGGGATTGCACGTGCTTAATAGAACAGCCGCGAGATCACTCGCGGCTGTCGCAATCGTGCAACGGGGTGATCAACTCACCTTGACGGTCAATTCAGCGATCCGTGGCAGGAAATCCGCTCGACGGAACCGGCTCGTCGCTGCAGCCCGGCTGCGAACTCGACGGCGGGTCCGACGCATCCATCGATTCATCGCTGCCGACGTCGACCTTGGCATCGTCGTTGCCCGGATCGCGGCGCAGTTTCTTCTCCAGGTCACCATCCGGGTCGGCAATATGCACGGCCGGCGGCGTATCCTTACCCCTCACTTCGCTCATTCGATCATCCTTTCGCCAACACAACGTTTTCGCTGCCACCGGCGTTCCGCTTCGACCAATGGCCGCCGCTGTTCGGCAACCGGTGACGGCACGCTTGCGCGGCGGGTCGGCGCCCGGCACGATGCCGCGCATGAACATGCCTCTCAGCAGCGACCGGCTCGTGCTCGGCAGCAGCGCGCTGGCTCCGCGCCGCTTTGCCGACTGGCAGCTGGCGATGACGACGATCCTCGGCTTTTGGGCCATCTACAGCGTCACCGTCGTCGCCCGCGCCTTCCTTGGCGACGATCCCGGCACCATTCTCGTCAACAAGGTCCTGACGCTGACACTCGGCGTCCTGCTGACCGCCCTCCTCTACGGCGCCATCGCCACCTTCGCGCGCGGCCGCTCGATGCAGCGCAAGGCAGTGATCGCGGCCATCGGCTGCGTCGTGACATCCACCGCACTGGCCACCGCGCTGGTGCTCAGCGAAAGCCAACTCAAGACCAGCCGCGAGGAATTCCGCTTCCAGGCCCGCGAAGGCTTTGTCGTGATCCAAAAGGGCGACCAGGTCCGGATCGAACGCAATGCCGCCGACCCGGTGGTGGTCACCATGCCCAAGCTCAAGGACCTCAAGCATCGCGACCAGTTCCGGGTCGCCGCCGACACCGCCGTCGTCTGGCTGTTCTTCTTCGCCGCCTGGTCCGCCGTCTATCTTGCCGCGGTCAGCCAGCGCCAGGCGCTCGACCTCCAGAAGCGCGCCGCCGCCGCCGAGAGCGCGGCGCAGGTCGCCCAGGTCCGGGCGCTGCGCTACCAGGTCAATCCGCACTTCCTGTTCAACACGCTCAATAGCCTGTCGAGCCTTGTGATGACCGGCCGCCCGGAAGAGGCCGAGGAGATGATCCTCAAGCTGTCGACGTTCTTCCGGTCCAGCCTGTCGCTCGACCCCACCGCCGACGTCAGCCTGGCCGAGGAGATCGACCTGCAGCGGCTCTACCTCGATATCGAGCAGGTTCGCTTCCCCCGCCGCCTCAAGGTCGAGATCGACGTTCCCGAGGCCCTCGCCTCGGCCCGATTGCCGGCGCTGATCCTTCAGCCGATTGTCGAGAATGCGATCAAGTATGGCCTCGGCAAGACCCGCGACAAGGTCACCCTGCGCATCGCGGCCGAAGAGCCCCTTCCCGGCCGGCTGCGGATCGAGATCAGCAACTTCGGCGGCACGGTGCTGAAATCCCCGCGTAAGCCGGTGCCGCCGGCCGGAACCAAGGTCGGCCTCGCCAACGTCGCCCAGCGTCTCAGCGCCCGGTTCGGACGCGCTGCAGGGGTCGAGCATGGACCGCTTGACGGCGGCGGCTACCGCGTTGCCTTGACCCTCCCGACGAGCCGCACCGATGGATGATTTGCTTCTGAAGACCCTGGTCGTCGACGACGAACCGCTCGCCACCGAGCGGCTGCAGTTGTTGCTGGCACGGCTGGGCGGGATCGACCTCGTCGGCACCGCCAGCGACGGCGAGGCCGCGTGCCGGATGGCCGAAGCCCTTCGCCCCGACCTCCTGCTCCTCGACATCGCCATGCCCGGCATGGACGGGATCGACGTCGCCCGCGAACTCGGCCGCTCGGCCGGTCGCCCGGCAGTGATCTTTGTCACCGCCTTCGACCAGTTCGCGGTGTCCGCGTTCGAGGTCGAAGCGGTCGACTATCTGGTCAAGCCGGTCGATCCCCAGCGGCTCGAGCGAGCCCTCGAACGCGCCCGCGCCTATCTCAGCCGCCGCGATGCCGGCGGCGAGGAGGCCGCGCCGCCGCCGGGCAGCTATCTCGAGGAATTCTGGGCCTCAGACCTCAGCGGCCTGGTCCGGATCCGCGCGATCGACATCGACCGTATCTCGGCCGAGCGCGACTATATGCGGCTTCACGTCGGCAGCCGCAGCTGGCTGATCCACCACAGCATGGCCGCGCTCGAGGAGGGGCTGGAGCCGGCACTGTTTGTCCGCCTCCACCGCTCCGCCATTGTCCGCCGCGACTTCATCAGCGGTTTCCAGCGCAACGCGTCGGGACGCTGGATCGCGCGGCTGGCGGACGGCACCGAACAGCCGGTCGGCCGCCTTTACGCCGATTGCGTACGAGAAATTGCCGGACGCTAGGCCGCTAGCTCTTCGGCTTCGTCCCCGCGCTCCGACACCACCCCGGTCACCGCTACATCGAGCACGACGTTGCCCAGCGTGCGGAAGGTGTCGGGAATGGTTTCCAGCGCCAGCAGCAGCGCCAGCGGCTCGATAGGCACGCCCAGGGCGACGCTGATCGGCGCGATCGAGGTGACGAAGCTGACCTGCCCCGGCAGGCTGACCGCACCGATCGAGGCAAGCGCAGCCACAGCAATACCCCCGGCATAGCCCGCCGGAGTGATCTGCACCCCCAGCCAGTGCGCGACATACAGGGCCACCCCGATATTCATCGCCGGCCCGGTGGCGCGGAACAGCGCGACGGCCAGCGGCAGGGCGACGTCGGCATCCCGGCGGCGGACCCCGAGGGCATCTGCCGCGGTCAGCATGGCGGGCAGCGAGGCGAGGCTCGACCGCGTCGCCAGGGCCACCGCCGACGGCCCGCTGATCGCCCGCAGGAAGGCGCCCGGCGCAAATCGGGCAACGAAGATCGCGATCAGGAAGCCGGCCGCGGTCAGGATCAGGCCCAGCGCCGAGATGATGATCACATAATGGGCGATCGCGCCCAGCGAGGTGGCACCGGCCCCCGCGCCGAACGAGAAGGCGAGCGCGAACACACCGATCGGCGCCAGCGCGAGCACCCAGCCGATCACCAGCAGCATCGCGTCGCCGACCGCTTCGAAGAAGCCCAGCGCCGGTGCGCGCCGCTCCGCGCTCAGCCGAGCCAGCGCGAAGGCAAACAGGGCGGTGAAGATGACCAGCGGAAGGATCTGGTCCTCGGCGGCGGCCGCAACCGGATTGCCGGGCACCAGATTCTTGAAGAAGTCGCCGATCGCCGGCACCGTAACTTGGGTGGCGCTCTGGTCGACCCCGGCCAGGCCATTGCGAAGCGCTTCTGCTGCCGCCTCCGGCAACGGCCACAGCGCCAGCAGGGCCGGCGTCATGACTGCCCCGAACACCGCCGAGAAGACGTAGAAGCCGCCGAACCACAGCACCGCCTTGGTCGCCAGGCCGCCGGCCCGCGCGGCATCCGACCCACTGACGACGCCGATCACCAGCAAGGCGATGATCAGCGGGATGACGGTCATCTTGAGCGCGTTGAACCACAGACCGCCGATCAGGTCGGCGACATAGACGGTCGGCCCCTTGATCCCCTCGCCCATTCCCGCGGCGACGATGCCGAGGGCCAGCCCGACGATCAGTGCCGCCATCAGCAGCAGCGCACTCTTGCCGCCGAGGCCGGAAGAGCGCTCGGCAGGCGCAGCGGTTGCGTCAGTCATCAAGGCAAACTCCAGGCGCGAGCACGCGGGCTCTGCCTAGCGAAGCGCGGCCGGCGTGCAAGTGCCGTCAGTTGGCCATTTGCCAGCGGATACGGGCAGTAACCCGGTCCTTGGCCGGCTTACCCTTCGCATCCTTGGCAGGAACGAAGCGCGCTCGCCGCGAAATCAGCGCGCAGGTCTGCGTATCCAGGCTGGCCTGTCCGCTGGTCGCGGTGACGGTGCAGTCGGCGATCCTGCCACTCTCGTCGATCAGCAACGCGAACGCGGTCGTTCCGGACAGCGCATTGCGGATGGCGTCGGCCGGATAATCATCGTCCGTGACATAGGTGGCGAGATTTGCGGTGGCGCGGCTTCCCACACCATCCGCCGGCGGGCTCCACACCTTTTGCAGGTCGTCGACACAGGTCTTCATGACTTTGGCCAGCGCCGGCATTTCCGGGATAGCATAGTCCCGCTTCAGGGCGCCGATCCTGAACGACAGCGACGGAGACCCGGAAAGCCGCTGAAAGTCGGCCACTGACATATTGATCATGCGGATGCGTTGCGGAGGTTTGCGAGTGGTCGCCCAGAATAGGGCAGTTCCTTCGAACGCAGGGCCGGCGTCCGGGCTGACCTGCGCAACCACTTGCGTGGGAGGACCAGCAGTGCCTGGCTCGATGATTCCGAACTGGACGACGTCACCGAGTGGCGAAGCCTTGAGAAAGAGTTGCGACGCACCGTATTCCCGCGACGCCACGCATCGCGCATCGGCAAAATCGACCACCCACTTGGCGGTCGGCGTGACCGGCGCAGAAGCGCCCTCCGTCGAAGCCGTGATCAGGGCAAGGGCGACGAGAGGTTCTCTGAAACGCATGGCTGGAGACTATCAGCGCCGCTCCGCCTGGCAACAGCCGGCCTCACCCTACCTTAAATATCGCAAGCCGATCCGAACTAGTCGGGCCCGCCCTGCGTTGGCCCGCAATATTCGTTTCACTGCAAGGAGAAGCAGAATGATCGGTTCGGACAACAAGGGCGTGGGTACGCTCGAAACCCTCACCACCACGCTCATCGATAGCGTCAACGGCTATCGCGACGCGGCCCAGAACGCCGAGGGCACCAAGTTCCAGGAGCTGTTCCGCCGCAACGCCGACGAGCGCAGCCGCATCGCCGAAGAGCTTCGCGCCGAAATCCGTCGCCTGGGCGGCAATGCGCCTGACGACGGCAGCTTCCTCGGCGCCACCCACCAGCGTTTCCTCGACCTCAAGGCCGCGGTCACCGGGCGTGACGACAAGGCGATCATCAACGAGGTTGAGCGCGGCGAAGACTATCTCAAGGAGAAGTTCGAAGCGGCGCTCAACGCTACCGACATCGCGCCGGAAACCCGCTCGATCATCGAGCGCGCCTATCAGTCGGTGCGGCAGGGCCACGACCAGATCAGCAGCCTGAAGCACGGCCTGGAGGCCTGACGCCATGGGGATCTTCGACAAGATCAAGGGCGCCATCTTCGGCCACAAGGATCCGGGACCGGGCAATCGCCCGACCATCCCGGCCGGAATGGCCGGCGGTCCGCCCGCCCAGCAGCAGCCGGCTCCGCAAGCGGGTCAGCCGGTCGGCCAAGGCACCACGCAGACCCAACCCGCGCCCGCCCCGGTGACGCAGGAAGTCGACGTCGAGCAGGTTCTGGCACAGATCAGCCGCGATCGCGGCAATCCCGACCTCAACTACAAGACGTCGATCGTCGACCTGATGAAGCTGCTGGGCATCGATTCCAGCCTCGAGAACCGCAAGGAACTCGCTCAGGAACTGGGGTATACCGGCGAGCGCGACGGCTCGGCCGAGATGAACATCTGGCTCCACAAGGCGACCATGAAGCAGCTCGCTGCCAATGGCGGCCGGGTGCCGGCCAGCTTTATCGACTGAGAAGATGGAAGGGATCGGCGGGGGCGCAAGCAGCTCCCGCCGGCCTTTTCCGTTCAGCGCGGCGCCGTGTCCGCCAGCGCGGTGTAGATCACCATCCGCATCTCGCTCGCTCCTGCCGCCGTATACTGCCCGACCCTCGACCCCACTACCGAGCAGGCCCGCATCATCGGTGCGGCGAGCGGCCGGTGGTCGAGCACCGCGCACCCCACCACCTGCCCGCCCGGAGCGACCTGCAGGCGCGCCATCTCGCGCGAGACCACCCGCCGCCCCCGCTGATCCAGCACCGGCCAAGGCGCCGCCGCGTCGCGGATCAGCAGGATTTCGATCGTGACCTGCGTGGCGACACCCTTGGCTTCCTGTTTGATCGCCTCGAAATACGGGCCGCTCGGGCGCGCGTGGGTGCAGTCGGGCGACAGACGCCGCTCGGGATTCCCGTTCAGGGTTACTTCCATGCGGCAATCGGTCGTGCTGCCGTCGGCGGCGAGGGTGAAGGCGGTGGTGACCCGGTCGGGAATCGGTCGGGACAGAGGCAAGCGCCAACTGATCCGCGCCGACATGGTGTCGCTGGTCGGCTTGCGCGCACTGTCGAGGGCTGGCGTGAAGCGCGCGCGGCTGCGCATGATCCGGCAGGTCGCCGCGTCGAGCGACGCCGACCCGCTCGACTTCTCGATCAAACAGTCGGTGATCCGCCCGTCAGGGCCGATGGTCAGCTTGAACCAGGTGGTCCCTTCCTGTCTCGCTCGAATGGCGTCCGCCGGATAGTCGCTCGAGGTAACATAGCTCGCAAGGTTGGCGCGTGCCCGCGACCCGCTCAGGCCGACCTGCGGGGCCATGCCGGGGGCGACCGTCGGGGCGGGGACATCCTGAGTCCGGATAAGCGGCGCGGGCTGGGTAGCTCCGAGCAGGGCGAGCAGGAGCATGGTCATCGAACGCCCTCACGCACGCGCAAGGGCAGAACGCCGCCCGCGACGGCCCAGCCTAGCTCCGTCACGCTCCCAGACAAGCCTCAGTGCTTGGCCGGGTCGTGCCCCCAGTTCTTGAGGCTGGCCTCCCAGCGCGAGCCGTCGGAATGCGCCGGCTTCTGCTTGAGGTGGCGATGGACGTAGCTGGTGACCTTCTTCATGTGCGCCAGGTCGTCGGCATCGAGATCGGTGACCTTGGTCCGCAACAGGTCGACGATCCGCTTGCCCGACTTGTGGCCGACGCTTTCGCCCCTGCCCTTGCCGTCTTCGCCCTTCCAGCCGACTTCCTTGCTTTCGTCGGTGTCGAGCCACTTCTCGAGCTCGGAAGGGGTCATGTTGACGGCGTCGTTAAATTCCTTGCGGATGGCGGTGCGCTCGTCGGCGTCGATGGTGTCGGCCATGAAGTTTCTCCTCGTTGCCCGAAGAACGAGGATCGGCGGTCGCGGTTGCGGGACCTGCCCCAAAGGCGGCTTCAGCGCGCCGCGCCGCATCCAGGAAGCACGCCAGGCCCGTACAACAGAAATGGGGCCCGGCATTGCTGCCGAGCCCCACTGCGCCGAGCTGGGGATTGCCGGTGTTCGGTTCGTGCCGAAGGCTCCATCCCGAAGGAAGAGCTTTGGCCCTCCACGATCCTTGCGCACCCGCTCAGGCGTCGCGTCGGTCTCGATCGGCTGCCCGGTCTCCCGGGCTGCTTCCCCGGATCTCCGCTCCTGGATTGCCTTGCGGCCTCCACTCGCTTCCATCCGGCTCTGCCGTCGCTTCCCGGATCATCGGCTCCGGTCCGAAGACCCTTGCCCTTTCACCGTTCCGCTTCGGCGGTCCCGGTCCTCGCCTCCGCCTGTACGCGACCACTTTCTTGCGAAAGCATCCCGCCCAGGCTTCGGTCCAGTCCTGGACCCGCCTTCCTCACCCGGTCCTGGCAAGCCAGTTCCAGCTTCGGTCGGCCACCTACCGTCCGTTCGCGGCCCTTCTTGGGATGATCGGTCCTTCGCGCTGCCCTGACTGTCCCTTGCGGAACGGTCCGGCCTGCGGCGGCGAGACGATCACCTCTTCCGGCGCCTCTTGCCGGCTTCGCTTCGAAGATCCTTCGACCGCTCCGTCCGGGCATCCTGGGGAGGCCCGATCATCGCAGACGAATTCCACTTCGTCGCCGTGCCGGCGGAGATCGGAAGTTCCTTTCCTTTCCTGCCGTCAAACCCTTGCGGGTCCTTCGGAGGAGAGGGCCGGTTGCCCCCCGATCACCATTGAAAGATGACTCTTTTTTTGATTCGCGCAAAGCGGATTCGACAGCGCGATGGCTGTGGATAACGGGGATATCGGGTGCAATCGTTTCGCCGCCGTCCCGCTCCACGCTGTTGCCGTTCCGTTCTCCTCGCCCTAACTGCTTGATCCGTGTCCGAATCCGCTGCCCTGTCGCCCGAGCCGGCCTATCTCGCCAGCCTCAACGCTCCTCAGCGCGAGGCGGTGCTGACCACCGAAGGCCCGGTGCTGGTGCTGGCCGGCGCCGGGACCGGAAAGACCGCCGCGCTGACCGCGCGACTCGCCCACCTCATCGCGACTCGCAAGGCGTGGCCGAGCGAGATCCTGTCGGTGACCTTCACCAACAAGGCCGCGCGCGAGATGCGCGAGCGGATCAGCCGGATCAGCGGCGGCGCGATCGAGGGGATGCCGTGGCTCGGTACCTTCCACTCGATCGCCGCCAAAATGCTGCGCATCCACGCCGAGCTGGTCGGTCTGCAGAGCAATTTCACCATCCTCGACACCGACGACCAGCTGCGCCTGATGAAGCAATTGATCGTCGCCGCCGAGCTGGACGAGAAGCGCTGGCCCGCGCGCCAATTGGCCGGCTGCATCGACCGCTGGAAGAACAAGGGCCTGACCCCCGATCAGGTCGACGCGGGCGAGGCCGAGGCCTTCGCCAACGGCCGCGGCGCCGACCTCTACGCGCAGTATCAGGCCCGACTGAAGGCGGTGAATGCCTGCGACTTCGGCGACCTGCTGCTGCACATGCTGGTGATCTTCCGCACCCACGAGGACGTGCTGGAGCGCTACCGCATCCGCTTCAAATATCTGCTGGTCGACGAATATCAGGATACCAACGCGGTCCAGTACGAATGGCTGAAGCTGCTTGCCGAGCCGCGCCGCAACCTGTGTTGCGTCGGTGACGACGACCAGTCGATCTACTCTTGGCGCGGGGCCGAGGTCGCCAACATCCTCCGCTTCGAACGCGACTTCCCGGGCGCGGCGGTGATTCGGCTCGAGCAGAATTACCGCTCGACCCCGCACATCCTCGGCGCCGCCTCGGGCCTCATCGCCAATAACTCGGGCCGCCTCGGCAAGGACCTGTGGACCGAGATCGATACGGGCGAGAAGGTCAAGGTCGTCGGCGTTTGGGACGGCCCGGAGGAAGCCCGCCGCGTCGGCGAGGAAGCCGAGCAGCATCAGCGCCGCGGCAGTCTCAGCGACATCGCCATCCTGGTCCGCGCCCAGTTCCAGACCCGCGAGTTCGAAGAGCGCTTCATTGCGATCGGCCTCCCCTACCAGATCGTCGGCGGCTTCCGCTTCTATGAGCGGGCCGAGATCCGCGACGCGCTGGCCTATCTGCGCCTGGTCCAGAGCCCGTCCGACGACCTCGCCTTCGAACGGATCGTCAACACCCCCAAGCGCGGGCTCGGCGACAAGGCGATCGCCAACATCCACCGCTACGCCCGCGCCGCCGGCCTGCCCTTGCTGCTGGCGGCGGCGCAGATGCTCGATTCGGACGAGCTGACACCGCAGGCCAAGCGCAGCCTCGGCCGCTTCGTCGGAGATCTCGCGCGCTGGCGGCAGATGCACCTCGCCGCCGCCGATGCGGCGCCCTCGCCCGGCGCCCCGCCGCCCCATGCCGAACTCGCCCGCCAGCTGCTCGACGAGTCGGGCTACACCGCCGCGCTCCAGGCCGAGCGCACCGCCGAGGCCGCCGGCCGACTGGAGAACCTCGCCGAGCTGACCCGGGCGATGGAGGAATACGACAACCTCCCCTCCTTCCTCGAACATGTCAGCCTGGTGATGGACAATGACGCCGACAAGTCGGGCGACAAGGTCACCATCATGACCATCCACGCCGCCAAGGGGCTGGAGTTCCCGATTGTCTACCTCGCCGGGTGGGAAGAAGGCGTGTTCCCCTCTCAGCGCGCGCTGGACGAAGGCGGCACCGCGTCCCTCGAGGAAGAGCGCCGCCTGGCCTATGTCGCGATCACCCGCGCGCGCGAAAAGGCGACCATCTTCCACGCCGCCAACCGCCGCATCTACGGCCAGTGGACCTCGTCCATCCCCAGCCGCTTCGTCGCCGAGCTTCCCAAGGAGCATGTCGAGGAAGAGACCACCATGACCGGCGGCGAATCGCTGTGGCGGGCGCAGTGGAGCGAGAATGGCGATCCCTTCGCCCATGTCGCCGCCCAGCGCCCCGACCGCCTCGCCACCCGTGGTCCGGGCTTCGGCCGCGCCGCCCAGACCTTCACCCCCGTGCCGCAGCGGATCGTCGAGGCGCGCGCCTCGGCGGTCAGCCTCGGCAACAAGGGCCGCGACGACCTCAGCCTCGGCCAGCGCGTGTTCCACGGCAAGTTCGGCTACGGCCTGATCGCCGCGATCGAAGGCAACAAGCTGGAGATCGACTTCGAGCATGCCGGCCGCAAGCGGGTGCTCGACAGCTTCGTCAGCCTCGGCTGAGCGGAACCGGTTCCGCGCCATCCCGGTTGTCACCGGCATGTCCGAGACAGCCGAAAAAACCGACCCCGCCCTGTGGGAGAAGGTGAAGAAACGCGTCACCGCCGGCGACAAGGGCGGCGACAAGGGCGAATGGTCGGCCCGCAAGGCGCAGCTCACGGTCGCCGAATATAAGAAGGCCGGCGGCGGCTATCGAGGGGGCAAGGATCCGCACAATCATCTCGCCGAATGGACCCGCGAGGAGTGGGGCACCAAGTCCGGCAAGCAAAGCGGCAAGACTGGCGAGCGCTACCTGCCCAAGAAGGCGCGCGAGGCGCTGACTGACACCGAATACAAGCGCACCACCGCCAAAAAGCATGCCGACACGGCCAAGGGCAAGCAATTCTCGTCCCAGCCGACCGACGTCGCTCGCAAGACTGCAGCCGCCCGCCATGGCGAGCCGACCAAGGCCGAGCTGATGGCCGAGGCCCGCAAGCGCGACATCAGGGGCCGCTCGACCATGACTAAGTCCGAACTCGCGAAGGCGCTCGCTGCCAGCTAGGGTCTAGCGGCGCTCCGGCCGCGGACCGCGTGGTCCGAGTCGCGGGCGCGGCGGGCCACCGCCACCTGCATGATGCTCGTCAGGGCTGGTGCTCGGTTCGACCAGGATGCCGTCCTGCGCCATCGCCGGCGAATTCTTGCGCAGCGCCTTGACGAAGGTCTGCACCGCGCGCGGGCTGACCTCGAAGAAGCTTTCGGTCGCCGCGACCTTGATCGCGCCGATCTCGCTGCGCGGAACGTGGCCGATCCGGCAGATCAGCGGCAACAGCCACTTGGGATCGCCGCCCTGACGCCGCCCGGCGTTGATCTTGAACCAGCCCGCGCCTTCGAAGCCGCCATGCCGCGGCCCATCCTCGCCCGGACCTTCCAGCAGGTCCTCGGGCGCGGGAAGGTCGGAAGCGAGCGCCTTGACCAGCGCCGCCGCGACGCCCTCGGGCCCCAGCTCGGCCAGCAGCTCAGCGGCGAAAGCCTTGTCAGCCTCGTCAATCTCGCCCGGCTCGCGCAGTTTCTCGAACAAGCGCGTGCGGTCGCGGGCGCGGATGTCGTCGGCGGTCGGCACCGCGGTCCACTCGACCGGTATCCGCGCCAGGCGCAGCATCGATTCGACCCGGCGGCGGCGCATGTTGGGCACGATCAGCATCGCAATGCCCTTGCGCCCGGCGCGGCCGGTCCGGCCCGATCGGTGCTGCAGCGCTTCGGCGTCGCGCGGCAGCTCGACGTGGATGACCAGGCTGACCGAAGGCAGATCGATCCCGCGCGCGGCGACGTCGGTCGCGACCAGAACGCGGGCGCGCTTGTCGCGCAGCGCCTGCAGCGCACGGTTGCGATCGGCCTGGCTATGCTCGCCCGACAGCGCGACGGCGGTGAACCCGCGCTCCGACAGGCTGCCGTGCAGGCGGCGCACCGCATCGCGCGTCGCGCAGAACAGGATCGCGGTCTCGGCCTCGTGGAAGCGGAGCAGGTTGACCACCGCATGCTCGACGTCGGTCGGGCGCACGGTCACCGCCTGATAGGAGATGTCGCCATGGCCGGCGCTGGTCTCCACCGTGCTGATCCGGAGCGCGTCGCGTTGGTAGCGGCGGGCCAGGGCAACGATCGGCTTGGGCAGGGTGGCGGAGAACAGCAGGGTGCGTCGCTCGGCAGGCGCGCCGTCTAGGATCTCCTCCAGCTCCTCGCGGAAGCCCATGTCGAGCATCTCGTCGGCCTCGTCGAGCACCACGACCTTGAGGCTCGACAGGTCGAGCGCACCGCGTTCCAGATGGTCGCGCAGGCGGCCCGGCGTGCCGACCACGATGTGGGTGCCGCTCTCCAGCGCACGCCGCTCGCGGACCGGGTCCATCCCGCCGACACAGGTCAGCACCCGCCCGCCGGCATCCTGGTAAAGCCATTGCAATTCGGTCGAGACCTGCAGCGCAAGCTCGCGGGTCGGGGCGATGACCAGCGCCATCGGCGCCAGCGAATAAGGCAGCCGCTCGGCCTCGCCCAGCAGGTCGCCGGCCATGGCCAGGCCGAAGGCGACGGTCTTGCCCGACCCGGTGCGGGCGGACACCAGCAGGTCGCGGCCGGCCGCCTCGGGTGTCGAGACCGCGTCCTGGACTTCGGTCAGAGTTTCATAGCCGCGCGTTTCGAGCGCTCGGCCGAGCGCCGCGGGAAGATGTTCATGAAGCATGGCGCCGCCCATAGGCCGAATCGTTGCGAAAGACCACCGGGGTGGAACCGGGGGCCTCATCCGGGCGCTTGCCTAGTCCCCCAAGGAGACTGCCAAGCCATGCCTACCGCCCAGATCACCCGGATGGTCCTGCCCGACCATGAATGCCCGTTCGGACGCCGCGCGCTCCAATTGCTGCGCGACCACGGCTTCGAGGTCGAGGAGCATCAACTCACCACCCGCGAAGAAACCGAGGCGTTCAAGGCCGAGCATGGCGTATCGACTACGCCGCTGATCACCGTCGACGGGGTCAAGGTCGGCGGCTGCAGCGACCTGGAGAAGTTCCTGGTCGCCCACGCCTGACCAAGGGTCGTCCCGGCCCGCGCCGGGACGACCTACCCTTATTCCGCCGCGACCTTGGTTTTCTTCAGCGCCGCCAGGTGCACTTCCGGACCGTTCTTGGCGATGTCGGCTTCATAGCCCGCCTTGGCCTCCGCCAGCGTGACGCCCAGAGCGTCCATGTCGACGCCGTGGCGCTTGGCCTGGCTGAAGATGCCGGTCAGCCAGCGCTCTTCCTCGCCGACGTGATGCTCGATCTCTTCCTTGAGCACCTTGACCTTGGCCTCGGCGAAATCGTCGCCCTTGGGGCTGGCGAGGATCTCGGCGATCAGGACGTTAGCGGCGTCATGCTCGACATAGGCTTCCTTAAGGTCTGCCTCGTCGACCTTTCCTTCGCAGGCCGGATAGAAATGCTCGTTCTCGATCCGGGTGTGGACGATCAGCGAGACCGCGATCTTGTCGGCGATCTTGGCCTTGGCCGCCGGCGTCGCGGCATCCTCATATTCCTTGAACAGCTCTTCGACCGCGCGGTGGTCGTCTTTGAGCAGGGTGATCGCGTCGGGGGCGGTGTCGGCCATGGGTAAGCTCCAGCAGCAGGAATTAGCGTGCTGGGGAAACCGGGGGCCGGTGACGATTGTTCCGCTCGGGCACTGTCATCAAACTGTCACGAGGAAGGCGATGCGCGGTCTCGGTTATCTCATCTCCATCGTCAGCGTGCTGCTTCTTGGCGCCGTGGCGTGGCCCAGTCCTGGCGAGCCACGTTGGCACATGACGGCACTGCTCGCCGGCATGGCCCTGTCGATCGGCGGCATGGGCCTGCGCTGGCTGGCAAGCCGCCAGCAGAAATCCGAACTGCACTCGGTCGAACGACGCGTCGGCCTGCGCCAACCTGCCGAATAGCTCTACCGCCGGTCCCCGCTGCCGACCGTCGCGATTTCCTCGCTCGCCGGTTCGGGCGGTGGGCCGCCGACCTTGTCGAGCTCCATCCAGTCCCGGAACTCGAGCCCGTGGAGCATGTCCATCACCTCGAACTCCAGCCCGCCCGGTTGGCTGGTGTTGCTGTTCCACAGCGCCACCACACCGCTCTTCAGCGCAGGATCGAACAGGATCAGCGAGCGATAGCCGTTGACCCCGCCGCGATGGCCGATGATCCGCCGCCCGGCATAATCGTAATTGCGCCAGCCGAGGCCGTAGGTCGCCTCGCCGACCCGCTCCAGGAACTTGCGCAAACGCGCCCGCTCGCCGGGTGTCTTGACGAGCGGGGCATGGACCTTGTCGAGCAGCGCCTGGTCGAGCACCGCCGGCATGCCGCCCATCTGGGCGATCATCCACAGCGACATGTCCTTGATGTTGCTGTTGACCCCGCCCGCCGCCGGCACCCGGTAATAAGGCTCCAGCACCTCGAGCGGCCGGCGGCCCACCGTGTGCGGCCTCGCCCAGCTCTTGGCGCTGACCAGCCCTTCGCGGGTCAGCGTCGCGCTGGTCATGCCCAACGGTCCAAACAACTGCTGCCGCACCGCTTCCTGATAGGTGGTGCCAGTGGCCCGCGCGACCATGTCGCTGGCGCTGTCGAAGGCGATGTTCTGGTAGGACCAGCAGGTGTCGGGCGGGCAGATCGCGTTCAGCGTCCCCAGCTGCGCCCGCAGCACCTGCGGCGACTGACCCTCCTCCAGCTTGTTGTCGAGCGCGTTGCGGTAAAGGCCGAGGCGGTGGCTCAGCACGTCGGTGACGCTGGCCCGATATTCGTTGCCGGCCGGAAGCTTCAGTCCCGGGGCATAGTTCACCACCGGCCCGTCGAGCTGGATCTTGCCCTGCTCCGCCAGCTTGGCGACCATCGTCCCGGCGACGCCCTTGCTGACCGAGGCCCAGCGGAACACCGTGTCAGCGGTGACCTCCTCGCCCGATCCTTCCAGCGTTTCGCCATAGCCCGACAGGAAGGTGATGCGGCCATTCTCGACGATGCCGACGGCCATCCCGACCATCGTCGGCTTCTCGGCCAGCCGCTTCAGCCGCGCGTTGAGCCGGGCATAGTCGATCCGCTGCCGCGCGGTCGGCTGCACCTTGGCCAGGCGCAGGCTTGCGGCGCGCACGTCGGCCGCCTGGCTTTGCGCTGTTCCGAAGGGCTCGACGACCCGGATGCTGGCAATGGCGGCGCCCATCAGCAAGACGGCGCCCGCGCCAGCGATGACGCGTTTCTTCAGTGACCTATCCTCCCCGCAACCGGCTTGGAGGCAGCGCGGCGCAGGCTCAACTGTACTCCTCGAGTGACTGCGGCGAAACGACGGTCTTCAGCGACGAACAGGCGACGAGTCTGGCCAAGGGGCGCTGCCGTCTCTAAACCCGCTCCCATGCAGTTCCTGCGGACGCTCTTCTGGGTCGTGCTGGCCGTGTTCCTGGCGATCATCGCCCGCAACAACTGGTCGGACGTGACGATCAACCTGTGGGGCTCGCTCCAAGCCGACGTGAAGCTCCCGCTGCTGGTGCTGATTGCGGCGCTGCTCGGCTTCCTCCCGACCTTCCTGTGGCTGCGCGCGCGGCTGTGGCGGCTGAAGCGGCGGATCGCCATCGCCAATCCTCCGGCCGCTCCTGCTGCCGTGATCGAGCCGGTCGGCGCCGACGCAGGTCTGATACCATGACCAACCCGATCTACGTTGCCATCGACACCCCTGAACTCGGTCAGGCCAAGGCACTGGCCGCAGCCGTCTCGCCCCACGTCGGTGGGCTGAAGCTCGGCCTCGAATTCTTCGCCGCCAACGGACCGGCCGGGGTCGCCGCGCTGTCCGCGGCAGGCTTGCCGATCTTCCTCGATCTCAAGCTGCACGACATCCCCAACACCGTTGGCAAGGCTGTCGCCGCCCTCGCCCCGCTCGCGCCCGCGGTACTGACCGTCCACGCCGCCGGCGGCCGCGCCATGCTTGAAGCGGCGAAGGCCGCCGCGTCTCCTGGCTGCAAGGTCGTCGCGGTGACCGTCCTCACCAGCCTTGATGGCGACGACCTCGCGGCGATCGGCGTGACGTCTGACCCGGCCGATCAGGTCGAGCGGCTCGCCGACCTCGCCCGCTCGGCTGGCTGCGACGGGATCGTCTGCTCGGGCGAGGAAGTCGCCGCCGCCGCCGAGCGCTGGCCCGGTGGCACCTTCGTCGTTCCCGGCCTGCGCCCGTCCGGCAGCGACCTCGGCGACCAGAAGCGCGTGCTGACCCCCGTCGATGCTTTGGATCGCGGCGCCTCCCTGCTGGTTATCGGTCGTCCGATCACCGCCGCCGCCGACCCGGCCGAGGCCGCCCGCGCCATCGCCGCTTCCCTCCTCTCGTCCGCCGCGCTACCCGCCGGCGCCTGACGCCCATTCCAAGGACACATCATGAGCTGGCTCAGCCGGGTCCGTAATTCCATTTCCTTCCTGCCAAAGCGGCAGGTCACCGACACGCTCTGGCACAAGTGCAAGAACTGCAACGCCATGGTGTTTACCAAGGAATGGGAGGACAATCTCCAGATCTGCCCGCGCTGCGACCATCACGATCGCATCCGCGCCCACACCCGCTTTGGCCAGGTGTTCGACGACGCGCGCTACGACCTCATCGCCACGCCCGACGTGCGCGAGGACCCGCTGCGGTTTCGCGATACCAAGCGCTACGCCGATCGGATCAAGGCCGCGCGCGCCGCAACCGAGGAGAAGGACGCCCTGCTCAACGCCCGTGGGAAGATCGACGGCCGCGCCGCCGTCGTCGGCGTGCAGGACTTCGCCTTCATGGGCGGGTCGATGGGTGTGGCGGTCGGTTCGGCCTTCGTTGCCGGGGTCCAGGCCGCGATCGCCGCCCACGCTCCCTACATCATCTTCACCGCCGCGGGCGGCGCGCGGATGCAGGAGGGCATCCTCAGCCTGATGCAGATGCCCCGCGCCACCGTCGCGATAGAGCTGCTGCGCGAGGCGGGCCTGCCCTACATCGTGGTGCTGACCGATCCGACCACCGGCGGCGTCACCGCCTCATACGCCATGCTCGGCGACGTCCAGATCGCCGAGCCCGGCGCCCTGATCGGTTTCGCCGGCCAGCGGGTGATCGAGCAGACCATCCGCGAAAAGCTGCCCGAAGGCTTTCAGCGCGCCGAATATCTGCTCGAACATGGAATGATCGACATGGTCACCCACCGCCGCGACCTGCGCGCCACGCTTGGCAGCCTGATCGACTACCTGGTTCCGGCGCGGGAAGCGGCGTGATCCCCCGCCCCCTCCCGCCGGCGGGAGGGCGGCTTGGCTGACTTCGCCCGTTCCGACCATCCAGGTGTCGCCGCCCAGCTGGCGCGGCTGGAGGCGCTCAGTCCCGGCGGCGACCGGCTCGGGCTGGAGCGCATCACGGCGCTGCTGCATCGCCTCGGCGACCCGCAGGACCACCTACCGCCGGTGTTCCATGTCGCCGGGACCAACGGCAAGGGCTCGACCTGCGCCTTCCTCCGCGCCGCGCTGGAAGCGGCCGGCCACCGCGTCCACGTCTTCACCTCGCCCCACCTGGTCCGTTTCAACGAGCGCATCCGGCTCGCCGGACGACTGATTGAAGACGAAGCGCTTGCCGCCCTGCTCGAGGAAATACTCGACGCCTCGGACGACATCGCGCCAAGCTTCTTCGAAGCCACCGCCGCCGCCGCCTTCCTCGCCTTCGCCCGCATCCCCGCCGACGCCTTGGTGCTGGAAGTCGGCATGGGCGGCCGCCTCGACGCCACCAACGTGGTCGAACGCCCGGCAGTCACGGGCATCGCCGCACTCGGGCTGGACCACCAACAATGGCTCGGCACGACCCTGACCGAGATCGCGGTCGAAAAGGCCGGGATTGCCAAGCCCGGCATCCCCCTCGTGACCCTCGCCCAACCCGGGGCGGCCGCCGCCCAGCTGAGAGAGGTAGCGGCCCTCCGCAACGCGCCGCTTCTTCGGCGGGGCAGGGAGTGGCACAGCGCGCTGGCTGGCGATCGCCTCCACTACAGCGACGCGCAAGGCAGCCTCGACCTGCCGCTTCCCGCCCTCCCCGGCCCGCACCAGGCCGACAATGCCGCCCTCGCCGTCGCCATGCTGCGCCATCAGGACGCGGTCAGCATCTCCGACGCAGCCCTCGCCCGCGCCATGACAGAGGTACGCTGGCCTGCCCGCCTGCAGAGGCTCCGCCCCGGCCCGCTGATCGGCACCCGCGACGCGTGGCTCGACGGCGGCCACAATGCCCAGGCGGCCGAGCTGCTGGCGCGAAGCATCGCCCCGCTTGCCGCGGGCCGTCCGATCCACCTCGTCGTCGGTGCCCTCACCACCAAGGACGCGGCCGGGCTGCTGGCGCCGTTCCGCGGCGTAGTCGAGCAGGTTCACGCCATCGGCT